>CAJJOP010000020.1:0-43155 GCA_905193415.1 uncultured Roseburia sp.
TTAATAATAAAATATAACAGTTATTAAATTTCTTAAAACAGGTGAAATCTCAATCGGAATTTATAAAGCATTTTCGGTTTTATTTCTCCAGATTCTCCAACGCGAACAGTGCAGCTCCCAGCGCACCGACAATCTCCGGCTCCTCGCTGATATAAAGTTTTGTACCAAGCTTTTCTTCCAGAGAGCGGACAACACCTGAATTTTTGGCAACGCCTCCGGTCATCATGCAGCCCCCTTCGATGCCGACCCGTTTCAACAGGGAAATGGCTTTTCCGGCGATGGCATTGTGGATACCGTGGGCGATATCTGCTTTTTCCTTGTTCTGTGCAATCAGGGAGATGACCTCGGATTCCGCAAAGACGGAGCACATGCTGGAAATCTCGATATTTTCTTTCCAGCCTTTGGATACCGGTCCAAGTTCTGCGGTGGAGATTTCCAGTGTGCGCGCCATCATTTCCAGAAAGCGCCCGGTACCGGCGGCACATTTATCATTCATGACAAAATCGGTCACATCCCCATTTTCATTCAGGCGGATGGCCTTGGAGTCTTGTCCACCGATATCCAGAATCGTGCGTATATCCGGGTTCAGATAATGTGCGCCCCTGCCATGACAGCTGATCTCGGTCACATTGCTGTCGGCAAATGAAATGCTGACGCGTCCGTAGCCGGTGGAGACGATATTGGAAAGATCTTTGCGCTCCAGTTCGGCCTTTCCCAAAATATCATTTAAAATGCGGTCCGCACTGTCCATGCTTTTTGCTCCTGTGCGAATGACAGAAAAAGCTTTGATTGTTTTATTTTCGTCCAGAATGACAGCGTTGGTGGATGTGGAACCACTGTCAATGCCAAGTACATACATATGCCCGTCCTCCGTAAGATGTTTTTCAATGGTGTTTGTCCGGGCAGAAGGTTCGGATTTTCCTGCACGGAGGGATTCCAGAAAAGCTTCCGTCCGTGTCAGAATCTGTCCGCTGCCCTGTCTGGTGGCATCGGTCTCCACCAGTACAAGTGGAATATCGCCCCGTTCCCGCAGCATTTCATATTCATAAGAATACACATCGCAGAATTTAATCGTGTGGTAGATAATGCCGTCAATACGGTCTTTCATGCCGTCAATGAACTGGCTACGGTTGGTGGCATCCATCATGCGCATACAGGGGATCTGGTTCAGCATGTTCCAGGCGTATTGAGATAAGAGCTGATGTTCGGAATCGACATCTTTTATTGTAAAGCCTCGTGTGATGCCTGTGCAGGTCAGGTCAAATACGATCTCGGCACCGTTATTTTCCAGAAGATTACGTAGGTCGTTTCCCGGTCTTGCACCGGCCAGACCGACAGCTATTTTGTGATCGGAAAGCGGTGCATCGTTTAGCTGTTCTGCAGCTGATTTTCGTTTCAGGATTTCCTGAAGTTTTTTCCAGGTAAAATTTTTTCCGGAAAAAGCAGCGTAGGAATGGATCATTTCCAGCAGCTGTTTTTCATAAAGTTCCACGGCAAAATCTGTTACCTTTCTTGGAATATCCATGAGGTAAATGAATTTGTCCGGGTAATGGTGTTTTAAGGTGTCATAAAGGCGGCGGATGCTGTCGCAGCAGGTGGTAAGGATAATGCCGTCATAATCTTTTGCGGCAATATCTTCCAGCACGGCTTTGGAATAAGAACACATATTTGCGTGCATCCATGCCTCCGCCTGTGGAAAACCGGTCACATCCGGCTCGATCCTGTGGATATCTGTGCCCATGGCCTCAAAGATCTCGACAGGAGTATATTTGCATACATATCCTAGCATGATTTCCTCTTTCTGTTATTAAGTATATCAAAGCAGCTCCAGAAACGCTTCCAGTCGCGTTTTGATCTGGCCATCGTGGCTGTTTCGCCGGTCCATGCCGTCTCCATCCAGACTCAGGAACGGAATGCCGGTCTTTTTTATCTCGTCTTTTAGGAGCATGACACCGCCGGAAGACTGTTTGCAGCCCCAGTGGCAGAAATTGATGACGCCATCTGCATGAAGCTCTGTTGCCAGATCGGACACCATGCGGGCTTTCCGGTCATAGCTGCCATTGTAGACGTTGCACAGCATTTTTTTTGCCAGAGCTTCCAGTGGACGTGTGGTATCCAAAGGTTCCATGTAATCTAAGTTCATCTCCGTCGTGATGAGCTGATATTCGTCTTTCAGGTTGAAGTATTGCTGCAGCGTTTCCTGATAATAAGGATACAGATGTACCCATAGGATCTTCTTTCCGTGAAACTCCGGCGCGGCTTTTGCTTCTTTATACAGCTGCTGGAAAAATCGCAGCATTTCCGGTGTGCCAATGATCAGATGTGTGGCGAAAAGCATGAACATCTGAAGGGTCAGCGTGCTTGGATAATCTTTATGACTCGTTTCCATCAGAAATTTGTGGTAATATTCTTTTGAAAGATTTTCCCGTTCCAGTATTTCCGAAAGTCGCTGAAAATCCATTTTTTTCCCAAATTGCTGTTCCAGCATTCGAATCATTTCCTCAAGCTGATCTACAACATAATGCAGCGCATCCGGCGAGTAGTCGTTTGGAATGTCCAGCATGTAGCAGGGAACATGGTGTTTCTGAGACAGATGCCGGAACGTGTTGACATTGCCGTCACAGATCATGGATGTGGTGGTGGCAAAAGCCGCCGGTGGAATGATGCCGGAATCAATGGCTCCGATAAATGTCTTATGATAAGAACACAGCGTGGAGGCGATCCCCTCGCTTTCGGCATGGTCGATCAGGGAATCTTCAATGTAAAATCCGGACAGATAGGACGACAATGCTTCTGCGGAAAGACAATACAGGTCAAAACATTGCAGTATCTCTACCGGGGTAAAGATATTGACCCATGCGGTCTGTTCCGGACGCTGCAGTGCTTCCAGTACATTTCCGATGGCGTAGTTGTTCAGATACTGATAAGCATCCGGGATCTTTTTATCCAGAAAATGTCCGGTGCGGAATTTTTCCAGATGCAGACCGGCTTTGATCATGCGAAAGGCGGCGGTCTTATGTTCCGGTGCGATCTTTTTTATGATATTTCCATAGGTTTTTGCTGCTGGCATAAAAATCCTCATTACTTTTTCATAATTTCTGGGAAAAAGTGTATCATAAAATTGTGACAGCGTCAAAACAGCCATGCATGTTTAAAATGAGTTAGGTAACTAAACGGAACGTTGTTGGGGCACTGGAGTTATAAGGGAACAAATTGAGGTAACCTGTGAGGCCTATGAAGCAGTTCACAATAAACAATAAGGATGAACGGATAATCAGATGAGATACTGGAGAAAAAAATATGTAAAATTAAAAATAGAGAATGCAGCCATAAAGACAGGGATTTTCCTGTTGCTTCTGTTTCTGCTTTTGGCGATAAGTGTACAGGTGGCAAAGGCTGAACAGACGGAAGAGTCCTGGATCAGCTGGCCTTCCAGCAGTGCACAGGCGCCATTGTCTGCGGATAGGATCTGGAAAGGGCAGGATGTGTGGAATCAACAGCAACGGCAGATAGATCTGATGTTTACCAGCGATATCCATTCGCATCTGGAACCGTTTCAAACGACGTATGGCGGCAAACAGCAGAGTGTCGGTGGTCTGGCGCGGATGATGACACTGATCCGGCAGCATCGTGAAAAGAATCCGGATACACTTCTGCTGGACGGTGGCGACTTTTCCATGGGAACGGTCTATCAGCTGCTCTATCAGGAGGAAGCACCGGAGCTTCGTATGTTTGGGTACATGGGATATGATGCCGTAACGCTGGGGAATCATGAATTTGATTACAAAGGAACCGGGCTGGCAGAGATGCTGGAGACTGCGGTGGACAGCGGAGATACACTGCCTGCTTTTGTGCTGTGTAATGTGAAATGGTCTGCCACAGGAAATGATCAGGAAACGCAGTTGAAGGAGGCGTTTGAAGCATATGGCATCCGCCCTTATATTATGGTAGAGAAAAATGGCGTGCGCATTGCCATTACCGGAGTAATGGGAAAAGCGGCAAAAGAGTGCATCAACAACTGTCCGTTATATTTTGAAGACCCGGTCACGGCGGTAAAACGCACGGTGGCGGAGATTGAGGAAAAGGAAGATCCGGATATGATCATCTGCCTGTCCCACAGCGGTACGCGAAAAGATCCGGAAAAATCAGAGGATGAGAAGCTGGCGGAACAGGTTCCGGATTTGGATGTGATCGTCAGCGGACATTCCCATCGTGTGTTAAAGGAAGCGATCCGAAAAGGAAATACCACCATTGTATCTGTGGGAGAATATGGAGAGCGTATTGGTTCTCTGTCGCTGAAACAGCGTACTGATGGAAGCTGGGGCGTAACAGATTATCATTTGACTTCTCTGACGGATAAGGTCGCAGAAGATCCGAAAACGGCAGAACAGTTACAGACATTTTCTGCTATGATTGACACCAGATACCTGAGTACCTATGGATATACGACGGATCAGGTGCTGGCAGAAAATCCGTGGGAATTTTCTTCATCGGATGCACTTTATGACAGCGGAGAGGAAAATCCTCTGGCAGATCTTATGTCGGATGCCTTTTTCTATACCGCATCCAATTATTCCGATGCCGGGGAAAAAGTAGATGTGGCAGTTGTTCCCAGCGGTTGTGTCAGAGATACGATCATTACCGGCGAAGTGACGGTGGAAGATGTGTTTCGGACCTATTGCCTGGGAACTGGCGCAGATGGCAGTCCGGGCTATCCGCTGATCGGCGTCTGGCTGACCGGAGATGAATTGAGCACAGCAGCGGAGATCGATGCCAGTGTGGGAGATTTTATGAAATCAGCCCGGCTTTATCCCAGCGGGCTTTCCTATGTATCGAATCCGAAAAGAATTATTTTGAATCGGGTAGTCAGTGTGAAAAATGAAAAACAGTACACAATTCCATGGCGAGACCAGAATGATATTTTTTCACAAAAGGTAAAGCGGGATCAGCTGTACTATGTGGTCACAGACCTGTATACTGGACAGATGTTTGAGCGGGTACAGAAGATGTCCTGGGGCATTTTGTCTGTGCGTCCGAAAGATAAGGACGGCAATCTGGTCACGGATTTGAACACATGTATCCTTCATGACAGTTCCGGAAAAGAGATCAAGGCATGGGAAGCGATTGCCCGCTATATGGAATGTTTTCCGGAAAATGAGGAAGGCGTTCGGTCGGTGCCTGCTTATTACACAAAGCTTCACAGCCGGAAGATTGTGGATGAAGATGGGTCATTTTTGCACCGGGTACAGCATCCGGGGCGTTATCTTGTGATCGCTGTTATGCTGATCGGCGTGGTGGCGGTATCTGTGATCCTGATTGTGGTGTCTGTGATAAAGCGGATTCAGCGTATGATTGGCAAATCATGATTTATGAAAATGTGACTGGTAAGAAATGTTAAGAGAATTTTCACTTCTCTCACATAGACATGTTTCGTGGGCTATGATATGATTTTTATATAAGACAGCATGAAAGGGGAAAAAATATGAGCCCTCAGGATACCGTAGAACGGGTTTTAAAAGAGATACATGTAATGTTTTCCAAATGTCAGGGATATGGCTCGTCGCCGGATAAAGTCATTGTGGACAGAAAGCAGTTTCTGAAGCTGCTGGATCGGCTGAATCAGGGCATCTATGACATGATGGAAGCATATGAACATACAAGAGAGAGCCGGAACCGGGCGGAGCTGGCATTTCAGCACAAAGGGCAGGCGATGATCAATGATGCATCCGGCAAAGCGGATGATGTGTATGCGGCATCTGTACTTTATACTGCAGATATGCTTGGAAAAGTGCAGGATCTCATCGATCAGACCAATGAGTCCATGAATGAAGTGTTCCGCAGCTTCAAGCGGGAGCTTCGTAATCAGAAGGATATCGTGAGAAGTAATGAACTGGAATTGGAGTCTCAGCTTCAGGATATGGCAGATTCTAAGGTATATCAGGGAATGCTGGAGGATATCCGCGCGGATCAGAGGAAGGAAAAACGGAAAGCGGAAGACCAGAAAAAAGAGCAGGCATATGCTCGTCGTTCTCCTTACAGCAGGGAACATATTAAGATTCCGGCCGTGGCTGCGGATGTAAAGATCAACGAGGCATATTTTGAAAGAGCAGGCATATCAGCGGAAGATGCAAAAGCAGGATATGTGCCTTCCCCGGCACCGCTTGTTACAGAAAAACCAGATGTAAAGGTAAACCTGAATTCGGAATATTTCAGACGTAAAGCGGCACTGGAAGCAGAGAAAATGGCAGAGCAGGAATTGCCGGAAGAGGGTGTGGTATCAGATGTTAATGTTTACAAAGAGACAGATGTGAATGCGGCTTTAGAAAGAAATGCAACAGATCATTCTCTGTCTCAGAACGTAACAGAACAGCAGCCGGAACCGACAGCCTATGAAAATTATACAGGCGGACTGGAAACTGCCTGCACAGATTCGAATGAAGCACGGAAAACAGCTGTATCAGAACTGCGCAGTCTGCTTTCCAACATGGAAGTCAATGCTGAGCCACAGTATATGGGGGAAGCGGGTGCAGATGAGGAAGTTACTACTGGTGGAACTGTTGGACATATGCAGGATAGCAGTCTGGAAGGTACCGCAAGTGCAGATGTAGAAACCTATGGAACGTTACAGAAACCTGTCGGGAAAAAGGATGTGCAAAAACAGCCGGATAAAGATGTAAACAAAACCATGGAATGGGAGATCGCGCAGGAACATCTGCTGAATGAAGAAAATACAGATGCACTGCAGGATATTCAGACTTCACGACCGTCAGGCAGTAAGAAAGGAACTGCCGGCTGGAAAGAGCGCATGAAAGTGTTGCTGAATGAGATCACACCGAAAGATCTGGATGAAAAGTAAGATAAAAATCTGCTCAGAAGTCGAACAAAAAAGTTCTTGCAGAACGGATAAAAATTTAAAAAATAATTAATAAAAATAGAGTTTACCATCTCATTTTCCCCTGTTACACTTAAGACAGAGGAATCGAAAGGGCAGTTTGAGTTATTGCGAAAATGATTCAGGCTGCTTTTTGTCTATACATAGGAAAGGCAGGAATATACATGAAAACGATTATGGTTTGCGATGATGACAGATCCATTGTGGAGTCACTGGAGATTTATCTGCAGCAGGAGGGCTACAATGTGATCAAGGCCTATGATGGCGTGCAGGCACTGAATCTGATGAAACAGAACGACGTGCATCTGATCATCATGGATGTGATGATGCCGAAGCTGGACGGCATCCGAGCGACGCTGCGTATCCGGGAAGAGAGCAATATTCCCATTATTATCCTGTCAGCAAAGACTGAGGATGCGGATAAGATCCTGGGACTGAACGTTGGAGCAGACGATTACGTTTCCAAGCCGTTTAATCCACTGGAACTGGTGGCAAGGGTCAACTCACAGATCCGCCGGTTTACCAAACTGGGAAATGTAGCCGAGGAAGAACAGCAGCACGTTTACTGTGCAGGCGGTCTGATGATGAATGATGATCTGAAGGAAGTGACCGTGGACGACAATCCGGTCAAACTGACGCCGATAGAATACAATATCCTGCTTCTTCTGGTTAAAAATCAGGGAAAAGTATTTTCCATCAATCAGATCTATGAGAGCATCTGGAACGAAGAAGCCATCGGTGCGGATAACACGGTAGCCGTACATATCCGTCATATCCGGGAAAAGATTGAGATCAACCCGAAGGAGCCGCGGTATCTGAAAGTCGTATGGGGTGTTGGCTATAAGATCGAGAAAGATTTAAGCCATTAGAAATACAAATTATCGACCAGAAGGGATGGAAGAACGCTATTTTCCATCCCTCTGGTTAGAAAGGCAGTGGATATATGAAAAGAAAACGATATTCCACCCTGGTTAAATCCATCTTGTTTGTCATCCAGAGCATACTGGCGGTGTCTCTGGCGGTATTTGTGGTATTGCTGCAAAGCTGTGTCAACCAGAACATGTTGAACCTGGGCGATCTCAGCAATTCTTCCTTTGTGGATTCCGGTTATTTTGAAAAGATCATGGATCAGCAGACACAGAACGTGCTGGAATATCTGGAATTGAAGCAAAAGCTGGAGACGGACGGCAGATACGATGAAGCAAAAGCAGCGTCGGAAGGCGTCCGGGAAGAGGATATTAACCTTTATAAAAAATATTATAACCAGTATGAGACCGGAAGTTCCAATCTGTACTACTGGCTGGGAAGTCAGTCTTCGGGCTGTCTCTATACAAATATGGATCTCATTCCTGCATTGGAAAAATCCGGAGAAAGCAGAAAACAGCAATTGCAGCAGATCAATGTGGATAAGGCATGGGAAGAGGCTCAGGCGCTGGGAGAGTATCTGTATTTTGACAGCTCCGCATTTTATTTTGACAGTAATATTGGTGGTATTGAAAAGTCTTATTATCAAAACATGCGCACATATAATGATCTGACAGAGGGGGATCATGTGCTGATTATTGGTGTGGATACGACCTTTGCGGCGGTGGATGATTTTTCTGTGGCGCAGAAGGAGTTTTCAAAGCTGTATCCATGGGCAAAGATGAGTATGATTTTCATTGTGGTAAGTGGCGTGGGTTGGTTGTTCACACTCTGTTATCTTACGGTTACCGCCGGGTGCAGGGAAGAGGATATGGAGATTCATACATTTTCTTTTGATAAGATCAAGACGGAAGTGTGCGGAGCCATGCTGGTCATTGCAGAGGCCGGTGTGGCGGAGCTTGGTATCAGGGTCAGCCATCAGCAGTATGAGACTTCTGGCAGGATGATCGTATATGGTACGCTGGCATTTCTGGCAAGCGTGGTCTTTATGTGCTTCTATCTGAGTTTTGTGCGACGGATCAAGGCAGACAATTTCTGGAACAACAGTCTGATTCACTGGTGCGTGCAGGGCATTAAAGAGTTTACGGAAGAGCGGTATCTGTCCTGGAAAAAACTGTTCGGTTACTGGGCGTTGGCTGTATTTTGTATCTTCCTCGGATATATGGCATTTGGAAAAGGACAGATCTGGGCGTATGTTGTCATCGCAGCGATCATTGTATGTGCATTTGTTTATTTTTACCGCTGGGAAGCAAACCGCAGCAAAGTGCTGGATGGAATCAGCAGAATCACGGATGGCGATCTGGATTACAAGCTGGATCTGAATGAGTTTTCCGGAGGAGAAAAGGTGCTGGCAGAGGGCATCAATCATATCGCGGAAGGACTTGCCAATGCCATCAATGAAAGCGTGCAGGACGAGCGGATGAAGGCAAATATGATCACGAATGTTTCCCATGATCTGAAAACACCGCTGACGTCCATCATTAACTATGTTGGCTTGCTGAAACGGGAAGATATCCAGAACGAGAATGCGAAAAATTATATCGAAGTGTTGGATCAGAAAGCCATGCGTTTAAAATCTCTGATGGAAGATCTGGTGGAAGTATCCAAGATTTCTTCCGGAAATATTTCCCTGCAGATGGATGAGATCGATCTGGTGGAACTGGTAAGACAGACCGGCGGAGAGTTCAATGAACGGCTGGAGGAGAAGGGACTTACCGTGATCAGTAAGTTTCCGAATGAACCGCGGATGATCTATGCAGACGGACGGCAGACATGGAGAATCATCGGCAATCTTTACAGCAATGTGGCAAAATATGCTTTGCCGGAGACCCGCGTATATGTGGAACTGGCAAAAGAAGATAACTGGATAGTGTTTTCTATGAAAAATATTTCCAGAGCCCGTGTTTCCGTACCGGCGACAGATCTGACCGAGCGTTTTGTTCGGGGAGATGAAGCACGCAGCACGGAGGGAAGCGGACTGGGACTTTCCATTGCAAAGACGCTGACAGAACTGATGAACGGCAGGTTTACGGTAAGCATGGATGCAGATCTTTTCTGTGTGGAAGTGCGGTTTTTACTTCTGCAGAAGTAGGAATAAAAATATTTGTCACACAACAGGGTTATGTGTATCTGAAAGTTCTGTGCATTTGCCGGTATGAGGTTGATTTTTGCGGAAAAGATAACTATAATCAGTGCTAGAATGTGTAAAAACGGCGGTGTTCAACACATCGCCGTTTTTTGTAAACAATAGCAGGATTCGATTCATAGAAGAATTTTAATAAGCAGATAACAGGAGGATTACAGATGGTAAAGCTGTATGAAAAAGGGATTTACCTTGTAAATGGTACAGAAATCGTGGAGGATGGTCAGGATGCAGCAGCAGTGCTTGCTTCAAAGACGGGAAATGCTCCGACAAAGGAAGAGGCTGCCAGAGGCACCATGGCATATTCTATTTTAGAGGCACACAACACATCCGGAAACATGGAGAAGCTGAAAATCAAATTTGACAAACTGACTTCTCATGATATTACTTTTGTAGGAATCATTCAGACAGCCCGCGCTTCAGGCCTGGAGAAATTCCCGATTCCTTATGTATTGACAAACTGCCACAACAGCCTTTGCGCTGTTGGCGGTACGATTAACGAAGATGACCACATGTTTGGCCTGACCTGTGCGAAAAAATACGGCGGCATTTATGTTCCACCTCATCAGGCAGTTATCCATCAGTTTGCAAGAGAGATGCTTGCAGGCGGCGGACGCATGATCCTTGGCTCTGATTCCCACACCCGTTATGGCGCACTGGGAACCATGGCGATGGGCGAAGGCGGTCCGGAGCTTGTAAAACAGCTTCTGAGCCAGACTTACGATATCAATATGCCGGGTGTTGTTGCCATCTATCTGAAAGGCGAGCCGGTCAAAGGCGTAGGACCGCAGGACGTTGCCCTGGCCATCATCGGCGCTGTATTTGCAAACGGCTATGTAAAAAATAAAGTAATGGAGTTCGTAGGACCGGGCGTATCATCTCTAAGTGCGGATTTCCGTATCGGTGTGGACGTTATGACCACAGAAACGACCTGTCTGTCTTCCATCTGGAGAACGGATGACAAGATCAAAGAGTTCTATGATATTCATGGAAGATCTGAGGATTACAAAGAGCTGAATCCTGCCCCGGTAACCTATTATGATGGATGCGTGGAGGTAGACTTAAGTGCGATCCGTCCGATGATAGCAATGCCATTCCATCCGAGTAACGTTTATACAATCGAGGAACTGAACGCAAACCTCATGGACATTCTGGATGATGTGGAGAAGAAAGCTCTCGTAAGTCTGGATGGCGCTGTAGATTATACATTAAAGGATAAAGTACATAACGGCAGACTGTATGTGGATCAGGGTATCATTGCAGGATGCGCAGGCGGTGGATTTGAAAATATCTGTGATGCAGCAGACATTCTTGCAGGAAAGAGCATTGGACCGGATGAATTTACATTAAGCGTATATCCGGCATCCATGCCTGTATATATGGAACTGGTTAAAAACGGAATGGCAGCTAAGATCATGCAGACTGGCGCGATCATGAAGACGGCATTCTGCGGACCGTGTTTTGGTGCAGGCGATACACCGTGCAACAACGGATTCTCTATCCGTCATTCCACAAGAAACTTCCCGAACCGTGAAGGCTCCAAACTCCAGAGCGGTCAGATTGCGTCTGTAGCTCTGATGGATGCAAGATCCATCGCTGCTACCGCTGCAAACAAAGGATACCTGACACCGGCTACAGATCTGACGGATATTGAATATACTTCTCCGAAGTATTTCTTCGACAAAACGATCTATGATAACCGTGTTTTTGACAGCCACGGTGTAGCAGATCCTTCTGTAGAGATTAAATTTGGTCCGAACATCAAAGACTGGCCGGCAATGAGCGCACTTCCGGAAAATATGGTACTGAAAGTTGTTTCTGAGATTCATGATCCGGTAACTACTACCGATGAGCTGATCCCGTCCGGAGAGACCTCTTCCTACCGCTCCAACCCACTGGGACTGGCAGAGTTTACCCTGTCCAGAAAAGATCCGTCTTATGTAGGAAAAGCAAAAGAGATCCAGAAAGCGCAGAAAGCCATCGAGGCCGGCACATGTCCGCTGGATGTGGTTCCGGAGTTGAAAGATGTGATGGCTGCAGTTCATACACAGTATCCGAACGTTGGCGAGGGCAATCTTGGTATCGGAAGCACGATCTTTGCTGTAAAACCGGGTGATGGTTCTGCCCGTGAGCAGGCTGCTTCCTGTCAGAAAGTACTGGGCGGCTGGGCAAATATCGCAAATGAGTATGCGACAAAACGTTACCGCTCCAATCTGATCAACTGGGGTATGCTTCCGTTCCTGATCCCGGCCGGTAACCTGCCATTTGCAAACGGTGATTATCTCTTTATACCGGAGATCCGCAAAGCCATTGAGGAGAAAGCGACCGAGATCCAGGCTTATGTAGTAAAAGACGGCGCACTGAAACCGTTTATGCTCCAGATGGGCGAGCTGACTAATGATGAGCGTGAGATCATCCTGAAAGGATGCCTGATTAATTATAACCGGAGATAGAATTGTTCTGTAACTGAAACGGAAGGTATTTTGACAGTGCATATACGTTTGGAGACAGTTTAGCGATTGAGTAAAGTTATCAACTTATTAAGGTATTTTTAAAAAGAGAAAATGTTATTAATTACGGGGGAACAGAAGACAAGTTGTACACTGTCTTTTGTTCCCCTGTTTTATTTTTCTTATAGAATAAATTATAACGTTCTGAAATCGCATTATAAAAGTCTGCATGATTTTTTTGAAAAATGTTTATAAAAATATTAGTTTTTTCCCCTGTTCCAGAATGAAAAAGAGGTGTAATCGCTATCGGAATTGTGCTATACTGTTGCATATATAAAGACATAAATAAGAAGAGAGAAGACCGGCTGTTCGGACAGGAACAATGATAGGGATTTTTGAGCCGGATATGAGAGACTGTCAGCCTGGCTGACGTTGGTCCACAGCGGAATCAGCAGGGAGATCGAGAAGAAGGGTCTGCTGAGAATTGTTTCAGGAAACTGTGAACCATATAACAGAAAGAAAAATGTATGAGGTGGCATTGTGGACAAGTATGAATATAAATTAAAACTGGATCAGTTGAAAAATCTGGCTGCTGCGGAGGATTATTCTACCGCTGCCCAGATTGCAGACAGCATTAACTGGAAAAAAGTAAGAAATTCCAGCACGCTCTGTCTGGTGGGAGATATTTATAACCATTTGGAGCGTTATGAGGAAAGTAAAGAGCTGTATCTGATGGCTTATGACCATTCTCCGATTGGAAGAAATATCATATACAAGCTGACGGAGGCAGCGCTGAAAGCAGGAAATGTGGCAGAGGCAGAGGAATATTATCAGGAATTTGCGGAGATTTCTCCAAACGATGCGAAGAAGTATATTCTCCGGTATCAGATCAGCTGTATGAAAGACGAGCCGCTGGAGAATAAGATCAGCATTCTGGAAGAACTGAAGGAAAAGGAATATACAGAGAAGTGGGCTTATGAGCTGGCATGTCTCTATCGGGATCAGCAGGATGTACAGAAATGTGTGGCAGCCTGTGATGAGCTGATCCTCTGGTTTGGAGATGGTCCGTATGTGGAGAAAGCGCTGGAGTTGAAGATGAACTTTGCTCCGCTTACCAGCCTGCAGGAAGAAAAATACCGCAGCTATAAGAAAAAACAGGAAAAAGCAGAAGTAGAGATCCAGGAGCCTGTCGGACAGGGCGAGGATATCAAAGAAATCCTGGAGAAGGGTGCACAGGATGCCGCTTCTATCCAGATCAATACAGAAACATTGCAGAAAAAGCTCCGGGAAAGTATGGAGCAGATTCGAAACGCCACTGGACGGGAGGCGGTTGCAGATACCGTAGAATCTATTAAAAAACTGGTAGAGGACATTCCACAGTTAAATCTGGAAGATACAGAACTTGGCAGTGTGGGTATCCATGATGAAGAAGTAAAAGAACAGATCAACAGTTCTCTGAAATCTGATTTTCAGGAATTTCTGGAAGGGGATGCAGAAGCAGAACTCAGCTTAAATGTTCCGACCTCTCCGCTGGTAGAAGATCAGGCAGAAGGTACGCAGCGAATCGAAGAAGTGTTATCCGATTGGGAGAAAACCAAACGTGCGGCAGAAGCAGCCATGGCAGTTGCAGAACAGAAAAAACTGGAGATTGCAAAACGGAGAGCCATTCGGGATGCACAAAACCTGATCGAGAAGCTGGATACGATCAGCTCTGATCTGGAAGATGGAACGACACCGAAAGAACTTCTGGAGCAGGAGTATCTTGCAAAAGCTGATACAAAGCCGATGGATACAAATGCGATCCGGGCAGCAGCGGGAAAAGCAGAAGTGGACAGTGAAGCGGAAGATGCTCCTGCAACAGCAACTGTATCAGAGATTATGAAAGAGATTGAGCAGACAGCAAAAGAGGCTGCAGATATTGATGGCATCTTAAATGGTACTGCATCCGAAAAAGGAGACGCATCTGAAGATGGCGCAGAGGTAGAAAATGCCGGGGATGCACAGATTGCAGAGACAGAAGAACCGGAACCGGTAGAAGAACTTCAGGAAGAGGAAGAACTGTCTGCGGTAGAGATGGATCTGAAAAATGCTGTTGCACAGGCAACACAGGTCATGAAAAATAATGCAAATGTGGAAGTACCGAAAGCAGGGGAACAGATAACAGAAACAGCATCTGCTGCAGCTTCCGCAGAAGCAGAAAAACAGTCGGAAACAGCAGTGGACGACAGAACAGTCGATGCTCCGGCAGCGGATCAGGAGGATGTTCTTGCTGCAACGATTCATCCGGTAGAGATTGAGAAGGAGATTAATCTTACTGATGAACAGAAAACTTTATTCTCTTATTTCCTTCCGGTGCCGGGTATGGAGGATCAGATCTGTCAGGTGCTGACTGGTTGCCTGGACAGAGTAAAGACCATCACTTCCCTTACCGGAAATATCATCATTCAGGGACCGGAAGGCAGTGGCAAGACGGTGCTTGCAGCAAGTCTGATCAAATGCATCCAGATGATGGATCCGGTAGCAGAGGGTAAGATTGGAAAAATCAGTGCGGAAGCGCTGAATCAGAAAGATTTTGCAGAACTGATTCCGAAACTGGACGGTGGTTATCTCATCGTGGAGAAAGCCGGAAATCTTCTGCCGGAAACGGTAGATGCCATGTCTCACATCATGGAAGGCAATACCGGAGGTCTGGTAGTCATCATGGAAGACAGCAAATCCAGAATCCGCAAGGTACTGGAGGGCAATTACGGATTTGCCAAGAAGTTTACCGAACGTATTACGATTCCGATCTTTACGATCGATGAGCTGGTAGATTTTGGAAAAGCCTATGCAAAAGAGATGGAGTGCGTCATTGACGAGATGGGTGTGTTGGCATTGTATAACCGGATCAACAATATCCAGAAATTGGATAAGGCAACGACACTGACAGAGGTTCGGGAGATCGTGGATGAGGCTATCGAAAAAGCAGAAGGCGGCGGCTTAAAGAAAGCCTTTGGCGTATTATTCTCCAAAAAATATAATGAAAATGATTTCCTGATCTTACGCGAGAAAGACTTTGAGTGATGGTAAAAGCATGTTGCAATGACATGTTGAAAAATTAATAAAAAGCGATTGTATTTTCTCAAAGAATGGATTTTGTGGCTGTTATAGGCAGCAGGAAAATTTGGGAGTACAGATGCGGATAATATAGAACGGTTTGTGAACATTATGCAGAGAATCTGGCATGAGTAAGAATGAGAACAAAGCTCATTTCAGAGGTATATGGCATAAAATAAATGAGAAATATAGAGAGGCATTGTATGGGGCATGTAACAGAGTATGATATGTATCTGTTCGGGGAAGGAACACATTACAATATCTATGAAAAATTAGGAGCGCATCCGGGGAAAAAAGGAAGAAAGAAAGGCGTTTATTTTGACGTGTGGGCGCCAAATGCCAGCAATGTGTGGGTCATTGGAAGCTTTAACGACTGGGATGAGACGGCGACGCCGATGGAACGTCTGGAGCCGAACGGCATCTATGAAGCTTTTGTTCCGGAAGCAAAGATGGGAGATATGTATAAATATCTCATCGAGACGTCAGAAGGGGAATATCTGTATAAAGCAGATCCGTATGCTAATTATGCAGAACTTCGTCCCGGAACTGCTTCCCGTATCGCAGATATCAGTGAACTGAAATGGACAGATGATGTGTGGATGGAGCAGCGGGCAAAACAGACCGATGTGTATGAACAGCCGTTGTCGATCTATGAAGTGCATCCGGGTTCCTGGATGCGGCATCCGGATGGAACGGAAGACGGTTTTTACACTTATCGGGAGCTTGCAAAAGCGCTGACAGATTATGTGAAAGAGATGGGCTACACCCATGTGGAACTAATGGGCATTTCCGAATATCCTTTTGATGGTTCCTGGGGTTATCAGGTAACCGGGTATTATGCGCCAACGTCCCGCTATGGAACGCCGGAGGATTTTGCATATCTGATCAATTACCTGCATCGTCATAAGATCGGCGTCATCCTGGACTGGGTACCGGCGCATTTCCCAAAAGATGCTCATGGACTTGCAGAATTTGACGGAAGCTGTCTGTACGAATATGCGGACAGCCGCAAGGGCGAACATCCGGACTGGGGAACGAAGATCTTTGATTACAGTAAAAATGAGGTCAAAAATTTCCTGATTGGCAGCGCTCTGATGTGGATCGAGAAATATCACATTGACGGACTGCGTGTGGATGCGGTGGCGTCCATGCTTTATCTGGATTATGGAAAAGAAGATGGGCAGTGGGTACCGAACAAATACGGTGAGAACAAAAATCTGGAAGCTATTGAATTTTTCCGTCATATCAATACGCTGATCACAGGAAGAAATCCTGGAACGATGATGATTGCGGAGGAATCTACAGCATGGCCGATGGTTACCGGGGATGTGACAGAGGGCGGCCTGCATTTTACCTATAAATGGAACATGGGATGGATGCATGATTTCCTGGATTATATGAAGCTTGATCCTTATTTTCGGAAATTCAATCACCATAAGATGACTTTTGCCATGGAATATAACTACAGTGAGAAATATATTCTCGTGCTTTCCCATGATGAAGTCGTGCATCTGAAATGTTCCATGATCAATAAGATGCCGGGAACGGAAGATGACAAGTTTAAAAACCTCATGGCAGGATATGCTTTTATGATGGGACATCCGGGCAAAAAGCTTCTCTTTATGGGACAGGATATTGCACAGCAGCGGGAATGGAGCGAAGCGAGAGAACTGGACTGGTATGTGTTGGAAGATCCGAGGCATCAGCATATACAGAATTTTGTAAAAGAGCTGCTTCATATGTACCGTAAATACCCGGCGCTGTATACGATGGATGACAGGCAGGAAGGATTTGAGTGGATCAATGCCAACGATGGCGACCGCAGCATCTTCAGTTTTGTGCGTCATGGCAAGACCGGAAGAAACAGCCTTCTCTTTGTATGCAACTTTACCCCGGTGGAAAGACCGGATTATCGTGTCGGCGTACCGAAGAAAAAACAGTACACGCTAATTCTCGACAGTGAGGATGCAAGGTTTGGCGGAAGCGGTAAAGAAAAGCCGAAAACTTACACCGCCGTAAAATCCGAGTGTGATGCAAGACCATACTCCCTTGCATATCCGCTGCCGGCGTATGGTGTGGCTGTGTTTAAATTTTAGTAAAAGGTAGTTAGGATTATGGAAGTATTACAACAGTTTTTTACAGGATTAATGAATGCAGACGGGAATCTGCTCCTGCTGATTCAGGAACATGTGCGGAATCCGTGGCTGACACCGATCATGAAGTTCATCACATCCCTTGGCAACAAAGGGATCATCTGGATTATTATAGGTGTCATCCTGTTATTCCCGAAAAAGACCAGACGGGCGGGCATTCTGTCTCTGCTGGCATTGCTCAGCGCACATCTGCTGTGCAACTGTCTGTTAAAAGATTATGTGGCGAGAGTGCGTCCTTTTGATGTGGTTCCTGGTCTGGTGTGTCTGATCCAGAGACCAACAGACTGGTCATTCCCATCCGGACATACGATCACGGCATTTGCCAGCGCCACCGTGATCCTGCGCAGCTGTAAGAAACCGATTGGCGTACCGGTTATGATCCTTGCCTGCCTGATCGCATTTTCCAGATTGTATGTGGGCGTGCATTATCCGTCCGATGTCTTTTTCGGAGCGGTACTGGGCATCCTGATCGGATTGATCTTCTTCTGGATATTCGGAGAGAAGAAATATAAACAGAAAGCCCGGAAAAAACGGGCGCAGAGACGGCGGCGGTAGAAGTTACGATAAGTTTGCAGTCAGATAATAAAGAACCGGACACATTCAGTGTGTCTGGTTCTTTTGCTTTATCGTGGATAATAAATGACACGTGTGTTTCAAATAACTGAGAAATAATGTACAAAACGTAGTATATAAAAACAGATGGAATTCCATAAGCAACCGAGCGGAAGCGGGTCGCGTTGGAATTCCATCTGTTTTTTTATTCAAAGCCTGCCATTATATCATAAGCAAAAACGGCTTATGATCGCCATTCGCCGTTCGCCAATCGTGCGAGCATGTTGGCTCTCTTGCGCTCATTATATCATGAACAAAAGCAGTTCATGATCAACATTCGCCGTTCGCCAATCGTGCAAGCATGTTGGCTCTCTTGCACTCATTATATCACGCAGTAACTTTTAGCATTTTTCCGGTTCCGGATAATCTACACCAAAAGTCTCAACCGTAACTTTCTTCATTGCCTGTTTCTCCAGCGGAGCATCTCTGAAGTCCGTTCTGGTTCTTGCAATCTTGTCTACAACTTCAAGGCCTTCGATCAGTTTACCGAAAGCGGCATACTGTCCGTCAAGATGTGGAGAAGTCTCATGCATGATGAAGAACTGGCTTCCTGCGGAATCCGGTACCATCGTGCGTGCCATGGATAATACGCCCGGAGTATGTTTCAGGTCGTTTTTAAAGCCGTTCTGGGAGAACTCGCCCTTGATGCAGTAGCCAGGACCGCCGGTTCCTGTGCCGTTTGGATCTCCACCCTGAATCATGAATCCCGGAATGACTCTGTGGAAGATGATTCCATCATAATATCCCTTGTTGATCAGGGAGATAAAATTGTTTACAGTGTTTGGCGCGATCTCAGGATAAAGCTCTGCTTTCATGATATCGCCATTTTCCATTTCAATGGTAACGATAGGGTTCTGTGCCATGATCGTATCCTCCTTAATTTTAAATGTACTCACGGAATCTTCTTGAAATAAATCTTTATTTAGAAAAAACCGAAAAACGATTCTGTTTTATTTTAACGGAAATGTCAGTGCTTTTCAATGGCTGTGTCATATTTGTTTCGGCAGTCAGGAAAAATGAAGATTATCTTATAAGTATTTTTCTTATTGTAATTTACAACATATCTGTGAATTGTGACGAGAAAAGCTGTTTTCAGAAATCTTATTTTGGAATGTGAAAACGTTGCAATTTCGGGTATTATTATTTATAATCAATATATTATTAAGGTGATATTATGGATGAAATGAAAAAGATTGAGACAAAAGAATTTGAAAAAATAGAAAGTGAGCTGATGGCAGGCACCAGTCAGATGATCCCCACGAAGGATTTTATCGAGCCTGCAAAGCTGTATGAGGAACTGTTACAGAGCATACACAGGTACCATCCTTCAGCGGATACCTCTATGGTGGAAAAAGCATACCACATCGCAGAGGAGGCTCACAAAAATCAGGTAAGAAAGTCCGGAGAGGCTTATATCATACATCCCCTCTATGTAGCGATCATTCTGGCAGAACTGGAGATGGACAAAGAGACCATCGTGGCAGGACTTCTGCATGACGTTGTGGAAGATACCGTCATGACCGATGAGGAGATCAAGCAGGAATTCGGCGAAGACGTTGCGTGGCTGGTAGACGGCGTTACCAAGCTGGGGCAGCTTTCTTATGATGCGGACAAGTTAGAAGTGCAGGCAGAGAATCTCCGTAAAATGTTCCTTGCCATGGCAAAGGATATCCGCGTCATCATTATCAAACTTGCGGACCGGCTCCATAATATGCGTACCTTAAAATATATGAAACCGGAAAAACAGAAGGAAAAAGCCCGTGAGACCATGGACATTTATGCTCCGATCGCTCAGCGTCTCGGTATCTCCAAGATCAAGATCGAACTGGAGGATCTTTCACTGAAATATCTGGAACCGGAAGCATACTATGATCTGGTGGAAAAGGTAGCTCAGAGAAAAGCGGAACGGGATGCCTATGTACAGTCTTTGGTGGACGAAGTGGGCACATACATGAAAGAAGCCGGCATACAGGCTTCCATCATGGGCCGGGCAAAACATTTCTTCAGTATTTATAAAAAAATGGTCAACCAGAATAAGACTCTGGATCAGATTTATGATCTGTTTGCCATCCGCATCATCGTAAAAGATGTCAAAGACTGTTATGCGGCGCTGGGTGTTATCCATGAGAAATACAAACCGATCCCGGGACGCTTCAAAGATTATATCGCCATGCCAAAACCGAACATGTATCAGTCTTTGCATACCACACTGATCGGACCGAAAGGACAGCCTTTCGAGATCCAGATCCGTACCGAGGAAATGCACCGTACATCTGAGTACGGTATCGCAGCCCACTGGAAATATAAGGAAGCTTCCAATGGCGGCGGCATTACCGGCGAAGAGGAAAAACTCAGCTGGCTGCGCCAGATCCTTGAGTGGCAGCAGGATATGTCTGACAACAGAGAGTTTATGAGTCTGTTAAAGAGCGATCTGGATCTGTTTGCAGATACGGTATTCTGTTTTACGCCTAATGGCGATGTGAAAAATCTGCCGAGAGGATCAACACCGATTGATTTTGCCTATAGCATTCATTCTGCAGTGGGTAATAAAATGATCGGCGCCAAAGTAAACGGCAAGCTGGTTACCATTGATTATAAGATCCGAAACGGCGACCGGATCGAAGTCCTGACTTCACAGAATTCCAAAGGACCGAGCCGTGACTGGCTGAATGTGGTCAAGAGCACACAGGCAAAGAACAAGATCAATCAGTGGTTCCGAAGCCAGTTCAAAGAAGAAAACATCCAGAAAGGAAAGGAGCTTTTAAGCGCTTATTGCAAGACAAAGGGCATCCATCTTTCTGATATCAATAAACCGGAGTATCAGATCAAAGTACAGCGCAAATACGGTTTCCGCGACTGGGATGCGGTGCTGGCGGCTGTAGGACACGGTGGTCTGAAAGAGGCTCAGATCGTAAACCGCATGATGGAAGAATACCGTAAAAACCATCAGGCACAGCTTACCGATGCTCAGATCCTGGAACAGACGGCAGAAGGTAAAGAAAAAACTGCCGGAAGTAAAGTTCATGACAAAGGAAAGAACAAGAGCGGCATCATCGTCAAAGGTCTGACCGATGTGGCAGTACACTTTTCCAAGTGCTGCGGACCGGTGCCGGGAGACGAGATTGTCGGATTTATCACGAGAGGACGTGGAGTATCCATCCATCGGACGGACTGTATCAATATCATGCAGCTCCCGGACAGTGAGAAAGAGCGTCTGATTGAAGCCGAGTGGCAGCAGGGCGCAGCAGAAGAAGCCGATGGCGGCATGTATCTGGCTGAGATCAAAATCTTCAGCAATAACCGTACCGGACTTCTGGTGGATATCAGTAAAGTGTTTACAGAACGTGGAATTGACATTGATTCCATCAATTCCAGAACGAGCAAAAAAGGCATTGCTACCATATCCGTCCAGTTCCATACAAAAGGCAAAGACGAGATGAATCTGCTTATGGACAAAATCCGTATGATCGAGAGCGTGTTTGATATTAAGCGTACGACAGGCTGATGGTTGGATCTGAATAGTTATTGGCTGCAAAAAAGCGTATTTTTAAACCAGATTTGCGGATGTAATTATTTGTTAAATATGAAAAAAGTAATAAGAAAGTAAATATTCAATAGTAATAACAATATGGGACAATAATGGAAATATTGAATGTTTGCACATAGTGGAGAATAAAAAATATGGCGAAATTACAGATTGAGGAATATCAGGCGGGACCACTTGGGACGAACTGCTATTTCCTGATCAATGATGAGACAAAAGAGACCGTGATCACAGATCCGGGCGGAAGTGTGGAAATGCTGGATGATGTCATCCGACAGAAAAGTCTGAAACCAGTTGCAATCCTTTTGACTCACGGACATTTTGATCATGCAGGCGGTGTGGAAGGCTTACAGAAGCTGTATCCGGATGCAAAGATCTATGTGGGAGAACATGAGAGACATACCATGGAAGATCCACAGTATAACCTTTCCCCGATGATCGGTGGAAGAGGCGCATCCTATCCGGCAGATATCTTTGTAAAAGATCATGAAGTGCTGCACCTTGCAGGATTTGACTTTGAAGTGATCGAGACTCCGGGACATACCGAGGGCGGTGTCTGTTATTATATCGAAGCAGAAAAAGTGCTGCTCAGCGGAGATTCACTTTTCTGTGAATCCATCGGAAGAACCGATTTTCCGGGGGGAAGCTTCTCACAGCTGATTCGCGGCATCAAAGAACGTCTGCTCGTACTTCCGGAAGATGTCAGAGTGCTTCCGGGTCATGAGGGACGGACTTACATCGGATACGAGAAAGAGCATAATCCGTATATGTAAGACAGGAGAATTGAATGATATACGTACAACTGAATAAAGCAGATTTTGAATACGATATTCATTCACTGGTCAAAGCTTTTTTCCCGGCTGAAGAAGTGCTTGTTACAGCCGAGGAAAAGCAGGTCGATGAAAGAATATCGTTTCGTCTTGCTGTGATATATGAAACAGAACCGGATCAGATCAGATTCGATATCATTGAAGATGACACAGTGATCCGGAGCGCGAAGACAGACGTGGACTTCGCAGATCGAAAAGGAACGAAAAATAAATTAAAACAGGCGCTGTATCAGCTGCTGGAAGCCTATTCCGGACAGACTCTTCCCTGGGGAACGCTGACGGGCATCCGTCCGACGAAGATTCCCATGAGCATGTTGGAGGAAGGCAAGTCAGAAGAAGAGATCACTTCCTATATGAAAGAGACGTATTTTGCGTCGGATGAGAAGATCGACCTGAGCATTCAGGTGGCACAGAGGGAGCTGGAACTTTTACAGAAGATTGATTATGAGAATGGCTACAGCCTTTATATCGGCATTCCATTTTGTCCAAGCACCTGTCTGTACTGCTCTTTTACATCCTATCCCATCGGACTTTGGAGCAAACGGGTGGACGAGTATCTGGATGCGCTGGAAAAAGAGATTGATTTTACGGCGGAGAAATTCCGTGATAAACATCTGAATTCCATCTATATCGGTGGAGGCACACCAACCACGTTGTCGCCGGAGCAGCTGGACCGGCTGATCACAAAGATCGAGAACAGCTTTGATTTTTCTCATCTGCTGGAATTTACGGTGGAAGCAGGAAGACCGGACAGCATTACAGAAGAAAAACTGCTGGCATTGCGCAAGCACCATATTTCCCGTATTTCCATCAATCCCCAGACTATGAAGCAGGAGACGCTGGAGCTGATCGGACGGCATCATACGGTACAGCAGACCATCGACAGCTTCAGACTTGCGAGAAGCCTTGGTTTTGACAATATCAACATGGATCTGATCGTAGGACTTCCGGAAGAGAGTCTGGAAGATGTGGAAAATACTATGAAACAGCTCATGGAGCTGAAGCCGGACAATCTGACGGTGCATTCTCTGGCTGTGAAACGTGCCGCCAGACTGCGGATGCAGCGGGAAGAATATGAAGGGCTGCATATGGAAAATACATGGGACACCATCGCCCTGACTGCGGAGTATGCGCAGAAAATGGGACTGGAGCCGTATTATTTGTACCGCCAGAAAAACATGGCAGGCAATTTTGAAAATGTAGGATATGCGAGACCGGGATGCGCCGGTGTCTACAATATCTTGATAATGGAAGAAAAACAGACTATAATGGCTCTTGGTGCAGGCGCCACCACGAAATTTGTCATGGATGGCGGCAGCCGCATCGAGCGAGTTGCAAATGTCAAGGACGTGACCAATTATCTGGATCGCGTGGATGAGATGATAGAGCGAAAAGAAAAAGAAATGGAGGCAATACATTGGCATTAATTAAGAAACCGGTTACCGGAATGAAAGACATTATGCCGGATGAGATGCAGATCCGCGATTATGTGATGAACGTGATCAAAGAGACCTATCGCGCATTCGGATTTACCCCGATCGAGACTCCGTGCATGGAGCATATCGAAAACCTGAGCAGCAAACAGGGTGGAGAGAACGAGAAGCTGATCTTTAAAGTATTAAAGAGAGGCGAGAAGCTGAATCTGGAGAAAGCAGAGTGCGAGGCAGATCTGGTAGACAATGGCCTGCGTTACGATCTGACAGTACCGCTGTGCCGGTATTATTCCAATCATGCCAATGATCTTCCAAGCCCGTTCAAAGCATTACAGATGGGCAATGTATGGCGCGCAGACCGTCCGCAGAGAGGCCGTTACCGTCAGTTTATGCAGTGCGATATCGACATTATCGGTGAGCCGTCCAATCTGGCAGAGATCGAGCTGATCCTGGCAACCACCAGCACACTTGGAAAACTGGGATTCAAAAACTTCGAGATCCGCATCAACGAGCGTCGTATTTTAAAAGCAATGGCAGCTTATAGCGGATTTGAAGAGAAAGATTATGACACCGTATTTATCATTCTGGACAAGATGGACAAGATCGGTCTGGAAGGCGTGGCAGAAGAACTGGAAAAAGCAGAGTTCCCGAAAGAAGCCATTGAAAAATACCTGTCTTTATTTACCGGTGTAGAGCAGGCAGAAGATGGAATCGCGTATCTGGCAGAGACACTGGGAGACTATCTGGAGGCAGACGTCGTACAGAGCATGCAGGAGATATCTGCAAGCGTAACATCTACCAAGACAGCAGATTTTGAACTTGTATTTGATCCGACACTGGTTCGCGGAATGTCCTATTATACAGGCACGATCTTTGAAATTGCCATTCCGGAATTTGGCGGAAGCTGCGGCGGCGGCGGACGTTACGACAAGATGGTGGGCAACTTTACCGGCAAAGACGTACCGGCATGCGGATTCTCCATCGGATTCGAGCGTATCATTATGCTGCTGATGGAAAGCGGATTCCAGATCCCGGAGCAGCCGGCGAAAGTGGCATACCTCATCGAGAAAGGCTATCCGGGAGACCAGCTCAGCGAAGTCATCGCAAAGGCGCAGAAAGCCAGAGCAGAAGGACAGCAGGTTCTTGTCGTTCGTATGAACAAAAACAAGAAATTCCAGAAAGAACAGCTGCGAAAAGACGGATATGAGGATTTCGTAGAGTTCTTTAAAAACTAACAATAAATGGGATAGATAAGGTTATCTGATAACAGATGAATATTTTATCCTGAAATATGTATGCACGGAATTTGTTTAGTCAATAGAAAATTTCGTACATACAGAAATATATCTAGGAGGAAAGTAACATGGCAGAATCCATGAAGGGACTTCACAGAACCCATCGCTGTACAGAAGTTTCCAATGCAAATATTGGCGAGACTGTAACCGTTATGGGTTGGGTACAGAAAAGAAGAAATCTGGGAAGTCTGATCTTTATCGATCTGAGAGACCGTTCCGGTCTGCTGCAGATCATGTTTGACGAAGCAAGCGTAGGCGCAGAAGGATTTGCAAAAGCAGGCCAGCTGCGCAGTGAGTATGTAGTAGCTGTAGTAGGAAAGGTTCAGAAACGTGGCGGCGCAGTGAATGAAGCACTGAAGACCGGCGATATCGAGATTGTAGCAGAGTCTCTGCGCATTCTCTCTGAATCCGAGACCCCGCCATTCCCGATCGAGGAAAATTCCCAGACAAAAGATGAGATCCGTCTGAAACACCGTTACCTTGATCTGAGAAGACCGGATATCCAGCGCAACCTGATGCTTAGAAGCAAAGTGGCTCATCTGATGCGTGAATTTATGGCAAAGGAAGGATTTATCGAGATCGAGACTCCGATGCTGACAAAATCCACACCGGAAGGCGCAAGAGATTACCTCGTACCGAGCCGTGTACATCCGGGCAACTTCTACGCACTGCCACAGTCTCCGCAGCTGTTCAAACAGCTTCTGATGTGCGCAGGCTATGACCGTTATTTCCAGATCACAAAATGTTTCCGTGACGAAGATCTGCGTGCAGACCGTCAGCCGGAATTTACTCAGGCCGACATGGAGCTGGCATTTGTAGATGTGGAAGACGTTCTGGATGTCAACGAGAGACTGCTTCAGTATGTATTCAAAGAAGCCATCGGCATCGATGTACAGCTTCCGCTGCCGAGAATTACCTGGCAGGAAGCTATGGACCGTTTCGGTTCTGACAAACCGGATACCCGTTTTGGCATGGAACTGCAGAACGTATCCGATGTAGTAAAAGGCTGTGGATTTGGTGTATTTACCGGCGCTTTGGAAAACGGCGGCAGCGTTCGTGGTATCTGTGTACCGGGCAAAGGCAGCATGGGACGTAAACAGATCGACAAACTGGTAGATCTGGCAAAAACATATGGCGCAAAAGGACTGGCTTACATCGCCCTTCATGAAGATGGAAGCGTAAAATCATCCTTTGCAAAATTCATGAGTGAAGAAGAGATGCAGGCGCTGATCGATGCAATGGGCGGAAAAGCAGGCGACCTCCTTCTGTTCGCAGCAGATAAAAACAAAGTCGTATGGGATGTGCTGGGCGCACTTCGTCTCCATATGGCAAAAGAGCTGGATCTTCTGGACAAGAACCAGTACAACTTCCTGTGGGTAACAGAGTTCCCGCTTCTGGAGTGGTCCGATGAAGAGAACCGCTTCATGGCAATGCATCACCCATTTACCATGCCGATGGAAGAAGACTGGGATAAGATCGACAGTGATCCGGGTGCAGTCCGCGCGAAAGCATACGACATTGTATTAAACGGTACCGAGCTTGGCGGCGGTTCTGTCCGTATCCACCAAAACGACATTCAGGAGAAAATGTTCGAGGTACTTGGATTTACCAAAGAACGTGCATGGGATCAGTTCGGATTCCTGTTAAACGCATTCCGTTACGGCGTACCGCCACACGCAGGACTGGCTTATGGTCTGGATCGTATGGTAATGCACATGGTACATGCAGATACCATCCGTGACGTCATCGCATTCCCGAAAGTCAAAGATGCATCCGATCTGATGTGCGAAGCACCGAACATCGTAGACGAGAAACAGCTCGGCGAGCTCGGCATTCAGGTAACCGTAGATCCAAAAGCGGAAGAGCAGACGGAAGAGTAAGCGAGCGGAAAAAGCCATTTAGAGATAAACGAATATAGAGAATAGAAAAAGCCATACAGTCTGACAAAAGAGATTTGCATGAAAACAGAAGGAGCAGGATAACTGCCGGAGTTTTTGTGTGGTGGGAAGTGTCAGGGGGTATGGCTTTTTTTCGTGTTGAAATAACACTTGTTATACATATGAGATTATTAGCTTGTGTCTGTACTATTACAAGAGAATATATATTAAAACCATATAATTAAGCAAAAGATTCATGAGATATGATACAAAAAATGTCGTAGAATAGAATATTCTACGACATTTTTGTGTTATATGGACGTATATCATTTTAACAGCATACTTTTGATTATTCAAGTATAAGTTTGGTTTTTAAATAAGCTTCATTACATTATACAAGTAACGAAAGGTATTTGTATGCTTTTATTAGTAAGAAAGTCAAAAACATGGGGCTTAATCGATGTTTTACGAGCTAAATGTTCGTTATTTATTATAATACGGCAACGCAAAAAGGCATATATTACAGATTGTTTTGTCCTGCTACAAGACAAATGTCGTAGAATATTCTATTCTACGACAAAATTTGGAGAAAAAATATGTGGTTTTTATTTGCATGCCCTGAAAATTGCAGGGAAATATTATTAGATGCATGGAATAGATCCAAATCGCAGGAGAATGCGGAGAGAGTTTTCTGCCTGACAGCAGACCGGGTACGCAGGTATGAGGGAAGCTGGCATTTGGAGCGGGTCAACCTGTTCCCTGGATATGTTATCTGTGACAGTGACGATCCGGAGCGTCTAAAAGATAAGTTACTGAGTCTGGCTGACAGATTTAAGATAAATACCGATGGAGCAACGATAACCGTTACTGAGACAGATCAGAGTTTCCTGGAGCGCCTTTATAAAGGAAGTGAAAGCTTCCAGATGTCCAGAGGCGTTATTTGTAATGGGGTAACCCATGTGCAGGAAGGCCCTTTACAGGGCTGGGAACAGAACATCCGAAAAATCGACCGTCATAAACGGATTGCATTTTTGAAAAGTCCCGATGAGACCAGCGAGTTGGTGGCAAAAGTCGGACTGGAGATTATAGAGAAGACATGACTAAATTTTGAAATGCTTCTGGTATCTCGTCAAATTTAGAACATATGGAAATAAGAAACCGACCTGTTGAATGGAGAATTATAAATGAAAGAAAACTGGTACATCCTGTTTGCTCTGGCAGAAAAGCAGGAGCAGGTCTGTAACGTCATCCGCAATCAGGGACTGCACGCATTCCTTCCCATGATGGAATATTACCGGCGGGATCGAAAAGCCATCGAAGTCAAACCCATGTTTCCCGGATATATCTTTGTGCGGACGCAGATGCAGCAGCAGGATTTTGACCAGATGCTGTTTTCCCTGGGGGATCAAAAGCATGGACTGATCCGTCAGCTCAAACGGGAAGGCAGTACTGCCATGCGGAAATCCGAGATAAAATTTTTTTGTCAGCTGTTGACCGAAGACGGGATTTCTAAAATGTCATATGGGTATTTACAAAATAAAAAAGCAGTCATAACAGAAGGTGCGATCCGTCCATTTCAGGACAAAATCGTAAAAGTAGACAGACATAACAAGATTGCCTGGCTGGATTTTGAGTTTATGAACAGGCAGATACAGTCGGGATTGTGGCTGGATCAAAAATATGAAAGTCAGCAGACAGAAGAAAATAAAGATTTCAGATATAAAACATCTGAAATGAAGATACAGAATCAGATAAGCAAGATGAGGGAAGTGTAGCTGGTTTACCGCATGCTTTCCAGTCGGAACATAGCGGAACCAGATACTCCGGTCGAAAACGAGCGGGGATGGCGAAGCTATATTCTGAAGATGATATGAGAGCTAAAAAGCTCTTATTTTTATGTCTATTTTTCGAGGAAAAACAACAGGTCAAATCAGGTAACATTAGGATCAGTGGATAAGTAAATCGGTTTCTGATTTAAAGAAACCGGTCAGATTATTAAACTATATAGTATTTCTATTCCAGGAGAATGTGGCATGTTGTAAAAGAATGTCAGATAGATTTGAATGTAATTGTAGTTTTCAATTCGAGAAAAAGTGACAAAGTGGTAAAAGCAGATTGAGGATGCAGAAGATGGTTTTAATCTAAAAGAATGAGGTGGATGGTAAAAGATGGCGATAGAAGAAACAGTGGAATATAAAGGAAAATCCCTGTTGATCCTTGGCGCAGGCGGTCACGGAAAAGTCGTGGCAGAGATAGCCACAGATCTTGGATTTGTAAAAATAGATTTTCTGGATGACAACAGTCCGGAAGCCATCGGCAGTGTACAGGATCTGCCGGAGCTTGGCAGGGATTACGATTACATCTTCTGCGGCATCGGGAACAATCAGCTGCGAAAACAATTGTTGGAGCAGATTCATAACCTTCCATATAAAAATAAGATACCGACGCTGATTCATCCTACCGCTTATATCAGTCGTACTGCTCAGATCCAGCCGGGTACAGTGGTAGAACCGAAAGCCATTGTGAATGCCGGCAGCAGAATCGAAGAAGGCTGCATCATCAGCGTGGGAGCCATTGTAGATCATGACACCCATATCGGAACCTGCGCACATGTCAATGCCGGAGCCATTGTAAAAGCCGGTGGAAGCGTAGCTGATTTTGAAAAGCTGGAAGCCGGAAGCGTGGTGCTGGGGTATGAGGCAGCGCGAGTTGGGAAGTAGAGATGTCTACATGAAAGTGCAGATTGTAAAAATGTAGATGAGTCAGGATCAGAAGTTATTATAAAGAAATGATTCGAGAGAAAGATAATAACTTGGGGATAAACCAAGGTTTATATAGACACAACAGATATAAAAACTGATTAAAGGTCTGAAATGATAATCATAAGATACTTTTAAGTAACAAGGTAAATAATTCTATACTGGCTGTGAGGATATTAGACATAAATATATTACAACAGAAATGAGAGCCGAAAGGCTCTTATTTTATTGTCCTCAATAGGGAGAGAATAGAAGGAAGTATTAGATGTTCTTGAGATAAATATGGAGAATAGAAAAAATATATTGATATTCCATAAAAGATACGGGAGATATGTAAAATGAATTATTTAGTAGTAGTTGCTCATCCAGATGATGAAGTTTTGGGTGCTGGAGCAACGATTCGAAAATTAGTTAATGATGGTCATAAGGTGGCTGTTGCTATTATGGTAAGTCAGGCAATGGCACGTAAAGATAGATCGGACTCTTTGGAGGAAGATGAAGAAAAAGCATTAACACTTTTGGGTGTACAGAAAACATATCGTGCTAATTTCCCAAACATTAAGATGAATACAGTTTCACATCTGGAATTGGTTCAATTTGTAGAAAAATGCATAGAAGATTGGAATGCCGAAGCGATTATTACACATCATCCATCAGATACTAATAACGATCATGTACAAACATCTTATGCAGTACAGGCTGCAAGTCGATTATTTCAACGTAGAGAACATATTGCTCCATTAAAAAAATTATTATATATGGAGGTGTTATCTTCGACAGAATGGTCTTTCGATACCTCATCTAATCGATTTATGCCTAATTATTATGTTGAAGTTGGAAAAGATGGTATTGATACAAAGATAAAAGCACTTTCTGAATATAAAGGAGTCATGCGTCCATATCCACATCCAAGATCAAAAGAGGCTATTGAAGGTTTGGCTGCATATCGCGGTGCACAGGCTGGATGTAATTATGCGGAGACATTTGAAAGTGTGTTTATAAGAGGGTAAGTATGTATAAGCATTTCGTGAAACGGTTGATAGATATAGTTTTATCATTAATTGCAATGATTATTTTAAGCCCATTATATCTGATTATAGCGATAGTAGTTCGTATCCAGATGGGATCGCCAGTACTTTTTTCGCAGGATCGTATTGGTAAAAATGAAACAATATTTAAATTATATAAATTTCGATCTATGACAAATGAAAAAGATGCAGAAGGAAATTTATTACCAGAAAAAGAACGACTTACAAAATTTGGTATAGCATTACGATCAACATCGTTGGACGAACTTCCTGAATTGGTAATGATTTTGAAAGGGGATATGTCAATCGTTGGTCCTAGACCACAGCCGAGTTTTTATTTACCGTATTATACAGAGGAAGAAAGAAAAGCACATTCTGTAAGGGGCGGTCTGTTACCACCAGATTGTTTAAGTAAGGAAGTTCAGTGTGATTGGGAAACGCAGCTTAAATTTGAGTCTTATTATGCTGAAAATCTTACATTCCTTATGGATGTCAGGGTTTTATTTTGCACATTTATCATCCTATATAAACGAATGAAAAATAATTATGGCGCTGATGAAAGACCTATGCTTCATGTATATCGAAAAGATATGGTAGATAAAACAATTCTTGATGAATGGGCAAAAAAGGGAGTAGAAATCAAATGAAAGAGTATATTGTTTTAGTTAGTAAAGAGCATTATAACCCGCTCGGAATAGTTCGAACATTAGGAGAAGCGGGAATTAAGCCGATTGTGGTAGCTGTTAAAGGCGATTTAAAGTTTGTTGGTCAAAGCAAGTATGTTAAGGAAAAATATTATGTTAATACTCCTGAAGAAGGGATTCGATTCATACTTTCTAAGTTCGCAAAAGATAAAAAAGAAAAATCATTCATTCTGACAGGAGATGATGTTACTGTTTCTCTTTTAGACAAATATTATGAAGAATTAAAAGAATACTTTTATTTTTATAATGCAGGAGAAAGCAATCGTATTTGTCATTATATGAATAAAGATATCATGATGGATTTGGCAGTAAAACATGGAATACAGATTGCTAAAACATGGAAAGTAAAAGTGGGAGAGATTCCAGCGGATATTGAATATCCTGTTATGACGAAGGCAATTAATTCTATTGGCGCAGAATGGAAAGATATTGTTTATATTTGTCATAATGATGAGGAATTAAAGAATGCCTATTCAAACATGAAAAGTGAATCTGTATTAGTACAAAAATATATAGAAAAAGTGGATGAGATTTCCTTTGATGCTTTCAGTGTGAATCAGGGAAAAGATGTATTTGTAGTTATGGAAGCCTCTCAGGTATATAACATTCCGGATAAATATTCTCCGTATTGGATTATTAAAAATTCAAAGAATATGGAGATGCAAGATAAGATTGCAAATGTAATAGCAGAAATTGGTTTTGAGGGTATTTTTGAGTTTGAATTCATGGTTGATAAAGAAGGGCGATTATGGTTCTTGGAAATCAATTTCAGAAATACTGCACTTGGGTTTGCAACAACAGTGTTTGGAATGCCACAGGTACTTTACTGGTGTGAATCTATGGAACATGGATTTATTGATAGAGATAAATATTATAAGACCATACCAGAAGGTGCCAGAGCAATGGCAGAATGTTTTGATTATGATGCAAGAGTTAAAACAGGAATGATATCTAAGAAAGAGTGGAAAAAACAATATAAATCTGCAGCCTGTAAAATGTATAAAGGCAGATATGATAATCTTCCATTTTATATTTTCCTGTGGTATAAGCGAACCAAAATGAATCGTTAATATCTAATTTGTTTGATATAAGATAAGGAAAGTAATAAATGGAAAATGAGAAGAGAGAGTTAAATAAGGTACTTAATACAGGAGATGTTTTAGTAACAGCTTTTGGCGCAATGATTGGCTGGGGATGGGTCGTTTCATCTGGTGGCTGGATTGAAAGTGCCGGTGTGTTTGGAACAATGCTGGCTTTTTTAATAGGCGGTATTATGATTTATTTTGTCGGAATGGCTTATGCAGAATTGACGACAGCAATGCCTGAAAGTGGTGGGGCAACTGTTTTCAGTCAAAGAGCTTTTGGAAGTATAGGATCATTTATCTGTACCTGGGCGATCATATTGAGTTATATAGGAGTAGTTTGTTTTGAAGCCTGTTCATTGCCTACGATTATACAATATATTTTCCCTGGGTTTTTAAAAGGGTATTTATATACCATAGCGGGCTTTGATATATATCTGACATGGTTGATCGTTGCAATATTTTTTTCGGTCTTAATTACCTACATTAATATAAGAGGAGTTAAAGCCGCAGCGGTATTGCAAAAGGTATTAACAATTACCATTGCTGCGGTTGGTATTATTTTAGTAGCTATATCCGCATTAAAAGGAGATGTGTCCAATCTTGATGGACAAATGTTTGTTGGTGTAACAAATGGATCTATTATTAAAAATATTTTATCGGTGGCAATGGTGGCACCGTTTTTTTTATTTGGATTTGATGTTATCCCACAGGCTGCTGAAGAAATAAACGTTCCATTAAAGAAAGTTGGAAAATTATTAATATTTTCAATTGCACTTGCGGTTGCGTTCTATGGATTCGTCGTACTTGCGGTTGGGTATGGAATGAATTCAGAAGAGGTCGCTGCATCTGTATCGGGAAGTGGATTGGTTACTGCTGATGCTATGGCAAAGCTGTTTAACAGTGTGGTTATGGCAAAGATATTGATTATAGGTGGTATGTGTGGGATTGTCACTAGTTGGAATTCATTTTTAATAGGAGGAAGCCGTGCATTAATGTCAATGGCTAACTCTTATATGATTCCGCATGTATTTGCAAAGACACATGAAAAATATAAAACGCCACATTTAGCGTTGATATTAATTGGCATAATATCTGTCATTTCTCTTTTCTGTGGAAGGGTTATGTTGGTCTGGATTGCTGATAGTGCAAGTTTTGCGTGTTGTATTTCATATTGTATCGTGTCTCTGTCGTTTGTAAGACTTAGAAAAAAAGATCCGGGTATGAAGCGACCATTTAAAGTAGGAAACTATAAAGTGATAGGTTTTTTTGCGGTGGTCTTATCTGGATTTATGAGCATTATGTATTTGATCCCTGGGACGGGATGTACACTGTCTGTGCAGGAATTAGTAATATCCGGAGGTTGGGCCGTTTTGGGAGTGGTCTTTGTTTTCGGTTGTCGATGGAAATATGGAGATAAGTTTGGGAAGAAGATGGGGAGAGGGTAAAAGTGAGAATATTAGTTGTAAGTCAATATTATTATCCAGAACCATTTAGAATTAATGAAATATGTGAAGAGTTGGTTCGACGCGGACATGACGTAACTGTGTTTACTGCAAATCCCAACTATCCAGATGGTAAAATTTATAAAAACTACAGGAATATGGATTCGGAAGAATTAATTAATGGCGTAAAAATTATACGGTGTAAGAGTCGTCCCAGATATAAGGGGGCTATTAATTTAGGATTAAATTATTTGGATTTTGTAATTAAAGCAAACCATAGAATAGGGAAACTTGATGAGCAATATGATTGTATATATGCTTATCAGCTTTCACCAGTAACAAGTTGTTTGCCAGCACTTAAATTAAAAAAGGAAAAAAATATTCCAGTTTTTTTGTATTGCTTGGATGTGTGGCCGGAATCTTTAAGAGGATCAGCATTAGGGAATCCAATAGGAATGAAATTATTTGGTGCTTTATCAAAACATATTTATAGATCTGTAGATAAGTTGGCAGTAACATCGCCAGCTTTTAAAACGTATATTAGTAGGCTTTGTGATCTTGACATAAATTCTATTCAATATATTCCGCAGCATTCTTTAGAAGTAACGTCATTAGAATCCAGTGATGTTTTTAAAGATGGTAAAGTTGTGAATATTGTATTTATGGGAAATATAGGAGAGGCACAAAACTTAGAATGTTTATTAAATGCGGTAGCTCAGATTGATGATAGAAGTAAGTTCAAAATTCATATAGTAGGTAGCGGTTCATATTATAAAAATTGTGTTGATTTGGCAAATCAATTAAAAATAAATGATACCGTTATTTTTTATGGTCGTTTTCCAAAGAATGAAATGTCAAAATTTTATTACTTAGCAGATGTTTGTTATGTTTCATTGAGAGATGAGAGTGTTGTAGGAAGTACTATACCAGGAAAGGTTCAGGAATATATGTCTGCAGGAAAACCGATTCTGGCATGTATGAATGGAGATACGGCACAAGTAATTCATGATGCCAAATGTGGAATTTGCGTTCCAGCAGATGATAAGGAGCAATTAGCGGAAGCAATTATTGAGCTGGCAAATAGAAAATCAGAGTTGGAAGAAATGGGGATTAACGCTAAGAAGTATTATGAAGAATATTTTACGTTAGGGGCACATGTTGATGCTTTAGAAAAATGTATAGGTAAGTTATTAAAATGAAAATATTAATGATAAATGTAACGTGCGGATCAGGAAGTACAGGAAGAATTTGTACAGATCTAGCACAGGAGTTAGAAAAGAATGGCCATGAGGTAAAAATAGCTTATGGTAGAGATGCTGTCCCGGAAAAATTTAAAAAATATGCAATTAGAATAGGTACAGATTTTGATCTATATATGCATGTGTTACGGGCTCGATTATTTGATTCTATGGGATTAGGGAGCACATCAGCTACGCGAAAATTTTTAAAGTGGGTTGATGAGTATGATCCGGATGTTATTCACTTACATAACATACATGGGTATTATATCAATATTAAACGATTGTTTGAATATCTTAAAACATCTAACAAAAGGATTATATGGACATTACATGACTGTTGGAGTTTTACAGGACATACTGCTTATTGTGATGCAGTTGATTGTTTATCATGGAAGGATGGCTGCTTAAAATGTCCATTAAAAAAAGAGTATCCGAGAACATTTATAGATAGAGCAAAAAGGAACTGGAAACTTAAAAAAGATTTACTTTCTAATATTCCCAATATGACTATTGTTACACCATCGGAATGGCTTAAAAATTGGGTAAAACGATCATTTCTTCAATCTTATAAAATTGAAATAATTAATAACGGTATTGACACAAAACAGTTTTATCCTATTAAGAGTGGTTTTAGAAAAAAATATGAATTAGAGAAAAAAATAATTCTTCTGGGAGTGTCCACTGAATGGAATAAAATGAAAGGATACTATGACTATATAAAACTCGCAGAGGAGTTGGGAGAAAATTACAAAGTTGTTTTGGTTGGGCTTACAGAAACACAATTAAAAAAGCTTCCTAAAAATATGCTTGGAATAGAAAAAACGTCCAGTATTCAAGAATTGGCTGAAATATATACAGCCGCTGATTTATATCTAAATCTATCTTATTGTGAAAATTATCCAACTGTTAATATAGAATCCATGGCTTGTGGAACACCAGTATTAACCTATAAAACTGGAGGAAGTCCAGAAATTATAAATAAGTATGGCGGATATATTGTCAGCAAAGGTAATAGAAGTGAAATTATAGACGATATAAAAGAATTAGAGAAAGTAGAAATGAAATTTAATAGATATGAAAATGATGTTTCTTATATGATAGAGCAGTACTTGGAATTATATAATTCAGCAGAGATATAAAAAACGGAGAAAGCATATGAAAATATTGTTTGTCACAAACTTACCATCACCATATAGAGTAGATTTTTTTAATGAGTTGAGCAATTATTGTTTACTTACTGTTTTATATGAACGACATTCATCTGCTGAAAGAGATGAAGCTTGGGTTAATAAAGAAAAACGGAAGTTTAATGAGATATATGCTGATTTAAAACCGTTAGGAGTAGATTCTAGTATAGGGTTTGATTTAGTAAATAAAATTAAAAATCTTGCGTACGATCGTATTATTATGTCAGGGTATTCATCTCCATCTGTAATTTTAGCAATCATATATTGTCGGTTAAAAAATATACCATATATTATGGAAGATGATGGCGGTTTATTCTCTGAAAAACAAGAACGCTTTTCTAGTCTAAAAAAAATGTTGTTAAAAAAAACAAGAGCATATTTTACAACTACAGATCAAAATGTTGAGATGTTAATTAGATTGGGAGTAAAAAAGTCTAAAATATATAAATATCCATTTTCTTCTGTTTTAAAAGAGGATATAAAGAAAAATAGTTTATTAGTATTAGAAAAAGAATATATAAAGAAAAAACTAAATATTTCAGAAGATAAGATTATATTAACGGTTGGACAATTTATTTATAGAAAAGGATTTGATGTATTACTCAATGCTGTATCAAATATTAAATCGGATTATGGAGTATATATTATTGGTGGAAATCCGACCGAGGAATATAAAAGGATTATTAAAGAAAAAAAATTAAAAAATATTCATTTTATAGGATTTCAAACGAAAAATGAACTAAAAAACTTTTATGCTATCGCAGATATATTTGTTTTACCAACACGAGAAGATATATGGGGATTGGTTATTAATGAGGCAATGTCTTATGGATTACCAATTATTACGACATACAAATGTGGAGCGGGTTTAGAAATGATAGAAAATGGTAAAAATGGTTTTCTGGTAGACGTTGGAGATGAGAAAATGTTAGCTCAAAAAATAATATATTTGTTGGAGAATGATGAACTTAGAGCCAAAATTAGAAAAGTAAATTTAGAAAAAATAGAAAAATATACTATTGAAGAGATGGCATTATCTCATATAAAGATCTTATCACAGTTAGAGGAATAAGGAATGGAAATAATATCTGTAATAATTATTACATATAAGAGACAAGTATCTATATTAAAAAGAGCTGTTGAGAGTGTGTGTAATCAAACATATAAAAATATAGAAATAATTTTAGTTAATGATGATCCAGAAGATCAACATCATTCAGAAGAAATAAAAAATATGATAAAAGAATATGATAAAGATATTTATTATTATTCTTATGACAAAAACAGGGGAAGTAATTATGCAAGAAATTTTGGCATTTCAAAAGCGAAAGGACAATTTCTTGCATTTTTAGATGATGACGATGAGTGGTATAAGAATAAGCTTGAAAAACAAATGTTAATAATGAAAACAGATTCAGAAATAGCATTAGTATCATGTGGATTTGATTTTGTAAAGGATGAAAAAGTTATCGGTCATAAAGAAAATGCCTTATATAAAGATTGTGATTTAAAATATCTTCTTGCAGATAATTATGTAGGGGGTACATCTTTTCCGTTGTTGAGGAGAGAAGCCGTCAAAGATGTAGGCGGTTTTGATATTAATCAAAAAAGTTGTCAAGAATATGATCTATGGATTCGTTTGAGGATGAAATATAAGTTTTCTATGGTCGATGAGTCTCTTGGAAAATATTATTTAAGTGGAGATTCCGTATATAGAAAAAGTAACGATAGATTTTTTCAGGGAGACTATATGATTTTAGAAAAATATAATGATATTTTTAACACACACAAAAAAGCATATATGTTTCATTTAAACAGAATGTCATTCAACTTTTTGTGTAATCAAAATTGGAATTATTTCTTTAAATATAGAAAGATGGTTTGGAAACTAAAAGGTTTTTCGTTGGATAAAAGTATATTTGTTTATATGTTAAAGACAAAATTAAATATGTATCGGGGCAATGTATAATGTGGGCATGTTTATATGTAATATTATTTATATTATTTGTTATATTGTCGAAAGTGCTATTGGGGTCAATAAAAAACCCTGTATCTATATTTACTTTAATTTGGACAATTGTTGGAGTGGGAGCTAATCTTAATATTTATGAATATTATTCGCCATCTGATTTTGTAAATTTTATAATTGCCTTTTCTATTTTGTGTACATTTTTCATGTACACTGTTTTCCTAAAAGGGTATTCAAAACAATTTTTTTGTAATGAGATTGTTTTAGACAATGAAAATATACAATTATTTTTAGTTATTGTAGTTAATGTGATAGCGATTGTTATTTTGATTCCTTATATAGGCTCAGCTATTAAGTATATTTTAGCAGGAGGTTTTTCTTCTTTAAGGGCACAAAGTTCCAATATTATATCTAATGGATCTATTGCTGTTATAGCGGATAGTATAATAAGACCAATATTTACGGCAACAACAATAGTGGTAATAGTTTTTTCATTTACTAAAAATTCTATAAAAAAGAAAATCATGTTGTTGCTTTTTTGTATAGTTGAAAATATAGAATTGGTAATTATAACAGGAGGACGTGCTCCAATAGTAAATTTGATATTTTACTGTCTTATCGCATTAATATTGTTTTACGGAAGAAGTATTTTGAATCTTTTAAAGTATGGGAAAAAATATGTAATGATGGTAGTAGTCGCAGTAGCTATTGTAATTATTATTACTTCTTCTAGAAATTTAAAAGGCGGGAATAATATAGTTTTATACAATTTATTTGTATACTATTTTTCTGGACCTTCTTATATGACTAGACTATTAGATGCTTATCCGCAATATGCTATAAATGGTCAACATTTATATGGTGCAGCTTCATTTGGATATATTACAAATATATGGTCAGATATTATGATATTTTTTACAGGTCAGTCGCAAGGTTCTTTGTATTTATTAGGATCTGTTATAACTAACAATAATTTATCCGTGGGTGTACATACTTCAATAAATGCAATGTGTACCTGTTTTTACCCTTTCTTACTGGATTATGGAAGGTTTGGAATATTGATTTGCCCTATTATGATAGCAATTTATTCTAGCGTGATTACAAAAATAGTATACAAGAGAAGAAATATTTTTTCCGTTTCTTTATATGTGTATTGGACTTATGTGATGATTAGAACCGTATTTAAGTGGGATTTAGTAAATATAGATTTTATAGTAATTATTATTATATTATATCTTTTTACACATCCAAGAAAGAGAAAAATACTGATAAAAAGATGATGCTCGGGTAGAAAACTATTTTAGTAACAAATGTTTGGATGATTAAAGAAATTATGACGAGAGATTATAAGATTGATAATATAAAAGCTATAGCGATGATGTTGATTATTTTAGCTCATTGCGAATTTCCATTACAAGTAAATAATGCTCGATCTTTTGATGTAATAACACTTGTATTTATGAGCACTTTGGTCGTAAATCCTAAGTATATTATAAATAAAGAAGCTTTTAAGCGAAAATTGCCCAAAAGAATAAAAAGATTATTAGTTCCGACAATCATTTTTTCTGTTTGTATGATTATATTTCAATGGGGAGTATATACAAGGGTAGGAAGATTAGATTTATTATCATTAAAAACCATAGTAAATACATTTTTATTATGTGAAGATAGTATAGGATATGTTTGGGTTATAAAGATTTTTCTAATTAATTTTTTATGTATGCCTTTAATATATTATATAGTAAAAAGGTGGAAGGGACTTTTTTATCATATAGTTATATTGTTAGGAAGTTGTATTCTATATGTAATATTGTTTTTGGTATATAAAAAATTTTTAAGCGAGAATTATTTATGCTGGATAATATTTCATGAATGGATTCTATGTGGATTGCTTTATTTGATTGTAGCGTATGAAGCGTTTTATTTTAAGAATGTTATACAATGGAAAAAATATAATATTTTTTATTGGAGTATTATATTAGCTATTACGATTTTGGTATATAGAAATTTTAGCCCAGCTTTAGATAAGAGATCATTTGGAATACAATATTTGGCATATAGTATGATTGTAACATATTTGCTATTAAAAATAGTTCCCAACAAAAGAAATAGAATATGTGTATGGATTAGTAAGAATTCAATGGCTATATATTATATACATACATTTTTTATATTTATTTTAGGAAATGGTCGTTCTGTGTTAAATATTCAGTCGATATATTTTTCTATATTTGAATGGTTTATAACAGCATTGGGATCTTGTGTATTAGTAGGTTTGTACAATCGAATAAAGAGTAAATTTATGCAAAAGAAAAAGTATACTAGGGAGATTTACAATGCTAAAGAAAGATAGTTTGACAAAAAATTTTGTATTTCAATTTTTATATCAAGTGGTTGCAATGGTTATTCCCTTAATATTATCCCCATATTTAACTCGAACATTACAAGAAACTTCTCTGGGAATTTATTCATACGTTAATTCTATTGCATATTATTTTGTTGTATTTGCTAATCTTGGAATTTCAAGACATGGTCAGAGAATCATTGCACAAAATAGAGATAACGAGATAAGATTACGAAAATCTTTTTGGAGTTTGTTCGCAATACATACTATCATTTCGGTATTAACTACATTTGTGTACATTGTATTTATACTGGTGTTTGTGAAACAAGATCGAGTGGTATATTATATAGAGATATTATATGTTTTGTCAGCATTATTTGATATTACATGGTTGTTTTATGGGCTTGAAAATTTTAAAAGTGTAGTAATAAAAAATTTAGTAATAAAAATAGTTCAATGTTGTATGATTTTTGTTTTGGTACATGATGTATCAGATCTTGGAATTTATACATTTATATGTGCAGGATCAATATTAGCAGGACAGGTTGTAATGATTCCTCAGGCAATAAAATTAGTAAAACCAATAAAATTTGAACTTACAGATTTAAAAGTACATTTAAAGCCGTTGATAGTATTTGCGATAGCAATTATTGCATCAACTTTATATACAACTTTTGACATGACATTATTAGGGCTTATGTCAACCAAAGAGAATGTTGCATTTTATAATTATGCAAATCAAATTATAAGTGTTCCCAGAACTGTCGTGGGAGTTATAGGCACGGTTATGTTTCCACGTGCTTGTAAATTGGCCGCAGAAGGAGATATTTACGGTCAAAAAAAATATATTGGTTATTCAACTATTTTCACGGCAATAATCGGTTTTGGCTCTATTTTTGCATTACTTGCAATATCAAATTTATTTGCTGTTTTATATTATGGAGAGGCATTTGCTATTTGTGGACCGATTATGATGGCTTTATCGCCATTAGTTTATATTGTTGGATTAGGGGACATTGTTAGAACCCAATATATGATTCCTAACGAAATGGATAAAGAATATATAATATGTATAGTTTTAAATGCAATTGTTAATTTAATTTTAACAATAATATTAATTCCTGTTTTAGGTATATATGGGGCAGTAATTGGAACAATTTCAGCAGAATGTTTTGGATTAATATATCAATTAGTTCTTTGTAGAAAATCTATTGCTATTAAAGATATGATAAACCTATCAATTCCTTATATAGTGATAGGTTTTTTTATGTATTTAGCAATGAAAGCTAGTAGTATTTTGCTACCGTATAATGTTATTGGTTTTATATCTGAAGTTTTAATTGGAATGATAGTATTTGGGAGTTTACTATTGTTATATCTGTATAGATTTAAAAAGGAATTTGTTAAATTAGTTTTGTGGGAAATTAGAAATAGGTTTAAACGATAGGTTTTTATCGAAAATCTGCAATAGAGGATTCTGTTTTACTATACTAAATAAAGGAAGAAAAATTAGTAGAAAGGTAATGACAATGAATATTAGAGTCTATTTTTGAAAATTCGCCAAAGATATTTCCCAAGATTTTCTGGGAAATATGATTTCAACGAAATATTAGAATCTAACGGCATTCATGTTGGCAAAGGGACAATTTTTTATGATCCTAAATGAAGTATTAGATGATTTTTTAAAGACAACTTCAGTTTATAAAGATTATGATGATTTTGTACAAGCGATGAATAAGAATGTTATAGCTTATTTGGAATAAGGGGCTAAGTACAAATATAATTTTATTTCTAGAAATTTGATTCTTGATTCTTGCGACAATAATTGTTTTACAATGGAGTCGAAAATATGTTCGAGACTCTATTGCAAACAAACTAGAAATCTGTTATATTATGTTTGTAATCTGATATAGGAAGTTTTCTATATCCGTTACACTTTTTCACGCGTGAACAATTAATATTTTTACATAAGACAAAATGGTTTCATGAGGAGCAAATTTAATATGTAATAAATATTAAGGAGACACGAATGGCCGAAAAAGATCTAAGTGAAAAACTGTTGGAAGAATACGATGACGTGTTTGCGGACATTGTAAATGTACTTCTCTTTAACGGTAAAAGAGAAGTGAAGGAAGAGGAACTTGCGG
>CAJJOP010000021.1:0-38943 GCA_905193415.1 uncultured Roseburia sp.
CTTTGCTTCCGGCACAATGCTTTCAAAGACCGCGCCCCGGACAATAAGGCGGTGGTTTCTCTCCCGGCGTTCCTCGCGGGACAGCTTTTGCCGCAAAATCTTTTCTCTGTTTTCGTATTGCTGGATTTTCTTCTTGCTGTCCTCAATCTCGGCGGTCAATTCCTCGCGGGTTTTCTCTCTCGGTTTCGTCATAGCTGGTCGCTCCTTTCTGCCTGTCGGCATAGAAAAAGGACAGTCGATTTTCTCGGCTGTCCCTTGTGGGTGTCAATCAAAGTTATTTTTCTTGGTCTGCGTCAACCGTTCCGGCACCGTCATCAATATATAGCTCGGCTGGAATTGAACTGACAGTAAGCTGTTTTTCTGGCGGTAATGAATTATACCACTCAAGCCATTTAAGGGTTTCTTCGGATAAGTCCGATTTGTTAAATAACTGTCCTTCAAATTCAACTGTTTCATTTTCTGCATTTTCCAAATTACTATATAAGAAATATTTACCATCAATTAAAATCACAATATCATTTTCATATTGATATACTTTAGCGCCTACAATATCGTCATTAGCTTGGAAATTTTCTTTTGGCTCTTGTGATGAACTAACTTTGCTTTCGATTTCCCCTAAATAAATGAACTGGCTTTCTTTGTCTGTAAGACTGGGTTGACTATCAGCATATTGATACAACTTGTTATTTACATAAACCATAGGAGCCAAATCTCCAGAAACAGGGGGATTAGAGCCATTAAGTAAACGAGGAATTGTAGCTACACAAATTATAAGGCAAAGACAGGCTGCCATAACTCCCCACTTTATCCACACAGGCTTTTTCATTTTCTTTTTGTAGTTGAGTGCTTCGTCAACATATTTTGTATCAAGCTCGCTCATAGCGTCGGAGAATTTCTTTGCGTTCATACGAATACCTCTCTTTCAATTAAGTATTGCTTCATCTTCTCGCGGATACGGGTCAGCCGGACGGAGATATTTTTCTCCGAAAGTCCCACAAGCTCGGCTATATCCTTGTAGCTATCGGAAAACCAATAGCGGCGCATGAAGATAACGCGATTTTCAACGGTCAGCGTGTCCAAAAAGTCCTCGATAATACGGGCTAACTCTCTGGCTTCAATTTCATCTTCAACGGTTTTCTGGTCTGCGATACAGGCTTCGATTTCTTCTAAAGCAATCGTATAGTGACTACTCCGTTTTGCAGCTTCCTTTCTCCAATAGATTTTGAGTGAAATGTTCCGAACAATTTTCACTATGTAGGACAGAAGCGGGTTAGGCCGCGCCGGGGGAATGGCGTTCCATGCGCCTAAATAAGCGTCGTTTACACATTCCTCCGCGTCTTGTCTGCTCCCTACGATATGGTAGGAAAGATTGTGGCAGACTTTTCCGTATTTTATGTCCAATTCCCGTATGCCCTGTTCTGAACGCTCGAAAAACATTTCTATGATTTTTTCATCGTCTATCAATCGCACCGCCTCCTTTCTGGCTTCACCTATATACTACGGTTTTAGCGGCGAATACTACATCAAATCTCAAACTTTTTCAAAAAAATTATATCACACTTCGCCGGAGATTGCTTGCAGTAGCTTTTGCCGCTTCGCTGGCGGCTTTCCGTCGTTCCTTGCTGTATGGGGCGGTCAGACGGAAAGAGAAACGCCCCTTTGCAATATCAAACTCCATGCAGCCCGTTTCCGGGTCTGTGTCCGTCTGCTGGCAGATTGCCGGATAACGGCGGTTGTATGCAAGCAGACGCTTCTTTAAGGCGGTGTTGTGGGTGCGGATATGGATAAGGGTGTCTTTCTCGTCAAACCATATATCGGTGGTCTTTTCCTGCTTGGTAAGCCCTGTTTTCATAAACTCTCCTTTCTGCGCCCCTGTTACGCAATAGGGGCATTTTTCGGGTGTTTTTCCCGGCTCTTGACTTGGGGAAAATGAGGATTTTCAAATAGAAACCGCCCGGACAGGGAATGGTTCGTCAGGGCGGCTGTTATCGCAAGATTTCTGTTTTTTCCGGCTCTTGACCGTCAGACGCGGATAAACGCGAGCTGTCGGCAAGCACCAGTTTGAGCAGCTTGTCGCGGAATGTTTCTGTGCTGCTGTGATTGAAAAACAACTCCGCAACAATGGTCTGCCCGTTCCTCTGGGTCGTGATGATACTGTCGGGGGTATGTTCTGCCATAGGCGGCTCCTTTCTTTGGGCGCAAAAGAGGGATTTCCCGTAGTTCGGAAAATCCCTCTTGGTTGACGGTTATTCTGTTTTACTGTGCGGGCTGTGCGGCTGCCTGTGCCTTTCGCCTTGCCCGGTATTCCCGCGCTTTCATGCGGTCATACTCCCGTTGCTTTTCAAGATTTCTCGCCCGGTATTCCCTTGAATAGTTGCGGTGGTAGGCGCGGCTCTTTTCCTTTTTGGCTTCTTCGATTTCCTCCCGCATTTGCCGGATTTCCTGCTCGGTCGGCTCTGCAAGCTGTGTCACTTCGTTCTCAAACTTGCCGATATAATTGAAATATATGCTGATGTGCTGGATTGCGTATCTCGCCCTTTTCTGGTCGCGCTCATGCACTTCAATCCGGCTGATAAACTCGTTGAGAATGGCGGGGGTAAGCTCGGTAAAGGCAGCATGACGTTCCGTCAGCTTCAAAAACTTCTGCGCCCGTCCTCCCGCGTTCTCGTAAGCGGATAGCTGCTCTTGGAGCGTAGCAAGCTCCGCTTTCAGCGCGTAGTATTCTTCCGAATACTTCTTCGATATCTGCTCATAGCGGTCTTGCGGGATCGTGCCGAGGGCGTTGTCCTCATAGAGCTTGTTCAGCACCTTGTCAATCTGTTCAAGGCGCGTCGTGATTTGCGGGATACGCTTCTGCTGTTTCTTGGTCTGGTTGGTCTGCTGCATGGCAAGGTTCTTTTTCACTAAGGCTTCAAACTCCGCCCGATTGCTGATAGAATAGTCCTCGATTTTCTTCAGCACTTCCGCGATGGTCTGCATGAGCAAGTCCGCGTCCATGATGTGCGGGGAATGGCATTTGGGGTTCTTGGCTTTTCCCTTGTGGTACTCGCTGCAAAAAGCAACGTGCCGCTTGCCGCCGTTCCGGTAATCAATACGAATGTGCATTTTTGCGCCGCAGTCCTTACAGAAAAGTAAGCCGGACAGAGGGTGGATTTCCCCGTCCCCGTTGGGGCGTCTGACAGGTGCGTTTTCCAAAATCCGCTGTACGGTTTCAAAATCGCTGCGGCTGATAATCGGCTCATGCACATTTTCTGTGATGTGCCACTGGCTCCGGTCTACATAGTGGTTATGTTTATCCCGGAAATGCTTTGTAGTCTTGAAGTTGACTACATCGCCGCAATACTCCTGCCGTGTGAGGATATTGGTCAGGGTAACTTTGTTCCACTTGCAGCGGTTATCCTCGTTGAGCGTCTTATTTTTACAGGTTCCCCGCCCTCGGTCTTTCATATAGAAAGTGGGGGTTGGGATTTGCTCCTGTGTCAGATGCACGGCGATTTGGTTGCGGTTTTTCCCGCCGATAAACAGACGGAAAATCAAACGGACAACCTCGGCGGCTTCCTCGTCGATTATCCAAAAATCCTTGTTGTCCGGGTCTTTGACATAGCCGTAAGGGGCTTCGGTGACAATCGGCTTTCCACTCATGCCTTTGGTCTTAATGCCCGTTTTCACTTTCTTGCTGATGTCCTTTGCATACCACTCCGACATGATATTGATAAAGGGCGCAAACTCCAATGTGTCGGGCTTCTCGCTGTCTATCCCGTTGTTGACCGCGATAAAACGCACATTGTTCCGTCTGAATATCTCCATCGCGTTGCCTACTTGGAGATAGTCGCGCCCCCAGCGGGTAAGGTCTTTCATAATGCAGACACCGATTTTCCCGTTTTCCACATCGTCCATCATGCGGGAGTAGGCGGAACGGTCAAAAAACCTGCCGCTTTCGTCATCGTCGATGTAGTGCCGGATATTGGTTAGGTGCTGCCCTCTGGCATAGTTCTCCAAAAATATTTTTTGGTTCTGTATGCTGTTGCTCTCGCCGCCGTCCCTGTCCTCGTCGCCCACGGAAAGGCGGGAGTAAAGGGCTGTAATTTTGCTATAATCAGTCATGTGCATAACCTCCTGTGCGTCCATGTATGTGTCATTTACACTTAAAATTATGCACTCCAGCCTGCTTTTCCATCTACATCGATATATACATCTTTATTTGGCTCATCCTCTACCGCAAGGAAATTCGTAATAATCAGATATTTGTCCTTAATCTTAATCTCATGATTGTGTGCAAGATCAATATACCGCATAAAATAATAACCTGTCGGTTCTTCTTCTGAATAAATATAAATCCGATCTCTGGTAAGCACGATACCGTGCAATGCCGTCTTATCCTCCAGCATGGAAATCGGCATTGGACAGATATACATATACATAATCTCATCATCCGGAATACCGAATACATCTGCGATCTGCTTGTTTACGGATTTGTTCCCCTTATTCAGGTTCATCTGATTTTTCATGGCGAATTTTTTTCTGTATTTCTTGAAGATTTTTTCTATCTCTTTCTGGGAATAAGGAACACCCACTTCCATTTTATCGATCATATCCTTATACAGGCCGCTTCCGCACTGACGGACTTTTAACATCCACTGAAACGCTTCCTCTTCTTTTCCCTGAAAATGCAGGGCTTTGGAACAATTGGTGTAAATATACTGATCTAAAGGCTCGTGACAATAAGAATTATTATTCTCTTTCCACATCTCAAGGGCTTTCTTTTCATAGTCAACTGCTTTTTCATAATCTTTATCATGAATTGCGATCTGCGCTGCCTCTTCATAAATGCTTGCATCCCGGTCATCCAGTTCCAACGCCTCTTTGATATGCTTCCTTCTTTTTTCAAAATCCTGACTATTCTCAATAGAAATCCACATATGCAGCTGGGCGCTGTACGGAGTCAGCTTCAGCAGATCTTCATACATCTTTGAGGCCCAGCCCGCCACACCGCGATCTGCCTCCCGATAAATTTTCCGGGATTTCAATGTTCTCTCATTCTTTCTGGTCAGGATGATATCTTTACAGTGTGGGCATACGTACCCGTGAAGGAACAGCAAATATGTCGTATTCTGACAATTCGGGCACACGGACTGCAATGGTTCTGTAATGGCGAGATCAGGCTCATCGTCTTCCTTATCATGACGAAATGCATAGTCACTGTCTGCATAATGGCCGCTTACCCGTGGCTCCTTATCTGCAGAATTACTCTCTGATTTCGCATTATCAAAACCATTTCGGGATCTTTCAGTTGTATGACAGGAAGATTCCTGCTCCGTCTGATCCTGGTCAACTCTATTGTGTGTATTAACCGGAGCTGTTTTCTGGCACATATTTTCCAGTCCGTCAAGACCCTCTTTGAACATTCGATAAACAGTACTTCCATCCGAAGTCTCCGTTTCCCGGCATGTATCTTCCTGTTTCTTAAGATCTTCTTTTGGCATACGATAAACACTGTTTTCATCAGATACTTCCTGCTTCTCGTCCTTACCTGATGAATCGTGTTTTTCTTTATCTGCCTTCAATTCTTCTTCTGTGACCTCGCCTCTCTGCAGTTTTCCAAGGATCTGATGCAGCTGAGACAGACTGTCAGAACCAATTGTCATTGTCTTTTCCCAGTTTGCTTCCCGATCCATATCAACCGGTTCTTCTTCTTCTGCTTCGTTCTGATTCGTATCTGCAGCTACTTCTGTTTCTCTGATGTTCCGATTCGTATCTGCAGTTACTTCTGTTTCTCTGATGTTCCGATTGCTGTCAGAATGCTCTGTTTTCTCAGGCACTTCTGTTTTTCCCAATGACAGCAGTGCTTCTTTCATTTCCAGAGCGCTCTGATACCGATCCTCCGGTGCAAATGCGCAGGCTTTCCATATAACCTGATTCAATGCTCCAATCTCCGGAAGTTCCGGGAACGTATCTCCGTTCAGCCGGCGCAGGATCGCTTTTTCCCGGTCCATCGGAAAATATGGCTGCGGATACGGCGGAAGGAATGGCATCCTTCCTTTGTTGCAGATTTCGTACATGGTCAATCCCAGAGCATAGATATCTACCAGCTTATCATATTTTTCCATCCGTACGATCTCCGGCGCCATATACGTCTTCGTTCCCTTCTGGGACAGAGTTGTGCTGGTACGCTCAATCTCTCTGGAAATACCAAAATCCCCAATCTTGTATTCGCCAAATTCTGAAACAAAAATATTGGCTGGTTTGATATCTCTGTGGATCAGATTGCTCTCATGGCAGAATTCCAGTCCGGTCAGAATATCTTCGCCCATCTGAATGACTGCCTTCGTATCCATCCCATGCTCTTTGATATAATCATTCAGATTTTTCAGCAGTTCCATACGGATAAAAATTGTCCATCCGAGACTTTCTCTGTCCTCCACCACTTCATAATCTTCAATCGCCACAATGTGACTGGCCGACTTCATCTTTTCCATGAGACGGATCTCATTGACCAGCTGTTTCACACTTTCCTGATAATAGCCACGGATACTGTTTTCATCCAGACCGGACGCGGACATATCCTTTACTTCCGCCGGATCATTTGGTATCGAAACTGTTTTGATGGCACTCCAGGTAACTTCTCCGAATAGTTCTTTTTTCGCTTTGTACACGGTTCCAAAACCGCCTTCGCCGATCTTACTCTCCACCTGCCAGCTCGGCCAGACTTTTTCAATTTCTGTCATGTCTCCTACTCCCTGATATCATATACTGTCACTATATATAAAAATTCGTTTATATTACCAGATTGCCGTTTACCGGTAACCGCACGTGACACCTTCTCACAGCTGCTTTACGGCAAAACGATCTGTTCTGCTTTTACTTCTCACTGATCCACAAAACGGTCTGAAGCTGTTTTTACAGAGTAAATATCTGCTGGATTTCAAGCAGAATCTCTTTTATCATTTCTGCCTCCGGACCAACCGTAATAACCGTATTGTATACCTTTTTTTCTCCATCTTCCGGCACTAATGATTCCAGACCGGTCTCCTTCAGGAACTCCTGTATTTCATCATCATGATCCATAGAAGAATCCGTGATCAGTGTTTCGTCGATCTGCAGCTTTTTCCCATTGTTGCTGATCTTGCACTTGTTCGCAGATATATTAATATATGGCAGCGGCAGATATGCTTTTATATTTTTTGAAGGGTAATACAGTTTATTTCCTGTCAGAACAATTCCTTTGGGACGGTTTTTCCCTCCAAAAGAAGGTGCTGCATACAGCAATATTTTTTCATTTTCCGAAAGAGTCTGCTTCAATTCCTGTCGAAGCTTCTGCTCCAGATCCGGTTCCAGCACACGTGAACAGTATTTCTGAACAATCTTCTCTACCAACGGCTGTGAATATCCTTCTCCGATTCCAAATCGACACATAAAAGTTTCACATTCCGACCGTTCAGCCATATTACCCATATCCCTGTATTTCAGCAGATTTTCAAATGCCCTCTGTTCTTTTTTCTCCACTTCTGCCGGCCCCACAAGATCCGGTCTTTTGGATAATTCATGACAGATCATCGCATACTGGCGGAAATATCTGTTTTCTGTCCGTTCCAGGGAATAACTGCCCTTCTTCATAAGTGGGAATCCCTGTTCCAGATAACGCTCCGCCTCTTTGCAATGGTATTTATATTCTCCTTCTAGCTCAGCAAATCCCAGATAAATTGAGGCATCTTCTTTTTCCAGAGCCAGTGCGTACTGTAAGCAGTCAGCTGCAAGTTTTTTATTTTGATTATCCATATGACAGAGTGCCATTCTAAGATAAAGCTGCGGACTGTCCGGACAGTCTTTTGCCATCTCCTGATACAGTGCCAGATAATCCTTTATCTTCCCGCTAAAGACATCTTTATCCGAAAGATTTCCTGCCCGTTCACTGTCTTTTACCTCTTTGTACTGATCCATTGTTCTGTTAAATTTCAGACAAGCCCGTAACGCTCTGTCATCCTGATTGTTCAGATTTGACGTAAGATGAATCTGATTGCATTTCGGACAGAAATAGCCGTTTTTGAACATGCGATACGATCTGCTGTGACAGGTCGGACAACTGGACTGTAACGACTCCGTTCTGTTTTTTGCCGCTGTTTTTTCTTTTTTATCCTGCCCGTCATCATGGAGGTCGGATGTTTCCTCGTTTTTGGATGCGTGTTTCCTGTCAGAGTTATTCTCAGACGTTTTATTTTTAGATGCTTTATTTTCCGATTCGCTCTTTTCTGTCCTTGCGCTCTCCTTCTCCTCTTTTTTCAGCTTATTCAGAACATCATGCAGCTGTTTTAAACTGTCAGAACCGATCTCCATGGTTCGGTCTGTATCATCGGTCGCAGCTGCTGTCTTGCTTTCTCGATTATTGACAGCTTCTTTCTCAGATTGTTCCTTTTCTAGATTACCCACAGAATCCTTCTCAGATTGTTCTTTCTCCTGCTCATCCTCGTATTCCTCCTCAGCTGATGTGTCAGACTCGGCATCCTCTCCCAGTTTCAGCAATGCTTCCTTCATTTCTGCTGCACTCTGGTACCGGTTGGTCGGATCAAATGCACAGGCTTTCAAGATCACTTTATTCAGCGCACCGATACCCTCGATCTCCGGAAATGGCTGGCCTGTCAGACGCTGCAGGATCGCTTTTTCCCGATCTATCGGAAAATACTTTTCCGGGTAAGGTGGAAGAAACGGCATACGACCGTGATTGCAGATCTCATACATGGTCAGACCCAGCGCATAGATATCTACCGTTTGATCATAGTGTTCCATACGAATGATCTCCGGCGCCATATAGCTTTTTGTTCCCTTCTGGGATAACGTACTGCTGCTTCGCTCCACTTCTCTTGAAATGCCAAAATCTCCGATCTTATACTCGCCAAACTCTGAAACAAAGATATTTCCCGGCTTGATATCTCTGTGCAGAAGATTTACTTCATGACAAAATTCCAGTCCGGTCAGTACATCCTCCGCCATCTTTACCACGCCCTGCGTATCCATTTTTCCGGCTTTGATCACATCCTGCAGATTTGTCAGAAGTTCCATACGGATATAGATCTTCCATCCCATCCGTTCCTTTTCTTCCACAACCTCATAATCTTCGATCAATACGATATGACTGGCTGATTTCATCTTTTCCATCAGGCGGATCTCATTGATCAGCTGCTTTACGCTCTCCTGATAATACTCCCGGATACTTTCTTCATCGAGCCCGGAAGCCGACATATCTTTTATTTCAGCCGGATCATTTGGAATGGAAACCACTTTGACAGCGCTCCATGTAATATCTCCAAACAACTCTTTTTTTACCTTATATACACTTCCGAAACCACCCTGTCCGATCCGGCTCTCCACATGCCAGTTCGGCCAGACGTTTTCAATATTTGTATTTTCCATTTCCACCATGTCTTCTCTCCCTGAAAACACACTTTTTTTTAGGAAAGCACTGGTATAAACCAATTATTCACTCAGCACCTGAACACCTGCTGTTCAGGTGCGTAAGAATGTGATTCAAGTGTGAGCAGCCCTCCTTTTGCAAAGCAAAATTTTATATGAGGGCTGCGAATGCTACAGTTCGCCGTTACCTGTGAACTGTAGCATATAAAGCAGCTGTCATTTCCCGTTCATTCTAATAATTTAGTATACCATACCACTATATGAGTGTCTACTGCCGCACCTGTCGTTTTCTATCATCTGCAACTACACAATTACTGTTCCGGCACGGTAAAAATATGATCCCATTTTGTACCACTTTTTCGAAGCACAGCTTGAAATGCAGACTGTAAAAATAACGGTTTGAAACTATCTGTGAACAAACGATCGTCTTTTCATTTCCCCTTTTCATACCAGAAAAAAAGGAGTAGAATAAAAAACGGTACAGCGGTTCTTAAATAGCTGCGTTTCACAACGTTAAAACCACCATACCACAGGGAATATGACAAAATGTCCCACACAAAACACAGGAATGAATGACATTCCAGAGAGGAGCACAATCATGAAATTAAAAGAATTACAGAGCGCAATGGTCGCTGCTATGAAAGCGAGAGATAAATTCCGCAAAGATGCGATCGCAGATCTTGTTTCCGCGGTTAAGAAAAAAGGAATCGATGCCGGATGCAGAGATGATATTCCGGATGAGATGGCAAATGAGGCTATCTTAAAAGAAGTAAAAACTGTAAAAGAGCAGATTGATACCTGCCCGGCAGACCGCGCAGATCTCTTAGAAGAATATAAGAAACGTTATGAGATCATGAGCGAATTTGCACCGAAAATGCTGTCCAAAGAAGAGATCACAGCGATCCTTCAGGATAAATTCGCAGATGTTCTGGCTACCAAGAACAAAGGTCAGATCATGAAAGCTGTCATGGGCGAGCTGAAAGGCAAAGCTGACGGCAAACTGATCAATCAGGTCGTTGCTGAACTGACCAAATAAAACAAAAAATGACGGCAGATGTATCATCCCCCAACAGTCCGCATCAAAAGCTGACGATTGGAGATCCGTACATCTGCCGTCACTTTTTTTGATTTCATTCTTCCCAAATACTAAACCAGCGTTCTGGCACCACCGTTTTCCAGATCTATATAATAAATGTGATCTGCAAGCCAGGAAGGGGCATATTCATCCTCTGCCTGATTTTGCTGTAACGTATGCAGCATATTCAGCAATTCCGGGAGATCTTCCTCTGAATACTGTGTTTCCGGAAGGATCAGCACTTCATCTTTTGATGTCGGAAGCACGATCATATTGCAGCCAAATTTCTCATACAGCTGATCTCTGACATAATCATTTGCCAGTGCACCTGCACCATATTTCTGTTCTGTGTTGGTCAAAAGATACATAGAACCAAATAAAGTTCCTCTGCTTACACCGGTCACATCTGCCACGGACTGAAGCTTATATGGATATTCTAATGTTGCAAGGTGTTCAGCCACAAGTTCAGGCGTAATCCCCCATTCACTTGCCAGAGATGTCAATAATGGAAGCCAGATATCGTCCCCCAGTATCATAAACTGGATCCCGACATCTTCCATACCATTTATATAAGCACGCACATCCCCGGAACCGATCTCATCCAGAGGCATCAATACAGGGATGATGTCCTCCATACCTTCTACGTTTGTTTTTACAGATGTTATTTTCATATGCTGTTCTCCTTTTGTATACTCTCAATGTTGTATAACGTGTGTATGGGATGCATTCTATATAAAATTTTTAATTACCGTATATTTTCCAAATACATTCACGCTAAAGCTACAAAATCCGAGTTAAAAACGAAGATCTGACTTTACAGGATTTTTCTGTCTGTATCTGTCAGTTTCTTCGTTTTTTAACTTCTACATCAGAGTATAAAGCAGAACAAAATTATTTTTTTACTTATTTCCCAGAATCTTTTTCAGGTCTTCCTCCGGCGTGCTGATCGGAGAAATATTATAATTCTCTACAAGATACTTCAATACATTCGGAGAGATAAATGCCGGAAGTGTCGGTCCAAGGAAAATATTTTTGATCCCGAGGTGCAGCAGTGTCAGCAGGATACAGACTGCTTTCTGTTCATACCAGGAAAGCACCATGGAAAGCGGCAGATCATTAACCCCACAGTCGAAAGCCTGTGCAAGAGCGATCGCTACCTGGATCGCACTGTAAGCATCGTTACACTGTCCCATATCCATGATTCTCGGAAGTCCGCCGATCTCGCCAAGATCAAGATCATTGAATCTGTATTTTCCACAGGCAAGCGTCAGGATGATAGAATCCTTCGGTGTCTGTTTTACAAATTCTGTATAATAGTTTCTTCCGGTTCTCGCACCATCACATCCGCCCACGAGGAAGAAATGGCTGATCTTGCCGGCTTTTACAGCGTCAATTACCGTATCTGCAACACTTAAAACTGTTCCGTGGCCAAATCCTGTCGTAACGCTGTCTCCACCATTGATACCTGTGCGCTTCTGCTCTTCTGGATAGCCGCCAAGTTCCAGTGCTTTCTCAATGACCGGTGTAAAATCTTTGTCCTCCCCGATATGAACCATCTCCGGATACGATACGACTTCTGTCGTAAATACACGATCGGCATAACTCTCTCTGACCGGCATCAGACAGTTTGTTGTAAATAAAATCGCTCCCGGAAGATGATCGAACTCTTTTTGCTGGTTCTGCCATGCAGTTCCAAAGTTTCCTTTCAGATGCGGGTATTTCTTCAATTCCGGATATGCGTGAGCCGGAAGCATCTCGCCATGTGTATAAATGTTGATTCCCTTATCTTTCGTCTGTTCCAGCAGAAGTTCCAGGTCTTTCAGGTCGTGTCCGGTCACTACGATAAACGGTCCTTTTTCTATATTGAGCGATACTTTTGTCGGCACCGGCGTTCCATAGGTCGTTGTGTTCGCCTGATCCAGCAGAGCCATACATTTTAAGTTCACTTCGCCTACTTCGAGAACGATCGGAAGCAGATCTCCCATTTCCATCTCATAACTGATGGCACACAGTGCTTTATAAAAAAACTGGTTGACTGCTTCATCTTCATAGCCGAGAACCATGGCATGGTATGCATAGGCAGCCATTCCACGAATGCCAAATAAGATCAAAGATTTCAAAGACCGGATATCCTCATTGTCATTCCAAATGTTTTCCATATCAAAATCATCTGTATTTCCACACGAAGAAGCACAGTCCCGACAGTTCGGTACTACACGGTTCTTTTCCTCTCTTACGGCACTGATCATATCTTCCACTGTTTTTGCATTAAAATTCACATTGGTCACACAGGTAAACAGTCCCTCAATGATCACACGGTCTGTATTTTCTGTCTTCGGATTGTTTCCACAGGCTCTCGCAAGACCGATCAGCGCACCTGTCAGTTCATCCTGTAATCTAGCCGTCTCAGCGTCTTTTCCACAGACTCCGGCATTCCCTGTACAACCGCTGCATCCTGCGGTCTGCTCACATTGAAAACAAAACATCTTTTTATCCATTTTCGCATCCTTTCTCAGTATCCCTGTGTCTTTGGAAGTATTTCTCAAAATCCAGCTATCTGGATATGATAAAATTTCCCATACACAAGACTGTAAAAAATTTTTCTTCTCTTTTAGTATTTCTCTTTTGTTCTTTTTTACACTATAAAATAGGGATGAAATTTTTTCTGTTGTAATTACAACGGATTTTGTTTTTATCGCAACTTATTTTGGAAACAACACATCATTCGCTATCAACTTCTGATACTTCGCCAGCAATGTTTGTGTTACCTTCTCTTCCGTGAATGAAGTCTCTTCAATCTGTCTGACCGGCATAATTCCCATCAGGGAATTTGTTACGAAGCATTCCTCATATTCTTTCAGATTTTCTGGATAGATTATTACCTCTTCCACATGCTGTGTCTCACAGATATATTCCCGCAAAATGCCCGGAAGCAGACCGCATCGGGTGTCCGGTGTATAAAGTTTCCCCTGTTTCACAAAGAAAATGTTGCTTACCGTTCCCTCGCAAATCTGATCTTTTGTATTCAGGAAAAGCCGCTCATCTACCCCTGCTGCCGCCGCATTCCGTTTTTCCAGAATGCAGTCGCCATAGTTCATCGTCTTATGATAAACAAGAGACGATGTCTCGTTTCTCTTTACCGGGCTGATATCCAGCACAAATCCTTTTTCATATCGTTCGGGTGTATACGGATTGGCACGCATGGAAAAAACTACATTTTCTTTAGAAAGCATGATCTTCAACGCACAATGTGTTATGTCGGAAAAGTTCTCCCGGCTTTCCGAGAACTGCGTTATGTTCGCAAAGTTTGCCCTACTTTCCGGCAGCTGTGCCTGTTCTTCCAGATACCGTAAAATCTGTTTTTCTGTAATTCCACGTTCTGAAAGCGTACCCAAATATAAAAATTCAGCTGCCCGTTCCAGCCTTTTTAAATGCTTATCTAAAAATATCGGCTTTCCGGCTTCCACAGCAATAGTCTCAAATGCTCCCAGACCAAACTGAAAGCCTTCATCTAATGTAATCTTCATTCTCTCCTGTCATCCGTTTTCTCCATCATCAATATAACGGATGTTCCTTTCAACCTGTATAAATTTTTCAACGTTCATTCATTTCTGCCTGACTTTTTATTTGCAGACTTCTGACATCTCCCATACACTCTCTGAATTTTATCAAGCCATGTGCGCCACATCATACATCCTTAGAATTTTATCCACGTCATTGCAATGCATCCAGGATTGCTTTTGCCTTCTGCATCGTTTCTTCATACTCAAATTCCAGTTCCGATTCAGCTGTGATTCCACCACCCACACCAAGATGATAGCGTCCATCTTTATGTAGCGCCGTTCGGATCACAATATTCAAATCACAGCTTCCATCCAATGACAGATAACCGATTGATCCGGTATAAAGATTCCGTTTCCCATGCTCCAGCTCATCAATAATCTCCATAGCACGATATTTCGGCGCACCGGTAATAGAACCACCCGGAAATGCGGCTTCCAGAAGATCCATTGCATTTTTCCCCTCCTCCAGTTCTCCTTCAATGCTGGATACCAGATGAAATACCGTGGCGTATTCTTCCACGGTAAAAAGTTCCGTCACCTTTACGCTTCCCGGCTTGCATACCCGGTTCAGATCATTACGCTCCAGATCCACGATCATTAACAGCTCGCTTTTATCTTTTTCTGATTGCTGCAGTTCCTGACGAAGCAATGCATCCTCTTCCGGTGTGTGTCCGCGCTTCCTGGTTCCTTTGATCGGACGGGTCGTAACATGATGGTCTTTCATTTTCAGGAAACGTTCCGGCGAAGCGCAGACGATCTGATACTCTCCAAGATCCATATAGGCGCCAAACGGAGATGGATTATTCTTTCGAAGATCATAAAAAACTTTCAACGGTGGCTTATCGCTTTCAATTACCAGATGCCGCGTCATATTTGCGATATAAATATCTCCTTCGTTGATGTATCGGATCATCTGGCCGATTGCCCGCTTATATGGTTCTTTTTCAAAATTGGATTGCACTTTGATCTCATACACTTTCTTTATTATAGTATCGTCTGTATCTTCTGAATATATGTATGTTTCAGAATTTTCCCCTAATTTTAAAATGCTTTCTTCCATCTCACAGATCTGCTTCCACGCATCATTTGTGATACCATTTGCTACCAGATATGTCTTTTTTTCATTTCGGTCTTCTATGATAAAACAGTCATAAAACGTCCACACCGCTTCCGGGATTTTTACCAGTTCTTCCTCTCCACTTGGAACTTCCATCTGTTCTCTTCCATAATCATAAGAAAAATATCCTATGGCGCCAGACATGATTGGCAGACCAGTGTCATTGCTGTCTTCATGCTCCATCAGATACTTCCGCATATAATCTTCAAATGACATTTCCTCTTCCTGTTTTCCATTGATCCAGAAGTTATTACCATCTTTTACCAGTTTCAGATACGGACATCTTCCGATCACAGAATACTGTCCAAGATCATTGACCAGAGATGAATCCAGAAATGCGCATGCCGGTTCGTTCTCGTATAACTGAAATATTTCTGTAGTTGGGATATAGTACGGTAATTGTTTTATTTTTCGTTGTTTTCTATACATGTTCTGCTCCAAATGCTTTCTTCTGTTTTTCTGTCTTTTCATTCAGTAAAAAACTCCTGATGAATTTGTTTTTCTCTTCAAACTTCTTTAGCCTTCAAACATATTTTCTACTTTTCTCATATTTTTCTGTAATCAGGCAAAACTTCTCCAGTATCTCATGTCCATACTCAGTAAGCACCGCCTCCGGATGAAACTGCACGCCATACAAAGGAAGCGTTTTATGAGAAAATCCCATGACCGCACCATCTTCTGACCAGGCATCCACCTGATATTCTGTGGGCAGACTCTCTTCACGAACGACCAAAGAATGGTATCTTGTTACCTGAAAACGCTCCGGCAAACCTAAAAAAAGCCCTGTACCCCGGGTATGGATTGCTGTGACTTTTCCATGCATAGGCGCATCTCCTTTTTCCACCACGGCTCCTGCACAATATCCCAGCACCTGATGTCCCAGACAGACCCCAAGAATCGGTATCCTTCCCTGAAACCGTTTTACCACTTCTACGCAAAGTTCTGCATCCCACGGCCGCTTCGGACCCGGAGACAAAATAATCCCCTTCGGCTGCAGTTCCTCAATGTCCTGCAACGAGATCCGATCGCAGCGTTTTACAAGAACTTCCCGTCCGATCTCCTGAAAATAAGCTTTCAGATTATATACAAACGAATCAAAATTATCAATGAGAAGATACATGTGTTTTTACTCCTTCCAAATAAACAAAAAGGATAGCGCTGGCATGCAAAAAAGCATGCACAGTCGTTATCCTTTTCGGTCCGTAATCTGTACGATTGTAAGTTATTCTAGCACATCTCTATTTTTTAAGCAACAGTATAAACATTGTCTGTTTCCAGCATGTTTAAACCTGTTTTTCAGAAACGGACACACCCGCTTCCCTCAGCATTTTCGGTGCTTTCAGACAATGTTCTGACGGATACAGTTCAAAATCAATATCATGCAGCAGTCCAACGATGCCCCAGTACTCCTCTTCCTCAGCATAACCGAGTTCCCTTGCGTACCATTTCATAACCGCCTCAACCGTCAACGCATGCTGAATATGAAAAGAATCCTTGTTATATTTTTTCAGCAGATTAAATGCTTCTTCTCTTGTAATCATGATTCTGATATTCTCCATCTTGTTGCTTAATCTGTATTCTTCTCCATTTCCTTCTGTATCCAGGTCATGATCACATCCACCAGATATTCCTGCTGTACCTGACTCAATTCCCTTCCGGGCTGTATCTTGTGCCATTTTCGGATGCATTCCCTGCAACAGGTCGCGGTGGCATGCTGTGCGATAAATACAGGATGTCCTTTCATCGGCGTCTGCTTACCGTCATTGGGAATAACTGCCGGTGCTTCTCTCTTTGCAATAAAATCTCTGGCATGTTCCCGGATCGTGTCCACCCCTTTTTCATTAATATAATCAATATCTTTTTGTTTTAAATGAAAACTGCTGCGAAATCTGGAGTGTTCGATCCGCTCAAATAATTGCCGATACCATTCTTCTTTGGTCATTTTTATCTCCATAATTTAATTCTGCATGCAAATTTGTTCTCCCTTGATCGGAGCATACTGGATCAGTCTGTCCCCGTCCAGATTTTCCCTGTGCATGTCCACGCCACTGATCTGATGATTGTCGTAAGTGGTGTAATAGTAGATTCCCTTATCCGTATTACAGCAGGAAGTATACAGCGTAATCTCATATTTGTCTTCCCCAAGCTTACAGCATCCCCTCTGCTGATCCACACTGCCAAGGATATGAAAAAACTGGCTGACACTTTCCTCTTCCGAATCGCCGGAAAGAGAGTTCATTTTTACAAAAGTAGCTCGGACAAATCTCGACTGAGAAGACAGATCTCCCGGAAGCCCCATCGCTCCCATTCCACGGCTGTACGGATTCAGCTCCAGACCTTTTGCAAACGTGTTACCTCTGTTCTCCACAGAAAGCTGCATATAATTGTTCAAATGAAACATCTGATATGGGAACGGCGGATTATTCGTAAGAATCCCCACTGGATTTTCATAAATCTTCAGTCCATCTTCCACGGATTCCAGCGTGATGCACTCCTCTTTATCTGCGATCATCCAGTGCAGCTGCGCAACCGGAAGATTTTCCAAAAATGTAGTGTTGATCAGGTTCATATGTTCCAGTAACTTCCGTGCATCTTTAACCGTAGCGCATTTTCCAAGAATCCAGGGAATCAGCTCAAACTGTGTGATATTGTCTTTTCCATCCACAGGCTTTTTATAATGCGCATTTCCCACAAAATTAAGACCGGCGATCCCGAGTCCTTTTTCGTTCACTGCATCATAATATAAAGGATACTCCTCCATCACGCATGCCATGCCAATCATAGCATAATGACTTGTCAGCCGACCGCCATTTCGCAGATCAAATACATAATTCCTCGGAGTGATCACTATCTGATCTCCATACGATATCTCATAATCCAGAGTTCGCCCAAAATAAAAATCTTTTGTTTTATAGGTCGCCGCTGTACACATGTGTTTTTCCTCCTGTTGCCATTTATGAACTCCCGAAATATTCTTTACAGAAATCTCTTCCAGCTGGATTTTCTGGTTGGATTTTCGATATACTATTTTTATTTTCCCACTACACTTACCAGATTATCCTCGTGGAATATAATTTTTTCTTACCAGCCATTTCTGATCGATGCATTTTACTTCACTGTCAAATCGAATGCGAAGATGTACGCCACCGGATCTCTGCGTGATTTCCTCTACAATTCCACTTCCAAATTTCGGATGTGTAACCGTATCGCCTGGTTTGAAACGAACGATCTCATCCTTTTTCTTCTGTTCCTTCTGCAATCGCTGATAGGTATCCCGAATGGGCACCGTCCGGTCATGAATCCTGCTTTTTAATACCCGGTCATAATCATGATTCATCAACGCTTCCCCCGCCTTGTAATAAGGTGTCGGAGCAGCACCCACAAGCGAACAGCAATATTTCCATGCACTTCCATGCGTCCCTGCCTGCCACTTATATTTTTCAGGGATTTCCATATTGTACTGCATGTAGTGTGCATATTCGTGCTTGAACAAATCCATGCGGTCTTCTTTTGACAGCGGATTTTTTACCTCATATGCAATAAACGGAAGTGAAAAATAAAAATGCTCCTTTTCATGAGCACTTTGCCTCGTGTAAGATCCTAGTTTTTCGATATCATAGCCAAACGTTACCGGTACGCTTGCTCCGTTTAAGTGAAATTTTTTATCCAATTTCTCATACAGATCCCGTATCATCGCTGTAAAAATCGGAATCTCTTTTTGTAAATTATTTTTTATATTTCCACTGATCATTTTTTCTCCGTTTCTGACAATTTGACAACTCTATTTATTTAATCTTATCATACTTGTATTAAGTACTCCATGAATTTTAAGAAATATCCTACTGTCATTTTCAATGTTATGAATAAAGACCCCCTACTGTTATCCAACAATAATGGGCAAAATTTCCATTACAGGCACTTAGCGACGCTCTGGTCGAAATGTTCCAAGATCAACTCAAACCAGATAAACAATAGAATACACGCTCTGCGAGTATTCTATTGTCATGAATAAAGACGACAAAAAAGCCCTTAGCCATGAGTTTTATACTCATAGCTAAGGGCTTCGTTTGTGATATAGATTTATTTGTTGCACAACCACCTGTCAATCATTCTCTAACCCGAAAACCACCGGGTTATAAGAATAATGGCTCTCATGCAACTGCTATCAATTTGTTATCAAAAGACTTTTAAAAATGCTTCAAACCCGCATAAATGCTGGGTTTACTAAGCATTTTTGTTTATTCAAACTCGGCGTGTCCTTTGCTACTCTTAACTACATTTGTTTAAGTTTTATGCAAATATACACCGTTTTTTACTTCAATTACATCAATTATTCTGGCTTACTGATTTTCTGTTGCCAAAATGTTTCCATAAAAATATCATAACATAAACATGCCACTGGAACAACCATCTCTTTGTAAAAATGTTGATTTAATTTCATTTTTCACTCATTTTACTTGCTTTTTATAAATGACCATGCGTATTCTCTAGAATCTACATTTTGTGCAGAAAACGCTTCCTCTCCATGCATCGTAATATCATAAATTATATACGTATTTTGTAATTCTTTTTCTGATACTTCTGACATCGATTGATAATTTCCCTGCCCATTTCCCTCATATTCTTGAGATAACACGATAGAGTATCCGTTAATTTTCCCTATATACCCTGTATATATTGCACCAGATGCATTATATGTCCAGTATACTTTACCATCTTCAAAAATTTCCACTTTTCTTCCTGCCTTAGCTTCCCAAATTCCAATTAGTTCATCTGGAACATTATTTAAATCATATACACTCTCTAATTCACTATTGCTGTTTTTATCACTTAGTTTCATTAATAACACTACATTTCCTATAAGTGATATTACCAAAAAAACACTTAGCACTAATACAATCCTCTTCTTCATTTATTATGTATCATCTCCTATATAGATCAACATTAATTCCATCTCATTTTGTTTATAAAATATTATTTTTCTACAAGTTCCCAGTTTCTTACACCTTTACTGATATCTAAAATATACTTTCGCTTACATTTCTCACAAGAAATATATACATCGTGGTCACGAAATCCAGGTATATTATCATGTTCTTCCACTACTTTTCCACTACCACATGGACATTCATATTCATACCTTTCAGTATCACCTGAGCCAACTCCATATCCCAGCGAATCTTCAATACTTGAATATACCAATTTTGTTCTCACAACTACACCGCCTTATCTAACTTTTCTTTTTCTACAAATAGGGCAATATGCTCTACTAAGTAAATGATCTGCTCTTGTTGTCCACTTATAGCCGCACACAACACATTCCACATCTACCAAATTCTTAGAACCTGTATAGTTATGTGCTTTTAGCTTTCCGTTGCTTACCTCCATAACTTTGCTATAATATTTTATTTTTCTTAAATGAGTTCTTTCTTCTTCACTTACTTTATTAGTATCTTTAGCAATATGTTTTACTATCGGATTACAAAATGGACAAACTGGATTTTTAATAATCGCTGAACAAGAAGCTTCCCATTCATGCTCACATAATTTACATTTCAAATTCACCTTTGTATTGCTATTCACATACCTTGTAACTACAATATTTTCATTTTTAATTTTATTTTGGAATTCTTTCCACCTGCTTTCTAAAGATCGCCTTCTTTTAGATTCTCCTATTGAAAAAGTCACTTTTGAAATTACAAATTTCAAACAATCTGGCATTGAACTCCAATCTGTCTGTAACAAATAACATTCTCGCCCCTTTGATTCATAATACAATTGTTCTTTAATATTATAAATGTTCATTGTATAATTTGTTTTAATCTCCATTACCGTGTCTGGCGTAGAAAGATCACACAATGCTAAAATCTTATTTTCAGGATGAACCACTAATTCTTGCGATGCAATATCCTGTCCATGAAAAATATCCTCTGCAATAAATTGAATCATAGGTTGTATTTCCCTTTTAATAGCCTGTATGAAACTATTTATTTCTTGTTCCATCCGTTTGTCTTGCTTTCTTACTGCGGTAATCGTCCCATCCTTATTAAAACTCATCGGCACTATATCATACGCAGATGGTAACACTCCGATATATTTCAATTTGCTTTTATTAGCATATAAAAACGACAGGGAATCAATTTTCTTAACATGTAGCTGCGTATTGATTAAATGTTCCACTGTCATACCATTAAAATTAGTCGGAAATTTTTTTATTTTTTCACTATGGACTTCGAATTCTTTAATTATCTTTTGCTCAAATAAGATATTCGGCAAATCTCCTATGTATAATTTTAAATTTGGATGACTACTTAAGTAACTAACAGGGATTATGTAATCATTATTCATTTCGAATACGTTATCATCAGTTATAAGCAGCTTTTTCCCATTGATTTTTTTAAATAATTCCCACTCTAAAACACAGTCATTTGCACCAGTATGTACTTCTTGTACATTCTTAATGCCAAAAAGATTACACAAATTGTCTTTTGTAACATTCCCTCCTGAAAATCGTGATAATATTATATCTTTCTTAAAATTATAAAAAGACATTTTTTCAAATCCATACAAATTTTTTCGTCTAAAATAATTCTTTATAAATTTTTCATCAAGACTACCAAATGTCAATATTACCCTTTTATCCAATTCAAATGTTTGTATCAATTCGTTAACTTCTTTTTGCTTCAAAGGAGTAGCTCCCTTTAAGTCATTCTTTGTAATACCATTGATATGTGTTGTAAACACTTTCTTAGCTAATTCCAAAGGTAAAAAACGATCATACATTTTCCCATCATCTGGTTTATAAATTGATATAGATAATAAATCATCTCTCAATGAAGAAAGCCCGTTCGTTTCTACATCCAGCACCACATATCTATTTTCTATTTCCATTATATCGCCCCGCATTAATATTAAAAATCTTCTTAATCTATTATAAAGTAAATATAGGCTTTTTGTATATACCCAAATAATAAGTCCACACCAGTCAATCAAGCCTGCTAATTCAAAGCCCAAATCCAGACCACCGCATCCCGAAAATAGCGACAGCAGGTTCCACTTATTGGAATCATAGTTAAGCTTATCAAACTCAATCTCTTCACTACAATCTGCAAATGCCTGTCTTTCTTCTTCAATTTTTTTATTTAGAAGTTCTTTTACTTCATCAACTTTATAATCTGGAGCGGGTTTAAATTTACCACGCCCTCTTTCTTCTAAAATAACAGCCATGTTTGTCACCTCTATACTATTTTATCAGTTCCCGAATTATCCTCATCAATATCTTCTGTTGTTCTAATATTTAATTTCCGCATATAATGAATAAGTCTTTCAGCCACCTCATTACCTTTTACTATTAATGGCTTGTCAAAAACAAGTTCGGGAACTAATCTATTATTAATTGCATCCCAATTTACTTGAACTGATAACGGTCTATTCCCATCCCATTTTTCAGCAAAAGTTCTGTAATTCAAAGCCTTACAAGCAAAATAAATATCCGGGTGCATCATTACATATTCTCTTATAGGAATCATTTTATCTATTGCATCTTGCGCAGAATGAACATTCTCATCCATCAATATGTAGTTATGATTCTTGATAACTGCCATCTATCCCACCTCCTTATCCGTAGATAGCCCGTAGATTCGTTTCATAAAATACTGTGTACTGACACGTCCTTTTATTGTCACGAATCCATCAGCCTCAAGTTCTGCATTCAACCTTCGTATCAGTTTATAGGAATACGATAGTGAAACTCCCAACATTTCCATGACATCCTGCGCTGTCAAAAATCTCTTGTTCTCCATAAGCTAATTCCTCCTCTCTTTCGTTTTTATTATTCAGTTCATTTTTGAACGGTTGTGATGTGTATTATATTAGCAGTTCACTTTTGCACTGTTGATGATATAATGTATGCAGATGCATGTTTTGTACCTCGTGTCGTCGTGCATGCTACAACCCTCATTAACCTTATAAGGAGCAGTAAAAATGGGCGAGAAATTCACCAGCCGAGTAGGATATTTGATTCGAAATTCCAGAATTGCATCTGACATGACGCAAAAGGAATTAGCAGAGAAATGCGGATTAAATGAATCTACTATTAGAAACTATGAACTCGGAAACAGATATCCGGATGAAGCGACTTTATTAAGTATTGCAAACAATCTAGGTGTCAGTTTTTATGCATTATCTGATCCTGATGTTGCCAATATATTCAGTGCACTTCATGTACTATTTGACATTGAATGGGCATACGGACTACGACCTACTATGAAAAATGGAGAAATATGCTTCAAATTTGAAGATAGGCTTCCAAGTGCTGGTCCCCGTCCACAGGAAGACCTTAATAACTTCCGAAAGATGGTTGAGTATTGGGCACGTTTACGAGACAAGCTAGAGGATGAAGAAATATCAGAAACGGAATATTATCTCAAAGAGGTAAAGTACCCAATGACCCCAACAGACCCCAATAAAGAGTATACTGTTTCGTTGAATCTTGATGATGACGACCAGCTACTTGTTCAAAATATGGATGAATATGACGATGTAGAAGAAACTGCTGAATTGTTAAAAGACTTGTTTCCGGATTTCTCTTATGTGAAGAGGAAAAGGAAACCTAAGAAGGAATAAATTACCAATTACAAATATGAAGGTGGAATAATATGTCAACAGATAATTTTAGAAAATACCAAATTTTCATTAGCTCAACATATACTGATTTGATAGATGAAAGAAGATTAATAATTGACGCATTACTAAAAATGGATTTTATTCCAGCAGGAATGGAAATGTTCGTTGCTTCGAATACCGAACAATTCAAAGTAATAACCAAGGTCATCGACCTATGTGATTACTATCTACTCATTATAGGTAAACGTTACGGAACTATTAATGAAGACACTCAAATAAGTTATACGGAAATGGAATACGACTATGCATTGTCCAAAGGAATTCCTATTCTCGTATTTGCTTTAGATGAAAACAGTTCGGTTTCTGAAGATAAAAAGGATACCGATCCTCTTAAGCAATCAAAGCTGAAAGCATTTAGAGAGAAAGCAACGAAAACTCGTCTTGCGACAATTTGGAAGAATCAAACCGAATTAGCACTTAACGTACCAATTGCACTCAGTAAACTTGTTATAGATTTTCCATCTCCTGGTTGGGTAAGAGCCGATTCAATTGAAAACTACCAATCTCAAATTATTGATACCTTGCAGGATAAAATAGCAAAAACAAGTGGAAGTAGTGATCTAACAGAATTTCCTAAAGATATGCTAAAAGATGCATATCCCGATTTACAAAATATTGATTTAGCCATTCTAGAAGTAATACATAATCCAGCAAATATGAATATAACTTATTCTAAAGTTGCTGAAATTTTAGGGTTTTCTATTGCTTCCATCAAGCATCACATAGGGAAATTAATTAAAATGAATTTAGTACGCTTTGAAGGTACAGGCAAACACTCATCTTTACATACTAACTTTTGCTCAATTATTTCTAAATTCTCATTTGATTATTCAAATAACAATGGCGAATTCACTATTGGTTCGGGAATTTATAGTTTTTCTACAAAATGGAGCAAAGCAAGTGATACTTCCATTCATGCATATTCTGATTGTAATAATATAACCTCCATCGGCAGAATAAAGCAAGTAAACAATATTGAAAATATCTCCCTCTCTGATATAAATGAAACTGATTTTTCATCAAGATGTCGAACAGCCGATATAAATGATGTTATAGTTTGGATAAATGAAAGCGGAAAAATTGCTCTTACTAAAGTAATTGGAATTAAAGATGATTCCCGAAATGATTCTTTTGATCAAGTTGAATGTGAATACAAAATTTTTTTTGAGTAATTTCCAAAATTATTGTCATTTGATTGTCACCGGGCAAAAAACGAGCCAAGAAACGCTGTAAATTCGGCATTTCTTGGCTCATGTACATTATTCAAACTCCACTTTTATATTTGTACAGTTGCTATTAAAGTGCATTATCAATACGTTTTTTATTCATTTTATAATGATTTGTACGCACAATCCGCTTCGTTCATAATATTTTTGTAGCCAAAATGTAGCCACGATTTTTTATTCACCTCACAAAAATTTATTCATCGCCATCAGATTATTATGATTCATTGTGAATTCTATCTGGTGTCTTACAAGTTCTCTTTCGGATACTGAGATAACATTCGTACAACTGCAAAACCTTATAAATCAAAGGACTGATTAACACCTTTTACAAACACGTAACAAAACTATTACATCTCATCACTATCTGTTACTTCTCATTTAAATTTGATTCTGCAGTTAAGAAGCTTATTTCTGTCAAACAGCATTCTTTTATCTAGTCTTGGTCAAGTCGTAACCCGACGCATCATTTTCACTCTTATCATAAGCATTATTGATATATTTGAATGGGTTTGCTAAAAAAGTTTCCTCATCAACATATGCAATATAAGATCCTGTTAATGAATTTACTGTTTTACATACAGCACAACTATATTTTTTTGGATTTTGATTAAAACGATTGTTATTTATAATATCATATACTTTCGATTCCTCATATGTAGTCGATGAACAACCATCTGCATTCCTATGTGTCGTTTTAAACCAATCATATCCTCCATTGTATTTCATAATAACTCCCACAACACCATTATTATGAGATGTTCTTCCTTTTCTGGTTTCATCTTTTAAACAATACTCTATTTCCCAATCTATCCATTTACTTTCTTTCATGTGTGGGGAAATAATAACAATTGTAACAGATGTATCATACATCATATCTCTCAAATTTTTCTTAATATTATCCGTTGTTGTATCAGTCAAATCAGGCGAATCACTTGTTTCTCCTTTATAATAAGATGCATCCTCCCCAAGTGCGTCAATAATATCATCTCTAAGCTGCTGAGCTTCGCTCCATTTGTATGAAATAAAAGTTTTATGTGCCATAATATCTCCTTTTTCTATGTTACACTGGACTATGTTTTCCATTTTTAAACAATCTAATAAACGAAATAATATTATTAACCAAATCATGGTTACTACATTTCAAATTCAATTTAGCAAATGCATCTTTTAATGGATCATCGATATGCGTATAGTAAGCAGATAGATTCTTATTGATTTCATTCCAAATTTCCTGTGCAATGTATCCTGTGCAACCTACCGGAACTATCAAATTATGCATATCTACGGCAATTTCATATTCTGATCTCATACCATTTGCCAATACCACTTTACCATCTACTAACTTATTTCCAAACAAGAAAACAGATACTCCTGCACGTGAAATCATGTCTTCTCTATATTTTTTCCACAAATTTTGCCGAGTGCTATCGTCAATAATTCCTTGAGGAAATGGACGTAACAAAAGTCTATCTTCATTTACACGCTTTTTATTCATATATATTTCTTGCAAGGCTCCGGTTATCACAGCACTCCCTACACCCAAACCAAAGCCAGAAATAATATTAAAATCTTGTGCTATTAACTGTTGGCTCAATATATTAATTAATTCTAATGCATCCTTTTCCGTATAGTCTCCATATTCCTTTGCACTTCCAGAAATAAAAATATTATTCTGATTCAATCTCTTGCTAATTTCATTTAATATATCCGTAATCTCACTGTATTCGTCTATTAGTAAAGCACGAATATTATAACGTTTAAGATCCTCAACAAAAAACTCATGCTTGCGCTTCGCATATTCATATTCCGCTCGATCCTCATAATCATTTGTATTCACTTTGCGCATAATTGCATAATGTTGTCTGTTGTTTTGGTTTCCATAATCAATCCTGACTCTACTCAATATATAATCTATATTAGGATCAGAAAAGCTAAAACCAACAAACAAAAAAGTTTTCGATATCAGATCTCCACTCAGCGCAGTGATAAATTGGGCATGATCTCTATAATATTTTTCATAATCATCTTTTATCAAGATTGCTTCATCTGGATTACTCCTATCACCATGCATTTTATACACAATCGCATCTCTGTGTGGCTTGGTAAGGGACAGTTGTTTATTATTATACTTTACATCCACAACTCTTTTTTCTTCAATCAAAGCATCTTCAATCAATGAATCATAATTTGTTGTCCAATATGTCGAAATAGGTAGGCGAGCAATGATTCGATGATTTTCATCCACATCTTTCTCTTTAGTGAATTCATCAAAAATCACATCATTTATAATGCTTCTGTTTCCGTTTTTGTTATAGCAATACTGTGCTAAAGAAACCAAATCATATTCCTTATCAATATCAAGGTCTAAATCTTCTGCTACATTTCTGAGCAAATTTTTCCAATCTACATATCCTGCACTTTTAGAAAAGCCAGCTCCAATAAACATAGCTGCACTGTTATCTTTAATTTCTTTTACATATTTATCAATAAATGACAAAATATCTCTATTCAAATTCGGGCCTCCTTTTATGCCTACTTCAAAGGAAGACTTTTCTTCCTTAATCACATGTTCTATTTTACATTATAGTTGGTCACTTTTTATCATTCTATCTTCAATAAATAAAACTTTATGTCATAGTAATCTTAAACTGATTTAACTATTTTATAGGAAGGTGTACTATCTTTGTGGTCAAATGCAATGTTCATATCGACCTGAGGATAACTTAAAAAGTCATCCCACGTAACTACATAAGCATAACCATTTTCAATATTACTCTTCAATATAGGGAAAAGATTATTTTTATTATAATAATCATACGATCCACTTTTATCAGGTAAGATAACAACAAGCAATGCATTCCTATGACTTGTTCGATTATTTCGTGTCGTCTCTCTCACCGAAAAACTGATTTCCCATGGAATCCACTGCGAACGCTGCCACTTTCCAGTTTCTTTCATATTGGGAGATATCAAAACAATTGTAAGTGTACTGTCATAAATTTTATTCTTTAAATGATTCCAAATGGCATCCTCACTCCACGAAGAAATATCTTCATCACTATTTTCACCTTTATAAATATCATCATCACACAACACTTTATTTTTTATGTAATCAACATAATCACATGGCCAAGTTGGTTGTGTAACGTTAGGCATCATCTTCACATCATTGTCTTTATATTTATAAGATACAAATATTTTTTTCCCCAATTCATTCACCTATCTTTCCTTATTCCGATCACCAAAAGGTTTAATGTAGTTTCCTGTAGAATCTTAACTCCGCACACAATTCCCTCAATAAATCGACCTTCTATTAACATTTTTTAATTTCAGAACTTGTTTTGGTATAAATCCACACACTTGTGCATTTTTTATGTCACTTTATTTTCTAGACATATTCTATGATAGACTCTTTAGCTAATACATATCTTAACACTTTGACTTATGTATATTCAATATCTGTCTTTACTATCTCATACATTTTCTTCTTTGATACAATAAAGACATTCAGAGAATATTGGTACTATATCTTATCAAATCCCATTCTCAAAATTATTTACTTATGTTCTGCAGAAATATTAAATTGAATATTCGACCAAAACCATTCATAAAAAGAATTTGTAAGATTATAGTGTTCCCTACACACTTCATAAAAATTGATTACATCTTTATCTTTAATATAAGCTTTTCCCTTATTTTCAAAATACGGACTTTTTTGTAGCTCTTTCACATCAACTAATAGCTCTATCTTTTGGCCTGTAAAAACAATCTTTGCAAACGGAATTCCTTCATGCACAAAAACATTGCGGCAACTTTCGACAAACATTGCCAATGCGTTATCTCTGAAGTTGTATTTTATTTTACAAGCATATTCTTTTTTAAATTCTTCCGTTATATTTAAGTTGTTTATTTGCGCCTGCACCAAAGACTTTAATGCGTACATAGAAGATAGATAATTCATCACAAATCTTAAACCATCACAATAAAATTTTTTTATAAGCTGATCACTTGATACAATCGTGAATCTAATTTCATCTTTATTTATGGTATTATAGAAATGTTCTAAATCTCGAAAACTATCTCTAAAAACTATGCGTGAATTTGCAATTCTTTGCATTATTTCATGACTATCCATATTTATCTTCCCTCAGTATATAAAATCAAAACTTTTACCTATCTTTATTATTAAATGAGTTCACCGCCTAAAGCCATATTAATTTCTTCCTGCAATTCCGTAATGATATTACTATGGTCTTCCCCTGGTATAAGTTGAACAAATTTAATACCTTCATTTTTCTTATTTATAACGTCTTCAGATGAGTGAGAAGGATTTAACACCCACACTCTATCCACTGGATTTACTTTCCTCACGACAAATTCCGGATCCAATCCTCTACAATATTTTGACTTATAATCATTTTTATAAGCTCTAATTTGTTCTTTACATTTAGAATCATTGTAAGCCCACAATTTTTGAATATTTCTGTATTTTACTTCAAAAATTAGTGAACACCAATAAATATCATCTTTATATAAATCAAATTTTATATCTGGTCTTGTATGCTTAGTAGCCGCAAACACTGGTGCATTTTCTTTATTTGTACTGCTTATTACTCCTGGTATTGTTGAGTCATAATATACTTTTATTTTTATATTTTCTTTATGAAACTCTACCTTTGTACCAGGTACCAAATCAGGGATAAGTATACTTTCATTTCTAAATTCGTCAAATATCCAACCTTGAGCTTCAAATCCAATTTCATCAGAAATTAAAAATCTACACATTTTTATAAAACACCAAATTTCATACAAACCCTTGCTAACTGTCTGAAAGAGTATATGAATAAGTGTTATGAGATCCAGCCGGATGACAGACTGTTTCCTTACACCAAAAGTTTTCTGAACCATGAAATGCTCCGTGGATGTAAGAAGTCAGGAGTTAAAAAAATCCGGGTACACGATCTCCGCCACTCCCATGCGAATCTTCTGATCGAAATGGGATGCCAGCCTCTTCTGATCGCAGACCGGCTCGGACATGAAAAAATACAGACGACCTTAAATACTTACAGTCATCTGTATCCGAATAAGCAGGCAGAAGTAGCTGCTCAGCTTGAAAATGTGATGAACGGAACGACAGTTCCGAATGGTAGCCAAATGGCAGGTGTAGCCAATTTGTAGCCAACAAAAGAGAAAAATCTCTGGAAAGCCTACAAAATAAGGCTTCCCAGAGATGTGGTGTCTATTCAAACTCGGCAAATCCAAAGATATTTTTAAACATATTTGTTTAGTTTTTATCTTTTTTCTACCGTTATTTTATCTCTGTTACATATATTATTTTGGCTCGCTGATTTTCTGTTGCCAATTTGTTGCCATAAAATCTATATTATCCTGATTTTGGAGATACCCTGATTTCAAAAGGGGAGTCTATTTCCCCCTTGAAAAGCACCTCGCTCTCCCCCTACTGTATTTTTTCTTTAGAATGGAGAGTCAGGGAGTTGCCTTTTTTGATATTGGTTGAACCATCGCATTAGCTTCGCGTTGTTTCGTATTCCAATCACATATTTCAAAATTTTCATTGTACCATCTTATATTGGACATTCCATATACATTTCCCATTTTTAATCCTTGATAATATGCTTGTCCATCTACAATCGTTCCATGATACATGCCATTGAATTTGCTTCCATTATATAGACCAACTAGTTGCGGAATCCCTCCTGTATGCTTATCCTTGACATTTTTTACAATATCACAAAAGCAATGGAAATAATTTCTACTTGTGCTTTCGTTATTTCCATTTTTGAACCTTAAAAAGTTCTCATCATATTCTTTTTTCCCACTTCCATCTGAAAAAAGGTTCTTTGACTTCTTAAAATCAGTATGTATTTTTATGTTCTCCCATATTATTCCATTCCAAAAGTATACGTTCGCATCAAATATTCTTTTTTTATTTCGCCCTATATGATATATTTTAATAATTCCATTATTAAGTTTGTATGCTGAATGTGCTCTTTTGATTTCATTAAAAATAATCTCACTTCTATCTTGATAATCCATGTCTGCTGATAACAACATTCCCACATCACACATACTTGTTAAGCGAGTTAATATCTGATATGTAAATAATGTTTCTCCACAATACCCTAATATATCAGGAGTATTTTTTAATGCAAATGTCTTTTGGCTATAATCATAAAAGTTCCTATTATCAGAAATTCTACTATCACTGGCTATATATGCAGAACATGGGCCTCTCTGATCACAAGCCAACCACCCTACAATTAATGTCATTTTTACTACTTCCTCTTTGCAAATCCATTCTAAAAATCCATAAACTTTATGAACTTTTAGAGTGGATTTGCACCACTATCTTTTATCATCTGATAAACGTCTTACTCTTAGACCACTAGAACCATGTTCGGTATTATTTTATCACTCTTGCCCCCATTATACAACATATTTCCAAATGGTAATCTAATGTAAAAAATGAAATTCTAAATTCCACCACCTACTTGCACTGGAATTTACTTTTTCAAGTCAGCAATCATTTCAAATCTAATACTTTCTCTATCTTCAATTTCTTTGCATCTATCATTCTCAAAATAAATGCCTCATATCCTTCATCAGGATAATTGGGATTATCCTTTTCCTCATATTCATCTGGAGTTCCATACAGTGCCCCTATACGTTCTCCAAATACTTTTAGCGCTGCTGCAAAGTTTGGTTGAGAGCCTTTTCGAACTAACACTCGTATTTTTTGAGGCAATTCTGAATACAGTTTTTTTAATTGCTCCAGATGTTGGTCTAAAGACATATCCGTATTTTCTGAATATATAGTTGCAATTTTTCTTTCAATTATTCTGTTAATTTCTTCAGATGTTGCCTTTTCTGATTTTGTCCCTCTTCTAACATATATTACATCTTTTTCTATTTTTTCAGATTGTCCAAGTGATACAAAAGGTAATCTTTCTGGAGTATCATGTATAACCATGATTTGAAACTTTTTATTTTCAAATTCTCCATAAACATCCGAATCAAAAACAAAATTAAATACCTCATAATCCAAACTCGATGAAACAAGCCTAGAAATACTATTACTAATGTCAGCAGTATCCTTCAGATTATCCAGTCCTAAAACATCAAATGTATTATCTTCATTTTCCTTTACACCGAATATGATAATTCCTCCACCATTATTTGCCATAGCCAACATAATTTTTGCCAACGGACCTTTGTCTATCCAAGTCTCTTTAAAATCCATTTCATTTAATTCACCACATGACTTTTTCATAAAATCCCGAAAATTGTCTTTTGTTGGTTCTTTAAGAAACTGATCATAAAAATGATCTTTAATTTGTGGATTCATCCAATTTACCTCTCTATTCTCCTTATATTATTCAATTTTTTTATTTATTGCTTCAATCCACCCACTGTCATCACTCTCAAACAGCTTTATGAACTTTCCAAAATTACTGCTACCAGTAACAGAATCATCCGAATCCAGCTTTCTCACTCGTTGACTCATATCCACATAATTCTCCGCAGTAACATGTTCCATAACCTCATGAATCTGATCCGCTCTCCCTTTATAATTCTCCACCCCGGTATATTCCTTTATCAAGGGAGCGTTCACTGGTTTTGCTGGTGATTTCAAATTTTTATCGGTCCAGTGCTTAGATATAATCTGCATCGTACAAGGATTTCCAAATATAATCACTTCATCTGCAGCATTATCCACACCATGAAACTCATTAATCTTACGTTTAATGTCTTCATACTGCTCATGAGGTTTCTTTTCTGTATCACAGAATACAAGTACAAGTTCGTCTGCTCCATTTTGATAGCGGTCCTGATATCTCGCCGGAATATTTCCATTTCCACCGGCATTAACCAATGAGATATCATATTGCTCGTTCCACACTTTTAAATTCTTTAACCGATTTAGATATTCATATTCCTCATTGCCTTCGCAGATAATGCAAATTTTGTGATTATCCAAAAACTTAGGGAGCTTATTTGGCATCGGCATCATCCCCCCTTACATCACCTTTAATACTAAGCAAGGAGTTAATCAATTCGGGATCTGGTAAAGCTCCAAGCGCACCTTTCCTATATTTTTCCATAACATCTGTCGTATCTCTCACACCCTGCTGTGCAGTAAAATCTGCAAGTGAATACACATATACACCTTCTTCATCCTTATGAACAAACCAAATCTGCTCCTTTCGGAACATTCTCTTGCAATCCATAAGATTTACATCATGAACTATAAATATCATCTGTGCACTTGTATTCAACTCATTATTAAACATCGCAACAATCGCCCTGGTAAGCTTAAAATGAATACTGCTATCCAACTCATCCACAACTAAAATTCTGCCTTGTTCAAGTGCTTCAATTACATAACTGGCAATGGCTGCAATCTTCTTTGTTCCTGTGGAATCAAACATCATACTTGGCACATGGACTCCCTTATATGTGGATACCAATCTGATTTGATCCATAATATTCTCCGGAATATCAAGCACTTTCTCATCTGGCTTTTCGTCACCTTCACCAGTTTTCAGCTGTATCTTATCCATATCCACATATTCAAAATTATCCATATACAAGTCTGCATTTTTTATGAACTCAACAACTTTTTGCTGCAACTGATTCTTATTCTTCATGAGTTCAATCGTGTGTTGCATAGGTATGTTATTCATATTGATGATATCAATTTTTTCTGCAAACCCGACAAGAATCTGTTTCATCTCATTGATATGTTCAAATTTACTTGTATCCACTACATAGCATAACAAATTATTCTTCGATACAACCGAAATCATAGTCTGAACAGATTCATCAATACACTCGTATATTTCGCTAACAGTATCCTTTCTCAACCAGCAAACTTCCTTTTCGTTGTTATACTGATCTTTAAATATCTCCGAAAATGACTCATATATATATTCTTCTTTTTCTACGTCATACTTAAAATCATAAGAAAACTTTCTTCCAGATGCCATAAATGTGACACCTAACTCGCATACATCACTATCAGTAAATATATTCGGCATCAGTCCATTCTTCTTATTCAAAAGTACATTTCTTATTGCCCTAATGCACTTGATTAGACATGTTTTACCAGCATTGTTTGGTCCATATATTCCTACCGTTTTAAGGACATTAAAATTATTCTCTTTGTGAACATTAGCTCCAAATTTTTTATTTCGCATATCTGCTTTCATTGAAAATGTAATATCATCCTCAAATGCATAACAGTTTTTTGCTCTTACCTCTATAATCATGGCTCATTCCTCCAAGTCACTTTTCTTCTCTCTTATCATTATTATATCACTTTTTATTTTTTATGCAACTTTTTTTCACAAAAAATATTATTTTGAGATTAACTTGAATTCTTACAGCCAAACGGCTGCCTTCTGTCTCTCATCTATTACTTCTCAGGATATAGCTCATCCAACATCTGTTCCAACGTTCCATCTTTTGCGTAAGGCAAAGCATCTAATTGTCTAAAATTATGCTTGATGTCTTTCGTATCCTCATCAAATCCCAATATGTAACTTGTTGCTATCTTATATATGATTTCCGTCGGAGCTAATCCGTACACCTGCTTTTCAAAGATGTGTTTCAAGCGCTCCTTATTGTCTGAAAATTGCTTTTTCATCTCGTCACTCTGATATAGCCTTTTTACAATCTCTGTAATATACAGACCGGATTTCATATACAGATCAATAAATGTCTTATCCGGCATGTCAAAACATCCGGGGTTCTCCTGCTCCAGCATGTCCACCATTTTCTTAACCATTGTCTTTGGCGTAAATATCTGATTGGTTTTCTGTGGTGGAATATAATCAAATATGTCCTCTAGGCTCTTTTCATCAAAATAATCGGCAAGCTTTTTCTTTAAGGCAAGAAATTCTTTTACTGAATCATCAAATACCACCGAATCGAATAGCTGTCCATCAAAGTGCTTGGTCTGTCCGGTTTCTTCCTCCACATAATCACCGCCATCACGGAGGAATTTGAACTGATCCAGTGTGATACTTGTCACTTCCAGAAATACTTTATCCGGAATGATGGTATCAAAAGTTGCCAGCGTTACCGTATTATCTCCATATGCCATTAAAAATGACGGAATTGTCCTCGAAAAGCCACGCAAGTGATCTCTGACACCATCCTCGATTGTTTCTTTTTCCCGTTCCTTTTTCTTTGTTTCAACTGTCTTGACTGTCTCTTTTGTAGATTCTTTTGCAAAATCAGAAATAGCGCTTGTCAATTCTTCATTGAATTTCTCCATAGCTTTCTTCTGTTTCTGCTCAAATTCTTTATCAATCTGTTCTGATGTTTTTCCAGTTTCATACCTTGCTTCCCAGAGCTTTGGAAAAGTTGTCAAATTTAGCAGGTGTTCATCGTATTAAAATTCATGCCTTGCGACATTCACACGCTTCATTGCTTATCAGCATGGGCGAAAATCCTTTACTTATCAAGGAACGTTTAGGACATGAAAAAATACAGACAACACTCGGCACTTATGGTCATCTGTATCCAAATACGAATCTTGAAGTTGCTAAAAAACTGACTGGAATATTACAAGTACAATCTGCTACTGAAAGCATTGCTAATTATACCAGCAATCAACATACAGCAATCTATCACAGAACAGTTGAAGAAAAATAATGCAATGAAAATGCAATCCTATAAAGGAAAAGCTGTAAAACCCTTGTAAACAAAGGCTTTACAGCTTAGCTCCAACTATTCAAACTCGACAATTACTAATCAATTTTATTTAGTGATTATTTGTTGTCGTGTTTCGCTTTCTTTTGATTATTTGATTTATCCATATTATCCTGCCTATACGGGCTAATGTTATCATTTTGTTATCAGCATTGATAACACTCGCCCGGTAACTGTGGATAATAGCAATATGTTCCGACTCAAATTATAAGCGGGTTTGCTTAGAAAAGCAACCGTAAATTCTCCACTAATTAAAATGCTTCTGTCCTTCATAATCCATATTATCTACAAATTAAGAATTTTTTGCTAACATTGTACTTCATCATCCTAAATCAAAGAACGCCTACTCACTACTAACAAGATAGCATTTTATTATATGATATAGAAATTACAACTTTTAAAATTTATCATCAAACTCCTTGTTTTCTGTATTCTTTTTTAAAGCGATCCATAAAACTATAAAAAAGAGAACATATACAATCATTCCCACCATGGTTGATTCCTGAGCATATTTTGTTGATAAATTTAACATTCCTTGTTTTTCTCCAATTTCTTTTATAATATCAAGATCTGCAAATTTCTCCATCCAATGTTTTAACTGCCATAAATAATAAAGAATTACCGTAACATATACCCCAACAATCCCTCCTAATCCTAAAGTAAAATTTTTCATGGATTTATTCCACAAAACTTTTTTCTTTGCAACATGGACATATAAAACCAAAATAAGAGTGCTTCCAAAAACAAGGACTCCCATTTCCATCATAAATGCTGTAACAATCAAATTTCCTGCAAATTTCGTAAAGTGTTCTATAATAGCGTCCAGCCCCATTTTTAAACATGCTGAAATCAAACCGAACACAACTCCAGTAAATCCAAGTTTTAAATAATTTTCATTTTTCCCATTTTCTATTTTGATAGCCATATACAGTATAGTGCTATAAAACATCCACAAAATAAAAGATGCTATAAATAAGTTATCAACATACCCCCATGCCATATAAGGCACACCTACCAACCACTTTGAAAGCAGTCCAAATAAAATTGTTGATATGGTTACGATTGTTAAATTTTTACTATTTACCATTTACCAAACCTTCTTTACTTATTTTGATAATTGCTTAGTGATATATTGTTTTATATTTTTTGATAAATTGTAAAACAATATTATTCTCCTGCTTTTTTGTTACAAGCCATCTCCACCCAATATACTACATAACCAATAGTGAGCAGAATACCGTCACTAAAGCTGTAATTTCCTTTTTTTCTTTTTGTATCTTTCTTTTTCCTACCTTTACAAACAAAAAATAATACAGTCCTGCGATATAGAATATCATAGAAATTTCCATAACCGCTGTAAGTATCAACATATTCGGCTGACGGGCTACCGTCAAATCAATACAAGTATCAATCCCAGCCTTGATTAACGTTGTAAGAAATCCGAAAATTATACTTTTTGTTATATACTTCTTATTTCCTCCATCCATACACATCGACTCTGCGACACAAAATAAAACAGAATTATAAACCCACCACAATACAATCGATATAAAAAAGCCACTTGAAAAGTCTCCAAATACCATATATGGAATTCGTACTAATAACCTGCTCAAAAATCCAAAGGCAACTGTTGCCGCTATTATAATTGCTAATTCATTCTTTCTTTGATCTTCCATACAATTTTCTCCTTTCACACCTCTGAATATCTCATCTTCTTTTACTGCAATTTTTTATAATCCACGTACTCTATCCCTAATTTTTCCATTTCACCAAACATGTCCTCTTAACGTTCTTCATTATTCTGTATAACTTCAACCCTTTTTTCTGATAACCATTTTAAAATTTCCTCCTGTTCTTTATTTTTCGTAATATAATATACTAATTTCAAGGAGGAAATTTTCAATAAAGCTCCTATATTCGCTAAAAACAAACCTGTAAAATCTACAACTTCCAATTTATCTCTTTATCATAATTATATACATCAGCAGCCTACATTGTAAAGCCAAAAGCAAGCCATTTTCAGACTTGCTTTCCACCATATCACTTTCCTTATTGATAAATCATTTCTTTATCCACAATCTCCCTTGCACACGATTGTAAATTGTTCATTCTCGCTACCCATTCCATCTGATTTTCTGCCTTTAACCGTTCCGTGATCCCATGTGCCTGTTTCATCTGCTCTACAATCCTTTCAAAGCGTTCCTGTGCCTGTTCTTCTATATCTGCAAGATAACTATTCAGCCTGCCACTTGTAAGCAAAGTAATATAAACTGCTTCCTTATGTTCTTTCAAATAGCGTTTATGTCTTTGTCCCCATACGCCGATAAATCTTTGTTCTTCCTCCGGCAAGGTAAGGCAGGGGATAAGATAATCCCCGTGTCTGATATAAGTGCCGCCTATTTCTTCAAATATTGTTTTCTTCATAATCGTTTCCACCTTTCTTATCGTTCTCTATCCATAGATTTCTTCTTAACTGACCGTTTCGGCTGCTGTCTGCCTTCCTGCTGATAGCGGTGCAGTTTTTCCAGTACACTTGCTTTTTTCGGCTGTTCTAACGGTTTCTCTTTCTTCTGCTCCGTCTGATTTTTCCATGCTCGCAGTTCTTCATTGTATTCCATAATCAGTTCTTCTGCCTTGTTATAGACCTTCTGAAAGGATTGCACATTTGGATACCCTTCACGTTTTACGATCTGTTCCAAACTCTTATGCAAACGCTTTTCCAAATCCTCTAACAGTTCAATTCGCCCTTCCAGAGATTTTCGCTCTTTGCCTTTAAATAGTCCTCGTAACTCTGACAGTTGCTTTTTCAAAGAAGAAATATCCTGCTGTGTGCGTTTTATCTCCCTTGACTGTCCCTGTAATTCATACATGAGTTTCTGCATATCTTTCCATTCCTGCAAATCAATCTTTGGTACAGGTTTCGGCGGCAGCTTAAATTTGAAAATTACTTCCTGTAAAAAGTCTTTCGCACCTCGGATAATCTGACGGAACATATCCGGCAGCCAACCGTATGCCCTTATAGATTGCAACGTTTTATCTGTGATTTTCTCCTGCTTGATTTTCAAAATATCTTCTTCAGGAACGCCCTCAACTAATGCCACATCAACTGTCCGATTCCATTCCTGCCTTGCCGCA
>CAJJOP010000022.1:0-38660 GCA_905193415.1 uncultured Roseburia sp.
TTTCTTCGCGTTCTTGCCTTTGAAGTACACCATAAGCCGGATAAGGACAGCCCCCGCAATACCGATAAGCAAATCCATAGGGGCAAAACTCGGAAGCGGGTTTGCAAAAGCAGCGGAAAAGCCGTCTGCAAGGGAAAGCACCTTGCCGGAAAGGTCAGTTCCCGGAGAGAGCCGCACCGCCTGTCCGATTTTGTCAAAGAGATAGACAAAGAGCAGATAGGGGGCATTTAGGATAAGCAACTTTTTAAGTTCCGGCTTCATAGCGATACCTCCCTGTCCTTTTTCTTCACTTTGTCCCTCTGTGCGTTCAGAGCTGCCGCCTTGTCTTTCAGAGTGGAAAGCAGCTTGCGGATAGAGGGCTTTTTATCCCTGCCTAATTTCTTTGCGGTAAATTCCCGGAACGCTTCGGTCATAACGTCAATATCCTTGCCCCGAAAAGACACAAGGTAGGTCGGCGGCTTGCCGTTCTCAATCTTCTTGATGTTGTAATCAAGCCCGTTTTTCCTTGCGATAGGGTCAAAGGCTTTAATATTTTGGTCGGTAATCTCAATGTTGGAAACCTTTTCTCCCGGTTTCATAAGCTGCCGCATAGTGATTTTCCCATGCGGGGCTTTGGTTAGCTGCCCTTTGCCTTTGGCAAGCAGGGCTTTCATAGCCTTTTGCAGCACTTCGGCGGTCAGCTTAGATGTTTTGATTGCTAAAGATACGACTTTTTCGTTGACTTCATCTTGCATGAAATCCCTCCTTTCGTGGTTTTGTTAGGGTGGTATGCCGCTTCGGGGCATAAAAATAAGGCGTACATTTTTCATGCCGCCTTTAGATACGCACCCGCAGCCCATTCAAATCCGAAGTCCTCACACCCACAAGATACCAGTTGTCCCCGTACTCCATGCGGGTCGGCTTCCATTTGCCGCGTACAAATACTTCAAAGCAATCCCCACAATGCAATCCTCCGTAGTAGTCGTTAAGGTCAAAGCGAATGTCATAACGGTCTGCCGTTTCATCAAAAATCAAAGCTCCTGTTTTCTGTGCCATATTAAAATCCTCCTGTTTTTTAATAGTCGCCGTACATATCGTGGTTGACAAGGGCGGTGTAATAGCTATCAATGGTGTTGGGTGCGTTGAAAAGTACCGCTTTCAGATATTGCTTGATGTTGCGGATTTTCGTTGTGTTCTCTTTCATGCAGTCAAAGACAAATTCAATGTGGCTGCTGTTGAGCTTCATAAACTTTGCTTTGACAAGCTCTGCCGGATAATCGTCCCCGGCGATACGGATTGTCTTTCGTTTGGTGCAGACTGTTTCAAGGATAAGGGACACAATCTCGTCCAAGCGTTCCCTGTCGATGTCGGTATGCTTGATAAAATGCTCATACTCGATATTGTCCTTGATGATTTCCTCATACACGCTGTATGCGTCTGCCGCTTCCGTTCCTTTCCGTTCCGGCTCTGCCGTTTCTTCCCTCAAAGGAGAGGGGTTAGGGGAAAGGATAGGAATGGAATGGTTATTTGATAAATCCGTATTTGATTTTTCTTTTTTTGGCAAGTCAGTCTTTTGTATATCTTTATTTAATTGCATTGGATTTTCCAACGTAGGTTTTTCCTGCGTAGGATTTTCCAATGTAGGATTTCCCAATGTTGGATTTTCCAATGTAGGTAAATCCAAGTTAGGCGGCTGCTCATAGATGATGTAATCAGTTCCCCGCAAGCGTCCTTTCTCGTCGCGCTCCCTTGAACGCTGAATATATCCGGCTCTTTCAAGCTCCCGGACAGCTTCGCGGATAGCGTCGATTTTTTCCCGGTTGATATAGGACAGTCCCGCAAGAGTATAGTCCCAATCCTCCGGCAAGGACAGCATTTGCGATAACAGCCCTTTTGCCTTTAGGGAAAGTTCTTTGTTGCGTAAATGGTGGTTGCTCATAACCGTATATCCTGTGTTTCTCTCCACGCGAAAAACTGCCATAGCTTCATCAACTCCTTTGCTGCATATTTGTTACGCAGTAGAACAGCGATTTTGAGGGTTTAGGTTCAATCCCTTACCCGGTGAAAACCGCACCCGCAAAGCCTTGTGTAGTAAGGCTCTTTTTGCCCCTACTGCGTAACATGAGGGTAAAAAAATAGCGGCGTTCCTTGTTTCCCGGTTGGGATAAGGTAACGCCGCCTGTGCGGTACGTTATTCTGTTTGGAGGGGGCTTGTCCTATCTGTTTTGGCTGCAAGTTGTCCTTATAAGAACGCAGCCGGAAAAAACTTGTCCTACAAAAAATGTAGTGTTTATAGGGGTTTCCGGCTTTGTTGTTCTTATGCAGTCGTACCATCCGCAGCGAGGTCTTCGAACAAATCTGTCAAAGGATCACCTTTCGACTGGAACTCACAGGAATTAAACGGAACTCCGCCGGCCGCCTGCGGCCAGATGCCAGTTGTGTGGTCTACATAGTAATTGGCAAAACCGGAATTCTGAATTTCTTCCAGCGAAAGATTACAGGTAAGCTGATGAACGATCGTGGATACCATTTCGAGATGAGCTAATTCCTCGGTACCAACATCATTCAACACCCCCGCTACAATTCGGTTCGGTGCTGTGAAACGCTGAGAGAGATACCGCATGGATGCGCCCATCTCTCCATCCGGTCCACCATACTGACTCATGATAATTTGGGCGATTTTGGGGTTTGGTGTCGTGATGTTTACAGGATACTCGAGGCGTTTTTCATAATTCCACATCCGTCAGCACCCTCCTTTCCGGTTGACTTCCCACGGCCATGGCTGCATAACCCATTCGAAAGAACGGCTCATGCGGTCATTGGCGGTATCGATCGTGAGCGGGCCGTACTGTTCGGCGTACTGTTTCAATGCTTCTTTTCGAAGCTCCACTTTTTCCCGGAAAAAGGCAAGTGCATCTTCATCCTCCGGGTGGGTGTCGAGGTAAAGGTTCATTTCAACAACAGCAAAGCTGACCTGATCAATCCAGGCGAGCAGCTTTTCGCGGGATGGCATCTGCGGCATCATAGGCACTCTCCTCCTCCCTTTCCACAGAATGGTTTACAGAGTTCCGGGAATAAGGTTCCATTTTTTAATGCAGTGGAAAGATCATAGATCTGTTCAAACCGCTGCATCGGAACGTACGCCATTGCAGGTATCATATGATCTACATGCTGCATTTTCCGCGGGAAATTCCTTGGTTCCATCTTCAGTTCCATATTGTTTGAAGCGGCGCGGCGGTTCTGCATATTGTTCGCACCGCAGCAGCCGCGATTCATACGGGATGAATCCATACCATGTTCCTCTTTCATTTTCTGTTCTTTATAGAGTATGAAGAAAATAAGAAAGTGTCAAAAAAGGCAGCGGTTTCTCTTCCGCTGCCTTTCTGTCATACTAATGAACTTTTCATCAAAACTGCATCTCATACAAATGCGCATAAATCCCGCCTTTCGCGAGCAGTTCCTTATGTGTGCCTTCCTCCGCAATTCCATTCTCCGTCAGCACCAGAATCCGCTTTGCATTCCGGATTGTGGACAGCCGGTGCGCAATCACGAAGGTTGTCCTGTCTTTCGCCAGAAGTTCCAAAGATTTCTGGACGACTTTTTCGCTTTCGTTGTCGAGCGCTGAGGTTGCCTCGTCGAAAATCAGGATCGGCGGGTTTTTGAGGAATACGCGGGCGATGGAAAGCCGTTGTTTCTGGCCACCGGAAAGTTTTACGCCGCGCTGGCCGATATCGGTGTCGTAGCCGTCCGCCAGCTCCATGATAAATTCATGTGCATTGGCCGCTTTCGCTGCGCGGATGACCTCCTCGTCGGTCGCATCCGGTCTGCCATAGCGGATGTTGTCGATGATCGTTCCCGCAAACAGGTACACATCCTGCTGCACAATACCGATTTCATCGCGCAGATCCTTCAATTTCACATCGCGGATATCCTTTCCATCCAGTAGAATCCTTCCTTCTGTCACATCGTAAAAACGCGGAATCAGAGAACAGAGCGTCGTCTTTCCGGCGCCAGAGCTTCCCACCAGCGCTACATAGTCTCCTGCCGGGACATGCAGATTCACATTGCTTAACACATTTTCCTTCGACTCCTCATAATGAAACGAAACGTTTTCAAATGTTACTTCACCCTGCACATTCTTCAGTGGCAACGCATCCTGCTTGTCCTGGATGTCCGGTGCGATGCTCATAATTTCCAGAAAACGTTCATAACCGGAATAACCATTCTGGAACTGTTCCGTAAAGTTCACCAGCTTTTTCACCGGATCTGTACAGTTGTTAATATACAGAAGAAATGTAACCAGATCCGCCGCCCCAAGCTTACCACCTGTCATCAGCAATGCGCCGACAATCAGCGAAATAACGGTAATCAGCGTCGAAAATGCTCCCATTCCCGAATTGTAAATTCCCATATAGCGGTAGCTGACCTTCTTCGAATCGACAAAACGGTCATTTCCCGCATTGAACTTACGCATCTCCTCTGTCTCATTTCCAAACGATTTGACAACACGGATCCCCGAAAGACTGTCCTCAATCTGACTGTTGATATCCGCAATTCTACGACGGTTTTCCTTGAATGCACTCTTCATGCGGCTGTTCATTACCAAGGCAAATAGCAGCATCACCACAATAACCACAAGCGGCACACATGCCAGCATCGGATTTACCACAAACAGGATGATCATCGCACCGATCAGTTTGATAAACGAAATGACAATATCCTCCGGCCCATGATGTAAAAGCTCACTGATATCGAACAGATCGCTTGTGATGCGCGACAACAGATGGCCGACCTTCTGGTTATCGAAAAAAGCAAACGAAAGCTTCTGATAATGGCCGAAGATCTCGTTCCGCATATCATGCTCAATCCGCGCCCCCATCACATGGCCGTAATAGGCAATATAAAAGTTACAGTACATTTCAACCAGAACCATAGCAATCATCAGAATACCGAGGCGGATAATCTCACCCGTTGCCTGCTCCAGCGGCTTTTCCACAACCGTACTCGTAATATACCGTACAATCAGTGGAATCACCAGTGTAATGGCTGCTCCAAGCATTGCAAAAAACATGTCGGTAAAAAACAATCCCTTATATGGAATGTAATACCGCGCCAGCTGGCGGATTCTTCTCTTCTCTTTTCCGGTTTCTTTTTCTTTACTCATCCTGTCCTCCCTTTCCGTTGGAAACCATTTTGTAATCTTTTCGGAACTCAGACGGTGATACGCCGCATGCCGTTTTAAATGATTTCATGAAATGCTTATCATTTTCAAATCCAACCTGTTTGGCAATTTCCGTAATTTTATCTTCTGTTTGAATCAACAGACGCTTTGCCTCCGCAATGCGGATCTCCTTCAGATAGTTCACAAAATTCACACCGGTATGTTCTTTAAACGCTGCTGAAAACAGCGAATAATTCATACAAATATGGTTAGATACCATTGCCATATTCAGATCTTTTGCATAATTTTCCCGAATATATGAAATTGCCTCTTCCATTTTTTCTTTTCCGGCTGTCTGACTTTTCAGGCTTTCCCTGTAAACGTGTATCCATTTTTCAAACGCATCCAGAAACAGATCTGCATCACGGTACTGCAGAGGGCGCGGACATTTTTCCTGTTTTTCCGCCACTCGATGAAAAAGATCCAGCTCTTTACAGATTGCTTCTGTTACTGCCAGAAGCTGATAGGGGGAAACCCTCTGATGTGCTGCCTCAAAATACCAGTTCCGCATTTTTCGCAGCACAGTATCTGCCCGGTCCGTTGGCACCTGCAGAATAAATTTTTCCTGAAACTGTGCCAGTTCCGGCTTTTCCTCAAAACATTTTTTCTGATATTCTTCCACAGGATTTTTCTGTATAAATGCCATTTCCCGGGCCAGCAGTGCTTCCTGGTATGCCTCTGGAATTTCCATCACAGAATGATGTTCTTTTCCCACTCCGAGACAAAATCTCTCATCTTTTTCTTTCATGATCCGCTCTGCCTCCGGTTCCGGCAAAAGATACAGAACTCCTCCTTCTACGCCTTCCAGCAGAATTCCGCTGCATTTCGAAAACCGTTCCCCATTTGCCTTGCTGGTCAGCAGGATCCGGAAGCTGTCGTTTCCGATGTATCGCCGGATCCTGCTTTCCATATCCATCCATTCGTTTTCTTCGGCCATTTCTGCATTCATCATCAGATAACGGAGCTGATTTAAAAAGCACCGTTCTTCCTCTTCTTCCGTTTCCCGGGTCTCCGAAAGCTCTCGTTCCAGATTTTCCAGAAGCTGTTCTATCGTCTCCCGCTTGATCGGTTTTAAAATATAGTCCCGAACTCCATGCTTCATCATTTCAACCGCATAGGAAAATTCATCATAGCCGCTTAAAACAATAACAACAGGTTTCTGTGACAACTCCTCCATTTTGTTGACCAGTGTCAGACCATCCATTTTGGGCATACGGATATCAGTGAACATGACGTCCACCCCCTGTTTTCTCAAAATCTCCAATGCCTCTTCTCCGTTTCGACACTCCAGAATCTCCTCCACCGGCACGCTGCTTCGCCGGATCATCGCCACGATTCCCTGTCGAATTAATTTTTCATCTTCTACAACCAGCAGTGTATTCATTTTCTTTTTCTTCCTCTTTCTCGTCACCCTCTTGATCCATCAGAGAATATTTCCCCCTCGTGATGGGAAGATGAATACTCACCTTCGTATAGCAATGCTCTTTTGTATAGACCGACAGCCCATACTCTGTTCCAAATTGAATGTGGATTCTGTCCTGTACATTCCGAAGCCCGATTCCATGTTTCGGCTGTGTATCTGAATTCAGGCGCATTCTTAGTTTACGTCTCAGAATTGCAAGCTGCTTTTCTGACATGCCTGTTCCGGAATCTGTGATTTCAATCTCAAAGCTCTTTTCATGCTCTATTCCTTTGATTTCAATGACAGCGTCTGCATCCAGCTCCTCAATTCCATGTGTAATTGCATTTTCCACAATCGGCTGAAGAGACATCTTCGGGATATCCTGCCGATATAAATTTTCCGGCATCTGAACGGACAGTGTTATTGTGAAATCATACCGCAGATTCATCAGTTCCACATAGTTCTGAATATAATTCATCTCATCCTGAACGGTTACCAGGAATTTATTCCAGCGCATATTGTAGTGCAGCATTTCACCAAGTGCTGTCACTGCATCGGAAATCGTATATTCTTCATTAATCTCAGCCATCATCTTGATGGATTCTAGAACATTATAAATAAAATGAGCGTTAATCTGGTTCTGCATTGCCCGGATTGCCGTATCTTTCAGCGCTGCCTCCCTTTTGATGCTTTCCTCGTTCTGTTTCTGAATTCTCTCCAGCATTCCGTTGATACCATAGCTCATTTCCCGCATCTCTTCTGCGCTGTAACAAACCTTTATCTTTGTTGTTCCATTGTCAATCTGACGCATCTCACCCAGGACGTCATAAAACTCCTTCAGCAGGCCACGCACAATCAGATTGACCACCACAATCAGAAGCAGTCCGAAGCCGGCAAATTCAAGCAGCATTCTCTGCTGCTGTTTGATCATGTTTCCGGTTGCATCATCCAAATTGGTCAATGTTACAAACATTCCATTGAGTTTATCGACTTTCCGAAGCACAATTGCAACGTTTTTCCGGTCAATCACCGCGCTCTGCTGACTCTCTTTTCTGTCACGGATTCCTGCCCGGAACAGAATCAGCCCCCGATAGGACTGCCATTTGCAGGCTGCCGCTGTCTTCCCGCAGTCATATAAATTCCAATTTTCATCAACAAAACAGGCCCAGCTGCTGTCACCGGATCGATAGATTTCAGGAAATATGTCTGCCATACGCATGGATACCTCGATCACGCCAAGCCTTCCTCCGCTTTGATCCCGCAGCTCCCGTACATAAGTCATCAAATGGGAACCTTCTTTTTTTGTACCGGAGATAATATTTTTTTCCTGTATGTCAAAAAACCACTGTCCACCGCCCTGATAGCTTCGGTACCAGGAACAGTTTTTCATCTTTTCCTTCTGATACAGGATCGGCTGCTGCTCCAGAAAACCATCTGCCATGGCAAAAATATGGATCTGGTACAGATCCGGCATTGCCTCCTGCATTTTATCGATTATGCTGATGCTGTTGTTTCGAAATTGCTGATAATAGCTCTCCGAGATCTCCTCTCCCCTCCTGAGATGAAGAAGATATTTTTCCAACGGTTCATACTCCTGCAGCGTATCTACAACCATTGAGCAGGCATTCGCTTTTGCATTCACCTCCGCACAGGTAAGATCTATTGCCGTTACTGCTTCATTTACCCCATGATCTATGGCATTCTTTTTGATACTCCTAAACCCAAAGCACATCATGCCAAAAAGCGGAATAAAAATAAAGATCAACGTTGTTACGGTAAATTTTTGGTTCAGTTTCAGTCCGCGAAACCAGTTTCGCATTTTTCATCCCCCAGTTTTCTTTTCGGTTCTGTAACCTTACTAATTTTACCAGTTTTTTCTTTAAAAAGCAATTTTTTCAGAAAAATTATTGACAAAAAGAGAAGACGGTACACTTTTTTTCCGTGCACCGTCTCTCTTTTCGCAAGACTCATATATGACGCAAAGCATGATTCCAGGGAAACAGCTTTCGTACCATTGTTATACTGTTGTCAGATCCCACGGTTCATAAATCTTTGGAACATCGCTGATCAGACGTTTGGTATACGCTGCTGTCGGGTGAAGAATTACTTCTTCTGCCGGTCCCGATTCCACAAATTTTCCATGCTCCATAATATAAACATTATCGGATACATAGTAAGCAAGACCAATATCGTGGGTGATGAAGATAATCGTCATATTGATCTCATCACGCAGCTTCAGCAGCATATCCAGGATCGTTGCACGTGAGCAGGCATCAATCATAGACGTCGGCTCATCGGCAAGCAGAATCTTTGGTTTCAGAAGGAAAATACGTGCAATCATCAGTCGCTGCATCTGGCCTCCTGACAGCTCAAATGGATATTTGTTTGTCAGTTCTGCGTATTTTAAGTTTACAAAGCTGCAGGCCTCTGTCATCAGACGTTCTTTTTCTTCTTTCGGCAGATTCTTGTCACCGCGCATATTAATGCAATCCAGCAGAACAGAATCTACACGTTTAAACATATTGTAGGAAGCAAACGGATCCTGGAAAATCGCCTGAATTCCCTTCCAGTACTCTTTTTTCTTCTTTCCGTTCGAGATGTCTCTTGGTTTACCCTGGAAATCAATTTCACCTTCCGTTACGCTGATCAGCCCGAGCAACATCTTCGAAAGGGTTGTTTTTCCGGATCCGGATTCTCCTACGATAGAAACAAATTCACCTTCATGAAAATCGAAATCAACATGGTCTACAGCGACCGTTTTTGCATCGCCAAAGCCAAACACTTTCGTTACGCCTCTTCCGGAGAGGCATGGTTTTAATTCTTTACCATCACGCATTTGCATACACCTCCCGAACCTTTCTCTCAGACATCAGGCAGCGGTACTCTCTTCCGTTCGGCAGTTCGATGACCTCTGGTTTCATACCGCGGCAGGTTGGCTGTGCATAAGGACAGCGGTCTGCGAAACGGCAGCCCTCCGGCGGATGCTTCAGGTTTGGCGGAGTTCCCGGAATTGCAGTCAGCTTCTGTTCTCTTACACCTTCCTCCGGAACGATGATCGATCCCATCAGACCTTTGGAATATGGATGCAGCGGATCGAATACCATTTCTTTTGCGGTACCTTTTTCTACAATCTGTCCAGCATACATAACCATAATATCATCGGTTACGTTGTAAAGAAGCGGCAGCTCGTGTGTGATGAAGATCATGGATTTGATAAATCCTTTTTCCATCAGATCACGCATCATTTTAATAACCATTTTCTGGGAAGTTACATCCAGCGCGGACGATGGCTCATCGGCGATCAGTACCTTCGGAGAAAGAATGGTCGAAATTGCGATAACGGTTCTCTGTTTCATACCTCCGGAAAGCTCAACCGCATGCTTCTGCAGTACCTCCTCCGGCAGGCCTAAGATCTGAAAACGTTCTTTTGCCAGATCATAAATATCCTTTCTCGGCATTTTCGGATCATGCGCATGAATAACGTCTTCTACAAATCGGATGATTTTCTGTGTCGGGTTCAGAGCATTCATTGCTGCCTGCGGAATGTAGGCGATCTCATTGCCCAGAATATTTTTCCGGACATCGTCTGGTTTCATTCCGGAAATTTTTCTTCCATCTACGATAATATCGCCGCTGATGTAGTGAAGCGGTGCGAAATAATAGCCCATCAGGGACAGTGCCAGCGTCGATTTACCACAGCCGGACTCACCTGCTACACCGAGGGATTTTCCCTCCTCAATCTTCAGGGAGACTCCGTCTACGGCGTATACATCTTCATGAAAACGAGTTACATATTTCGTTTTCAGATTGTTTACTTCCAGCATTACTTTTCCCATAGCTGCCTCCTTAGTCTCTTAACTGCGGGTTGAATACCTGGTCAAGACCGGTGTTCATCAGGTTAAGAGAGAATGAAATAAGTGCGATTACAAGAATAACCGGGAAATATGCCCACCATGCACCGTTTAAGTGCGCATTGTACTGGGTTGCCCATTGCATCATAAGACCAAGTGTTGCAGTCTTTGTGGTTGCCGGTCCAAGTCCGATCATAGAAAGCTGTGCCTCTGCCAGAATTCCGGAGGAAATCTGGAGAATGAAGGCCATAACAACGTAGGATGCAACGTACGGAAGGATGTCGGTAAGGACAATCCGCAGCATGCTGTGGCCGGACAGTTTGGAAAGGTTTACATGGTCACGGTTTCGAAGAGAAATAACCTGGGAACGTACAGAACGTGTTGTCCACGGCCATGCGGTAATTCCGATCAGGAGTGCCACCATCATGATTCCCCTCTGAGACTCACCTACGCTGTAGGAGATGAGGATCAGGAGAACGAAGGATGGGATAACGGTGAACAAGTTGGTAAAGAACAGAATCAGGTTGTCCACAAAACCTCCAAGGTAACCTGCAAGAAGTCCGAGGAACAGTCCGATCACAGTTGCAATGATTCCCGCAACCAGACCAATTTTCAGGGATGAACCTGTTGCAGAGATCAGCTCAGTCAAAACATCACGACCAAAGTTATCTGTACCAAGAACAAAGTTCTGACGGTTAATGACATCTTTTTCATTGATGTACTGCTTGCTGTCGATGCTCTGAACCTCTTCCAGCTCACCGGTCTCTTCATTTTTCTCGGCAATAATGGTTGGAACATCCTCTAAAATACCGTCGATTTCGTTGTCAAGACGCTGATATTTTTTCTTTTTTGCTGCGATAAGGCCTTTCTGTTCTGCATTTGGGTCATATTTTTCCTCCCAGAGAGCAATCAGACCTTCTGCATCGGTAACATCGATTTCACTGGCATCTACACCGCCGTATTTTTCCAGCCATTCTGCCATCATAGAACGGTTGTCCATTGTCAGTTTGCTTTCAACGATGGATGCGGTTGCATCAACATTCATCTTATACGTTTTGCCGGAATTTACGGTGTCCTGAATCGAAAGATAGGTACCCGGTTTGAAAAAGTTTCCGTTTCCGATCATTGCCAGCGGATCTTTTGCCACAACAAGCGGATAGATGATAATAGTCAGGAGAATTGCCAAGAAGATTACAAATCCTGTCACGAATTTTCCTGAATGAAAAATCTGTTTGATTGTATTTTTCATAGCGTATTCTCCTTTCTAATCCTGCTGGGATGCTTTGACACGTGGGTCAATGACTGCATACAGAAGTTCAACAAGCAGGTTGGCCAGCAGAACCATGATAGTAATGATTAACGTACAGGCAGAAAGCAGCGGATAATCCTGGCCGGTAACTGCTGAGAGCATCGTTGTTCCAAGTCCCGGATAACTGAATACCATCTCAGCTACCAGGTTACCGCCTATCATGGTACCAAGGGACATTGCAAGACCGGTGATCTGCGGAAGCATTGCGTTACGGAACACATATTTCACAATCGTATGATCCTTGATTCCAAGGAAACGACTGTATTTTACATAGTCGGCATTCAATTCATAAATTGACATGGAACGCATACCAATAGCCTGGCCGCCGATCGTGATGATTACGATAGACCAGAACGGCAACTGGTAATGTGAAAGCACAGATTTCATAAAAGCAAGGCTCATATGCGGAATCATACTGCTCGCATAGCCGCCTGCTGCAGGTGCAATATGTAATTTCAGTGAGAAAACAAATAAAAGTACGGTTGCCATACCAAAGGCAGGTACGTTACTGATAAACAGGAATGCCGGAAGGATTGCCTTGTCGAAAACACCTTTCATGTAAGCTGCAATTGCACCAAGCAGGTTACCAAGAATCCATCCAACAATAATGGCCGGAAGCTGTAAACATATGGTCCACAGAACCGAACTGGAAATAATATCGGATACGGTACGCGGATACTGGCTGAAAGAAATGCCGAAATCACCGCGAAGTGCATTTTTTACCCAAGTAAAAAACTGGACATACATTGGTTTGTTAATACCAAATTTCGCTGCATAGTCTTCATATACTTTCTGAATTGCAGTCGCATCGGTCATACCTTCTACCGATTTGGACGCAATAGTTGAAACCGGATCGCCCGGCATCAGACGCGGAAGAATGAAGTTCAGCAGCACTGCAAAGACTAACGTCAAAAGATACCACATGATCTTCTGCGTATAATACTTTTTCATTCCTTTCATAGAGGAACCCTCCTTCTGATTTTGTAAAAGCGGCCGGAGCACCCCGGCTCCGGCCGCCTCTGTTACAATTCAGTGTGTGCTTTCTTTCTGTTTGGCAAATCAGCCGTCAATCAGTTCCAGATTGTACAGTGCTGCTACGCCATAACCATCGGTGCAGTCCATCGGAGGAACATTGGTTCCATCGTCTTTCTGCGGATAGTTGGTCCATACGGACTCGTTTACTTCGTGGAATACCTGCGGTCTGTACATCAGCGGTACACACGGGCAATCTTCCAGCATAATCTTGGAAAGTTCTGTATAGTAATCTTTCAGTTTTGCATCATCGGTCTCATGAGGAATTGCTGCAAGGATTTCATCTACACGGTCGTTCTGATAATGACCGAAGTTACCACTGAAGTTAACCTCAAGATCGTTGTAATCAGAGCTCATGAAGAAACGGCATCTCATGTACGGGTTGGCAACCGATGTACCAGGGCCGGACTGCATGGTGATTTCGAAGTTTCCGGTACTGTAATCCGTGCTGTAGTTTGCTGCTTCCGGGAAGTAGGTCTCAATGTTGATACCAATATTCTTTCCTGCTGCTGCTACGATTTCAAGGGTTGCATTCCAGTCAGACCATCCTGTCGGGCACTCAGCCTTATAGGAAAGGTTCTTTCCGTTGTACTCACGGATTCCGTCTCCGTCGGTGTCTACGATTCCGGCATCGTCCAGAAGCTTCTTAGCACCTTCTACATCGGCATTGGACCACTGATACTCTTTTAAGGCATCCTGATCCACCATAGCCTGCTCAGCATCGGTCGGGTTCATGACAGAACGCGGAACATCTGCGAAGGTAGGAGACTGTCCGGACATTGCTGAAGAAATAACCTGATCGTAGTCAACTGCCATAGCGATTGCCTTACGAACAGCTACCTGATCCAGTCCTTCTACTTCTGTATTAAAGAACAGGGTAGGCATTGTCATACACAGCTGATACGGTGCTTCATCAACATAGGTAGAAATCGGAAGATCCTGCTCTAACCACAATTTCTGAAGGTCTGTGATGAATATCTGTGCCACATCAATATCACCATTCTGGAATGCGGTGGTAGCTGCTGCGTTATCTTTAAAGATCGGGTGAGAAATATATTTCGGAACCGGAAGCTTACCCCACATGGAATCTGCCTGTCCCCAATAATTATCATCGCGGATCAGAACTACGTTCTGGTCATTGTCAAAGTATTTTTTGTACGGTCCGGAAGTTACCAGATCGTCCATCTTATCCATTTTAATTGCTTCAGCATCGTTGTTGTTTCTGTCAGCTACGGTCTTCAGATAGTTTTCCTGCATGATATAAAGCATTGGAAGATATCTTTCCGCAAGAACCGGGTTAACTGCTTCGCCGGAGTCATCGGTTGTCAGTTTGAAGACTACGGTACTGTCATCCTGTGCAACAACATCTGCAATGTAGCTCTTCATTTCAGCGCCGGTAGAAGAATTGTAATCTACATGTGCATGATAGGTAGCTGCTACATCTTTTGCAGTAACCGGTGTGCCGTCATTCCATTTTGCGTCAGCTTTGATTTTCACTGTGATCTCGGTACGATTGTCGTTCCACACTGGATCTCCGTCTGCAAGCAACGGATACATTTTTGCATCCAATGGATTCCACATATAAAGAGTTTCATAAACAAGTACACGTGAAGCATCGCCCTGTGCTATAACCATTGCATTGTTTGAGTTTGCGGACATTGGGTTGTAATCATTGACGGTACCCCACTGCTGTCCTGCGAAGTAAAGAGTTTCATTTCTTGGAAGCTCGCCTACCACATCATCTGAACCTGTGGTATCTTCGCTGGAAGCATCTGCTGTGCTGGAAGATGCTGCTGTGGTATCGCTTGATGCATCTGCTGTTCCGCTGGAGGATGCTGTTGCTCCTCCGCTTGAACTAGTGCTTGTGCTTCCGCTGTCTCCACATCCGGCAAGCATCGTTCCTGCCATTGTCACTGTCATTAACAGTGCAAGGACTTTCATGTTACGCTTTTTCATACTTTTTACCTCCTTAAGGTTTTCGTTCTTGCTTGATGAATTCATCATACACAAAGACTGTTAGAAAAACAGTGTCTATTTTTTGTTTTTGGTGTTCTTTTTTTGTTTTATGTTGGTTAAATTGCTCATTTTACTCTTTTTAACTCCCTTTGTTCTGCTCATTTTTCACATATCCGTTTTCGCAACATCTGCACTATTTCGTCATTATGATTATTTGTGCTATTTTTCCGTCTTTTCCGACATTTTTCCGTTCGCTTTTTCCATCTCTTTGTGCTATGATGAATATCGTATCAATTTCAGGAGGTTTTTTCTATTATGAATACTGTTTCTCATAAGTACCGACAGTCAGCGCTTCTGCTTCTGACCGCTGCGATCTGGGGTTCTGCCTTTGTCGCACAGCAGACCGGTATGGATTATGTCGGACCTTTTACGTTCAACGCGGCACGAAACCTGCTCGGCGGACTTACGCTTCTTCCGCTGATTGTCTTTTTCTCCTCGCGTAAAAAGCGAACCCTGCCGCCGGATGCTTCGTCAGAAAATGGCACACAGCCAAAAACGCTCTGGGCGGGCGGTATTCTCTGCGGCATCGCACTGTTTGTCGCCTCAACTCTGCAGCAGATCGGCATCCAGTACACAACCGTCGGAAAGGCCGGTTTTATCACCGCACTTTACATCGTACTTGTTCCGGTCTGCGGTTTTTTTCTCCGAAAGCGTGTACAGCCGAAGGTCTGGCTCGCAGTTCTTATTGCCGTCGCTGGTCTCTATCTGCTCTGTATGACAGACGGCTCCTTCTCTTTGCAGAAGGGAGATTTTCTTGTGCTTGCCTGCGCGCTCGGATTTACCGTACATATTCTGGTTATTGATCATTTTTCTCCGCTTGTCAGCGGCATCAAAATGTCCTGCATTCAGTTTTTTACCTGTTCGATCCTGTCCGCTGTCTGTATGGTTCTCTTTGAAACCGTAAACTTCTCCGATCTTCTGCACGCCTGGATGCCGATTCTCTATGCCGGAATTCTCTCTTCAGGTATTGGCTATACCCTGCAGATCATCGGGCAGAAAGGATTAAATCCTACCATGGCTTCTCTGCTGATGAGCCTGGAATCCGTTTTTTCTGTTCTTGCCGGTTGGATTCTCCTTCATCAGGCTCTCTCCGCTCGCGAGCTCTCCGGCTGTATTCTGATGTTTGCAGCGATCGTGCTGGTACAGCTTCCGGACTTTCACAAAACCAACGCTGTTTCCTGATGTCATTCCTGTTTTGGTGTAAGAAAGATTCCTGTTTTGCGAGCTTCTTTCTTACGGCAGCTTGCTTTGATGACACAATTCCCCTCCGCCGCAGGTGATCCTGTCCGGAGGGCTTTTTTACGCCATTCGAAAATTTAACCGAATCAAGCAAGTCTCTGGCTTCCATTGCGAACATCCGCTTGCCTAACATTTTTATAGCATAAAAATACAAAATTCTGTATATTGATTGCAGGATTTTTTAATTCGTGCTACACTGTTTTTATTGTACCAATAAGCACTTATTTTATTAGGAGGTTCTGTCATGCCCGTTTTTGATTTCAGCAATTCCCCGGAAAAAGCAAAAGTTTCCGAATGTACGTATACTGTTTTCCGCACAAACGCACCGTTTACTTCTCCGGATCAGCCGATCCTAATTCTGGATACAAAAGAGAAGGCTTTCCCGCATCATCCCTGTGGTATTTTCACAAACCCATCCAAACGGACCTCGTTTGAATTTAAAGATGAAGAAGAAACCTTTATTGCCGACATTCTTCAGATTGATGCCCGTTTTGTCAGCCTTTTAAAATGGCTCGGTGAAAACCATATCAATGTCCGCCTTTCCGGTACACAAACATCCGACGGTTATGCAGTTTACAAAATCCGCGAGATCGCTTTCGGTGGCGGCGCAAAGCTTTCGGCTGAGGATGGATTTTTACAGTTTATGATTGAGCGTCTCCTCGCCAGCAATGCACCGGAAGAAGAAATCGAAGATGAAGACCAGGAAGAAACCGGTGACAGCATGAAACTCACCAGCATCCAATCCATTACTGATTTTATGAACTGCGCCGGAAGAACGCTGCCGGATAATATCCGCCTTTGGGCGCGTCGAAATCTCGCTGTTGCCCGATCCCACGAGGTTTCTCCGGAGGAGCGTCGTCACGCACAGCGCGCCCTTTCCATGATGATGAACATCCAGTGGAAAAGCAATTATTTTGAAGCCATTGATCCGGTAGAAGCACGCCGGATCCTTGATGAAGAACTGTACGGCATGGAACGCGTGAAGCAGAGAATTATCGAAACTATAATTCAGATTAACCGGACTCATACGCTGCCGGCCTATGGTCTGTTACTGATCGGTCCTGCCGGAACCGGAAAATCGCAGATTGCTTATGCCGTTGCGCGTATCTTAAAATTACCGTGGACAACACTCGATATGAGTTCGATTAATGACCCAGAACAGCTGACCGGAAGTTCCCGCATCTACGCAAACGCAAAACCGGGAATCATCATGGATGCTTTTTCCATGGCTGGTGAATCCAACCTCGTCTTTATCATCAATGAGCTCGACAAGGCTGCCTCCGGCAAAGGAAACGGAAACCCGGCAGATGTTCTGCTGACCCTTCTTGATAATCTTGGTTTTACCGATAACTATATTGAATGTATGATCCCGACCGTCGGTGTATACCCGATTGCAACCGCAAACGACAAGGACCAGATCAGTGCTCCGCTGATGTCCCGCTTCGCTGTGATTGAAATTCCGGATTACACACCGGAAGAAAAGAAAATCATTTTCTCCCGCTATGCACTTCCAAAGGTGTTAAAACGTATCGGTATGAAAGAAAAGGAATGCATTCTGACACCGGAAGGACTCGATGCCGTAATCTCCTGCCACGAAAACACAAGCGGTATTCGTGATCTTGAGCAGGCTGCTGAGCATATCGCAGCAAATGCGTTATATCAGATAGAAGTCAACCATGTTTCCTCTGTTACCTTTGATGCAGAAATGGTACGTGAACTGCTCTTGTCCTGCTGATCTGCCTTATTTTCTATTTTGAAGGCGTATCAGGGTACGGCGAAAACCAGTGACGCAACAATTCACGCTCTGTGGTGCTGAAATTTTTTGTATTATTTTAGAGTGTGCTGTAAAATAGTTTCCTGTCCCATCAGTCTGTACTTTCGGGCAGGGAACTATTTTATTTCTCCAGATATTTTCATAAAAGAAAGCCCCTGACACTTTCATGTCAGGGGCTTCCTTTCGATCAATTCAGAAAATTTATTTCTGCGGGCCGGCGGAAACAAGTGCTTTACCAGCAGCGTTTCCTTCATATTTTGCAAAGTTCTTGATGAATCTTTCAGCCAGATCCAGTGCTTTGGTCTCCCACTCGGAAGCATCAGCATAGGTATCGCGAGGATCCAGGATAGCCGGATCAACGCCCGGAAGTTCAGTCGGAACTTCGAAGTTGAAGTACGGAATAGTCTTCGTCGGAGCTTCGTTGATAGCACCGCTTAAGATTGCATCGATGATTCCACGGGTATCACGGATGGAGATACGTTTTCCGGTTCCGTTCCAGCCTGTGTTAACCAGGTATGCTTTTGCTCCGCTCTTCTCCATTTTCTTAACAAGCTCTTCTGCATATTTGGTTGGGTGCAGCTCCAGGAATGCCTGGCCGAAGCATGCAGAGAAGGTAGGAGTCGGCTCGGTAATTCCGCGCTCGGTTCCTGCAAGTTTTGCAGTAAATCCGGACAGGAAGTAGTACTGAGTCTGCTCTGGTGTCAGAATAGATACTGGCGGAAGTACGCCGAATGCATCTGCGGACAGGAAGATAACATTCTTAGCTGCCGGTGCAGAAGAAATCGGGCGAACGATGTTCTCAATGTGGTTGATCGGATAAGATACACGAGTATTCTCGGTTACGCTCTTATCATTGAAGTCAATTTTGCCTTCCGCATCAACAGTAACGTTCTCAAGCAGAGCGTCACGTCTGATTGCATTGTAGATATCCGGCTCAGACTCTTTGTCCAGGTTGATAACTTTTGCATAGCAGCCGCCCTCGAAGTTGAATACTCCGTTGTCGTCCCAGCCGTGCTCATCATCACCGATCAGAAGACGTTTCGGGTCTGTGGAAAGAGTTGTTTTTCCTGTTCCGGAAAGTCCAAAGAAGATTGCAGTGTTCTCACCGTTCAGGTCTGTGTTTGCAGAGCAGTGCATGGAAGCGATGCCCTTCAGCGGCAGATAGTAGTTCATCATGGAGAACATACCTTTCTTCATCTCTCCGCCGTACCATGTGTTGACGATAACCTGCTCACGGCTTGTGATGTTGAATACTACTGCTGTCTCAGAGTTCAGACCCAGCTCTTTGTAGTTCTCAACTTTTGCTTTGGATGCGTTGTAAACAACGAAATCCGGCTCGAAGTTCTCAAGCTCTTCTGCTGTAGGTTTGATGAACATGTTAGTTACGAAATGTGCCTGCCAAGCTACCTCAACGATGAAGCGGATAGCCATACGGGTATCTTTATTTGCGCCGCAGAATGCATCTACAACGAACAGTCTTTTGTTGGAGAGCTCTTTTTTGGCGATCTCTTTTACTGCTGCCCATGCTTCCTGGGTTGCCGGATGGTTATCGTTTTTGTACTCATCAGAAGTCCACCATACAGTATCTTTCGAGTTCTCGTCCACAACGATGTATTTGTCTTTCGGTGAACGGCCTGTATAGATACCGGTCATAACGTTAACTGCACCAAGCTCTGTCTCCCGGCCTTTTTCATAGCCTTCCAGCTCTGGTTTTGTCTCTTCCTCAAATAACTGCTCATAAGAAGGGTTGTACACAATTTCTGTGGTACCGGTGATGCCATACTTTGTTAAATCGATCTGTGCCATCTTGTAATTAACCTCTTTCCTTTGATAGTAATACTGCTTCATTCTGCAAAATGCAGAAATTTGAAGGTATCCTTTAGAAGAAACCGGACCAGCCGGCCTCTTCTACTCTAATTATACATAAAAGGCCAAAAAAATCAACTGAAAATCTTCCGTTTTTTTACAGAACGTGTCCCAAAATCTGTAAAAATTTTATAAACTTCGATTTTTCGAAGCTTTCTGACAATTGCATTTTTGTACACTTCATCCTGCAAATTGACATTTTTTGATTTTTTATGTTATAATATTAATAATTATATTCGGAAAGAAGTTTCTTTATGTATTACGATCTGACCCGCGGGAAAATCTCCCGCTCTCTTATCCTGTTTGCCCTGCCGATGATCGCAGGAAATCTGTTGCAGCAGTTTTACAACATTGCCGACACCCTGATCGTCGGACGCGTTCTCGGAAGCAATGCGCTCGCCGCCGTCGGCTCCTCCTATACGCTGATGACGTTTCTGACTTCCATTTTTCTCGGCCTGTCGATGGGCGCCGGTGCGCTCTTTTCGATTTATCAGGGACGAAAAGATCTTTCTTCTTTAAAACTTTCGATTCTCCACGCGTTTCTGCTGATCCTTGCCGTTACGCTCGTGCTGAATCTCGCTGTTTATGCAGGCATCGAGCCGATCCTTACGTTTCTTCGCGTCCCGGATGAAGTCCGTCCCGGCATGCGGACGTATCTTCTGATTATCTTTGCCGGCCTTATTGCAACATCCGTATACAATTTCTTTTCCTGTATGCTGCGCGCGCTCGGAAACTCTTCTGTGCCGCTGATTTTTCTCGCTGTCTCTGCTGTGCTGAACATTGCACTGGATCTGCTCTTTGTCGCTGTACTGCCGTTCGGCATCGCAGGCGCGGCGCTCGCTACGGTTCTTGCGCAGTATGTGTCCGCCGTCGGTATTCTGCTCTATGTGCTGCTCCGCTGCCGCATGTGGCTGCCGTCAAAAAAAGAATGGCGTTTCAGCCATTCCATTTTAAAAGAGATTCTGAATCTTTCTTCGATGACCTGCATTCAGCAGTCGGTCATGAATTTCGGCATTCTAATGGTACAGGGGCTCGTCAACAGCTTCGGTCCGGCGGTCATGGCGGCATTTGCGGCCGCGGTGAAAATTGATACCTTTGCCTATCTGCCGGTGCAGGATTTCGGAAATGCCTACTCCACTTTCACCGCACAGAATTACGGGGCCGGAAATCACGAGCGGATCCGGCGCGGCACGAAAGATGCTTTTGCACTGAGCGCTGCTTTTTCCATCGTCATTTCTCTGCTTGTCAATCTGTTCGCGCATCCGCTGATGCAGATTTTCGTGAAAGCATCAGAAATGGAGGTCATCGCGATCGGCGTACAGTACCTGCGGCTGGAAGGCTCGTTCTATCTCGGCATCGGATGGCTGTTTCTGCTGTACGGGTATTACCGCGCTGTCAAACGCGCCGAGATGTCGGTTGTTCTGACCGTCATTTCGCTTGGCATGCGTGTGGCGCTGGCATACCTTTTCTCCGCCACGGCGCTTGGCGTTGCCGGAATCTGGATCGCTATTCCGATCGGCTGGGCACTGGCTGATATGACCGGACTTTTCTTCCTGCGGCGTGCATTCCGATCGCAGAAGCCTGCATAAGTTCCGAATCTTATATCGCAGTACGGTTTTCTGCGGATAAACTGCGGAACTGCCCCGGCGTCTGGTGCATGCGTTCCTGGAAGACGCGGTTAAAATAGCTGATATTTCGGAATCCGCAGTCGCTCGCAATCTTGCTGATCGCCTCCTCGGTGGAAAGCAGCAGCCGGCAGCTCTCGGCAATCCGCAGGTTATTGACATACGTCACGGCAGAAATATGCATAATCGACTTAAAGAAGCGGCAGAAAGCGCTCTCACTCATATGAAACTGGCTCGCCAGTTCCGCGATTTCGAGATCCTCACAGAAATGAGCATTCATGTATGTGAGGATCTCTTTCATTCTGCTGACACGGTAATTCGTCGAGGCATCCGTTTTTCCGCTGTTCTTTTCTGCCGCACTGTAATATCCCTGCCAGATTTTCAGAAGTTCCGCTTTTAACAGCAGCTCCCAGCCCGGTTCTTTTCTTTCCTGCAGATTTCGGATCTCCTGCATGGCCTGTGCCGTTTTTTCTGCAAGGCGTGTCCCCCGCTCTGTCTTGGATGGAAAACGGATCTCGGAGGACAGCACTGGTTCGATATACTGCTGCTGGATCCGGTCAAGCGATGTGCCGGACAGAAAACGCGGCTGGAATACAACGGCAAGAAACGTAAATTCCTGTCCGTCGATTCCCTCTACCTCATGCAGACGGTTTGCATTGACAAAGGCGGTCTCCCCTTCCCGCAGGAGAAAGGTCTCGGTATCCATATGAAAAACAGCTTCGCCCTTTACTGCATAAAAGAGCTCCACTTCCTCATGCCAATGGCAGTACACCCGCACGGTACTCTGCAGGTCTGTCTCGAAAACGTGAATGCTCAGTGGAAAAAGCTCATCACCGTGGGGCTGTGTTTCTTTTCGGTAATTCATCTGTGAGAGCATATTTTTGTCTCCTCTCTTGTTTTGCTCTGCTGTCCCAATTGTAACACGAACTTTGCGATTCCGGCAAGTTTCCATGTTCTGCCGGCGAATCGCCCTTCCATGACCGTATTTTTCCTTCTTAAATGATAATAATTATCATATTTTATCAGCTTATTGACATTTCTTTTCATCCGCGCTATATTTTAGATACCCCAATAGGGTATGTGATTTCAAATTTTTCATCAAATCCCAGGAATACAGTCCGGCACGCTTTCGTTTCGCTGTATTCCCGGAAGAAAGCAGGTATTGTATGATTAAAACAGTCTTAAAAATTGATGGTATGATGTGCGGCATGTGCGAATCCCATATGAATGATGTAGTCCGCAAGAGCTGCTCTCCAAAGAAAGTAAACTCTTCTGCAAAAAACGGCGAGACCGTTGTCATCAGCGAAGCACCGCTCGATATTCCGTATCTGAAACAGCAGATCAAGGACATCGGATATGAGCTGGTTTCGTATACGAGTGAGCCGTATGAGAAAAAGGGATTTTTCCATTTCAGACGATAAGCGGATTTCATGCCCTTCCTTTTGCAGTTTGTGCGTCGGAAAAAAGCACCGTTTCAGAAGTTTATTTCCTTTTGGAAATCTGCCTCTGAAACGGTGTTTTCTATTTTTTATCTATGATTTGATCAGCCGCAGCAGCATCCGCAGGACGGCGGCGTTTCTTTCTCCTCTTTTTTCGGAGATTCTGCGCCCAGATCGTACCAGGTCGGGTCGATGTCGAATCTGCGGTTGTTTCCAAGATAGATCGGATGGGTCGGGTCTGAGGACAGGTAGGCGCGCTCGGTCGAAACCTTCCACTGTGCATCCCAGTCAATCTTCGGAAGTGCCAGATCGTAGTGTGTGCTGGCGCGGAAGCCGTCTTTCTCTCCCTCAATTCTTCCCTGGCGGATGATGGCTGCAAAATCTGTGTGATGTGCAAATGCCGGAATCTGGTACAGATCTTTTAAGTAATCCGAAACATTTTTCAGATCCTGCACACGGTATTTCACCGGTCCGAGGTAACGGGAATATAAGAGGTCAAAGCGCACAAGGGTAACATAAAGCGCTGCGTCTGCCTCGGTCACAAAGTCTCCTGTCAGGAAACGGGTGGCTCCAAGTGCTGTTTCGAGCTCTTCGAGGGCTCCGTAGAACTGTTTTGCACTTTCTACGTACTGTGCCAGTTCTACGGCATTCAGCATCGTATCTAGCGGCTCGGCGATCTTTTTCTTTACTTCTTCAGCGGCTGCTGTGGACGATTTTGCATTTGCTGTTGGTGACAGCTCCGGTCCGTCCGGCAGTTCGCGGATTTCGGCAAGAATCGTCTGATAATCTTTTTCTCTAGTATCAGCCAGCGGCGGAAGGCTTGCCGGATCTTTCTTCGTCGGCAGTTCCTCCTCGGTATATTTTGCAAATTCTGTGCTTGGGATGGCGTGAATCTTCGCATAGATTGCGGCATCCTCACGGTTCTTTTCTATTTCAACATCTGCATCGCTGCGTGCGGTTCCGGCATCGGTCTCTGCTTTCAGTTTGTGCTCCGGATCACTCGATAAAGCAGAACGATCGTCCACATTGCCCCAGAACTGTGCAAAATCGAGCTGTTTTAAGAAGCGGACATTGAAGCTTCGCTCCACGCTTCCCTTGGCGTCTGCCGGCGGCACGGCAAAATCTGCAAAGAAGGTATTATTTTTGAATGCCGGGATCTCCCACAGCTCTTTTGCGTAGCCCCACAGGTTTTTGTAAGTGTAGAGCGGACGCTTCGTCTCGCCGAGCTGTGCGGTATAGCGGATGTCCAGACGGGCAAGTGTCACGTACAGGCGGATATCGGAATCGGTTACGTAATCACCGAAGAGAAAACGATTGGTTTCCAGCCGTTTTTCCAGGCGGTCCATCGCAGCGTAGAAGGTGTTCACTCCGTCGAAATGGCCTTCGTTGCTTCTGGAGAAGGAACTGCGGTATACCGCGTTGTTGATATTATCGAAGAGCCAGAGATTCATCTTGTCAATCTCTTCCCGCAGCTCCACCGGATACAGCTCCGGCGCGCCTTTTTTGTGCCATGGGCGGAAGTTGACCTCGAAATAAGTGGTCAGCCAGTTGTAATCGTTGTTGACTACCTTTCCCGTCGTTGTGTCGATCAGCGCCGGAACGGTCGTTCTTCCCTGGTAATCATCATCAGCACGGTAATACGCCTCAGAGATGAACTGATCGCCGAGCACCGGGTCGATGTGTTTTCATTGTAAACGTATTCCCAGCCAAGGTTTTTCTCATACGGGGCATGTTCTACCATATTGACGGAAATCTGATCTTCCAGGCCCTCCAGCTCTCTTACGATCGCCGCGCGGTTGGACCAGTGGCACAGCTTTGCCCAGCCGAGACGGTATCTCTTATTACCTTCTGCCTTCAGATCGTTTTCACCGTCGCCGAACGGAGTCGTGAAGTGATTCGGCTGTCTGCGGAAATAGCCGTTTTTGTCGATCTCCGATACGGTTTCTTTTGGTCTTACGCGGATTTTTCTTCCATTTACAATCTCATAATCATAATTCGCCATTGATTTTCTGCCTCTCTTTCGCGTGTTCTATCGAATGAATTTTCAAATAGGAAAGCTTTTGTTTCCCTATTATTTTGCTATGTTTTCTATGCAGTTATCATACCATATCTGTCTGGTTACGTCTAATTGCTAATTCTTTGGAGTGGCTATAGGATTTTCTTATATTAAAAGGCTAGTGCCGCATTCTCTGCAAATGGGCACTGGCCTTGTTTTCGGCGCTTTTTGTTTTTCAGATTTTTCCTTCCCGGCGCAGATACGCCAGAAAGCCGTTGCATCCCTCCACGACATCGCGGTACGTCGCCTCAAAATCTCCCGTATACCACGGATCCGCAATATCGCGGCCGGAACCGGTGAAGGAAAGAAATTTGTAAACCTTTCCATCCGGATCATTTTTCAGCATCCGGTTCAGATTGCGGATATTCGCGGTATCCATGCCGATGATGTAGTCGGCGCGCTCGTAATCCTTCCATGTAATCTGCTTTGCGTGATGCGGCACGAGCGGAATGTGCTCCTCGCGCAGTTTATTGACTGTCCCGTAGTGCGGCGGATTGCCGATCTCCTCGCGGCTGGTGGCGAAGCTGTCGATTTCAAAATTGTGGGCAAGGCCGAGGGAATTTACTTTGTGGGTGAATACGCTCTCAGCAAGAGTCGAGCGGCAAATATTGCCGTGGCAAATAAAAAGTACTTTAATCATAGTTTTATTTCTCCTTGTTTTGCCCTGAAACGCCCTGCTTTGCTAGGGTTTTCGGGTGTTTTATTAAATGCTCTGAAATTACAGATTGTGGCAAATCAGAGTAAGATTGAGCACGTTGCTACTACCTGTTAGTAGTAAAATTGGTAGTAAAATGAAGCTTCTTACTACTAAGCATTCTCGTGATATATCATCCTTATATTTTTAGAACCACATATCGGACATTTTTCTGGTTTCTCATGTATTGCCACATCATGATCTTGCATTAAACAATTTTCACAAAACAGATATTCTTTACTAAACAATGCTTTTCTTTTTGCCGCAAGTTGTCGCATTATTTCCCATTTGCTAGGATTTTTCCCTATAATAAAATCAGGCGTAATAAAAAGTGATGTTTTAACTTTCAAGAATGTATCATCCAATTCTGTTTCAATATATTCATAATCGTCATATAAAAAAATAACATATCTTCTTTCTCTTTCAGCTTTCCATTTGCTATCTTTAACAGAAAGAATCCAATATTGCAATATCTCCTGTAAAAACATTTTCTTATTATTGTCAGATAAATCAAACATGTCTATAACGCTAAATAAGTATTGTAATTCCGTCTTTGCTTCTTCAATGTCATATAAAACATCAAATGTTATTACTTGAGCTATATATGGTCTTTTCATAGTATCTGGCAAATCTGCGTCAGCGTCAGCCTTTTTTGTCAATGTATATAATCCAATAGGTCCAATCAGGTCCACAATTCTATCATTTTTATATCCATACAAACATTCTCCATAACCGTCTTGCATATGGCTATTATTTATTGACTTACTGAAACATGACACATAATAGTTTCGTGTCTCAGAAAAATCAATGTCTTTTATCCAGTCATAATGAATCCATGACATATCTTCAAACAATTCTGGAATAACTTTTTTCTCTCGCTCATCATTAAGCAGCTCTGTTTTCTTCATCCAAATTTGATGATTACTAATACTACTCTTTGCAACTTCTATTGGCAGATATTTACAAATATAATCATTGTTATACCCATTTCTCGATTTTAAAATGAAATTGCTTATCATCATCATAAGCACACCCTTAACTGGTCGAATGTTTGCAGGCTGCTTATTCATTCTAAGTAGTTTTGCTTCTATTGCTAATAATTTGTATAATTCTTCTCTTGTAAATTCCCATAACTTTTCTCTTTTACTTCCATGCATATTACTAATATCCAGTAACATAGATGTATATGAATGAGTCAAGGTATCAATCTCTTCTTCCGTTTGGCAGCTTTTTAACGTTTCCTCTACAATTTCTATTAATTGTTCTGCAAATGACTTATTCTTTTCTATTGTGAACTTTTGATACGCTATGTGATACAATCTCAGTGGGAACATAAGCCCCTGTTCATATGGTATTACACGATATGTATTTTCTTCATCACAATTAATCACAGGATTAAACCAAGAAGTAATTTTCTGTAATCTAGTTACCTGCGTTATAATATTGTATATATATGTTTTTAATGAAGATATTTGATATGCATTACCAACTAAATAGAGAAAATTCAGTATCCCAACTTCATACTCGGTTACACGAACCAATCCAGAATTCTCATTCAAATTCAAATCATGCTCACACGTTAAAGACAAAAGGACTTCTCTTGTCTTATAAGACGGATTTTTCCTAAATTCTTCTACACATTCACATAATGTATCTAAAATCTGTTCACAAGCATTCGCAGGCCATTTTTCTGGCTTCTCCGCTGTTTTTTCATCGTAATACATTTCACAACCATTCCTTTCATATGAAATCAAAACCGCTTTTCCCATCTTCCTAAATCACCCTGATTATATTATATCCTCTGAACCTACTTTTTTCCACAAAAATAACGCCCCAGTCTATACCAGAGCGTCATCCCATTTCCATATTATACAACTTTAAACACTTTCTGCGACATCGGTTTCTCCTTCTTCTGCTCAACCTCCGCCTGCGCCTTCCTAAACTCTTCCATACGTTTCAATTCTTCCTCAGCATCATCAAAACTGATATGCGTGTACACATTCATTGTAACACTTATATCCGAATGCCCCATGAGGTACTGTAACGTCTTTGGATTCATTCCTGATTTTGCCATATTGCTGCAATAGGTGTGTCGGCATACATGAGGTGTGATATTAGGCATCTGCACCCGATAGATATCATTGTATCTGCCGACCATGTGGTTGAATCGGTGCTGCCAGTGCATTGCCACAAGTGGCATTCCATTGTCATCGTAGAAAAGGAATCCACTGTAGCCATCAATGGATTTTTCCACTTTAGGAGCATTCCTGTCTTCGATGATTGCTCGAAACATTTCTGCCACATCTTCTGTTATCGGCAGCACTCTTGTTCCTGCATGTCTGCAAACATGAGGGGTAATATTGGACATTCATATTGGAGATTGCCAGATATGGCACCGGATCGGCATAGCCTTCCTGGTTTCTATAACCTACTCCCATAAGAATAGCTCCTTTCGTTAAATGGTAGAGATGTGTATTTATCTCTTCACTATCCCATGGACAGGAATCTGCGAATTGGGCGGCACTTTTTTTAATTTTTTTCCTTTGAGCGGGTTTCTTCTATATAAATGTAAAAATCCAATCCGACCACTTTAAATTTTTCTCCCGCCCTTTTTGGGATTTTGTGTCCATGGGATAGTGAAAGGAAAAGTCTTTCAGAAAGGCGGTGTAAACGATGGGAAATGTTACAGAAACAGATGCTGCCATAATCAGCGATGCAGAACTTGATAAGGAAATCTCAGATGTGCTGATTGCAATCAGTGTCATTACCAGACAGCTTGCAAAGAAAAACGCAGTCAACCATATGTCAAAGGAGGCAAAAGACGATGAAGGAAAAAGAATTGGCGAAGTTATTTAAGACCATTGCTGACAGCTTCACACGGCTTAGTGAAATCTACTCTTCCACAGAAGACGTGACACAGCCGAAAGCTCCAGCGAAAAAGTAAAAAACAGTCAAAGCAGAAAAAGTATCTGAGGCGGCGCAGGAAGTTTCTCCTGAAAAGGAATCCGAAACCATCACTTATACCAAAGAAGATGTCAGAGCAAGACTGGCTCAGAAGGCCAAGGCAGATGCCGGAAAGTATAAAGCGGATGTGAAGAAGATCGTAGCAACCTTTTCTTCCGATGGTACTCTGACCGGAGTTCCTGCTGATAAATACCCGGAAGTGATCGCAGCTTTGGAGGTGATCGGCAATGCCTAAACACGCATTGCTCTCCGCTCCCTCAAGTAAGCAGTGATTGAACTGCCCACCATCCGTAAGGTTATGTGCTGAGATCAGGGATCGGGCAAGTCCTTATGCACAGCAGGGAACAGATGCACATAAACTCTGTGAATACAAAGTTCTGAAAGCTCTTGGAAAATCCGGGCGTGATCCGACTGCAGATTTGGATTACTACGATGTGGAGATGGAAAACTGCACAGAGGAATACTGCAACTTCGTCATAGAACAGTTCGAAGAAGCAAAGAAACTCTGTAAAGATCCTCTGGTGCTTGTAGAACAAAGACTTGATTTTTCCAGATGGGTACCGGATGGCTTTGGAACGGGGGACTGCCTCATCGTAGCGGATGATGTACTTCACATCATTGACTCCAAATATGGTCTGGGCGTTCTATAACCTTTCCATTTTTTCAAGTACATTTATATAATCCATTGATGGAAATTCTTTATCGTCAATGGTATATAACACATTTAATTTTTCTTCTGCCATTCCTACACTTTTCATCATTTTATAAGATTATAACATACAACATCTTTATCTGCCATTCCTCTTAGAGACTATCTATTCTATGCTGATTAACAAAGATGAAAAATTACAGGAATATAAATACCGCACTGATCCTCATAACAATAATTACTCTCTTCCTCTATAACAGAAAAACACACAGACCCTTATTACACTAACCATGAGTCTGTGTGTTTTTCTAATTTTGGTTTTCAATATAATTTGTAATAATTTCAGTGAGTAATTCATCGGGATTCCTGCCAAGCTTTTGAGCATGTTCGCGCAAACATTTAACTAACTCTCCAGGAATATGAAAAGGTTTAAATTTTTCAGGATATGCCCAACAACAAGTTTCACAATCTAACTGGCAATCTCTGCAAGCAGTACTTTTAAAGTTATTGCATTCATCACACAATGGTTGCCAATTTGAAATTTCATCACTTCCCCCTCTAAGTCTCGGCACTTTATGATCCTGCTGAAACCCTGTATCTTTCGGGGTTCTTCCACATGCAGCACATACATGGTTATATTTTGCAAGAAGAGGTTCAGAACTACCTTGCAACAAAACCAGAAGGACGCTACATGTTTGTATTTACACAAACCCATAGTTCCTGGCTAAATTTGATTGAAAGCTTTTTCAGCAAGATGACAAAGCAGATGCTGAAGGGAATTCGAGTTAATACAAAGCAGGAACTTGAAGACAGAATTTATAAATATTTCGATGAAGTAAATGCAGATCCAGTAGTCTATCATTGGACTTATAAGCCCGATGAAATTTCACCAGAAGACGTTTCGTAAAATGTAGCCAGTTATTTATTATTTGATCTACTAGATAAATTGACATAGTAATAAAACTATATTCTGTTCATTTTCTTTCTTTCCAGTTTATCCCAGTTCAGTTTGTTCTTCTTGTATCCCACAAATGCAGTCACACGGACAAACTCCAGATAAAAGCGGAGAAAAGTTGTTTCAAAAAAACAAGCAGTAATAGCAAGGATCAGCTCTCGAAAAGAAAACCTCTGGTCAATGGTATAGATTCTTGAAAAATATGCAGTTAATGTGAGTAAAATACCATACAGGGCATAGTATGCAAGAAATACCAGCATAAATTTCACGTTCAGCATATCCATCATCACAGATAAAACCATTGTAAGTACACCCAAAAGTTCAATAAATGGTGACAATAATTCGTAAAGCAGAAAATAAAGATAGGATAAAAGTCCTACAGCTCCGTACCGTGGGTTTGCCAGCATTTTACGGTGTCCCCACATACACTGGAACAATCCTCTCTGCCATCTTTTCCGCTGCTTGCCTAATTCACTTAATTTTTCCGGAGTCTGCGACCAGCAGATGGCATCCTGTGCAAAATCAATCTTATATGGCTTACGATTCATGCGGCTGAATTCATGAAGTCTGACTACCAGTTCCATATCCTCGCCCATTGTACTGTTGTCATATCCGCCTACGGCAATCACTGTTTTTTTCTCAAATAATCCAAAAGCTCCGGATATGATCATGTTTGCATTGATTTTATCCAGCAGGATACGTGCTGCCAGAAAAGAACGGGCATATTCCAGGGATTGCATTCTTGCTATTATATTTCTGGGCAGCCTGTATTTTATCACATGACCTTTTTTTATGACAACACCATTGGCTGGGCGGACACTTCCACCAACGGCTATTACATTTTCGTCCTCCAGAACCGGGCGAACGATTTTCTCCAGCGAATCATGCTGTAAAATAGAGTCCGCATCCATACAGATAAACCAGGGATACCTGGCTGCATTGATTCCGGCATTTAAACTGTCTGCTTTTCCGCCATTCTTCTTGCGGATCAAAGTAATGGGCACTTTCTGGTTCGGGCATTCATAAATTTCTTCCTCAGGCTGACATTGGATCAGATGACGGATCGGGCGTTCCACTCGCTCCATATGAAATGCATCAATCAGAACCTGAGATGTTTTGTCTTTAGAACCATCATCTATTACTATAATTTCATATAGTTTATAATCCAGGTTGAGAAGTGAAGTGACTGTATCCTTCACCGTAACCTCTTCGTTATAAGCCGGAACAAGAATGGAAACCGGTATGTAATAGCTTTGCCACAGTTTATTGTGCATCTGTTCAAGGCGGTATGATCTGTACAGCTCAATTGCGCCTGCTACAACCGACAAAAACAAAAAGCTGGAATATCCAATCAGGTATATAATAAAAAACAGATTGACACATTCCAGAAAAAAACGAAATGCATCGGTCATAAACCCGCCCCCCTTTGTACTTTTACTTCATCCAGCTGGTACTCTAACATTTCTTTTGCGTAGCGGTCATTTCCCTGTAAAATATCAGCTAATGCATCCCTGTCTGTATTCAGAACTGCAAGGCTTTTTGCAGCATTATAACGGACATACCAGTTTTTACTGGAAGTCTCTTTTTTCAAGATTTCCAGTGTCTGCGGTCCGGGATACACAGCAAGAGCAGAAATACAGGCATTCTGCAATTCCCAGAACCCTTCCTTTTCTTCTTCAGCGTGATGAAGCAGAAAAGAAACACTTCTTTCATCCTGATATCTGCCAAAATAGCGGACACATGCGATTTGAATTTCCATATCCTGGCTTGTTTCCAGCATAGACAGCATTTCATCCTTCCAGTTTGACGATGCATATCGAATATAATCCAACAAGCTTACCTGCATCCTTGGATGAAATTCACTCAATTTTTTCCAAAGGAGTGGTATCAGTTCTTCTTTTTTATCGAAGGAAAGAAGTCCATCTGCAAGTATTTTTTTATGCGGAAGCAGCTGCTCATTTGCATCCAGAAATGTCAATGCCTGCATAACCGCTTGTATATCTTCTGAACTGTATAATGCCCGCAAAGCATTCTCCCTGCAATAGAGACTTTTATTTCCAAGCAGGTCAAAAAGAAATGGGAAAACAATTTCCTTAGCCTGGAATTTCGTCATATGAAATATGGCAAATACATAAGCCAGGCAGGCCTTTTCCATATCCGGTTTTCTTTTATAAACCGGTATCAGTTCTTCCATCAGCCGACTTACAGATGCTATTCCCTGCTGGAATTGTTCCGGCATACTGTTTTCAACTTTAGATAATGCTTCACTGAACGTCAGAAGTCTGCTGGCTGAATGAAGCTCTTTAACCAGCCTTTTTTCCTGCTTTTTATTTTCCGTTATATTTTCTGAAAACAACTGTCTGTATTCTTCGCAATATCGTTGTTCCCTCCTTTTCAGAACACAGGAACGATATCTTGAAATTATCTCTGTAAAGCAGTTAAAAATGATAATCCCCACACAGACAATAAAATAAAAAACAATCACAAGCTGCGCTATCATTCGTATTCCTTTCCTGTCCAGTATGTCTTCAGAACCTGGTATGCTTCTTTTAATCTTTCATGGTAGGATACTGTATTCTCCCATCCTTTCAGTTTAAGGCCTCCCATCTCGATTGTATTTCCTTCTCCGCCAAAACCTATAAACATCTCTTTGATCCCCACTGATTCAATGCCATAATTTCCGTCATAATAATCATCATGGATCTGCATTCGGGACGGATCAGAAAAATTCAGCAGCTGCCATGGGATTCTAATTTCCACATCATCTCCATTACAGATAAAATCTGCCCTGGAATCATAAGCAGATGCAGATGGATTTCCATTACCATAATACAGCTTTCCACTTTCAAAGGTTTTTAACGGTGTGGCAGCATCCTGATACTGACCAATAACATCCCGTAATACCATGCTGATATTTTCGAATACAGCGCTGTCCCTGGCTGGTGGATCAATATAAGGATCTTTTCCTGTAATATCTTCCTCATAATTGGCATGAATGGGATTATACCGATCCTGAACCAACAGACGAGTATTATCTTTTCCATTTAAGACCAGTACAAAATCTGCAGGTCTTTCAAATTCTGCTGTACAATTTTCCATACGGGTACTGCCTGTTTTTTTGGTCGTATCAACCGGAACATACAGCGTGTCATTTTCCAGATCAAAGTCCTTTTTATGGAGATATAAATAAACACCGGAGGCATCATACTTCACACTGATGAAAGAGCCGTCTTCATATTGGATCACCCTATCTTTATCCGTCCATTCGGAAGTATCACCGTCCACGTAACAAACACTTTCTTTTTCCCCACAGTCAAATGCCAGCAGGCCAAAATGCTGGTCATTTGTCTGAGCATCTTCCCAGTAAATATTACGGCTTAAATCTACAGCATACATGGTATTCCAGGTATGCTTGAACCATTCATCCTGCCAGGAATAGACACAGCCTCCGGAAAGTCCGGCAGCCATAATGTCTTCATAACAATCTACCAGAATCTTTCCCTGTTCTTTTTCAGAATAGTATCCAAGTCCTCTGCTGGTCACCTGATTCTCATGAATCTCACCTCGTCCTGTGGCTGCACCAAATTCAACAGCCAAAACCGGCATTGTATGATGTTCGTTTAAAAGTCTTAAATATGCCCGATAAGTATTCCGTTTTCCGTCAGGAGTGATACAGTCACTAAAGTCAATCTTTTTATCAGACAAGCTGTTCCATGTTGTGTATTCCATACAGGAAAAGTAATCCTGATCATATGGAGATGCACTGTAGCTGGCAAACTGACCTGATATAAATTTATCAGTTGCAGTTATATGTTCTGTGTCGATCCGGGCACATTTTCTGAAATATTCTGCAATCTCTTTAGGATAATCAAAGGGATCTGTTGCATTTCCACTGGAAAAGGAGATCAGACGCTGCTCATCATATCTTGTTGATTCATAGTGCAGCATCCTGTCACCTGTTTTGGCAAGCAGGGATTCAAAGGCAGAGGCATCTTTTGAAGCAATAAGATAGGTTCCTTTATAAGGTTCCATATCCGGATATTTCTCATCTGTATATGCAACTGTTGTATCTTCCCATCCATTTCCGATAATATATCCCAGCACCCATTTCGAGACATCGTGTAAATAAAGTCCTGTACTTGTATCTGCATCATTATTGATGATAAGTCGTTTTCCATGGATCACATCTACAGTGACCAGGCAATTATCCAGAAGCTTTCCTGCAAAGGAGTCGGCATATGCATCCACTCGGGAGTTCTGTATATAATCATTTACCCAGATTCCCTGAAGTAAATATAACGGCTCCTCATGTTGGGAATTGTATTCATAGAACGCTTTATAAAAAGACGGATTCTGGACAGAATAGACTCTCAGCGTATTTGCTCCTGCTTCCTGGATCAGCTGAAACCAGTGCAGATAGGTTTCTTTGGTGATCGCATAATCTGTAGACCATTCACCAGGAATACCGCTTCCCATATCAATTCCCCTGACTTCAAATGGTTTCCACTTATCTTTGTCCTTTATAAGTATCTCTTTATTCTCAGTCCGGACAAATGTGTTTATATGATTGTCCCGGTCTGAGTCCATATAAAATCCGCCATAAAACACAGCTATAAATCCAATAAATAGAAGCAGAATGATGGCAGATATGCTGATAATAAATCGTTTCATATTTTAATCATTAACCTCATTATACTGCTTTACACGGGAGGATGCTGAATACTGACGCAGAGTCTCAATGTTTTCATCCAACCATTTTCCTCTGTTTCGCAAGTAACCTTTTAGCTGTCCTTCAGCGGCAGATCTGCTGTCCAGATTTCTTGATACCGGAACCAGAAGTCCCTTTGCCTGCTGTTCTACACTTCCCCATCGTGCATCGTTTCTTGCAAGAGCTGGTGCGATAAAATCAAGGGTTTCATCAATATAACGATAAAGTGATTCCTCACTTAACAGACCTTTTCGCAAGGAATGATATCGCTGGATGATCCGTTCAGTAAAATCCTCATCTTTGATAAGCATTTCAAACCATAATCGGTTGTTCAGGAAAAATCCAGTATAAGGAAGTTCCTCCTCGAAATAGTTATTACAGGCATTATTAAAATCCCATACACACATATGATACAGATTATCTGTTCCCTTATAAATATAAGTGGAATAGTTTCCGGCATCTGCATTACTGGAAAGCTCATTGATAATAAAGTAATCTACAAAGCTGTCTACATCTATCATAGAAGTGTAGCCATGTTTTTCCCTGTCATAATCATATGAGTACAGAGTTTTTTCAAAATTTGAAAAATCCTGCCGGATTTCTTCTGTCAGTCTGGCATCCCTGTTCCTGCTTCCGGGATATTCTATCTGCAGCATGAAGGGGGTTTTGTAGGTATACGTTGTAAAGCTGTTTAAAGCTTCTTCGCCCGCATGCTGATGATCCAGGCGAAGCAGGTATCCGGAAAATGTGCTGCGCTTGGCATTTACACGAAGTCCCAGCCTGGCGCCATCTTTTCCGCCGGTTATCATTTCAGTCATTACATATAGACCTTCATATTCACCATTAAGAATTACTTCGCAGAATCTTACATTTGGCGCATAAGACATCATTTCTCCGGCAAGATTGTAAAACATATAATTTCGTATGGCTGTTTTATCGAGCCAGGGACCGTATAATACCCATTCATGGTGCGCATCCATTCCCATAATGGAAAGCGGATTGTTTTCCCCTTTTTTATCTACAAGTCTGATGGCATAGCTTGGCTTATCAAACTCTCTTGAGGAATTACCTCTCATTCGTATGCGGATTGCAGAAGATACATCTGCCGTTTCATTTGCATGATGGTACTCTTTGCTGTCATTTCCGATTATATCCATCTGAGCAGCAATTGTAGTTTCCCCATCAGCAGCACGTGTATAAATGCGGTTGTTTCCATCATCCTTAATGGGTCTTCCCGGGATTACCACCCCATCTGTATCAATTTTGACAATCGGAAGATATGTACACAGACCGCCATCCGCAGGATCCGTACATGGTTCTTGGGGAATTTCCTGTTCATGCTGATGAATTCTCTCTGTTTTTCGGTAGTCCTTATAAAACAATGGCGCAAAAACGGCAATCAGAATAACCGCAAAGCAGCATGTAAATCCTATTATTTTATATTTCATATCAGTTATAAATCTCATCGCTTTGAGCTACAATATTAACACTTTCAATTTGTCCAAGGTTATAGAAATCATCTGTTAAAGCCGGATGCTGTTTCTGAACTTTTTCCAGTATTTTTCTGGATAATTCATAAATGTACTCAGCATTCTCCTCTGTCGTATTTTTTACCCGAAGAACGGCACCAGTCCCAAAATAACGAAAGATCTGGGATTCTATATTTTCACAGCGGCTTCTTTTTGCACGGATGATCAAAAGCATACGGTTATCACTGCGGATTGCTCCCATGATAAGAAAGATAAGAAAAATAGCAGAACTGCCTACTGCAGCAACCAGATAATCTCCAACTCCACAACATATTCCCACAATGATCGTCCAGAAAATATATACAGTATCTCTGGAATCTTTTATTGCAGTTCGAAAACGCACGATAGATAATGCACCGACCATACCAAGCGACAATGCAATATTGTTTCCTATGACAGTCATAACTGTTCCTGTCATAACAGTCAGAACGATTAGTGTTACTCCAAATTTTTTGCTGTAAATCGTTCCCTTATGTGAGATCACATATGAAATAAAAATAAACAGACCAATGACAGCACTTACCAGAATATGCATTGTAATTTGCTGCCAGGTCATATCCCCCTGCTGGGCAAGCAGGTTATAAATCGTCTCTTTCATTTCCTTTCCTCCTAAAATCTGTAGTCACAGCCAATTTGTCTTGCCATACAGTATTTGCTCACAGAAAGCTCGCTTTTCTGAACGGGCAGAAGCATATGCTTGATATAGCTTAACAAAAAACCGTTATATTTTACTTCCAACACTACAGCAAAAGGAGACATTACACTGTTTAACACCAGATTTCTATCAAATATATTGAAATTTACTTCATTAGCCCGTATTCCAGAATCAAAAGTTATTCGAATAGAATTTTCCGGCGCGATAAATGCAAATCTGTCATATTCTACAACTGTTTTAGGACGGTATGCCCACATTTCCATAATTGAATAACATTCCTGTCCAAACTCACTGCCACTGTTTAAAAGTACAGAATAATCACCCTCAATGAGAGCCTGCGCTTCCCTTCTGGATAATCTTAATGATCGCTTCCGCTGATAAGGTCCCTGCTTCTGCTTCATTTCAAACAGTGCAAAATCCGCATCAGGACTATATACCCGCAAACGAAACTTCCTTCTTAACTCCAGACCATCTTCCTTTTCCTGAAAATCCCGATTTGACAAAGAATCAAAGTACAAAGAACGTACCTGATAACCATCCGGTCCGTTATGTGAGTCAGTATGAACCACATTTGACAAATAATTCCGAAGTTTTAATGCTTCTGCCTGATTAAGTAGAAATTTCTTTTCTTCCCGCAGTACATCGCGCACAGTATTATTTCCTCCTGCTTTTGCTTTTTAGTAAATACTACAATAGTATACATCCATAATTTTTTTTGTCCATATATGGAATAAAACTTTGTAGTATACAATGAACTCTCGATAAAATCAACATTTATTGACAATATATACCAAAAGATATGATATTTTATAAACAAATATATAAAAATCATAATGGAAATGGGGATTCCTTATGAAATGGGGATGTTGTATGATATCAAACTACCAAAAATATCTTGAAATACTATTAACATTTATCTGTGTGATCGTACTGTATCCACAATCGCCCTATGCCACCGAAGCCATTTCACAGCGTGAAACCATACGCGTGGGATTCTTTGAGATGGACGGATACCATATGCAGGATGAAACCGGAAAACGAAGCGGCTATGGATATGATACCTTACGTCTTATGGCACGCTACTGGAATGTTCATTTTGAATACATCGGCTACGACAAAGCTTGGTTTAATTGCCTGTACGGATTTACGGGAAGATAATCCTTTCAGCTTTGACTTAAACTTCTTCCATGACTACTCCATTCTCCATTACACCGCTTTTCAGATAACGCTTAATCAGCTGCACCACTCGTTCATCCTTTTCATTCCTGCGAAGTAAGTTCATGAGAATTTCATGATTGAGTGTGTCAAAGTATTTTGATAAGTCCAGCTCTGCCCATTCTGTGTCCGATTTTAACGCCCTTATTGCCTCCGTAATCATTTCTTTAAAATCCTGAAGAAAGGCTTGTTTCTTCTCACTCACTTCAGCAGTTCTCTGAGTCTCCTGATATTCCTGTATGACCCCTTTCATATCAATCCGATTGGACTGCAGCTTATTCTGCAAAGCTAACATTTTCTGTATATCGTTGATCTGTGACCACCAAAAAAATATAGACCACACGAGATTGGCTACAGCTTCCGGTGCCTGTCCCCGAAAAAAATGAGGAGAAAGTACTGTAAGAAATAATTGACTCCCTTAGGAGTAAATATGTAGTAGCAATAATTCATACCTTTTTAGCTGTATTTTGTATCGTAAACAG
>CAJJOP010000023.1:0-34531 GCA_905193415.1 uncultured Roseburia sp.
TTAACTTGTTTTCTCCGATACGGAAATACTTTGACGCTTCTTCAATGGTAAGGGTATATTTTTCCCATACGGGAATATCCTGTGCATTACTCATAAAACACCCCCTCACTTTCGATTACATCTGCTATATCCGTACACATCTGTTCTACAAGCATTTCCTGTTTTTCGGAAAGGTGGGTACATTCATCAATCATTTTCATGTAGTTTGAGCCTGTCAGCCTGTCGATTTCCTCTATCATCACGATTGACGGCATGACCTGTCTTTCCAGCCATTGCAGAGTGCGTTCCATATTGACAGGTACGGGGTTCATTTCAAAAGGTAAACTGTCATGGGAAATGAATATCTCCCACAGCGGATAATCGGGAAATTGCACAAAATCAGTAATAAGGTAAAACACCAACCCATGAGGGTTATATGTCAATAACAATTCCTCAACTGCCTGTACTGCCTTTTTATCACGCAGACGAATTTCAAAACGGTTGATAATATCCGTATGTTTCTTTTTGGTTGCCTGTTCCTTTTGTTTTTCATACAGGCAGAAATATTTTGTGCTTGCCTTTGAGCCGATATAAAGGGTACTTGCTAAATTACGGTTTTTTCCGCTTAGTTTTCCACCTTGTACATTTTCATAGTTTTTACAGCGACAATCCGCACCGCCATTTTTGTATTTTTCAGACAAAACGGGAATATCCAGCAGACCGCACATATCATTGATTGCCAAGTCAAAACGTCGGATAACACCGCCACAGTCAAGACAGCGGTTTAAAAATGAATACCAATCCCTGTTCTGTGCCTGTAAGACATATTCCATGTTGCGTGAGCCTGCCCCTTTTAATTCTAAAAATACACCCATGTGTTCATCATCAGAAGCCATGACCTTGATTTCCCCGTAGGCATAATGCTCCTTATAGCCATAATACCCATAGTCATAATGGATAAAATAGTCCGCTTTCATGCCAAGCACCTTTCGGATAACTTCTAATGCGTCAGTCGTTGGAAAACGGACAGACAGATAATCAACGAGCAGATAAAAAGGCTTATCACAGACATAGTAATTCAGACAACGCAGGATAATGTTCTGTGTTTCTTTACTTGCGTTGGCTTTTCCGTTCTCAAAGCGGTTGATACTATATCTTGATACATGGGTAAGACTTGCAAGTTCTCCTTGTGAAAGACCGCTTGCAAGACGTTTGTTCTTCATTTCAAGTGCAAATTCTAAATTGTTCATTGTATTCCTCCAATCCCACAACAGCCTTGAAATACCTGTAAACCACTATTCAAAAGAATGTGAAATTACTATCTTCTTAAAACTTCTCATTACTACTCACAGGTTTGGGGTTGTATGGTTTTTGACTTGTCTTTTGTGAAATAGTGCCCCCCTGTTAGATAACGGGGGCACAGTCAAGGCTCGCAGGCTCGCCAGCCGACAAAGCATTTCTTCCCCTTGACACAAGGTGTCATGGCGGTAAGCCTGAGAGGCTTCCGCCACCGTGTCAGAAATACTTTGTCAGCAAGTCCTGTTTTGCCTTTTCTAACAAGTTCCATTTCAACCAATATTCATATCTACGGGTTTAATCAGATGGGTATTTCTTTTTGAATGTTTTTGTATTTCATTCTATTGTGCTTATTCACTCACAATAGCATAGTAATTCTTATATGCTTATTTGTCAATATCTTTTTTTGTCTTTACAAATCATATTAAGCATGATAGACTTATAACAGTGAAGATATAACGAGATATGGAGGGTTGTGCAATGAAAATAAGCCATTTAGGAAATAATATACAGACCATAAGAAAATTTAGGGGAATGAAACAACAGGAACTTGCGGACAAAATCGGTATCAATATGCAGAGCCTTTCCAAGATTGAAAGAGGGTTGAACTATCCTGCTTATGAAACGCTGGAAAAGATAATGGAAGTGCTGGACGTAACGCCGAATGAATTATTATCGGGAGAATGGAAGTATGTCAATCAGTCTGAAAAAGAAGTCTGTCAGTTTTTAAGAACAGAAGAACGTCTAAATGCAGAACTGAAACACGGACACTATGATAACTTCTTTGACAGCGAGGAAGAATGGCTGGAATATGAGTTGGAAAAGTTACGGGAATACATTACAGACTATATCAACGGGAAAAGCATTGAAGCGTCCGACCTTTACCCAATCAAAGAATTTATCCAGCATTTGAAGTTTCAAAAATTACTAGACCGCTATGATGATTTATACAGTATGGATATGTTTGGGGAAAGCATAGAGGGACATAAATATAGGACACCTTATCAAGTCGTGAAAATGATAAATCCGAACTCAAAAGAGGATATGGAACTGTTACGGGAAGTATTAAGGAATAACCATTTTGATGATGAGGACGAGTAATCTTTTTCCTCTTGCGAGAAGATACAGCAAACAAAAAGCCCGATCAAGAGTGCAAAGCACCACCAATGGTGGCAAGCTCTTGACAGGGCTTTTTCTTTTCTGTTGTGGGTACTCAAGAGGAAAAAAGGAAAAGTGTGATGTCTCAATTTTTTTATCTTGCACGCATAAAAAGATTGAAAGAGGTGTTTGTTTCCAGTATAATGTTTTTTGTATAGAAGCAAGGATTGAATTTTTTTGAAAGAAAGGGTTGACAGTCATGTTCACACATTGTTACGCTTGCGACAGACAGACAGACAGACAGACAGACAAGTAAATTCTGCCCTTTTTTCAATTCTATCAATAATAAACAGAACGCACAGATTATCCAGTTATAAGGGGGAGTTTGTGCGTTTTTCTATGCAAAGAATTTATGAAAAATAAGGAGTGAACAAACTATGAAGAAAAAACAAGTCCTTGCAGTAAGTTCCGCATTGATGATTGGAACAACAACTGCACTTACAGGGCTTCCTACTCCTGTCATGGCACAGGAAAACACAGAAGTTGTGCAGGAAGCCGTTGTAGAAGAAAACAAGACAGAGCAAGTTCCTGTGGAACAGAAAACAGAAAACGCAGAAGTACAAGAGAATATAACAGACAAGGAACAGGAAGAAACTGCTGAAAATGCAGAAACTTTAAAAGAAGAAAGTGCAAAACAGGAAACACCTGCAACACCAGAAAAAGAAGTGGTTACCGAAGATAAGACCGTTGAAGCAAGCAAAAATACAGAAGTAAAAGCTGGAAGCATTGCTATTGATGAAACACATTTTCCAGACAAAGTATTTAGAGAACAAATCATTGCAGAATTTGATAAAGACGGCGATAGTGTGTTATCTGTTGATGAAATATCAAAAGCCCAATTCTTAAACTTACATGGTATGAAAACGATATCTTCATTAGAGGGTATTCAATATCTAACAAATTTGCAGTCTTTAGATGTTTCTACGACTTCTGTTTCAGACTTAAGTCCGGTTAAAAACTCATCTTTAAAAAGATTAGATTGTCGTTCTTCAAAAGTAGGAAGCGTTGATTTAACACGTTATCCGAATTTGGAAGCTTTCGTTTGCGATAATACATCAATTAACAGTCTTGATGTATCTAAGAATGAAAAATTGAATACGTTATTTGCAGATAGTACCTCTATTTCCAATTTAGATGTAACAAACAATCCTAACTTAGAACAACTATCTTGTAGCAATACAGGATTAATGGAACTTGATGTCACACATAATCCGCAATTAGTCACTTTAGATATAGGAGATACAAAAGTAAAAACACTTGATATAAGTAAGAACCCTAATTTGAAACAACTATCATGTTATATGACAAATATAGCTGAATTAGATGTAACAAAAAACACAAAACTGACACGCCTTTTTTGTCATGATACAACTATTAAAAAATTAGATTTAAGCAATAATTTAGAACTTGAAATGCTACGTTGCGGTGAAATTTTTGAACAAGGGATAAGAGGTCTTGATATAAGTAAAAACACAAAAATTAAAAAATTAATTTGCGATGATTTATACTGGTTAAATGTCGGAGAGAATAAAGTTCTTGAAAATAATCATGCTTTTGTAGGCAACGGTTATATTGATATCAAAGGAAATAAAATCGACTTAAAAAAAGATGTTGAACAAGGAATAGATATTTCAAAAGTAAAAGTTACTGCAAATGGAACTTTAGACAAAGATACGGGGATTATAACGGTAGATGATGTAAAAAAAACAGTTACTTATGAGTATGATTGCGGTACTTATAAAGACGGAAACGTCGTTTTAAAAGTGGAATTATCGTTAAACTCACAAGGAGAAGACAATACAGCACCAACTATTTCTGCAAATGATGTTACATTGAATGTAGGCGATACTTTCGACCCATTGGCAAATGTAACAGCAACAGATAAAGAGGACGGAACTATCACTTTGACAAAAGATAATATTGTTGCAAATGATGTAGATACTTCTAAGGCTGGTACTTACCATGTGACTTATAAAGTAACAGATAAAAACGGAGCTTCTGCTAAAAAAACGATTACTGTAACTGTGAAACAAAATACAGGCGACCTTAACTCTGCTCCAATCATTTCAGCAAATGATGTTACATTGAATGTAGGCGATACGTTCGACCCATTGGTAAATGCGACAGCAACAGATAAAGAGGACGGAACGATTATTTTAACAAAAGATAACATTATTGCAAATGATGTAGATACTTCTAAGGCTGGCACTTATCATGTAACTTTCCGTGTAGTAGATAAAAATGGTGCAATTACTGAAAAAACAATTACAGTTACCGTAAAAGAAAAAGCAACAAATAAACCTGTAAGTCCACAACAGCCACAGAAACCGAGCAAGCCAACTACTCCAACAAAGCCTAGCGGACAAAAGAACCCTGTAAAAACAGGTGATATGACAAACGTAGGATTGTTTACTTCTATGTTTGCTGGTTCAACCGGTGTATTAGCTGTTTTATTCGGTAAAAAACGTAAAAGAAATAAGAACAATTAACAAAATGTATAATAACAATCAATAGCGACTAATGATTTTCATGTAAAAGGACACCAAACTATACGGTGTCCTTTTCAAATTCTTACGTCATATCAAGGCTCATTCAATCGTGGTAAATTCGTGGTAAAATGAGTGCTTTCCTATATTTCAAAATGCTTGAAAGTATAGTGTTTATGCGGATAATCAAAAATCAGATATAAAATTTCTTTAGAATTCATATGTATTTCCCGTAAAGCCAGATACATAGATTCAAACTCTGAATCTAGACAATGTAATGGCTTCATATTAACTGTTACAAGATTAAATCCATTTTTCTCATAAAAACTTCTTGCCTCTGGTACTGAATGTAATAATATTGCTTTGAACCCCAAAATTGCACCAGACATTTCATTCGCATGCTGAATAATGCTTTTCATAACCCATGCAGAAATTGGTAAATCCTCTTCTGCATATTCATAAAAAATATTTTGATATTTTTCATCTACCGCAAACATTTTTATTTCAAGAGCTGAAATTCCACATATCTCAATATCAAATTCTTTTCCCAATTCCTCAGCTTCTAAATCATCCAACCGAATTCTATCTTCATATGGAATAGATGTAGCCGCCAATGTGTAATATGCTACTATTTCCCGAAACAATTCTCTATCCTGTTCATCATAAAACACATTCCATACAATATAAGAAACGCCATCTCCCGTTTCCTGATACTCTATTGCATCTTCTGATATGAATTCGTTAAAATTAAGATATTCTTCTCCTGCGGTAAATTTTTTTAATTCAACAAAATAATCCTGATATGCTTTCTCTAAAGAAGTCACATCAGGATTAAATGAATCAATATGTCTATGCTGCTTTTTATTTTCTTCCTGCAAACAAATCCCCTGCTTTCTTACAAGTATTTAAAAACTCTTTAGAAACTTTGTTTTTGTTAAATTCCTGAATAAATTTCGGAGAATCTTCGCTTTTAATAACAGATACTCTATTAATTGGTTTTTCTAATACTGCCATTTTTTTCTCCTCCTTTTTCGTCCCCTTATGCTTATTACTATTATTTACTTGTCTCGTTACTGTGCCCATAGTATAACACCCCAATAACATTATTTCAATATTTTCTATTTCTATTATATATCTTTTTCCTTTATATTATAATATTTTCTTTTTCTACATAAAAAATGCTTTCAAGATCTAACACGAACGAAATCTTGAAAGCATTCCATTTTTAATCTCTACAGCACTTCCCGCACACAGATATACACCATGTATGCCGCATAAATGACCAGCAGGCTCACTCCGCCGGCTCTCGTCAGAAGCTGTTTTTTCCATACCAGAACCATCATATACAGACTGACAATGATCAGGATCACGATATCAATCAGATTGTTCATGGTCATAGCGATCGGACTGATTGCAGATGCGATGCCGCCCACCAGCAATATATTAAAAATGTTGGAACCAATGACATTTCCCAGCGCCATTCCTGCCTGATTCTTTTTCGCCGCTACCACAGAAGTTACCAACTCCGGCAAAGACGTTCCGATGGAGCAGATTGTCAGACCGATCAGTGTTTCACTTAATCCCAGTCCCCGTGCGATGGTTTCCGATGCATTTACAACCATCTGACCGCCAATGACAATAGCCACGAGGCCGATTCCGATAAATAAAAGACATTTCCACATCGGCAGATCCCGTATCTCCTCCGCTTCTCCATCCACATTTCCGCCTGTCTGCATCGTTTTCTTTGCAGACCGTACCATCCATATAAGAAACAGGATGAAGATCACAACAAGGATGATTCCGTCCAGATGTCCTACCATCATACCAATCAACCCCATAATGCCAAGAAGCACTGCTGCCAGAACAGAAAACGGAAACTCTTTTTTCAATGTCTCTTTCTTAATAACCAATGGCTGGAATAATGCGCACATGCCGCATACAACCAGCAGGTTAAAAATGTTCGATCCTACTACATTACTGATGGCCATTCCATTGCTGCCGCTCAACGATGCGGAAATGCTGACGGCGCATTCCGGTGCGCTGGTTCCCATGGCAACGATAGTCATGCCGATGATAAATACCGGAACGCGAAACTTTTTTGCCAGAGAACCACTGCCATCTACAAAAAAATCCGCACCTTTTACCAGTAATACAAATCCTATTACTAATATAATTACAGAGAGAATGTACATATGTTCTATTTCCTTTCTATCCAAATATTCCAAGATGTTCCAACAATATCTTCACACCGATGCCAATCAGGATCAGACCTCCAATAAGTGTTGCTTTATCCTTAATTTTACTGCCAAATACATTCCCGATAAAGACACCGGCGATCGTAAATCCAAAGGTAATGCATCCGATCACGGTAACGGACGGCGCCAGTCTAACCTGCAGAAATGCAAAGGTAATTCCTACCGCTAATGCATCGATACTCGTTGCAACTGCCAGCATAAAATTCTCTTTCAGATCGATCTTCACACTGGCATCCGGACAGACTTCCTCTCCTTCGCCTTTTTCTTTGATCACATCCAGAATCATCTTTCCGCCGATAGCTGCAAGCAGAATAAATGCAATCCAGTGATCTACCGCAGTAATATACTGCTGAAAACGGCTTCCGAGAAACCATCCGATAGATGGCATCAATGCCTGAAATCCTCCAAAAAATATGGCAAGCACCACCATATATTTCACATCGACCTTTTTCATACTGAGGCCTTTACAGATCGACACTGCAAAAGCATCCATGGACAGACCGACACCGATCAGCGCCAGTTCGATGATACCCATGTATTTCTTCCTCCTTTTCCTCAGATACACACTCGGAATCTTCTAAGTGAAGCTTCCAAAAGTATATTCATCTTGGATTCTCTTATCTGTTCCTTTATTGATTTTATTATTTCCAGATTCTGCAAGAATCTCTTGCTTTCTTTCCAAAAAAAGAGACTCAGCGTACACCAATTACATTGGTATACGCGAGTCTCATTCATTAAGATTTGCCAGATTATCCTCAATCGATAAACGCGGTTGTTGACAAATCACACATTTCAGCTGTGCAAACTACTCCCTCACGAAGTTCTTATTACTATATCTTAATCATAAAAATTTGTCAACAAGTTGTGGTGGGAATTTTATATAAATAAACTTTTCACTTCAGCCATATTTCTGGCAGAAATTTTATATAAATATATATTTATATCTTTTGAGAGCATCAGCTATTCCGTTTTCTAATGTACTGTTCCACATCTTTGTTTTTTACCAAAAATTGACAACGCTATCCGTCAAGAAAATGTGAATTATTCAAAAACTTTCGGTATCTCCACCAACCTACAGATGCAGCACTCTCTCCTTAATCTCCTGCGTTCTGCCCTGATTCCAGAACTGGGTTCCGATATATCCACACGTTCTGCGGGCTACATCCATCTTGTTCTGATCACGATTGCCGCAGCTTGGACACTCCCATACGAGCTTGCCGTCTTTATCGGTTACGATCTGGATCTCGCCGGTGTAACCGCACACCTGACAGTAATCGCTCTTAGTGTTCAACTCCGCATACATGATATTTTCATAGATATATTTCATAACCGCAAGTACCGCATCGATGTTATCCTGCATGTTCGGAACTTCCACATAACTGATGGCTCCGCCCGGAGACAGCTTCTGGAACTGGGATTCAAATTTCAGCTTCTCAAAGGCATCGATCTGCTCTGTTACATGTACATGATAACTGTTTGTGATATAGTTCTTATCTGTTACATGCGGGATGATCCCATAACGTTTCTGCAGGCATTTTGCAAATTTATAAGTGGTAGACTCAAGTGGCGTACCATACAGACTGAAGTCCACGTTCTGCTCTGCTTTCCATTTGTTGCAGGCATCGTTCATATGCTGCATGACCTCCAATGCAAACGGGGTTGCAGTAGGGTCTGTGTGGGATTTTCCAGTCATGTAGTATACACACTCGCAAAGACCTGCATAACCAAGAGAAATGGTGGAATATCCGCCATGAAGCAGTTCGTCAATGACTTCGCCTTTTTTCAGACGAGCCAGTGCGCCGTGCTGCCACAGGATCGGAGCTACGTCAGAAGGTGTGCCCTCCAGACGACGATGTCTGCACATCAGCGCCTCATAGCAAAGCTCCAGCCTCTCATCAAAGATCTGCCAGAATTTTTCCATATTTTTACCGGAAGCGCATGCCACATCTACCAGGTTGATGGTTACCACGCCCTGATTGAAACGGCCATAATATTTCGGTTTACCTGATTTCGGATCAACGTATGGGGTCAGGAAAGAACGACATCCCATGCAGGTATAGCAATGACCTTCTCCGTTTTTATCCACTTTGTTCTCTTTCATGACCTTCTCAGAAATATAATCCGGAACCATACGTTTTGCTGTACACTGTGCTGCCAGCTTGGTCAGATAATAATATTTGCTGTCCTCATGGATATTATCCTCTTCCAGCACATAGATCAGTTTCGGAAAAGCCGGTGTGATATATACGCCTTTTTCGTTTTTAATACCCTGCATCCGCTGTTTTAATACTTCCTCGGTTACCATTGCAAGGTCATCCTTGGTCTGTCCTTCCGGAACCTCGTTCAGATACATGAAGATTGTAATAAAGGGAGCCTGTCCATTGGTAGTCATCAGTGTGATAACCTGATACTGGATCATCTGCACGCCCTGCTGCACTTCTTTTCTTACACGCAGCTCTGCTACTTTATTGATAGTTTCCTGATCTGCTTCTATCCCAACTTTCTGGAAATCAGAAGCAACCTCCCGACGGAATTTTTCTCTACTAACCTGTACAAATGGAACCAGATGCGCCAGAGAAATACTCTGTCCACCATACTGGGAACTTGCGATCTGCGCGATGGCCTGTGTCGCTACGTTACATGCAGTAGAAAAGCTGTGTGGTTTTTCGATCATCGTTTCGCTGATGACCGTTCCGTTCTGCAGCATGTCATTCAGATCGATCAGACAGCAGTTATGCATATGCTGTGCAAAATAATCGGAATCATGGAAATGGATGATTCCCTGCTCATGCGCCTCTACGATCTCCGATGGAAGCAGAAAACGTTTTGTAATATCTTTACTTACTTCTCCGGCCATGTAATCACGCTGTACGCTGTTTACTGCCGGGTTTTTATTGGAATTTTCCTGTTTTACTTCTTCGTTCTCAAATTCAAGAAGACTTAAAATCTGCTGATCGGTAGAATTGGATTTTCTTACCAGCTCTCTCTTATAACGATAGGTAATATAATTCCGGGCAACAGAAAAAGCCCTCTGATTCATGATCTGGTTCTCCACAAAATCCTGAATCTCTTCTACGCTCAGCGCACGGTTCATACCCTCACAAATAGTACGCATATTGGCAGAAATGACCGCGATCTGCTCTTTGCTCATCTTCTCATTATCCGGAACAGAATCATTGGCTTTTTCCACAGCTGCTGTGATCTTTGCCAGATCAAACTGTGTCTCAGCACCACTTCTTTTAATAATATTCATACCTGTCTCCCATCCTTTACTATATACTGATAATTCTAATCGTTTTTCCAAACTATCCTGTATGATTTCTCATAAACTCATTCCATTAATACGATTCTTCAATCCACTGCTTTTTAGCATAGCACAAATAGTCATGAATATATCTTTTCCATCTATGTATTTCAGGGAATTCCACTATTTCTTCCGCTGAAACTACCATACATTCATTTTTCAATACTATCACTATGGTTTTCTCTACGCTTCTTCATACAGGAAACGATACAATTACCAGACATTACTTTACCAATCACATTGCCCGTCTTGTCCGGGCACTTGTTATTGTACAATATCTAGTATTACATTTCAAGACCAAATACTTTATATTGTATGCGCAAAAAGAGAGCCACCACATATTGTGGCAGCCCTCAGTCCGCATGGTTACGGGCTTTCCATTCCTTATCCACATTTTTTTGTGGATAAATAATTTCTACATCCGTACCATGTATTCGTCTTTTCTGTATGTTATGACAATTTTTCAATGGCAGTTTTGATACGTGCAACGGATTCCTCTTTGCCAAGGACTTCCATCAGCTCAGTAGCTCCGCCAGGCGTCATCTGTTTTCCGGACACAGCAGTACGGATCGGCCACATCACATAGCCGATTTTATATTCTTTTTCTGTCGCATACTCTTTCAGCATTGCAAATAATGCATCGTTGCTGTAGTCTTCCTGTGCTTCCAACAGCGGCAGTACATCCTTCAGCACATCCAGAGATTTTGCAGCATCTGTTTTCATTTTTTTATGGGTATACATGGCTATGTCATACTCCGGAACTGCCTCAAAGAAATCGATATGCTCTTTGATATCCGGGAATACTTCAATCCTTGTTTTTACCATTTTTGCGATCTTGTGCAGATCATAATCTTTTGTGATCACTTCTTTGATGTACGGCTCTGCCATCTCATAGAATTTATCTTCATCCATGGCTTTCATGTACTCGCCGTTCATCCATTTCAGTTTGACCATATCAAATACAGCCGGAGATTTGCTGATATGACGGTAATCAAACGCCTCTACCAGTTCTTCCAGAGAGAAGATCTCACGGTTATCTTCTGGGCTCCAGCCAAGCAGCGCTACGAAGTTTACGATTGCTTCTGAAAGGAATCCCTGCTCCAGCAGATCTTCGTAAGAAGAATGACCGCTTCGTTTGCTCAGCTTCTGATGCTCTTCGTTTGTGATCAGCGGACAGTGAATGTATTTCGGCTCCTCCCATCCGAACGCATGATACAGTCTTGTATATTTCGGTGCAGAAGAAAGGTACTCATTTCCACGCACAACATGGGTAATTCCCATCAGATGATCGTCTACAACATTTGCAAAGTTGTAAGTCGGATATCCATCAGATTTAATCAGGATCATGTCATCCAGTTCCTCATTTGGGGCTGTGATGTCTCCGTAGATCTCATCATGGAACGTTGTAGTTCCTTCATTTGGCATATTTGCACGAATAACATACGGTTTTCCTGCTGCCAGATTAGCCTCGATCTCCTCTTTTGAAAGATGCAGACAATGTTTATCATACACGATGATCTCTTTACCGGCTACTTCCTGTTTCAGAGAATCCAGACGCTCTTTGTCGCAGAAACAGTAATATGCTTCGCCTTTTTCAATCAGTTTTTTTGCATATTCCAGATAAAGTCCGGATTTGCAGCGCTCACTCTGTACATAAGGACCTACGCCGCCGTCTTTGTCCGGTCCTTCATCGTGGATCAGTCCTGTCTTTTCCAGTGTACGGTAAATGATCTCCAGCGCGCCTTCATAAAAACGCTCCTGATCGGTGTCCTCAATTCTTAAAATAAATTCGCCGCCCGCATGTTTTGCGATCAGATATGTGTACAGTGCGGTACGAAGATTTCCGACATGCATTCTTCCTGTCGGACTTGGTGCAAATCTGGTTCTGACTTTAGCCATGTTATTTCCCTCGTTTTCTGTTATATAGATTCCTGCTGCCACAAGTGCCCCAGGTATTTCTGTTTTTACACAATCGATTTTATTATATACAAAAGAAAATAGATTCTCAACCTTTTCAAAAAAATAAGTTTATTCCCACGCATCTGCTCTGTTGACTGAAAATTATTTTCTTTATTATTTTATGACCTTTTCAGACAAAATCAGGCTTCTGATTGCCTCTACTGCGGTCTTAATCGCGCTTTCCGTATCATGAGCCACGGGATTTTCCATCCCCAGTTTTTCCCGCTCCTGATTTGCCATCACTAGAAATACAGAAGCAGCCCGCACTCTCAGGTAACTTGCTGTCACAAACAATGCTGCCGACTCCATTTCCGAAGCCAGACAGCCCAGGCGTTTCCATGCCTCCCATTTTTGCAGCAACTCATAGGACACCGGCATTTTCTCCGGTTCATGCTGTCCGTAAAAAGAATCTTTGCACTGTACGACCCCAGTGTGACTGGCAAATCCCAACTTGTCTGCTGCCTGACGCAATGCCATGACCAGATCAAAATCCGCTACAGCGGGAAATTCGATGGGTGCATATTCCCGGCTGGTGCCTTCCATACGAATTGCCCCGGTCGCAATGACAAGATCTCCGCCTTTTACCTCCGGCTGCATGCCTCCGCAGGTTCCCACACGGATAAACGTATCCGCACCGGCTTTTACAAGTTCTTCCAGAGCAATTGCAGCTGACGGGCCACCGATCCCCGTTGAAGTCACACTGACACGTTCCCCCTTCAGATAGCCGGTGTAAGTAGTAAATTCCCGGTTATCTGCCACCAGTTTTGCATCATCCAGAAATGCAGCAATCTTACTGCACCGTTTTGGATCTCCCGGCAGAATCACATATTTTCCAACATCCCCGTTATGAATCCCAAGATGATACTGCATGCCCTCTTCTGCGTATTTCATCATCTTCTCCTCCTTCTTCTTATCGTTTTTTCTCTACTTACTTTGTAGACAGCCCTTACTTCTTTTGTGTAATTTCTTTTTTCTTCTTTCCTTATTAGTATCGCAGATTTTCCATTTTTGCACAACAACATTCACAATTTTGAATTTTTTTCTTTTGAAAATTTCATTTTTTTGCCATTTTTACCATTTTAAAGGTAATTTCCTTGTATTTTTGACTTTATTAAGGTAAAATAAATTCATATTGTGTTTTCATGATATTTTTTTAACAGATTCTGCTCTTTTATTTTATCAACAGATTTTTCTGCGAAATAAAAGAGAAAAAACGTTCTGTCAGAGTAGCCGGAAAACATATTCTTATGGTATACTTTTATGTACTACAGACCAAAAGCGATGGCATGATGTCTTTCAGATAATGAATCTGACACATACTATATATATTTAAGATACTACGATATACAACAAGAAAGGATGTGTAATTATGAGCGACCACAGCTTGGAAATCGGCAGCGAATACCAGGATAAATTCAGACAGCTTGTAAAAGAATGTACCCGATCCGGAAGTATCAATCTGGATCTCTATACCGAATATGACGTAAAACGTGGTCTGCGTGACTCCAGCGGTGCCGGTGTACTGACCGGTCTGACCGAAATCGCAGATGTAAACGCTTACAAAACAGAACACGGACGTAAGGTACCGACAGATGGTGAGCTTTATTTTCAGGGATACAACGTTTATGATCTGTTAGGTGGCAATACCGGCAAACGTTTTGCCTTTGAAGAAGCAACCTATCTGCTCCTCTTCGGTTCCCTTCCTACCAAATCACAGTTACGGGATTTTATCGATATCCTTGTCAGCGCCCGTGAATTATCCGGTCGTTTTGTCCGTGATGTCATTATGAAAGCAACATCCTCTAACCTGATGAACAGTCTTCAGCGCTGTATCTTAACGCTGTATTCTTATGACACAGAGCCGGATAACATCGCCATTGACAATGTTCTGAGACAGTCTATTCAGCTGATCGCCAAACTTCCGGTCATCGCAGTATATGCATATCATGCATATCGTCATTTCCGGATGGATGACAACCTGATGATCCGTAACCCGGACCCGAACCTTTCTACTGCGGAAAACATCCTGCAGATGCTTCGCCCGGACGGACAGTTTACCGAACTGGAAGCCCGCGTACTGGACTGCGCGCTGGTATTACATGCAGAACACGGCGGTGGTAACAACTCTACCTTTACCAACCACGTTGTAACCTCCTCCGGTACGGATACTTACTCTGCTATGGCAGCTTCCATGGCTTCCCTGAAAGGACCTCGTCACGGTGGTGCAAACCTGAAAGTACAGCAGATGATCAATGATATCAAATCCCATCTGAAAAACTGGGAAGATGAAGACGAGATTACCGAATACCTGACAAAGATTTTGCACAAAGAAGCATTTGATCACTCCGGTCTGATCTATGGTATGGGACACGCGGTATATACATATTCCGATCCCCGTGAGGTCATTTTAAAACAATATGCGAAAAAACTTTCCGATGCAAAAGGTACTGAAGCAGAATTTGCCCTGCTTGACCGTATCGAAAAGATTTCCATCAAACTACTGACAGACGAACATAAGATCTTCAAACCGATCTGTGCAAACGTGGATTTCTACAGTGGATTCGTATATACCATGCTCGGGATTCCGGACGAACTATACACCCCGCTGTTCGCCATCGCACGAATCTCCGGCTGGAGCGCGCATCGTCTGGAAGAGCTTGTAAACCAGGGCAAGATCATACGTCCTGCTTACAAATATGTCGGACATCACAGAGAATATACATCTCTGGAAGAACGTTAAAAACCTTTATAAAACGTCAGAAAAAAAATCAGCTGATTTTCCTATAGGGCAACATTCCCATTGGAATCTTCAGCTGATTTTTTTCTGCATTATCTCCAGTATCTTCCTCAAAAACGTAAATCAACAATATCGGCTGAAATTTCCATAAGGGACCGTGTGATGCCGCCGGTCCTTAGCTCGTGGGCTGCTGATCTTGCAGCACAGGAGCTTACGTACCGTTGCGAGCAGCACCCGAGCGGAAGCGCGTCCCGTTGGAAAATTCAACCGATATTGTTTCACTGCCTATCGTATAATCATTTAACAATTACTATCTGATATTCTTTCACGACTTACCCTATGATCATTTTGAAGTCTTATGAAGCCTCTTCAAACTGAGAATTGTACAGATCCGCATAAAATCCGTTCTGCGCCATCAGTTCTTCATGATTTCCCTGCTCGATGATATCTCCATCTTTCATAACAAGGATCAAATCCGCATTTCGAATCGTAGACAGACGATGTGCGATAACAAAGCTGGTTCTGCCCATCATCAGGTTATCCATCGCTTTCTGAATCAATGTCTCCGTCCTAGTATCAACGGAAGATGTCGCTTCATCCAGGATCAGGATGCGGTTATCTGCAAGAATCGCTCTGGCAATGGTAAGCAGCTGTTTCTGTCCCTGAGAGACGTTGCTTGCATCCTCGTTCAGCTCCATGTCATAGCCACCTGGTAATGTCTGGATAAAGTGGTGGGCGTGCGCTGCTTTTGCCGCTGCGATAACCTCTTCGTCTGTGGCATCCAGACGTCCATAACGGATATTTTCCATAATCGTTCCTTTAAACAGCCAGGTATCCTGCAATACCATACCAAAAGCATCCCGGAGTTCCCGACGGTTGTAATCTTTGATATTATGGCCGTCAATCAGGATCTGACCACTGTTTACATCATAGAAACGCATAAGCAGTTTGACCATAGTCGTCTTTCCTGCACCGGTCGGACCTACGATAGCAATCTTCTGTCCCGGCTCTACATGGGCGCTGAAATCTTTTATGATAACCTGATCTTCCCGGTAACCGAAACGCACATGCTCAAAATCAACGCTTCCCTGCAGTCCTTCCAGTGAAACCGGATAATCTGTATACTGATCTTCTTCCTCTTCCTCAAGAAATTCAAAGACGCGTTCTGCCGCTGCTGCCATCGACTGCAGCTGATTGACTACCTGCGCCATCTGCTGAATCGGCATGGTAAAGCTTCTTACATACTGGATAAATGCCTGGATCTCGCCAACTGTGATCACGCTTGCGATACAGAGGAAACCGCCGGCAATAGATACGGCTGCGTATCCAAGGTTACTGACCAGCTGCATCAGAGGCATCATCATACCGGAAAGAAACTGGGATTTCCATGCAGATTTATACAGAATATCATTGGTATCATCAAACTTTTTGATAGTTTCTGCTTCTTTATTATAAGCTTTGATGACCATATGTCCGCCGTAGGATTCTTCCACCTGACCATTGATATGTCCCAGATACTCCTGCTGTGTGCGGAAATGTTTCTGTGACTGTTTAATCACAAGGCTTACAAGTATCAAAGACACCGGTAAAATAACAACTGCAATAATTGTCATTAACGGAGAGATCGTAAGCATCATGATCAGAACGCCGATCATAGTGGCTACAGATGTAATAATCTGCGTGATACTCTGGTTCAGACCGACACCAAGGGTATCTACATCATTGGTAATCCTTGAAAGCACTTCACCATAAGTACGGCTTTCAAAATATTTCATCGGCATACGGTTAATCTTTTCTACGATCTCCTTACGCATGCGATAACAGATCTTTTGCGTAATTCCCGTCATGACAAAGCCCTGAAACAGACTGCACGCCGCACTGATACAGTACAGGATCAGTGTTAAGATCAGAATCATAGCAATCTTGTGAAAATCAATCCCGCCGGTTCCACGGATCTTTGACATCAGACCCGTTGCCAGTTCTGTCGTAGCATGGCCCATGATCTTTGGTCCTACTACATTAAATACGGTCGCACATACGGCAAAGATAACAACGAACACAAGTCCGATCTTATATTTTCCCATATATTTCAAAATCTTTCCGATGGAGCCTTTAAAATCCTTTGCTTTCTCGCCCGGCTGCATGCCGCGTCCCATCGGTCCGCCCATTTTTCTGGAAGGAGCTTTTGTCATAGCTTTTTCTTCACTCATTTATGCTTCCTCCTTTCCTGCTGCAAGACTTTTTTCCAGTTCTTTCTGTGACATCTGAGAGGATGCAATCTGCTGATATACTTCACAGTTTTTCAACAGTTCTGCATGGGTTCCGATTCCTGCGATCTTTCCTTCATCCAGAACAAGGATCTGATCGGCATGCATGATCGTACTGATTCGCTGTGCCACTATAATTACTGTCTTATCTTTTACTTTTGAATTTAATGCTTTTCGGAGGGCTGCATCCGTCTTCAGATCCAGCGCTGAAAAACTGTCATCAAACACATAGACCTGCGGATCTTTTGCAATAGCTCTCGCGATGGCAAGTCTCTGTTTCTGACCACCGGAAACGTTAGAACCACCTTGGGCGATGGCGCTGTCATACCGCTGTGCCTTGCCTTCGATAAACTCTGTCGCCTGTGCGATCTGAGCCGCTTCTTCAATCTGTGCATCGGAAGCATCCGCTTTTCCGAATCTTAAGTTGGAAGCGATGGTTCCGGAGAACAGTATCGCTTTCTGCGGCACAAATCCGATAGCCTCACGCAGCTCCGCAAGAGAAAGTTCGCGGATATCTACACCATCCATCGTGATCCGTCCTTCTGTCACATCATACAGACGCGGGATCAGATTTACAATCGTAGACTTACCACAACCGGTACTTCCGATGATCGCAGTCGTCTTACCCGGTTCTGCCACAAAATCAATATCGCTGAGTGCATTTTCTTTTCCACCCGGATACTGGAATCCCACATGTTCAAAGGAAATCTTTCCTTTTTTCTCTTTAATCGTTTTTACTTCTGCGCTTTCTTTAATGGAGGACTCTGTCTGAAGCACTTCATCGATTCGTTCCGCTGCAACACCTGCCCGCGGAAGCATAATAGACATCATAGTCAGCATCAGGAACGCCATAACAATCATCATGGCATAAGTGATAAATGCGGTCATGGAACCTACCTGCATCAGACCATCGTCAACCTTGCCGGCTGCCACCCATATGATCAAAAGTGTGACACAGTTCATGAGCGCCATCATTCCCGGCATCATAAATGCCATGACACGGTTCGTAAACAATGTCGTCTTCGTCAGATCTGTATTTGCTTCATCAAATCGTTCTTCCTCTTTTTCTTCTCTGCGGAATGCGCGGATAACCTGCAATCCAGTCAGAATCTCGCGTGAAACAAGGTTTACACGGTCTACCAGCTTCTGCATGATCTTGAATTTCGGCATAGCAATGGATACCAGCGTCAGTACAAATGCCATGATGACTACAACAGCCAGCACGATAACCCAACTCATATGGGCGCCGGTCTGCACGACTTTGATAACGCCGCCAATTCCGACGATCGGCGCATACAGAATGATCCGGAGGAACATTGCCGTAACCAGCTGTACCTGTTGTACATCATTTGTAGTACGTGTGATCAGGGAAGCAGTAGAGAACTGGTTCATCTCCGCATTAGAAAATCCAAGTACTTTCTTGAACGATTTTCCACGGAGCGTCCGTCCTACGCCTGCACCGATTCTGGAAGCAAAGTAAGATACGGCGATAGCGCATGCCATGCTGACAACGGCAAAACCAGCCATGGTAAATCCTTCTTTCCAGAGATAACTTTTCTGGATCTGATCCACATCTACACCGGCAAGTTCGTCACAATGTACAGCATAAGCGACACCTGTAGATTTCATCAGAGAAGCACCCATGGTATCCACCATTTTTTCCAGAGAATCCCGCATGCCCATAACAACAGACTCGTCAGCCTGACCGGACTGCATCATCGCTGCCAGAATCTGTCTCATATCTACACAATCCATGGTCACAGTATTGCCGTCTTCGTCCTCTTTATCCGCTTTGAACGTCTTTAATTCCATGCCCATCTGTGCGCCGATCTGCTCTACTGTCAGCTGATCCAGTGCAGATGCATCCAGGCCCTGCGCCTGCGCGATATAAGATTTAAAAGTATCTACATCTACAGAGGACATCTGATGATCCAGCAGAAGCGGAACCGCAAGCTCCTCGTCCAGAGCATCCAGCGTATCTTTATCCTCTTCTGTTCTCTCATAAATGCCATCCTCTGTCTGCTCATAACAGGCTTCCCAGGAGCTTTGTTCCTCTTCTGTCATAAAAAGCTCCGCATAGGCATATTCCTCTTCCGTAATCTTCTCCGGAATAGTATACTCCACACCTTTGTTCTGAATACCCACATCGATGATGTCTGCTGTATATGTCGGCAGTGACAGGTCACAAAATGCCTGCACGATCAACAGCAACACAATCAGGATTATGGATTTCCAGTAAGGAATCATATTTTTAAAAATCTTACCCATAATCAATTCCTTTCCATATTATATATTAAATCAGATACTAACCATTTCTTCTGTTTTTTGTCCCGCTTTGACTGCTGTAAGTTCTTGCTGCATCACATCATACAGACGGTTCATGGTATCTACCACCTGATCAATCTCGTCCCAGCCTACCTGTTCAAGTACGCGATCCATAAATGCATTGCAGACTTCTTCTACCTTCTGCATCAGCTGTCGCCCTTCTTCCGTAAGCTCTACCATCGTATTCCGACGGTCTGTACTGTCAACGGAACGTCGGATCAGATTGCGTTCTTCCAGATTGCGCAATGCACGGGACACACCTGATGGCGGTGCTCCAAGCACCTTTGCCACTGCAGAAACGGTTACCGGTTTTTCCGGATATTTCCGGCTTCTTCTCTGAATCACTTTCATCGTCGCAAATTCAAAATTCTTCAACTCTGGAAATAAACCGGAAAAATTTAATTTACGGAATCTGTGAAAAGCTTCCATCAGATTTTCATTTTTCCACTCTCTGTCTTTTTTCTCCCCGCTCATATCTGCACCTCCTTCATCAAATTTTTGATTTTCATTTTTAACAATGTTAATTAACTTTGTTATTTAACATTGTTAATTATTATCAAATGCATGTATTTGATAATAACACCTTATCTTATGGAATGCAATACCTTTTTTATTGCTCACAGTTATTTTAGATTTTCCGTATATTCTGTTTTTAGATACAGCACACGAAAATTTCTTTCAATTTTTTATATTCCTCAGATTGATCCTTCATCAAGACAGATATATCCTTTCCACTTACAAATATGCTCCATTCCTATTAAACTACAAAAAATGCCGTACTCTTTGTACGACATTTTTTGCTAGAAAATATAACAGATTTTTCTGTCTTTAATATCCACACATTTTTACCCACACGAACAAGAAATGCTTTTTATCTGCTGAATGACACTGGTAACTCCCTGTATCCGTTCTCCCGACAGTTGTATTTCTAATGCAGTACTTTTAATGAAACGCGGATTCCAGTCTCGAATCTCCTCTTTTGTTCTTCCATTAACTAAAATTGCGATCACGGCCAGCAATCCTTTTACTAATAATGCATCACTATCCGCAGAAAAAAACAATTTTCCGTATTGATCATAATAACATTCAGCCCAGGCAACAGACTGACATCCTCTGATCCTATAACAATCTATCCGCTCAATCTTTCCTGCTCTCATAGCTTCATCTGACAAATGTAGCAGCCAGGCATATTGTGACAACCAATCTTCCAGTTTTTCAAAATTCTCAATAAATTCATCTTCCATTTCTTCTATCGTCATTTCTCTTCTCCGATATACTGATCTTCTGCTTATTTCAAATAAGCTTCAACAATTTCGGCCAGTTGAACAATGGTTTTTGCACTCGTCAATAATGCGGGATCTGCCTGAATCCCAAGTTCTTTTTGCATAACCATATAAAAAAGCGCTTTTTTTGTAATAACAGAAGATGCTCCATCACAGCTTGCTGCCTCTTCCACATTTTTTATCAGTTTTTTATCCAGAGAGCTTAGTTTCTCAATGCTTATTCGGGTAAGCTCATTGATATCATCGCTTACTGCCTCTTCCTCCATAAGCATATATTTTCCAAGAAAATATTTCCGAAAAAGGAAATAAAATTCTCCATTCTTCCAGTCTCGCGCTGCCACCCTTTGACATATTTTCTTTGCTTCCTGTTTTACAGCTACTCTGGCAAGAAAATCATCATCAAAAGAAAATGATCTTTTTATTTCCATAAGCTATACCATTAATACTTCCAGTCCAACACACTCCCCAAATAATTTTAATTCCTGTGTAAAATCTCCATAAGTAAGCGGAAGATGTGTGCCAACCTCCATTTGCGCATCAAAATATTTTTTCTGGTCTGCTACTCGATAAATCAGATAATTGTTGCAGTTATTTTTATCATAATCTCCACCACAAACGATTTCTCCTTTACCTACAAATAATTTTTTCAGATCCGGAGAAAATCTTACCGTTGTAATTACCTGCCCTGCATCTCTGTTGTAATCATAGCGAAATACCGGTCCAAACCCCTGATCATAAGCGAAATGCCGAATTGCATATGGTGCCGCTTTTTCTTCAATACCATGCATCTTTCGATTATGAGTAGAATGCCATGTATGATAAAGATTTTCTTTGTCTTCTATTTCCGGGAACTGCATTGCCGCCATACCATCTGCTTTTATCAATTCTCCATCTTCGTATGGAAGGACATTTGTATTTCCCATATATGCCGCATTGCCGGATATAGCCTCTAACAGCATCATAGAAAGTGCCGCATTCACATCATATTCACATGCAGACGGTATTCCCTGCTCATTTAACAGGGAATGAATCAGACATGGCGTAAATTGCAATTCATTTAATCTTCTGGTAGAGCATGCATCCGGACATGGCATGGAAAAAGCATTGCAATCATATGCCTCCAAATTTTTCATAACCACAGCATATGCCATTAATTCTTTAACCAGAAATTCCCGTTTAATATCAACTTCATCTGCTCCTGAAACAAGTTTATCTGCCAGTTTTTCCATTTCAGTAATTTCATCTTCTGTAATATTATTCGTAATACGCCCTGGTGTAGTGTGATTACCGCCTTCTTCCAACGGTCGCATCTGATCCATCAGTTCATGAACATTTATGTAACGAAACTGTACGCCAAGTTTTTGTGTCACTTCATCAAAATTAAGGAATGTATCTACCGCACTCATAGAACGATTACTGTTCATTCTTGTTGCCAACAGAATTCTTGTATTTTCCATTACCTTTTTTAAATAAAGCGCCCGAAGCTGAACCGCAAGCTCTTTCCAGGTTCTTGCTGCATATACTTCAAGTCCCCTACTTCTCATAGATGCATTGATAATTGGTAATTCACAACAACGATCCGGGGCAATGGCAAGTGGTTTCTTACTTCTTAATGCGAATTCCAACGTAATGTCACTTCGGCCGATTCCTGAATTCACAATGTAAAAATCGGTTTCCTCTCGTCCCTGTAATAAGGTTTCATACAGTTCCTCTTTTGTAATCCAGGTATCATCACGCTCCACATATACAGGATCCAGCACCGTTACACATTCTGGAACAGAATCTTTTACCTTTTGCACAAACTGTTCATAAATCTGATGTGAAACTAATGTGTCAAATCCCGGCTGCAATGCCTCCCCTGATCCAAAACGACAAGGTCCTTCATAATAGGCTTCATGTACAAGTGCAATAAAAATCGGTCTCACATTTAATTTTACATCCAATCCTCGCTTCATCAACTTCTTCTCCTTTTCTCTTTTATTATTGAAAACCCCTGTTGTTATCCACAACTTTCTTAATAATAATAACATGCCCCTTTTAGAAAGAGAAATTCCCTCCTGTAATTCCAGATATAACAGTTTGTTATTTATAAAAAGTTATGCTAACATTGAATATATGAAAAGTTATGCTAACATTGAATATATGAAAAGGTCGCTTTACAGGGGGATATGAAATTGGAGAAAAGCACATTTTATAACATACAGTTGTCCGATCTTCAGCTTTTTCTTTATGTGGCAAAATATAAAAATTTCACAAAAGCCGGGGAACTCATGTATATGACACAACCTGGTGTCAGCAAACGGATTCATCATTTGGAAAAAGAACTTGGTCTGATTTTATTTCATCGAACAAAACGTGATGTTTTTTTAACGCCAGCCGGTCAGACACTGGAAAAATGTTTACAAAATATCTTACCGGAACTTTTTGACGGGATAACAAATGCTCACATTGTACAATCCGGAACTTCAGGAATTTTACGGATTGCCTATTTGCAATGGGGAAATCCCGGATTTATTCCTACTATAAAAAAGTTTACTGAAATCTATCCGCAATTCGAAATTGAAATCAGTGGAAAAAAATTTAAAGAATTAAATGATGCATTGCTCACAGATCAGGCAGATGTCATAATTTCCACATCTTATGATTGCAATCGTTATAAAGAAGATTTTTATAACTTATTTTATGCAAATACCGTTCCGCTAACTGTTTGTATTAATAAAAATAACCGACTTGCCCAAAAAAAGTCTGTATCCATTTTAGAATTAAAAGATCAACCAGTTCTTTTTCTGAACAATACAGAATCTCCCGGATATAATACTTATGTAAAAAAACTTTTTGAAAATCATGGCATACGTCCCATTATTGGATCATATGCAGACACGGGGCTTGAACATATCGCCAACATTTCATTAGATAAAGGCATTCTTTTTGTCAGTCAATATTTTATGAACCAGATTTCCAACAATAACTTTGTACAGATTCCCGTAAAAGATGAATATCTTCATATTGTTATTGTCAGCAAAAAAGAAAATAAAAGTCTGGTATTAGGCGAATTTTTAAAATATATTTTAAGTACAGAAGCAAAATGGTAAAAAAAAATAGTTGTCAGAATGTATCATACATCTTAACAACTATCTCAAAAAAAGAAGGTGGATACAGGGATTCGAACCCTGGGCCTCCAGAGCCACAATCTGGCGCGCTAACCAACTGCGCTATACCCACCATATTAATAAATGTGCTCGAAGGGATTCGAACCCCCGACCCACGGCTTAGAAGGCCGTTGCTCTATCCAGCTGAGCTACGAACACACGGTCAATGCATTTTGGGCATTAACAAAGCGGGTGATGGGAATCGAACCCACGTATCCAGCTTGGAAGGCTGGTGTTCTACCATTGAACTACACCCGCTTAGTCGGGGTGACAGGATTCGAACCTGCGACCTCCTGGTCCCAAACCAGGCGCTCTAGCCAAGCTGAGCCACACCCCGTCTTCGGTTTTGCGTTACCGCTTTACCCGTGACGCAAGATATATTATATTGCAGGGTTCGATAAAAGTCAACAACTTTTTTTATTTTTTTCAAACTTTTTTTACCTGACATTTACACTCCCTGAAAACCCCTGATTTCAAGCGCTTCTCACGCTATATACCACGATAATTTTCTGCGTTGAAAATCTGATTTTATAAAAATATGTATTCTTTTCACTCTATGATACACTAAAATTTCATTCAGATAACCTTCGCATATCGCACAGCCTGAACCGACCATAATCAGAGAATCTTTTTGTGTTCAAATACAACCCGTCCATCATTGGATATATCCATAACTACATAAGAAGGTACTTTCCCCAACGGGCGCGGGAAAGATATGCTCCCAGGATTTACATAGGTAATGCCGCTTCCCGTTTCCAGATACGGCATATGAGTATGTCCAAAGAGAACGATATCTGCCTCCCGTTCTTCTGCTTCTTCCCGCAGATGATCCAGCCGAGAAGAAACCCCTTCCTGATGTCCGTGCCGCATCCATACTCTATATCCATCCAGCGTCAGCATTTTTTCTTCCGGCAGACCGGAGAGTCCATCCATATTTCCGGCAACGATATGTAACGGACATGGAGTCAGCGATAGAATATCCTCATAACCACCTTCTGCATCTCCCAGATGAAGCATCAGATCAAACGCTTCTTCCGTCGAAAAAATCTTCTGCAGATTATCATGTTTTCCATGTGTGTCACTGACTATCAGTATTCTCATTTTATCCCTGTCTTTCTCATTCTGCATTTCTCACATTCCAGCCAGATAAACATATTGACTCTCTTGCGCTCATTATATCATGAACAAAAACGGTTCATGATCAACATTCGCCGTTCGTCAATCATACGAGTATGTTGACTCTCTTGCGCTCATTATATCAGATCTTATCTTTCAGCACTTCCCGAATCGCCCGGAGAGCATTGCCACGATGACTGCGGGCATTTTTTTCTTCCATGGAAAGCTGTGCAGTGGAGCAATCCAGATCCGGAACATAGAAGATCGGATCATAACCAAATCCATTTTCTCCCGCCGGCTCCCATCCGATATATCCTTCGATCGTACCTCTTACCGTAAATGGCTCTTTGCATCCCGGCACTACGGCACAGATGGCGCATACAAAACGGGCAGTCCGTTTTTCTTTCGGCACACCTTCCAATCGATCTAAAAGCGCCTGATTTTTAATGTCATAAGAAGTATCTTCTCCCATATAGCGGGCAGAATATACTCCAGGTTCTTTGTTCAGATAATCGATCTCCAGACCGGAATCATCCGCAAGCACGATGGCATCCGGACACTCTTTTGCCACAGCTTCTGCCTTGATCTGTGAATTTTCTTCAAAAGTAGCTCCGTTTTCTTCTATATCAATAGAGATTCCGGCTTCCTTCATAGAAAGGATCTCTGCATCCAGATCTTTCAGAATTTCCCGGATCTCTATCATTTTGTTTTTATTTCCAGTTGCAAATATTATCTTCCTCATTTTAATCTCCACTTCATTCTTTTATCTTTTCCCCTTGGTTAGCCACGTTTTCTTGGTGGTTTCGGTCCCAGGAACTGATAGAAATATGTTTTTAACATACCATTATAGATCTTGCGGTTCTTGTCCGCTTTACGACCGATATAACGTTCTGCATCCTCGTAAGAAGTGATCAGATATTCCGACCAGCTATCCAGCCCGCGAAAAGCTTTTCCGATGGCTGTATACAGTTCCGGTAGCGCTTCTTTTTCTTCCAGACGCTCTCCATATGGCGGATTTGTAATGACAAAACCATATTTTTTCGGATGATGAAGGTCTGCCACATCTCTCTGCTGGAAATGGATCAGATGCTCTACTCCGGCGCGTTTTGCATTTTCTCTGGCCGCTTTGATCACATCCCCATCAATATCATAGCCCTGGATATCCGTTTCAATATCCGTATCCACCATGTCTTCCGCTTCCTGACGGATCTCCTGCCACAACTCCGGCTGGATCAGATTCGTCCATTGCTCTGCTGTAAATTCCCGTTTCATACCCGGTGCGATATTTGCAGCGATCATGGCAGCCTCGATAGGAAATGTTCCGCTTCCGCAAAACGGATCTACAAGAATCCGTCCCGGCTTCCATGGGGTAAACAAGATCAGCGCTGCCGCCAGAGTCTCTGTGATCGGCGCTTTGCTGGACATAGTTCGATATCCCCTTTTGTGAAGAGATGCGCCTGAAGTATCCAATGCAATCGTTACCTCATCTTTCATGAGGAACATGCGGATCGGATAAGCAGCTCCATCTTCTTCAAACCAATCTGTCTCATAATCCTCTTTCATCCGTTCCACGATCGCTTTTTTTACGATGGACTGAATATCAGAAGGACTGAACAGTTTACTTTTTATAGAAGAAGCTTTGGCAACCCAGAATTTTGCATCCTCCGGCAGATAATCTTCCCATGGAAGCGCTTTCGTCTGTTCAAACAGCTCATCAAACGTCTCGGCATGAAATTTCCCTACTTTTAAAAGCACACGCTCTGCCGTCCGTAAAAAAATATTTGCGCGGCAGATTGCCTCTGCATCTCCCTCAAACGTTACCCTGCCATCTTCTACCAGCGTAATGTCATAACCAAGATCATATATTTCCCGTTTTAACACCGCTTCCATTCCAAAATGGCAGGGTGCGATTAATTCATATCTATCCATATCGATTCTCTGTTGTAATTCCTCTCTGCTTATTTTTCAGTCATCATGTTCTTTCTATACTCGAAATCTTCTTTAAATAAATCTTTCTGGTTATATTTCTAATACACTGCTTCCATTTTCTCGTCATACACACCGTGTACGCACTGTAAAAATATCATCGTATATCAAAAATCTATCTCAGAAATCTTCATTTAGGAAATTCTGAAAGTACATTTTATATTAATCATATAGATTTCATTTCCCGCTGTCAATCGCATTCTGCCGGTTATTTTTATCCGCCATCCCCGTTTCTTATCTAATTCTTCAACTTATATCTCAAAAAACATCCATCTTATCATATCCGCTTTATCGGAGCTATTTTATAATTTCCATTTTTCATAAGCGTTCATACCACCGGCAAGTGCACCTATCTGATATCCTTTTTCCGCAAACTTCCTGCCAAGGTACAGACTTGTAATCCCGCGCTGACAGTATAAAATAAAAAACTTCTGCCTGTTCTGTCTGGTAAGAAACTGTTCCAGCTGTTCCTCCGGCACATTTCTCGCCCCGGGAATATGCCCTTCCCGAAAAGCTTTCGGACTTCGCAGATCGATCAGCTGCCCGTCCCGTTGTACCCAGGTCTGCTCCAGATCTTCTGGTGTAAGCAACATTACTTTCATAAATTTTTTATACTTCCTTTCCATGTCGATTCAATGATTATTTTATTTTTTGCTTCCTCTTCTCATTCTAATGTTCCTCCCATATCCTTGGACTGGCGGCACAAATAACTATAAAATATATTTTTTCCATACTGTTACTTTATAAAACAAAATATGTTGCTGTAAAGTTACTTAAAAGCAACACATCCTCGTATTATATAAAACTGATTTAAAACAAAAATCTCTTTTCAGAATATAAAATGGTACCTGTACACAGCCTCTCTTTATATAGAAAAAACAGATCACATCGTGACCTGTTCTTTCTATTATTATGATATTCCTTCCATATATAGTTGTTACCTGAAAATATCCATATCTGACATTCCGTGATGTCCTTCATACTGACAGATATTTTCCAGATCTGCGCCTGAACCCTTATTTGCAGTCAGAAGCGTCCTCACTTTGATTCTGCGCCTTATTCTGAGATCTGTTCTGGGACTTATTCTGCGTTTTGTTCTGAGAACTGTTTTTGCCACAGTTGCTGCCACTCTGCGCATAAGCATTTGTCGCATAATTACTTGCATTTTTGTTCTGATTGTTTGATGAATTTCTCGCCATTCTATGGAATCCTCCTGAAAAATATTTGTATCAAAATACGTCTTTATTATTTCTCAGTTATCCAACAATTATTCGCAATAATTCGTACTTTTTAATTGCAATTTTTTATAAGATAGTATATAATGCAATATGAAAAGAATTTTATTGATGAAATTCTTTTTAGTTATACCCCTTATTAATTATTTATACTCCCCTCATAGAAAAGACCAATGGCTCCCCCATTGGTCTTTTCTCCATTTCCGATATTTTTCTTTCATATATAATCAAATTCACTTATCACTCCTGAAACAAACTTTATTTCCCATACACGTTCCATTGTTTTTGGCAAATAACGCAAAGAATCATAAAATTATAATAGCTATGAAAAAGTATTTTCCATACTACCAACTATCCCAAATATTTCTATCACATATGAGATTTCAGATAAGAAAGAAGTATAAAAATCACCAGAACAACTCCAAGAATGATCAGTGTTCCGTACCAGCTGTTCAGCTTTAATTTTCCCAGACGGATATCCCAGCCTTTGTTCTCTTCAAACTGCAGATGAAATCCCCATTCCGGGTTCTTAATCTGAGCATTCATTTCCTCTGCGGTAAGAGGAAAAGGATCTTTTAATGCATTTCCACGCTGTGCCGCTTCCTGCTTTTCTTTGTTCTCATATGCTTCCATAACCTTCTGTGCCACAACGGTCGGATCTCCAAGCTTCTGCAAAACCTGTGCTTCCGTCTTGCCTTCCGCCATCTGTTCTGACATATATTTTCGATATAAATTTAATTGATATAAAATCTGCTCGCCGGTCAGTTTTTCTTCCAGCTCACACTGTAACACATACAGAAAATCATCCATTTTAACTTATCTCCGTTTCTTTTTCGTACAATATCTGTTCAGCCTATGATCAGCCATTTCACTCTGTCTGCTTTAATGCTTCGCAGAAGTATTCTCTCTATTCCGCGATTTCCCGGATTGCCTGTATAGCAACATCAACTTCCCGGATCGTATTAAACCAGCAAAAACTGAACCGTACCGCCCCCGTTTCCACTGTACCCAGTGCCTGATGCATCCTTGGAGCGCAATGGGCTCCAGAACGTGTAGCAATATCATATTCTTCAGAGAGAATATCGGATACCGTGCCAGAATCATATCCTTCTATATTAAGGAGAAGGATTGCTGCTCTTTCTCCTGAAATAAAATCTCCATAGATCTGTACTCCTGGAATCTCACTAATGCCATTATAAAAATGCCGCAGAAGCGCCTGCTCTTTTTTACGGATAGCTGAAATTCCTGTTTCACAGATATAATCAATGGCTGCACTGAGCCCGGCAATTCCATGACTGTTCAGCGTACCTGCTTCCAGACGGGTCGGATATGATTTTGGTTGTTCCCTGTCATAAGAATGAATACCGGAACCGCCCCTTTTAAATGGGCGTATCTCCACGCCCTCCCGAATACAAAGTCCACCGGTTCCCTGCGGTCCCATCAGTCCCTTATGTCCGGTAAAACACAGAATATCAATCTGCATCCGTTCCATATCAATATCCAGGCAGCCTGCACTCTGTGAAGCATCTACAATAAACAAAAGCTGATGCGCTTTTGCAATCGCCCCAATCCGTTCCAGATCTAAAGCATTTCCAGTCAGATTTGAAACATGAGTACACACAATTGCTTTTGTATCCGACCGGATCAGTGTTTCAAAATCCGCATAATCAATATTCCCCTTTTTATCTGCTCTTACAAAAGAAAGTGCCGCCCCCTGTTTTTCCAGATAATATAACGGTCGCAACACAGAATTGTGCTCCAGATCCGTGGAAACAATATGATCTCCTTTTCCTAATGTCCCGCTGATAGCTATATTCAATGCTTCCGTAGAATTTGCCGTAAATACCACATGATCCGCTCTGGAACAATGAAAAAATTGTGCGATTTTTACCCGTGCGTCATATACGGTACGGGATGCCGCCAGTGAACCAGCATGCGTCCCGCGGGCTGCATTACCGGCTGTTGTCATAGCATGTACAACCGCATCAATAACGGACTGTGGCTTGTGCAGTGTCGTAGCTGCATTATCAAAATATATCATGATATCTTCTCCACCTTTTTTGGCATATGTTCAACATTCGCCGTTCGTCAATCATATGCGTATGTTGACTCACTAATGCTCATCGTATCATGAACATATGACTCTTATTAAATCTGACTAAAGTTCCAGCATATATGTGGATGAATATGCAATCCCTTCTTTTTCAAGTACCGCCATCAGCACCGGTTCATCTTTTGGTTCCGCTTTCCAGGCAAGCCCACACCCAGCCGTAATCTCCCTTGGCACCGGGATCAGTCTTCCGGGAAATCCTTTTTGAGTACAGAAACGATCCATTGCCATCGCCTGTGTTGTTTCATCAAAGGAAATGACAAATGCCGGTCTCTTCTTTCGCATGAAAATCACTCCTTTTCCTGCGGTTACGGTTTTACGATCAGATCTGCCTGTGTCATCTTTTCTACGATCACATACATATTGGTCACTTCCCCAACCTGTAATTTTTCAGGCAACCCATAGAAATTCAGGCAAGTTCCACAGGTAAGAATCTCTACACCCTGTGCTTCCAGTGATTTCAGATCTTCGATAGATGCAGATTCTTCACAGGTAATAAAAGCGCCCTTGTTATAGAAAAGAATCGTAGTCGGAAGGTCGTCCTGCTGACTCAACGCATAGATAAATCCCTTTAACAACGTTTTTCCGAGTTCCTCTTCTCCGGTTCCCATCTGGTCTGAACTGATGACAACTACAGTATTTTTTCTGCCTGGCGGAGCTGTAACCGGACAGTTTTCCTCTTCCACAGATGCCACTGCGCTGTTAGCAGCAACCTGAGCAGCTTCTGCGCTAACTGTCATCGTTATTTTATATTCATTTTCTGAAATTTTTTCCGAATGAACTCCAAATCCTTTCTGAACTGCCATTTTCGTAAGATTCTGGACGGCGATCTCATTATCTACCAGCGTCTCTACGCTCCCTGCGCCCTGCAACTCACGAATAGCATTTTTGGTTTTCACTACCGGGATCGGGCATGCATCGCCTATTGCATTTACCTTTATCATTATGATACCTCCTGCTCACTTTTATCTGCTCTTGAAATTCTGCATAAATAAAATTTTTGAAAACAATTTTTATTAACTAACCAGTATTTCTATATCCGCCTTCTCTGTTACTTCTCCCACAATTCTTGCCGGGGCGCCTGTTTCCTGCAATTGTTCCAGAAGAGCCGGCGCATCTTCTTTTGCAAGTGCAATCAGAAGTCCGCCAGATGTCTGTGGATCAAATAAAATCTCTTCCATTGCAAACGGAATATTTTCAAATCGGACATATGGACTGGTAAAATTACGGTTTCGCTGTCCGGCAGCGGTCAACAGAAATTCATCCGCATGCCGCAAAGCTTCCTCAAAAATGGGAATCTGATTTGCATAAATATGGCAGGAGTTCTGTCCATCTATCATCTCATGCAGATGTCCCAGGAAACTGAAGCCAGTAACATCTGTACAGGCATGGATTTCAAATGTTTTACAGCATTCTGCCGCATACTTATTTAATGTCGTCATGGATTCAATCACAGCCTCCATAGCTTCTGCCGAAGCCTCGCCAACGCGGTTCGCTGTGCAGATGATGCCCACACCCAATCGTTTTGTCAGAATCAGCGCATCTCCCGGTCTTGCGCCATTATTGGTATAGATTTTATCCGGATGAACGATGCCTGTCACGGACAGTCCGTATTTTACATCTGTATCCGCAATTGAATGTCCTCCTGCCAGCGTGCCTCCGGCTTCGATAACCTTTTCTGCACCGCCTCGCATGATCTCGCCCAAAATGTTCAGATCCATTTTTTCCGGAAAACATACAATATTTAAGGCGGTCTTTACCTCGCCACCCATTGCATAAATATCACTCAATGCATTGGTCGCCGCAATCTTTCCAAAAATATATGGATCATCTACCATCGGCGGGAAAAAATCCAGCGTCTGCACAAAAGCCGTATCCTCTGATATTTTGTAGACGGCAGCATCATCCTTGCTGTCGTAGCCCACCAGAAGATTTGGATTCTCCGGTCCGCGTGGAAGCTGTTCCAAAACACGACTCAAAATACCGGCGCCTAGTTTTGCTGTACATCCTCCGCTTTTACAGAACAGTTTTTCATTTTCCATGGAAAATCCTCCTGTCTACCTCACAGTACTCAATGATAATCATATTATATCATAAGCAAAAACAGCTTATGACCAGCATTCGCCGTTCGTCAATCATACGAGTATGTTGACTCTCTTGCGCTCATTATATCATGAACAAAAGCGGTTCATGATTGACATTCGCCGTTCGCCAATCATACGAGTACGTTGGCTCTCTTGCGCTCATTATATCATGAAAGCAGTATGGAACCAAATGATTTGATCTTATATCGGCTGTATCTCTGGCAAATTCATATATTTTTTCTCAAATTCTTCCACACTGATAGGTTTTGAAAAGTAATAACCCTGAAACGTATCACATCCCATTTTAGTCAACATACGCACCTGTTCAATCGTTTCCACACCTTCTGTAATTACCGGCATACCAATCTCTTTTGCCATCCGTACAACGGAGTTTAATATAATCTTACTCTTTTCTTTATTCTTTGTTTCATGCAGAAATCCCATATCTATCTTCAAGACATCCACATCAATATCTTTCAGTGCTTTCAACGAAGAATACCCACTTCCGAAATCATCAATCTCCACTGTAAATCCAAAATCCTGTAACTGTTTTAATTCATCATGCAAATTTGGAATATCGGACATGATTGCAGTTTCTGTAATCTCAATATTCAAGTTTCCGGGCGAAATAGCATATTTTTCTACTAATTTCTGAAACATCGCACAAATATCTATATAATAAAAATCTTTGGGCGAAATATTTACAGATATCCGCATATCTTTTCCTTGTTGCTTCCATTCTCCCAGTTTCTTTGCGCTCTGCTCCCAAATATATTGATCCATTTGACTGATCAGTCCCGATTTTTCATAAATTGGTATAAACTCTATCGGAGGCACTACAGTTCCATCTGGACGGATTCTCCTTACCAGAGCTTCCGCTCCATATAAATCTCCGGTTCCCGCTGATATCTGAGGTTGTAGATACATCTGGAATTCTCCATGTTTCAATGCATCTCCAAATTCATCCACTGCCTTTTTCCAAAGAATTGCCTTATCCAGCATTGCGTCATCATAATATACTATCGTTTCCTGTGCATTTCCTCTCACATAATCCAATGCTAGGATTGCCTTATCACACATAGACGCCAGAGATTCTTCATGATTATCTGCCTTATATACACCAAAATTGACTCTAACATTGTATATAGAATCTGCCAACGTATTCTGCAATTCCCTACTGCATGCATACAGAGATTCTTCATGAAATTTATCCTGATCTATGAGTATTACAAAATGATCATCTCCTGCTCTTCCATACAAACTGTCTTCTCCTGCACATTTTCGGATCAGATCTGCCTGTTTTTTTAAGATTTCATTTCCCTTTTCTCTTCCAAACAATTCATTAATCAGTTTAAATTCTGTAATATTCGAATATACTACATATTGGGACTGATCGTTTTTTTGTAAATTTTCTGCTTTCTGAACCAGATGTTCCCAATTATAAATTCCGGTAAGTTCATCATGTCCCATTCGATATCTGGTTCTCTTATCTTTTACGAGCAAAAACTGTTGAAAAACTACAAGTACTATAATCGCTATTAATAAAATTACTATCTTCACCCTAATTAATCCCTGTCCAATCTTGTTTTTTCTTTTCTGTTTCTGCTGATGCATATGTTTATCGGCATATTTTGTCAATTCCCCAATCAGAGATTAACTGCATTTTGTTCTGATCTCATAGCCTCTTGCATAAGAAAACTGAACATAAATAAAAGGCAGGATATATATCCTGCCTTTTATTTTAACAGACGTGCGTGAGAGGATTCGAACCCCCGACACCTTGGTCCGTAGCCAAGTGCTCT
>CAJJOP010000024.1:0-32469 GCA_905193415.1 uncultured Roseburia sp.
TGAAAATCCGTGTCGCAGGAAGCAACCTGCTGATGGAGTGCTACAAACGCTGGGGCGCCGATGCCACCAACATGAACTGGTCCGAGACCTACACGGCCCTGCAGCAGAAAACCGTAGAAGGCCAGGAAAATCCGCTCCCGGCTATCGATGCAGCCAGCGTACAGGAAGTACAGCCGTACTGCTCGATGTGGAATGCAATTTATGACTGTCTGTTCTTCTGTATTAACGGAGACATTTATGACAGTATGACACCGGAGCAGCAGGAAGTGATCGATGAGTGCGGTCGTCTGGCAACACAGTATGAGCGTGAAATCAACCGCGCCGGTGATGATGAAATCATGAACCGCTGGCAGAATGAAAATGGTGTTACCATTACCAATTATGAGGATATGGACATCGATTCGTTTAAACAGGCAGTAGACGGCGTAGACGAGTGGTATCAGAAAGAACTGGAAGGACAGGGATATGATGATGCCAAAGAGTTGATTGAGACGTTTACAAAATAGGCAGCTTCGTGAACATCTTTATAATATCTGCTGAGCCAGAGCGTGTTTGAAAAAAACAATGTAACAAACTACATATTTGGTAGAAAATAAAAATCCATCCATGCCTCGGAGGTCTCCGGTGAGACTGTTTCCGGGCGTGGATGGATTTTTTTATTTGAGTTTTCCAGGAAAACAGGTATACTGGATGGTATCAGAAAACGGGAGATTTGAATCAATGAAACAGAAAAAAGAACGGGAAAAAGAAATCAGTCAATGGCCATGGATTTCCATGCTGCCGTTCGGAATCCTGGCGGGATACTGGGGAGATAAGGAAGTGCGGATCACGGCAATTTCAGAATATGGCTTTCAGACCCGTCTTGCGGTACCGGCTACGGCGGAGCAGAAAAACGCACCGTGGGAACTGGCATTTTACGATCAGAAAACGGCATCCTACCAGCGGATTCTTCTTCGTGATGCGACTTTTCTGCAGGAAAAAGAGGAAGATTTTGATGTTGTTTATACCTTCGCCACGGAACAAGAAGATTATCAAAATGCGGTACAGCGCCTTGCCCTGCAATACAGCCAGTATATCCGCTGGAAAATGGAGGACGATGATGCCGCTCTTGCAGAACAGATGACAGGATATCCTGCGGAGCAGGACGCGTTTCATCTGGAAAGTCTGGAAGAGCAGAAAAAAGTATGGTTTTCCGGAATTACGAAGGAAACCTTTGTGGCATTGCAAAATAGTGCTGCCGGATCCGGGCAGCCGATTGAGCTGGCGCTCGAACTGGACCGGCCGGAATGGTATGAGGAGTATCTTTCGATGGAAAGTGCAGTGTTTTTTGATGCTTATTTTCGGAAAAACCAGATTCCAGATCCGCCGCTTTTTCACCCGGACCGGCTCTATATAGGAAATGCTTTCTGTCCGCATCTGGCACCAAAAGAAGAGGAACTGTTTGCACTGATGGACAAAGCCTGTCGGGAGTCATTTTCAATTACGCTTACGTTTCCATTTTTGCTGGAAGAAAATCTGTCGGAAACACAGCAGCGGCTGCAGCGTCTCGCTGAATGGTGCGAACGAAAGAATAAAACCGTTGAGCTTGTTGTAAATGACTGGGGAACCGCTCATCTGGCCGCTCATTTTCCTGTGTTTTCCATCTGTCTAGGCATTCTGCTTAATAAGCGAAAAAAAGATCCCAGGATGGCCTACAAGCTGGGAGACCGCACACTATTTGAGAAAAACAGCGTCCACGCGGCATTTTACCGTAAATATTTGAAAGCAGAATTCCAGATCGAGCGGTATGAATGGGAGAGCTGCGGCAATACCGGTACCGGGAAGTTCCCGGAAGGAAAAAACAGTATGCATCTTCCCTTTTATCAGACCAATACCTCGCAGTACTGTCCACTGTACGTAGCGTGCACCAAAGGAAGCCGCAGCGCGCAGATGCCGGTGCGGGAATGCCCGAGGTTTTGCGAAAAACAGGCGTTTTTATATCCGGAGCATCTGCGGATGATGGGGAGATATAATTCGTTGTTTGGGGTGGATTTGGATGTTTGGAAGAGAATGAGAGAGATGTTAAAGCTGTGTGGAGTGGATCGGGTGGTAGTGAATTTGCTATAGTTGATTGGGCTTTTTGAATAAAAAAACTTGATTTTGAGAAAAGAACAATACAATTAGGCATATGATATACCATCTATTAAAAATATTGTTGAAGCTATTATCTCAGAAATGTGGTAAAATAAACGGGTATTGATTATCGAAATCTTTGCTTGTGATTAATGTTGTATTATTTTGGGCATTAGTATGATAGAGTCGCAGTTTTTGACATTTACGATAAATAATGATGATTACAGAGGATGGCATGTACGATGGTAGATTTGTTTAATGAGAATACTCTTTTTGTGCTTTTCTTTGCAATGGTTGCTATTTATAATTATTCTGCTTTAAAAGAATATCAGCGAATGGCGATTATCTATATTAGTATTTATGCATTAGCTGCCTTATTCTTTTTGAATCTTTTTACCAGACCACGCCGATTTGGAAAAACCTTAAATAGCTTAAGAGTTTTTTTGAAATTGGAACAGATCGAACGCTGTTTGATGGTCTCTATATTTCCCGGAACCAAAAGCTGTGTGAGGAATATATGGGAAAGTACCCCGTTATTTTCCTGTCACTCAAAGGAATTGACGGCTTAACCTTTGAAGCCGCAAAATACCGTTTAATGGAGTTGATCGGGGTGGAAGCAGAGCGATTTGCATTTTTAGCGGACAGTGAAAAACTGACGGAAAATGAGAGGAGCAAATATCGGGCGATCATCCATTTAGTGAATGGTAAATATTCCATGGATGAGGATATGCTTGTCTCCAGCCTGCAGGCATTATCACAGCTGTTATGCCGGCATTATGGTCAGAAGGCCATGATTCTGATTGATGAGTATGATGTTCCTCTCGACAAAGCGTTTCAGCATGGATACTATAAAGAAATGGTTTCACTGATTCGGGGATTGTTCGGACAAGCGCTGAAGACGAATGATGATCTGCAATTTGCTGTACTGACAGGATGTCTCCGGGTTTCCAAAGAAAGTATCTTTACAGGACTGAACAATTTCAAAGTTTATGCAGCAGACGACGTTCGCTATGATGAAGAGTTCGGCTTTACGAATGAAGGGGTAAAAAAACTTCTTGCAAATTACAATCTGCAGGAACATTTCGAGAAAGTGAAAGAGTGGTATGACGGTTATCATTTCGGCGACGCAGATATCTATTGTCCCTGGGATGTGATTAACTATGTGGACGATTTAGTGAGCGATCCAAATGTGCAGCCTAAGTCCTATTGGATCAACAGCAGCGGAAATGATCTTGTGAAACGCTTTATTGAACAGGCTGATATCACGACAAAAGACGAGATCGAACAGTTGATTGCAGGAAATGCAGTTGAAAAGAGAATTCGTTCGGATTTGACTTATGACGAAATTGACAACAGCATCGACAATATATGGAGTGTGCTTTTTACAACCGGATATCTCACACGGCTTGGAAAAGCTGAAAATAGCGTGTACAAGCTGATCATTCCGAATCAGGAAGTCCGCGAAGTTTTTGTTCTGAAGATCCGCGAATGGTTTAATCAGATCGTTGCGAACAACAGGGCATCTACAAATAAAATCAATCAGGGATTTCTGGAAGGAGAGGCGGAGACGATCCAGCAGGAACTGACGATGTTTCTCGGAGAAACGATCCGTGTTTTCGATACAAAGGCACGGAATGAAGAAAAAGAAATTTTTTATCACGGCATTTTACTTGGTATTTTGAAAAATTATTCTGGCTGGGTTGTGAAATCAAACAGAGAATCTGGAGATGGTTTTGCGGATATTCTGCTCAAACCGAAAAATCCGGATGCGGGAATCATAGTGGAATTGAAATACGTCCGTTCTCTGCATGATCTCGATCAGGCGTGTGAAAGAGCGCTGGAACAGATCGAGGACCGCAGATACGATACAGAACTTCGTGAAGATGGACGAAATGATATTCTTGCATATGGAATTGCATTCTGCAGAAAACGGTGTAAAGTGGTGGTTAAAAATCTATAAACAAAAAGCAGTCTATATGGGCTGCTTTTTTTGCTGCGTGCGCCTGGCGGCGCACGTTTCTAACGGGTTAAAGTCCCGAATCCGCCCGGTAGTGGGAAGGATATAGCCGAAGGCCAAGGTGTCCATCGTGAGGTGGAATCTGAAGGAAGCCGGATGTGGGAACAGACTAACCACGGGCAAATCTCTGGTCTGACGAACAGAAATCTCATATAAGGTTATGCATGAGGGTAAGGCTGCGCACCAAGTCAAAGCCCAATAACTACACGGAATCATGCGTGATAGATGAGGCCGATGGATGGAGAGGAAGAAACGTGTGGTACCCGGGGAGGTCTGTGCGGTATGCTCCGAAAGGAGTAACCACTGTACAAAGCAGTGCTGAACGCACAGAAGTCAGCAGAGGTCATAGTAGCCGAAAGGTGAAGGACCGAATCAGTAGGAGTCTTGAGTATGACTGGGAAAGGAGGAATGACTGATTATGACAGAAAACACAAACAGTGGCTGTTCGCAAAGAGATAGTGCGGAACATGAAAGGTATGCGAAAGCGTCAAGGTCATTCAATCGGATATGGAAAGAAAGAGACAGTGCACAGCCGAAACTCCTGGAAGCGATACTGTACAAAGATAATCTAAACAGAGCGTATAAAAGAGTGAAGGCGAATAAAGGAGCGGCAGGTATTGATGGAATGAGTATCGAAGAAACCCTGCCATATCGAAAGGAACATCAACAGGAACTGAAAAACCGGATACTCAGAGGAAAATATACCCCATCTCCGGTAAGGCGGGTTGAAATTCCAAAACCAGACGGTGGTGTGCGAAAGCTTGGCATACCAACGGTGATAGACCGTACCATCCAACAGGCAATAACGCAACAGTTAGTGCCAATCTATGAACCGCTGTTTGCAGATGGTAGCTTTGGCTATCGTCCGGGCAGAAGCGCCAAAGACGCAATACTTAAAGTGAAGGAGTATGCGGAACAAGGATACACATATGCAGTATCCTTAGATTTATCGAAATACTTTGATACACTTAACCATGAAATCCTTATTAACTTACTACGCAAGACAGTAAAGGACGAACGGGTGGTACAGTTGATTAAGCGTTATCTGAAAAGTGGGGTAATGGAGAATGGAGTGGTGATGGAAACAGAGGAAGGTTCGCCACAAGGTTCATTATGCCGAGCTCGGCATAACGACCCTTATGACGAGATAGATGTTATGCCGAGATACATCCGGTATTCGTAGGATTTATCAGTGTTTTCACTTTCTGAACTCGGCATAACACTCTCTATTATTTTAAGGAATTTAAAAACTGTAAAAGATCTTTGTCTTTGTTCCAGTCAGGAAGATTAGTCTCATCAGCAACTTTAGAAGCAAGCGCATTGATTGCATCATTTTTCAGGCGGTTATCAGCTCTTACATAAATCATCGTTGTAGAAATGTCTTCATGTCCGAGAAAGTCTCTGATATAGACGATGTTGATACCGGCCTCCAGCATATGCATTGCCTTCGAGTGCCGAAACATATGGCAATGCACATGTTCCGGAAATGCTGCATCTTCTTTACGAAGTGCATCAGCATATTTTTTGACGATATAAGAAATACCATCACGGTCAATCTTGTGTTGATAACGGTTAGTTATTAGCGGATCTGTTCCAACAGCGTATGAACGATACCGGCTAAGATAGTTTTCAACAAGCTTTGCTGTTGCATCTGATAACACGACTGTCCGGTACTTATTGCCTTTTCCATGTAATCTTACAGTTGTAACAGATCCTAACGCTACATCTGCTATCGTGATATCACATAGTTCCTAGACTCTGCACCCACTGTCATACATAAGTGTCAGGATTACCCGGTGCCTGAATCCGGTGGATGAATTAATATCAGGACTGTTGATAAGACAGGACATTTGTTTTACTGTCAGGAAAGATACTTCCTTTGGTGCAGACTTTTTAGCTTTGATTCCAGATACATTCTGCAGTGGAGCAATGTATTCGATGTTTTCCAGCTGTGCATAATCGCTGAATGCTTTTAATGCAGCCAGTCTTTGGTTTGCGGCTGATATACCAGCTCCACTATTCCGATACCATTCCAGAAATTCAATGACGATCTCACGTTTAAAGTCCTTGATATAAAAGGAGTTCGGTGAAATTCCTTTTTCTTCTTTTAAAAATCGCAGGAACAGTTTCAGGGTATCCCTGTAACTGAGAACGGTATTCTTGGAATAGCATCTGTGATGCGGCAGGTAGTCTGTCAGGAATCCTGTAACAAGACAGGCAAAATCAGTAGAATTCATGTTCATTGATCTCTGTCTCCTTTATCAGGTCGGGAAAAGATTCCTTCATCCGTTCTTTTATATATGGAAACCGTTCTGCCACAGCTTATCAGTCTGTGCACATCAACTATTGAAACCGCCGTGTACCGAACGGTACGCACGGTGGTGTGAGAGGACGGGAGTTAATCACTCCCTCCTACTCGATCAAAGATTAACTGTTTGAAAAAACAGCAGAATATGATTTTATGAGTAATCAAGGATTCTTTGGCAATACAAAATCTAACAATTCAGAAGAGTTGTTCTCTGAGGAAGAGCAGGATCTGTTTGCGGATGAAATGGACGAGTTGGAGATTGCTGGCTTAGATACAATGGAATTATCCATGATGGATGAGGCGGAAAGACGAGAAGCAATAGAAGATACGGGTTTGGATCCAGATGACTATGATTTTGACTGAAAAATACCTAGGATTTCCTAAAAATTATCAAATATAAAATAAAATTTATTTTCGAGTTGTCAAAACAATACATTGCCATATAATAGAATCCGTTATATAATAAAAAGGATTAAGTGAAGATTCGTGTTTATATCGAAGAGAGGTACATACATGGCAGTTTCATATAACGGATTATGGAAATTACTGATTGACAACAATATGAAAAAAATGGATTTGGTAGAACGTGTAGGTATTAGTAGTAGCACGTTAGCTAAAATGAGCAAGGGAGAAATTGTATCACTGACTGTTTTGGAAAAAATCTGTGATGAGCTAAATTGCGATTTTGGCGATCTTATCAGCTATGATCGGAAAGGGGCAAAAAAATGATGGAATACAATGCGGCCAGCGTCAAATTTCTTCTTTGGCATGTTGAAACAAAGGAAACAGCAAAATTGCTGCAGGAACATAGTTTTGACGAAATACGAAGAATGGTATTAGAAGACAACATATATCAACAAAAATCAAGAGAGCGTGCACAGAGTGAATTTAGCTGTATTAAGAAGCGTCTTCAGGCATTACCAGAGGAACTGATTCAAAAACTAATACAGTCAGATATTCAGACTACAAAAATTATTACATTTATTGCCTGCATGGTAACAGATCGCCTTCTTTTTGAACTAATGTATGAAGTGTATAGAAATAAAGTGCATTATGGTGAAGAAAATATCACAGATGCTGATTTGAATATTTTTATGAATGATAAAAGAGATCAGAGTGAAAAAATGGCGGGCTTTTCTGATCTTACGATTCGAAAATTGAAACAGAATTATTCAAAATATATGTTTGAAACAGGACTGATATCTGGAAAGACTTCTGAAAAGAAGATTGAACACCTTTACATAGATACAGATATCAGGGATATTTTGTTAAGAAATCAGATGGAAAAGTATTATTATGCACTTACAGGAGAAATGTGATGGAATTTCAGGATAGATTAGACGGTATCTGGAAGCGAATATCAGATGAAGAGTTCCTTGCAAACCGAGGAACAGGAGGCGAAGTACGCTATTATGTATTTGATTACGATGCCTCTATGGAATTGATAGTACGGGATAAAATAAGACAGTTGCGAAAACAGAATAATCCAGAAGCAGATGGATTTGAGATTGTTGAGTATGATTTATATCAGATGGTACTGGACATTTTAAATGAAAAGGGATATCTGGAAAAATGTATTAAATTCGAAAAAACAAAAGGGCGGGACTACCTTTATACTGCAGTGGCAAAATTATTGCGACTTACATCAGATAATAATTTGATTGTTAATAGAATTGTGCAGCAGACACCAGAACATGCTGTGGTTTTTTTGACTGGCGTAGGAAAGGTTTTCCCATTCGTCAGATCACATAATGTTCTGAATAATCTTCATCAGATTCTCGATTCATCTCCGGTTGTTATGTTCTATCCGGGAAGATGGAGTGGTGAATCGTTAAGTTTATTTGGAACAATAAATGATGGTAATTACTACAGAGCATTTCCGCTTATCGTATAGGAGGACAAAGCAATATGAAAATCAAAGATATGTTTTATAAAGAGATTGACCGTGATATTAAAGGCGTAATTAAAGTCGGTCAGGCAGATGATGAGAATGTATACCAGGAATTAGATGAATATGTTGTAACATCAGAGCTAGAATCCTATATGATGAAGTTTTTTCAGGCATACATAAACGGATTGGAAAATAGAACGGATAAAATGGGTGTATGGATTTCCGGTTTTTTTGGTAGTGGTAAATCACACTTCCTGAAAATTTTATCTTATCTTCTGGATAATAAGCAGGTATATGACGAGGAGGGTAAATTACATAATGCAACCAGTTTCTTTACCGAAGGAGTAAAGGTTCAGAATACTGATTTAAAGAAAGAAATTCAAACAATTGCAGATTACAGCAATGATGTGGATGTCATTTTATTTAATATAGACTCTAAAAGTGAAAGCGATTCCAAGATGAACAAAGAAGCTATTCGTGATGTATTTATGAAAGTTTTCAATGATTATCTTGGATATTGTGGCTCTATCCCATTTCTTGCAGAATTCGAACGGAAGCTGGATGCCGATGGTGTATATGAATCTTTTAAAACGAAATTTGAAGAAATAAATGGTTCTTCTTGGGTAGATACAAGAGAAGACTTCTATTTCATTCAGGATGAAATTATTGAAACGGTAACTGAATTGGGAATCATGAGTGAAAAAGAAGCAAATAACTGGGCAGAAAATGCTCAGAATACATATAGTATGTCTGTTGAAAAATTTGCTCAGTGTGTACACAGTTATTGTGCAAGCAAAGGGAAAAACCATCATGTGGTATTTCTGGTTGATGAGATTGGACAGTATATTGCAGATGATAGCCAATTGATGGTAAATCTCCAGACAGTGGCAGAAGATTTAGGAACAGCTTGTAAGGGAAAAGCCTGGATCGTAGTTACAAGTCAGCAGGATATAGATTCAATTACAAAAACGATGGGTAATGATTTTTCTAAAATCCAGGGGCGTTTTGACACAAGAATCGCTTTGTCTTCTGCGAACGTGGATGAAGTTATCCGTAAGCGTATCCTTTACAAAAAAGAGATTGCAGCTGCTATTTTAAGAGATTTATATGGAGATTCTGAAGCAGTTTTAAAAGGCATGATTACATTCAGCGAAGGAACACCGGATATGCCTTTATATAAAGATGCAGAAGATTTTGCGGAAGTATATCCATTTATTCCATATCAGTTCAAATTACTCGGAAATGTATTGACATCAGTCAGACAGTATAGTTCCAGTGGTAAACATCTGGCAGACGGTGAGAGATCTATGCTGGCTTTGTTTAAAGAAGCTGCTGAAAAATATGAAAATGAACGTGAAGGAATTTTGGTACCATTTAATGCTTTTTACAGTGCACTGGATGATTTTATTGATCATACTCATAGGATTGTTATTTCACAGGCATCCAGAAATAGTCGTTTAAATCCTTTTGATGTTGAAGTACTGAAAGTTCTTTTCATGATCAAACATGTTAATAACTTCAAAAGTAATGTGGAAAATGTTGCTACATTGATGATATCCAGTATGACAGAAGATATTTTGGAACTTCGGAAAAAAGTGGATGCGTCTTTCCGAGTCCTGGCAAATGAAGGTGTAGTACAGAAAAATGGTGACGAATATACATTCCTTACTAACGAAGAACAGGACGCAGAAAATGTAATTCGTACCATAAATATTGATCCAAAAGATACTGTTAATTATGTTGCATCTGTTGCCTTTGAAGAGGCAATCGCATTGACCAATAATAAATATAAATATAACAATCGGTACCAATTTGGGTTTAATCAGCAGATTGATGATCGAGTAATTCGAAGCAATCCGGCAAATCATCTGACTTTGCATCTTCTAACAGCATATTGCGGTAAAGATGACGATCTCAGTCTTGGATTGCTTTCAGCGGATGAAAAGAGTGTTGTTGTCCGTATGTCTGATGATTATGCATATCTGACAGAAACAGAAAGCATGAAAAAAGTAGAGGCGTTTTTAGGAAAACCAGACCTTGCTAATTTGACAAATTATGAAGTCATTCGGATTAATAAGCAAAAGGAGCGTAATGACAGAGTAAAGAGAATTAGTGATTATGTGCGTATGGCACTGGAGTCAGCAGACATCTATGTGCGTGGCGAAAAAGTTACGACGAAAGCAAAAGATGTGGTTGCACGAATTAATGAAGCTTTCGGGAAGTTGGTTGCCAGCGAGTTCAGTAAACTTGGGGATATGGAAACAGCTCCGGAAGCATCTGATATCCAAAATATGCTTAAAAAGACAAAAGCTCAAATGACATTAAATCTTCCTGGTATGAGAGAAGAAAATGCGGATGCACTTCGGGAGCTTTTGACGAAAGTACAGGAAGCAGAGCGTTACGGAAGAATTTATTCTATTAAACAGGCATTAACAGATTTTCAAGATGCACCATATGGATATACAGAACTAGATGTGGAATATCTGATTGCAACATTGTACAAAAAAGGTCAGATTGCATTGAAAATGAATAGTGTGATTTACAGTCCGGCAAGCACTAATCCAGATGATGCATATAAATATATTACGAAAAAGGAATATCGGGAAAAAATCAGTCTTGCAATGAAAGAAATTCCGAAGACTCAGTGGATAAAGTCAGTGAAAACGGTTATTACAGACTTTTTGGGACGAACAGTAGTAACAGATGATACAGATGTGTTGATGCGTGATTTCAGAGGATATGCACAGACAAAAAAAGCTTCCATGCAGACATTACTTCGTGAAGAATACCAAAAAAATGAAAACCTGCCTGGGAAAAAACTGTTGGAGAAGTCAGTTCGCCTGATTGATGATGTCCTGCAGATTAATGATCCGATGACCTTTTATAAGAGAGTAGACGAACTTTATGGAGATTTTGATGAAGCGGCAGAAGGACTTACAGAGCTTACGGCATTTTTAGAAGGAGCACAGAAGGACAAATTTAATAAAGCATGTTTTGTTTTATCCATTTTCAAAAAAAGTGAAAATTATATTTCAGATGCAGACGTGATTGGATATGCAAAGCAAGTGGAAAGACTGATCAATTTGCCTGAACCATATAACTTTATCAATAAACTAGAGGAATTCGCAATCAGATTACAGAATGCAATTACAGAATTATTGGAGAAAGATGCGAAGAGAATAGAACCAGATGTGTACGCAGATCGAAAAATAGCTATGGAAGCAGTGTTAGAAGACCGTCCATATGCAGATATTGTGAGTAAGAAAATTAACCAGAAGTTTGAGGCATTACTGGATAAACTGAAACGGACAAATGATATTGCTGCATTAAATGGAATCCCATCTGAAAGCAATGCTTTGTTGGAAAATTGTTTGGCAGACATCAAAAATGAAGAGGCAGCGTACCAAAGAGCACAGGTTCAGCAACAGCCTTCAGGGGATAAAGCAAAGGAACAACCAGATGTAACGCCTGTAAAAGTAATTCATACAGAACCGATTACTATGCGCACATTAACCAGAGGAAAATCATATTCTATTAAAGATAGCGATGATGTAGAAGCATTCTTACAGGAAATCAGGAGAGAACTGATGGCGAAGCTTGGAGATGACAAGGTTATTAAACTGAGTTAAAAAGGAAAAGAAAAATGGAAAAAACAGCGATAAAGAATTTTGCAATAGAAGCCAGAAAAATTCTGATGCGATCAGCAGAAGTACAAGCAGGGCTTTATGGTGTTACCAAAGATGGATGCTCAAATCCGATTCAAAAAGGAGCTGGATTTGAAGTCTATCAGACAGTAGCTGGTACAGAGAATAGAATCTATGGAGAAGATATCAGCAAACGGCGAGATCTTGTAGATGCCGTTAACGAAATTGGCTTTGACCAGGTGATGGAAAAAGCAGCTTATACATGGTTTAATCGATTGATTGCTATTCGTTTTATGGAAGTGAACGATTACCTGCCTACTCGTACAAGAGTACTGTCTTCAGTAACTGGAAGTAAAACACCAGATATAGTGACGGAATATAGAGAAGTTAATCTGAATTTGACCGACGAGGATTTGGAAAAAGTTCAGATTCGTATTAAAGAAAATAAATATGACGATGCATTTGAATACCTTTTTGTAAAACAGTGTAAGGAATTAAAGCATGTGCTTCCAAAGCTATTTAAAAAGACAGATGACTACATGGAACTATTATTGAAACTTTCATACATCAATGATGGTGTGGTTCGTATGCTTGTAGATACTATTCCTGAATGCAATTTTAATGTACAGGATGAAGGACAGGTTGAAATCATCGGTTGGATGTATCAGTATTACAATACCGAGCCTAAAAGTGCTGCGTTTGGAAAAAAAGGTAAAATTACAAAAGAGGAGATTCCTGCAGTTACACAGTTATTCACACCAGACTGGATTGTACGGTATATGGTCGAAAACAGTTTGGGGCGTTTATGGGTAGAAGGTCATCCAGATACGTGGGAATTGTTGAAAGATAACTGGAAGTATTATCTGGAAGAAGCACAGCAAGAACCAGAAGTGCAGTTGCAGCTTGCAGAGATTCGCAAAGAATATGCACAATTAAATCCGGAAGATCTGACATTTATGGATTGCTGTATGGGAAGTGGACATATTCTTGTCTACGCTTTTGATGTACTGATACAGATATATGAGAGCATGGGATATTCCAGAAGAATGGCAGTACAGGAAATTTTGAAACATAATTTGTACGGATTGGATATTGACGATCGTGCTGCACAGTTGTCATATTTTGCTGTGATGATGAAAGCATTGGAATATGATAAAAGATTTTTCAACAGAGATGAGCAGCCACAACCACAGGTATATGCCATTCAGGAAAGCAATGCTATAAAAAGAGAACAGTTGAAATATTTTGGAGCTGGATTGTCAGAGTCAGAAAAGGCAATTACGTTGGAACAGATGAATGGATTACTGGATACATTTACAGATGGTAAAGAGTATGGATCTATTCTTACTGTTGAGAGTTATGACTGGGAGCTTTTGAGTCAGTTTGCTGGTAATATGGAAACGCTGGGACAAATGAATTTTGATACATACGGTATTCTGGAGACGCAGAAGAAAATGCTGAATCTTATTGAAATTGGCAAAGTTATGGCTCAAAAGTATTGGGTGGTTTCTACAAATCCGCCATATATGGGAAATATGCCATTGAAGTTGACTGCTTTAGTTCAAAAAAAATATGCAGTTGAAAAATACGATTTGTATGCGGTATTTGTAAAAAAATGTAGAAATATGATCAACAGACATGGTTTGACTTCTATGATTACACAACAAGCATGGATGTTTTTATCTAGTTTTGAGCGATTTCGTGAAGATTTGAGTACTGATTGCCTTATGAGTTTAATGCAACTTGGGGCAAGAGCATTTGAGGAGATTGGTGGTGAAGTAGTCCAGACAGTAGTGTTTGTGATACGAAATGGACATGAAGGTGAATATTTATCGACTTGTGTAGATTTAACAAAATATTCGACACCAAAAGATAAAGAAATTCATTTTTTCTAAAAAAAAATATATATTGCAAACAAAAAAATTTCAAAGATATTCCGGGAAATGTATATGCATATAAAATACCACAAAAAGCATTACAATTGTTTAAAAATAAAAAATTATCTGATTACTCAGAAATTAAATCTGGTATTGTAACTGGAAATAATGATTATTTTTTGAAAGTATGGTTTGAGTTACCATTTCACGAAATTGATTTTTCAATGAAAGAATTTATTGATAATTCTAATATTAATTGGGTTCCAATGCATAAAGGTGGAGGTTATAGAAAACATTATGGACTTCATGATTATGTTATGAATTTACATGACATATGGGATCCAACTAAAACTAAATCAAATGTGAGACGAGGAGATCCACAGTTTTATTTTAAAAAGGGACTTACATGGTCAACGTTAGCTAACAATTTATCGGTCAGAAGAAGTCCGTCAGGATTTGTTTTTGATACAAAAGGTTCTATGTGCTTTGTTACAGATGATTCTTATTTATCATATTTTGAAGGGCTACTAAATAGTAAAGTTGCCTCATACTATATGACATTTTTATCACCTACACTTGATTTCAATCAAGGTGCAATGGGAAAACTACCGGTTGTTATAACAGATGAAGCACTGAAAAATAAAATTGATATGCTTTCAAATACTAATATAGAGATATCAAAAAGTGATTGGGATTCATTTGAAAATTCTTGGGATTTTATAATGCATCCATTAGTGCAATACAATAAAAGGACAAGTGCTACAATAAATAATTGTTCACTAAAACAAAGTTTTCTTTGTTGGCAAGAGGTGTGTCAAAAGCGATTCGATCAATTAAAAGCCAATGAAGAAGAATTGAATCATATTTTCATTGATATGTATGATTTACAAGAAGAGTTGACACCGGATATAGAAGAAAAAGATGTTACTGTAAGAAAGGCGGATTTGAAGCGTGACATTAGTAGCCTAATTTCCTATGCTGTTGGCTGTATATTTGGTCGTTATTCACTTGATATTGAAGGTCTAGCATATGCTGGTGGAGAGTGGGATAGTAGTAAGTATAAGACATTTATTCCGGACGATGATAATTGCATTCCGATTACAGATGAAGAATATTTTGAAGATGACATTGTTGGAAGATTCTGTGAGTTCTTAAAGGTTGTATTTGGAGAAGAGTCTCTGGAAGAAAATCTGAATTATGTGGCACAAGCTCTTGGCAATAAGGGAAACACCAGTAGAGAAATCATACGAAATTATTTCTTAAATGATTTCTTCAAAGACCATTGCAGTACCTATTCTGTCACAGGATCCGGTAAACGTCCAATTTACTGGTTATTTGATGCTGGTAAACAAAATGGATTCAAGTGTCTGATTTATATGCACAGATACGATAAAGACACAGTTAACCGAGTTAGATCAGAATATTTGAAGAAAATGCAGGATGCTATTGAAGGAGCATTGAAAAATGCAGAATATGCAGTAGATAATTCTTCCAGTGCTGTAGACCGGGCAGCAGCGACCAGAAAACGAGATAAATATATTAAGCAGTTGAATGAAATCAGAGCGTATTATCCGGCACTCTCACATATGGCTTTACAGAGAATAGAAATTGATCTGGATGATGGTGTAAAAACAAATTATGCAAAATTCCAGGGTATTGAAACAGTAGATGAAAATGGAAAGAAACAAAAGGTTGATTTACTGGCAAAAATATAAGGAGCAATATGAAATTTACGATTGGAACAGTTTCTGGATATCTGGAATTTACAGAAGATATCAATTTAATAAAGAGTTCATTGCTTTATGCAGATGAAATTGAAATGATTGGGATGCTTGAATATGCGGTATTCAAGTATCTTCCAAATCGAGTCAATGATGCTAAGAGTTTAGAAGAACTGATGACTAATTGGGTACCTTTTTTAGAATCAGTTGAAGTTCCTGGAAGAACTGAAATTTTGACACAAATAAGAGACTTGCAGGATCAATTTACAGTAATAAATCCTATATTAAAGAAAAAGAAAAAAAGAACAAAACAAGAAATATTGGCTCAAATGCAGGCCCAAAAAGTAGAACTTCAAATTCGAGATATGATGACTGTTGCAATGGATGACATTTTGAAACAATCTAAATCTGATGTTTTGAAGCCATTAGTAGATAACAACATAATAACTGTTTTTGATTATGGATATGATGATTTCGATAAAGACAAATTAACAGGAGGCTATTTTGGAAATCTAATTCGTGTGATGCAAGATGGCGTGGCTTATCCATTATTTGACAAAATGAGCACAGACGTTATTAAATATGTATCTACAAGTGGAATATTGGATATTGGAAATATAAATCCAGAAGTATTGCGTCATGCAGGCATAGCTACTAACATTTTGATGACATTACCGACTTTGGAAGCAGCTAGTTTTGACGAATTAATTGATTTGAAGAGAGAACATAATATCGAATTACAGATGTTTAGAAAAGCAGTTTATGAATTTTCAGAAAAGATTGCTTCACTGCCATGGGATAATAATTTCCAATATGACTGTTTAAAATTGTATCAAACAGAGGTTTTTCCAAAAGTACAGGAAATTAATGAGGTGCTGACTGATACTAGCATTCTAAAAAATATGGGACGTAAAGTGCTGGCGGATGAAGAAGTTAGAAAGAAAATGAGGTTTGCAGTTGGTGGACTTATATCAGCTATAACAACCTCATCAACAATGTTGAATGCATTAGGTGCTTTGAAAAATATGATTCTGAGTGCTGCGTTGATTGGAATATCGCCAGCAATGGCAACTGCATTCTTAAAGACTGTGAATCTTGGAGTTGAAGCTAAAATGGAATGTCAAGAAAAAAGAAGGGAAGCTAATAAAAATGTCATGTATTATTATTACCTGGCATCAAAAATAAAATAAATGAGGTGAGATGCTGATGGAATTACAAGACATTCAAAATAAATTAAATATTTTACTTTCTGGAACAGATCGGAAAATTGTCTTCTGGTATGATGATGATGCGGCTTATGAAGAGGATATAGAACAGTTGGAACTGGCTCCTGGAAATAAGAAGTGGATACTTACTACAGATAATTGGTTCGAGACAAAACTACTTTTAGAAGTGCAGGACACAACCTCCAACTACTTAGTTTATGCTCCGTTTTCAAGACCGGAAGACAAAGAAAATTTTTTGGCAGACATTTATTATTATTCGGAACATTTTTATTCGGATAAGATGATTCAGTTATGTGGTGATCTTGGAATACCAGTGGATTGTCAAGATGAAGTAAAGCGATTTAAGAAGTTTTGGACAGCAACAAATACTGGAAAATTCCAGAAATTACAGATTGCAGAGTATACGATTACTAGTATAGATCTTGGTGTTATGTGTGTACTTGCAGGTGTAAAGAGCTGCAATTTTGAAGAACTTATGCGAAAAATTCTGCTTGGTGGTGTAGAAGATAATCCGATCATAAAGAAGTTTAAGACGAATAAGATAGATATGGTGTTCTGGCAGATGTGTGAGAAACAATATGGGTATAAAGATCCATCACCATCTATTCAGAAATTCTTGGTTACGATGATTATGACATATACCGATACTGTGGCAGAGGGAAATATACCAAAAGCATGGAAGATTTTCCTTTCCGGTAAACAAAATGATGTAATCGTATTTGTAAAGAACCTGATGAATAATGAGGAAACAAAGGCGTTCTATGACATTACTGCATCTAATATAGCTAAAGAGCTAGAATTGGAGAAGCACATTATACAGATACCACTTGATAATATCGTAGCAAGTGATGCCTTCGAAGATTTTGACAAAAACATTATTTCATGGATCATTGCCAAACTTGAAGATGGAATGTTGGATGAAAAAATCGGTGGAATGACAATCCCTGAAATATGTGAGAATCGACGGAAGAGTTGTTATCATTTTGCATTGCAATTTGATATGACATATCAGATGCTTTACAATGGGTATAAGATTTTGAAGGAAGTTCCGGCTCACCAGTACCAGCCAACACTGGAAGAAGTTATACGAGATTATACCGAGAATACTTATCAGATTGATACCTGGTATCGAAAGTTTTATTATTGTCTGGACAGAGTTGGCATGTCCGAAAATGTAGAGAAAATCCGTGATTTAGTTGAGAATATGTATACCAATAAATATCTTGGAAGTTATGCGTATAAGTGGAATCAAAGTCTTACACCGGATATATATCAAAATTATACAGGAACACGTCAGGAAGATTTTTATAGTCGATTTGTAACACCGTTTCTGCGGGAAGGCGGCAGGGAAGGACGAGTTATTGTAATCATCTCAGACGCATTTCGTTATGAATGTGCAAAAGAATTACAGAGGAATCTGGATCTGGATGAAAAATGTGATGCTAAAATGAATCATATGATTAGCGCCTATTAGGAAAACACACTGTCAAAGGGGTTTGTAGCGGGGGTTAGCCCGCTACTGCGGTATCTTCCGTAGTGTTGATTTCAATGTACTCGGCAATCTTGCGGAGCTCGTCAGCAACTTTGAATTTCACGCTGATATTGCCGTTTTCATAGACCTTGATATAGTCCACAAGTTCAACCAAGATTTCACGGTTGAGGGCTTCAATGTTCTGATACTTCATAAAGGCTACCAGTGCAGGATGCTCATTGTCCACACCGTTTGCCAGTTCTGCGCGTTCAGCGTTCAGCCGGGTAAGCACCGCGGAAATATCAGAAGTCTGCCGTTCATAGTCAGCCTTCATATCCCGGTATTCCTGCTGGGTGATTTCACCGTCTTTCCAGTCCTGATAAAGAGATTGCTTGTAGCGTGTTATCTTTATCAGTTCCCGCTCTTTTGCAGCTATCAGATCGTCCAGTCGGTAAGACTGGCTTTTTTTGATTGGAGCGGAATTGATCTGCGTTACGATTTCTGAGTAGGAAACAGCTAAATGTACCTGATGCTGTACGGCGAACAGAACAGCAGCCTCCAGCCGTTCATGCTTGATTGAGTGCATGGTGCAGGCTGTCCGGGAACGGTTCTTGTAGGTTGAGCAAGAATAATATACATTGTTGTTCTTGCTAACGCATCGGGTAATGGCCCGCCCGCAATCGGCACATTTCAGAAAGCCGCTGAATAAATGTACCTCACGGCCTTTCGGGGAAGTACGGGTATCACGCTGTAAGAGAGCCTGTACCTTATCGAAAGTTTCATAGTCGATAATGGCCTCATGTGTTCCAGCCACTTCCACCCATTCCTCGCGGGGAACAGCTTCAATCTGGTGTACCTTGTAGCTTTTCACCCGGCTCCGGCCTTGGGCTAAGTCCCCGGTGTAGGTCGGATTGGTAAGAATGGAGTGGATCATGCGGGCTCCCCACATAGGATCGTCATACCCTCTTGTCGAAACAGGCAAGCCCTTTTGTACCTTGTAAGCCGAGGGGCTCGGTACGCCGTGTTCGTTCAGGTACAACGCGATAGCACGTTTTGATGACCCTTGAATAAGCATTGTGAAAATGAGTTTGACATTTTCAGCAGCATCGGGATCAACAATCAGCCTGTGCTTGTCCTTTGGGTGCTTTACATAGCCGTAAGGAGCAAATGCTCCGATATACTGGCCGTTGCGCCGTTTGTAATCAAATACCTGCCGGATCTTTTTGGAAGTCTGATAGCAGTAATTATCGTTCATCACGTTTGTAATGGGAACGATGATATTTGAAACGCTGTCGGGGTTCTTGTAGCTGTCCACATTCTCAGCAAGGCTGATAAAGCGAACACCCATTTGAACAAACAGGTTGTCGATCAAACTTCCGGCATCGCTATAATTTCGTGCGAAGCGGGACAGGTCTTTTACTATAACGCAGTTGATTTTACCACTCATGACATCCGCCAAGAGCCGTTGAAAATCTTCACGGTTAGCGTCCGTTCCAGTATGTCCGTCATCTACATATTCCCTGATACTTTCAAACTCGTCAATGTTGCGTCGGTAAAAATCGTTCAGTAGGTCACGCTGGTTCTTTACGCTGTTGCTATCGTCTTTTCCTTTTTTCAAATCTTCCTTTGAAAGCCGGATATAGATGCCCAGCCGCCAGCGGCGGATTGTGTAAGAGGGAGAGAAACTCTGCTGATACCCTCTGTTTTTTGCTCGTGCCATTGTTCCTCCTTCCCTATCACATTACACTTATATTATAACTCTGTCCGGGGAGGACAACAAGGATGCCTCCGCTTCGGGACACTTTGTCTCGAAGAAGCAAAACGAGCTGTAACCGAAGTTACAGCCCGCTTCTTTGCCGCAGCAGGAAATCCGTCAGCTTATCTTGGAGAGATGGCCCGCTTTCAGCAAATTCAATTTTCACGCCAACACCACCGATGCAAAAGCAGTATGGATTTTTGACAGTCTGCAAAAATCGAGAGATGCGCTCCTTTCGGGAAAGCGCATTGTCAAAGGTCATACCGCTCACATCAGGCAGGGACTCGGCAGCCACCGCGCCAATGTCAACGCTTCTCATTTGTTCAAGTTCCTGTGTAGTTAATTTCACGGTAAACCTCCTTCGCAGATTGATAGAACGCCTCCCGCTGTTTGGTGGGGAAACGCAACAGGCCAGCACCACCGGGATGCTGGCCTGTTGCCTTACTCCACCTTGGGACACTTTGTCTCGAGGTTTATTATAGTTTTTGAATATTAGAGAGCGCCGCACATATTTACTTGGCCTGTCCAAAGACAATCGTTATTTTCTGTGCGGCGCTCTCAACGCAAGTAAAGCGACAAGCCCGGAGGAACAGGCAGCCAACCTGTTCAGCGCCGGATCATGGCCTTGGGATGGCCGGGCCCATTTACAGTGTTGGTGTTGTTCGCTCAATCTCTTTTGGGAAATGTCACCGCGCACCCACCGTCTGGCTCCACGTACTTACTCAGGGTTGCCGTTATTCCCTCGCGTTAGGAAGAAAACCTCCTCTCATAAACCGAGACATTTTTTCATCAATTCCAAGTGGGTTAAGAAGAAAAAATCAAAAAGTTTTTTTCATGCGTTCAAGGCCACGCTTGATCGACTGGCGAATAGACTCCTCATGTACGCCCTCGGCCTCGGCAATTTCCTTAATCGACTTGCCAAGAATGATATGTGCGTCAATTCTGCGGCCCTGGATCTCCGGCAGAGAATTGAGAGCGTTCCACAGACGAAGAAAGGTTTCCATCCGTTCAAGGAGCTCCTGCGGGGTCGGCTCATGCAGGCAAGCGGAATATTCAATCCCGTCATCGCAGTCCAGAGAATACTGCGCCTTGTGCCGGGAGAGCCGCCGCTGGTAGGCCATTTCATAGCGGGCATCGGCCTTGAATACCTCGGCCACCTCGTCAGAAACTTCGATAAGCTGATCCTGCGTGTACCAATAATAAAAATCTTTCAAATTGATAGTAGTCATCGTAAAATCCTCCATTTCAGTTTGTTCGGGGTTGGTCGGAAACGAAATGGAGCAACGGCGGAGAACGGCACCGCACCTCGGGACACTTTGTCTCGAAGTCTGGAAAGCAAAATGCGCCTGTGCGACACAAGGCCGCACAAGCGCACGAAAAAGTATTATCGGTTATGTACTGTTTAATTTCATGTTCAAAACCGGACTGCTCCGGCGGAGGGGCTACGCTTTTTTTAACTGGTGCAGATCATGGATACTGCGAAATAAAAAGAAGGACACGGCAAATTAACCTCCCATCGGCTACCGTGTCCCTGCAAGTCGTCATTGGTTTGTGCAAGCGCAAAGAAACGGCGGCTCTGAAAATCAAAGCCGCCGTTTCAAATGGGCGTGTTGATAGGCTGCTGTACGACGGCTTTTTTTCTTTTGCCGTCGTGCGGCAGCTTGTTCCTTTTGCGCTTATCTTAACAAGCAATCCTCACAGAAATGTCACTGACACACGCTGTTTCGACAGAATAATGGGCTGAAATCTCACGAACCTGTGAGATTTGAAAAACCGGGAGAATAATCTCCCGGTTTTCATCGCAAATATTTAATTCTGCCGCAGTCTCTCTACAACGCTTTGCTTAACATTTTGCATGAAAGTTATGACGGGGGTTGCCAAGCAGACCAGCAAAACAATAGCTGCGACAACCAACAGAGAAATTACAGGATAGTGAAAAGCTGCATAAGGAACCATTCTTCTAAAGGCTGAGTATATTGGAATATATATCGCTGTTCCCAGTGTGGCAAGCAGTAGGAAAGAAATACTCCAATAATACCCGCCTTCCCAAAGCAATACATTTCTAATTTGCTTTTTCGTCATTCCTATACTTTCAAGTGTTGCAAATTCATGTTTCCGAGTATTTACACTAACAACCATTGTGTTAATGAAATTCATAATTCCTATCAGCAAAAATACAGCGGACAACCCTGCGGCTATAATCCTTGAGGTCAGCAAATATCCGGCCATTTCTTGCTGCTTTTCATATCGTGACAGAATCGTAATGCCCGGTGACGAAGCAGTAATGGATTGAAGCTGCTCCATAATCCCTTTGTCATAACTGCTATCAATCGTATCAAAAGCAATCTGAAAGATTTTGGTTTCTCCAGACAACTTCTCTAATGCCTGCTCACTGATATACAAATCAGGGGCAGTACCTCTCTCATTTCCTCGACCACTCTGAAAATCAGCGTCCAGAAAGCCAGTTGCCACTGTAAAGACCTGTTCCCCGGACTCACCGACAACGGTGATTGCTTGCCCTGGCTGAATCAATGGGTTTCCCTCATCATCCGTCATAGCGGACAAAACCACCAACTCTCCCTTTTCAAAGGCGGTTAAGTCAATAGGCTTATCAAGCGTTTTATTAAGTTCTTCGATATATCTGGAATCTATTCCGTAAACGCCGCTCCAAAAATTATCTGTATAGTTTTTTCGTGTTTCCGCATTTGAAAAATCAAGACCTGATACGCCATCCAAGGAATCAATATATTTCCCGAATACATTTTCGTCGTAAATGACATCCATAGTGGGCCACGGTGAAGCGGAATAAGTGACGCGCAGATTTTCAATTCCCTGCATTGTTGCAATTTGCTGCAACATTTCATCAGAGAGCAGGTTTCCTTCTTCGGAAATGCTGTAAGTCAATGCGAAATCACTTTCTCCCCATTGATTTACAAAATTGTTGGGACTTAGGCTTGATAGTAGACCAGCAGAAACCAAAAACAATATTAAGCCTAAAAATAAGGACGCAAAAGTAAGGAAAGCGCTTTTAGGGTTTCTAAAAATATTATCTCGTGCCATCCGGGATAATTTTGTTCTATGGCTCTTATGATCTCGGTAACTCCTTGTATTTGCCTCTGTATAGCGTGAAGCCGCAACAGGAGAAATACTTGCAGCTATTTTCGCTGGTTTCATGCTGCCGATGATTGCAGTAAAAAATGTGAAGATTGCGGCACCCGCAAAAATAATGGGGGAAAAGGACACTATCTCCCCAAGGTCTGTATCGCCTGAGTACATCATATTCATGGCAAACGGAACAAATCCAAGCGAAACAATACCACCGACAATCAGGCCGCTGGGAATACCGATCACCGCCGTTCTGAATATTTGAGAACGCACGATCCGCTTGATTTGTCTTTTTGTCGTGCCTATCGTTTTAAGCTGTCCATAGAATTGTGTATCTCTTGAAATTGAGATATACAGAATGTTATAAATCAGCAAATAGCCGCTGATAATGATAAAGATGATAATAGCAGCCAGTGGAAGAACAATGGTGGTGGAATTGCTCTGAGCAATAGGTACAATTTCAAAGGACTGACTTTCTGTAAACGAAATCTTCCGTTTTAGTTTTTCACAGGATCGCAGGGCATTACTGTCATCAGAAAAAGAAATCATTGCGGTAGACACACTATCAAAGGGAAGCCCTGTTTGTGTTGCAAAAAGCTCCGAAACATAAGCGGCACCACGGTTGCCTGCACGTGAAGCCGAATAATCTGTGTAATAGCCCGACAAAACAAATTCATCGGAGATATATTGATAATCTGTTCCGAGTTGATAGGAAAGGGAAATATTCATCCCTATCTGTGGATCATCAATCCCCATTGCACGCAAAGCCCATGTAGGGAGCATAATTTCATTTTTTGCTTGCGGATAATCTCCGTGTATATCCGAAATTGTTGGTACACGGTGTTCTTGCCATTCTGTTTCGTCTATCCAAGTAATACTCAGCAGGGCATCGTCCATTCCAGATGTATCAATGCTGCCCAATCTCTGACTGATACCAACTACGGATACCAAGCTGGATCGGCTCAATTCTTCATATTGTTCTTCTGAGAGGCTTGTAATTGCCACATCCGCAGTCGTGCCCATCGCACGAATTTGCTGCATTTGATAGGTTTCAAAATAACTGCACCCCAAACTAAATACAGATGTGATCATAAAGGCGGTCAAGAATAATGCGATGGTAACGAAAACATTTCTCTGCTTATTAGCGCGGTAGCTTCTTTTGGCAAGACGATTGATTGTTGCCTGATTATTGTTCCCAAATAAAATATCATCCATCAATGTCACCCCCTGTCACTGTGCGATTTTTCCGTCCTCAATACGGATAATTCGGTCGGCAAGCTGGGCAATTTCATTGTTATGGGTAATCATTACAAGCGTTTGATGGAACTTCTGACTTGTAACTTTCAGCAAACCAAGAACATCACTACTTGTCCGGCTATCCAAATTGCCTGTCGGTTCATCTGCAAGTATAATAGCTGGTTTGGAAACAAGGGCGCGGGCAATCGCTACACGCTGCTGCTGGCCGCCGGACAGATTGTTAGGCATACTGTTCAGCTTCCCATCGAGAGCCAACATTTTCACGACTTCATCCATAAACCGCTTGTCCACGGTATCACCATCCAGCTCCACCGGCAGGACAATATTTTCATAGACATTCAGCACAGGAACAAGATTGTAATTCTGAAAGATAAACCCGATGTTACGTCTGCGGAAGATGGTAAGCTGTTCATCCTTGAGTTTCGATAATTCTTTCCCTTTTACTTTAATACTGCCGGAAGTTGGCGTATCTAACCCGCCCATCATGTTCAGCAAAGTAGACTTACCGCTGCCGGAAGTACCAACAATGGCAACAAATTCACCTTCCTCAATGGATAGGGTCACGCCATCCAATGCTTTTGTAATGTTCGGTTCGGTGCCGTAATATTTCTTCAAATCTGTCGTTTGTAATATGCTCATATAGAACACCACCCTTTCTTTTTGATGGCTCTATCATAAAAGGTAAACCTCACAGAAATGTCACGGGAAACAAAATACCTCTGTTTAATTAAATCTCAAATGTCATAGGCCTGTGACATTTTGTTTTTTAGCGTACTTATTTTATTGTCGAGGCAGAAAGACGGAAAAAGTTGAACCCCTCCCAACCTCGGATGTTACCCGGATATAACCGCCTTGCAAGGTTACGATCTCACGAGCTAGATATAGACCAATACCAATTCCATCTACATCATGTACGATGTCCTCTCGATAGAAACGCTTGAAAATTGCTCCCTGATGCTGTTCTGAAATGCCAATGCCTGTATCTGCAATGTCGATTTTCACATACATTTCCCAACTTTCAACCGAAACACGGATTTGACCGCCCTCCGGCGTATATTTCACTGCATTGTCCAAAATATTGAACAGTGCTTCGCTTGTCCATTTTCTGTCATGAGAAACGACCAAGTTCTCCGGGCAGTCCACTTGAACATTGATCTGTTTTTTCTCGGCGTTCAGAAGAATACCTCCCAATGCGGCGGCAAGCGTGTCATAAAGCGGCTGGCTTTTCTTTTCCAGAGAAATAACACCTGTTTCCAAACGAGAGGTTTTAATCATAGCCTGCATGAGAAAATCCAGTTTATCAAGCTGGCTGGCCTGTGCCGTTAGAAACTCTTTTTGTTTTTGCACAGGGACTTCATTTTCAAGCAGAGTGCTGTTAATCATTTTCAAGTTCGCAATCGGGGTCTTGACCTGATGGGAGATGTCGGAAATCAGTTCTTGCAGGTCAGCCCGTTCTTGTGCAATGCCGTTCTTGTTTTCCTGCATGACTTCATATAAACGGTTCAGCCGATATTCAATTTTATAGAAAAGACTTTCTTCTTCCACAGTCTGTTTCGGCTGCATATTCCCGGATAACATATCATCCATTAAACTGCAAAAAGCATCGGAGAACATTGCCAGTTTGCGGCGAACCAGCACCATAAAACAAACAGCGCAAACCAGCACAAAAATGCCGAACAATAATACATACCAGACAGCGGTTATATTTTGGGTCAGCCCATACAAAGCTGCTGAAACCGTCCCCATTGCCACCAGCAGGAGAACAGCAAAAAAGATACAGGCTTTGTTGACGGAAAGTTTTCGCACATTCATTTCAGCACTCCTCCGATCCACATATAGCCCATACCATATACCGTTTTGATATACTGACGGTCAGGTGTTTCGATTTTGTTTCGTACCCGGCTGATCGCCGCAGTCAGAGCGTGTTCATCCACAAAATTTCCGTCTGCGTCCCACAGCTTTTCCAACAAGACTTGCCGGGTCAAAACAATCTGCGGATTTTTCATCAGGATTTTCAAAAGTCGATATTCCAGTGGGGTGAATGTAAGTGGCTTTCCTGATAGAGTAGCACTCATTTCTGAAAAATTGATGGTCAGTGTGCCATCCTCATAAGTATCACCACCATATTGTTTTGTCAGCCTACCCAGCACTACCGCTAATTTCTTTTGAAAGACGCTCATAGGGAAAGGTTTTGTCACATAATCCTCTGCGCCCAGTTCATACCCTTTGAGCATATCGCTTTCCATATCATTTGCGGTCAGAAAAATAATAACGGTATCAGGGCGACGCTCTTTTATTTCCCGGCAGAAGTCAAAACCGTTCCCGTCCGGCAAATTTACATCCAGCACAATCAGGTCATAGTCCTGCTTTGTCAAGAAACTACTGGCCACTGATTTTGTCAGTGCAGAATCAACCGTATAGCCCGCAGTATTCAAGTTATAGCATAAAGTATTATTCAAAAGCCGATCATCCTCGACTACTAAAATTCGCATGGTATCACACTCCTTCATTTTCAGTATAGCACCCAAATGTCACAGAAACCTCACAATATTTCTGATTTTATTTTAGATACCAACCTCTGATCTTCGGGACAAATTGTCCCAAAGTTATAGGTATATTGTACCTCACATTTCCGCGATCATCAATTTTGCGTATGTGAAATTAAATAGTCAGTAGTATGAAATACACAGTCGTTCAAATAATATCACATGAAATGTAAAATCATATCAGGTGATGTTATGAAGATAGAACGAGATGAAAGACGCTTTGATTTTCACGATATAGGGCTCGCCATCAAGCGTGCAAGAGAAGCCAGCGGCATGACACAGGAGCAACTGGCCTATATTGTTGACCGCGCTCCGCGTACCATTATGTATAATGAAAATGATGGTCAGCATCCAAGCTTCAACACCTTTTATCAGATGGTTACAATGTTTGATATATCGGTGGATCAATACTTTTACCCGTCCCAGAATAGCGGGAGCGAGTGCAGGAAGCGGATTGATGCCATGTTGAACGCCTTGGACGAAAGAGAATTGAAAATCGTTGAAGCTACAATCCAAGCGATGAAAGCATCGAAAGAAACGGAGGAAACGTAAAAGAAAGCGTAACCTCCGTTTTTTGCGCCATGTTGCGGGTTGCGCGTTTTGGCAAGCAATTCGGGTGTGGCCACACTCCGAAATTTTTGCAGGGCGCAGGACCCGCAAAAATGCTTGTTGGGGAGCTCCCCAAACCCGCTGTACTTCGGGACAAATTGTCCCAAAGTCCCGGTGCGTTGCACCGTAGTCTGCGGCCCGTCACTATCGTTCCTGGGCCTTATTTTCACGCTCGTCTGTTATGCCGAGCAGATGATCAATGTTCGCTTTTATTGCCACGGCCTCCCGCATTTGCCGCTGGGCCTCCCGGTATTCTGCATAAAGCGCTTTCTTTTGTCCCGCCAGCTCACGGCGGGATTTTTTTAGTGCTTCAATCTTAGGGAGTTTTGCGCCGTTCAGTATGGTGTTCATAGTATCCTTTGCCGCCCGGTAAGTGGCAAGCTCCGCTTCGTGCTGGGCCAGATACTTTTTGCTGTACCGCGCAGCTTTGTATCCATCAAACACCGGGCGAGTCTTGGCATAGTCCACCGTGGCAGCCATCAGCTCCGAGGTTTTGGAAAGAGCCTCCTCCGTTGTGCGGAGCTCGTCAGACAGCTTGTGAAAGTGATCCACCGCAGCCTCGGTGCTGGCCGTCAGTGCCGCATAGTCTGTCAGATGATGCTCCTGCAAATACTGGAGCGCGGCGGCCATTTGTTTTAGGTTGTAGACCTTGGCCCATCGTTCATAGGCCGGGCCCTTGCCTTGGGCCATACGCTCTTGAATGTCGATGATGAGATTAACTCGCCGTGGCGGAACCGTGGGCTCCTCGGGCAGTTCGGGGAGTGGACGTTCCCCGGCAATTACCGCCTTGATGTCCTCCGGGTCAAATCCAACTCCAAGTGTAGAAGCCCGGAGCCGGGTCGGTTTTTCCTGCCCGGGTGCAAGGAATGAGATGACACCGCCCCGCCCATGTTTCACCGCAAAGCCGGACTCCTCCATGAGGCGAAGAAAGTCGGCAAAGTCCGTGGGCTTTTTCTCCAAAGCGGCGAGAACAGCCAGCCGTACCCTCTGCTTGGCAGAGGGCGGCTTTTCCCCAATCCACTGGCCATAGTGAAGAAAGCAGCCCTTGCTGTGCTGGCGCGGATTTTGGATAACAGACAGTTCATGTTCGATGCACACGCGGTCAGAGAGCCGCCGCAGGGCAAAGGATGAACCAATGAAATTATGAAATTTCCGGGAGCGGTCAAAGGCCGTCGCATTGAAATAAATGTGATTGTGGATATGGGCCTTGTCGGTATGCGTACAGACGAAGAACTGATACTTTCCCTTTGTCCAGCGCATCGCCGTTTCATAACCGATACGGTTTGCTTCTTCCGCCGTAACCTCCCCGGGCAGGAACGCCTGCCGGATCTGAAAGAACAGGGCCCCGCGAGACACGGCCCGGCCTGTCTCTGCAAGGTATTGACTTTTTACCAGAAGAAACTCGGCGGGAGCCGTGTTCGGATCGCAGAGATAGGAAGATACGGCTCCCAGCTTTTCCGGGTTCAGGCCATAGGTGAAACGATCCTCCATCGTTTGAATTGCACTTTTTCCCGCCGCTGTTTTATAAGGGCGGATGTAGGTGGTCGCCGTAAAAATCCCTCCTTTCGGCAAACAGTATTTTTACTTTGGGACACTTTGTCCCGAAGTAGAAAAAGCCGGGGAGCGGTATCAACCACTCCCCGGATGGGTCAGAGCTCTACCAGCGCGGAGAGCTGTTTCAAGAGATCAGACAGCGGCCCCCACAAAGCGGCATAGTCCCGCTGCAAGGCCGCGAGTTCTTCGGGATAAATCGCGCCGTAGGTGTTGGCTTGAATTGCCACTTGGTTCAGATTGTTGGAGCAGCGCCGCTGGAGCGAAACCAGCTCACGAACAGGCGAAAGGTCAACATGAAGCACATACCCACTCAGGGCCATTTTCCGCATATAGGCTCCCATATTACGGATGCCAGCCTCCGCCATACGTTCTTGAATCAGGGCCTGCTCCGCCTCCGACACCATCACATGAAGATGGATCGGACGGCGGCGCTTTTTTGTCATCGCTCCTCACGCTCCCGGCTGCGGCAGGCGCGGGGCGGCTCCTTTACCTTATCCAGCGGCTTTTCCTGTTCGTCTGCTGGAACAGGGTGCGGCAAATGAAATTCACGGTGCAGGCGCAGCACCTCCAGTACAGACAATTCCTGTTCACGTTTCTTTTCCATATACGCACCTCCTTATCTATCGCCACGGTCAGGCTGCCTGCGCTGGGGAGCCGGAGCCTCCGAGCCGCGATCTGCCTCCGCCAACTTTGCCGCGTTTTTCATCTGCTCGACAATCGGACGGGGCCTGTCGGGATTATCAGGCGCAGGACGCAGCTCATAGTCGGATGCCTGTTTTTCTGTCAGGGGGCGGGTATAGGTAAGATAGCCCCAAGCCAAGAACGAGCCATTTTCCACCGGGATGCGCTGATCGTAATTGAAGATTTCATCCGGCTTGTTATAAGGCGGCTTCGGGAATGTCCCGATGTCCACAGGCCGCTGGGTCGAATAATACTTGTAAAGGCCGGGAGCCTCGGTCTGCCTGATCCCGACGTTATAAATACGCTGATAGTCCTGCACCCGGTCTGTGAAATCCTGTTCCATCGCGGTGCGGTCATTTCCATAGTGACCCCATTCATACTGCCGCTGGCCGTCCTTGTCATCATAGCAGGCCCATGTGACATAGCGGGATGGCGCGGTGGGATGTTCGCCCAATGCAAATCCTCGCCCATTTTCCAGCATGACCGCCTTCAAAATAGCATAGCCTTGATTTTTGTCCATAGTACACCTCCCATCATCGAGACATTTCTTTATTTTCTCTTTTCACAAACGGCTGGAGCTGATAGGGGCTTGTACCGTCCTCGGGTCGCAGAAAGTCTATCCGGGCCGCAGCACGGATAGCGTTCTGGTTAAGCTGCCGCTGCCATGCCCCTTGGCTGGGAGCCCACTTAAAGCCGTTGCTTTTCAGTTCCTGCCGCTGATCGGCATCGGGCTTTTCCTCAAAAATAAGCTGCAAACGATTTTCAGCCTCGTTGATTTTTGCCTCACCTCCGGGGAATGTCCAGCCAGCAAACTCGGAGCGGCTGCTCAGTTCCTCAATGCGCTGGCGCACACGGCGGATGTTGGCGTTGTTGTTGGAAAGCAGATAGGCGGGGTATGGCTTGCTTTTGTCCAAGTGCCATGACTGCGCCATATCTGCTTTGAGCTTTTCTGCCTGCTCCGGCGTAAGCTCCGGGCAGCCGTCCAGCGTTTTGTGTTTCCGAAAATACGCATTGACCGCCTTCATGGTGGTCTGCTGGGACTCCAGCCCCTCCAGCTTTTTTGTCAGCTTTTCCACGGCCAGATCGTCATCCGCGCTGATCCCACCCATTCCAACAGAGCGGATTTTATCAAGCAGCTTTGAAATCTCCGCATACTCTCCATAGTTGCGATCCCGGGCGGCGTTCTGCTTGTGCTTTTTTGCCACAGGGAAATTACCGCCCCCGGAGATCAGAATAGAGGGCACCCGGGCATCAATCACATTGCGTTCATTCAGATTTTCCGCAAGTTTCCGGGCATAGCGATCCACCAGCGCGTCAATCTTATCATGGTACATGGGATCGACACGGGCTTTCTGGCGTTCCGCCGCTGCATACGCTTCATCGACCATTGCCCGGTAGCCCGCCGTAGCGGAGCCCGGCTGATAGTCGGAAAAGCTGTTCATATCTTTTGCCCGCTTTGCGGCTTCTTCGTTGATCGGATAATATTTCGGCATAGTACCTCCTTCCACAAAAGCCGGAACTTTGGGACAAATTGTCCCAAAGCCCCGGCAGCTAAAATGTTGACAGCATCTCACGGAAACAGGGCCGGACATAGAAACATACACCTCCCGCAGAAAAGGGCCTTAAAAAGCCTTGTCATAAGCGGGTTTAGGCTGGCCTAATTGTCAACACATCAGCCCCGTTTTTTCCGCATATATTCCCGCTGCTGTCTGCGGTGTGCCGCCTTTGCACAGGCCGCCGAACAATAGGTTTGCCGTCCATCAGGAGCCACGGCTCTGCCACATACCGGGCAAGCCTTGAAATCCGGCCTTGGCCCCTCTGTCAGCAACGCAGCCTCCAGCGCCGGATCAAGGGGCAGAACTGCCTCGCGGAAGTAGCGGCAATAAGCCCCCGTCCAGCATTTCCCAAACATATAGCACTCGCAATCCAGCGGCAGGCAGCCGCAGTCCCGGTCATAGTTGGCACACCATTTTGACACCAGCCTGCGGATTGCCGCTTTTTCTGTCCGGGTCAGTTCTCGGCCCACAGCATCACCTCCCGTTGCCCGGTGGTTTGAGCTGCTCCCGGTAGCAGAACACGCAGCCGATCCCGCGCCAGTAAGGGCAGCCGTCACAACGGGAACCCTTCGGCGGCAGGCTGGGCGGCACACCCTTAAAGTAGCTTTTTTCCTTCATAAATCCCTCATAGGGGTTGTTGGTAAATCTCATTCATTATCCTCGCTTTCGGTATCGTCCTCGTCCCAAGGCGGCCCATCGTCCTCGGGATCGTCATAATCAGCCAGTTCCTCACTGTAATCTTCTTCGGGTACAGCGGCTTTTTCATGCTTCGGGCGGTAGATTTTGAAGTACCAGCCTGCACCGCTGCCCAGCACAGCCACAGCCAAAATCAGCAGAAGCGTCCCGGTATTGCTTTTCTGCTGGGGCTCGGGTTCCGGCTCCTCCGCAGGTTCTGTCACCGGGGCGGGTTCGGGAGCTGTGCCAGCACACTCGGTCATGTTGACCGCACAGACCGCGCAATCCGTATTGATGGCTCCGGGCGCACATTTTTCTGTGCAGGAGCAGGCCGGAAGCTCTCCGCCAGCGGCCTCCAGTGCAGCCAGCAGATCGGCTTCATCCACCATGTTCAAAAAGTAGGTGTGATACTGTTCGCCGTCCTCGTCCACGGGCTTGTCATAGTCAATGACAATGTAAAAGG
>CAJJOP010000025.1:0-32215 GCA_905193415.1 uncultured Roseburia sp.
CTTTGTCAACAGCTTTTTAAGATTATTTTTTGCTGTCCTTTGAGGAACATCTCTGCCTCGCGAGTCAGCTTGACTATATTATCATGTCAGCCAATCATTGTCAATAGCTTTTTTATTTTCTTTTTTCGACTTCTTCCTGAGTAAAAAAAGAACAATATCAAAAAGAAAAAGCGGAGAAAGAGGGATTTGAACCCTCGCGCCGCGCAAACGACCTACACCCTTAGCAGGGGCGCCTCTTCAGCCTCTTGAGTATTTCTCCATGTAATTTTCTTTATGATATTGTCTCTGCGATTGACGCATTTGTTATTATACTGGAGCATGGCCAGTTTGTCAATCACTAATTTAAAATTTCTTTTACTTCTTTAGCACCCTTCTTTATCACAGTTACTTACAAAATTAAATCTCATCCCTCTGTGGGAGCATATCGTATTCCTTTTTGCTTTTTCCATTAAAATCACTCATCAGACTTACTATCAGTAAAACAGCGACTCCCGAGAGCCGCTGTAAATGTTAATTGTATTTTTATTTTCAATACATTGCCGTTGTTTGGAAAGAATTGATCTAGAACCTACTCATACCGCAATGCATCGATAACTTCCATTCTGGCTGCTTTTTTTGCCGGATAGGTTCCAAAGATCACTCCAATTAGCATGGAGAAGCACACGGATAAAATAATTGCGATCAGGGACGGATGCACGTTCATAATAATATAACCTGCGTATTCACTGTAATAACTCTGGATAACGAACATGGCTACTTTTCCCAGCAGGAATCCAAACAGAATTCCCAGTAAAATACCGATAATGCCTCCCACCAGACACAGCACCACAGACTCAATCAGAAACTGCTGCTGAATCGTTTTATTTTTTGCGCCAAGGGCTTTGCGGATTCCGATTTCTTTCGTTCGCTCTGTAATAGATACCAGCATAATATTCATGACGCCGACACCGCCTACGATCAGAGATATGGCGGCAATAAAGGAAATCGCCACAGTTACCACATTAATAACCGTATTGATAATACCCATGTCTGAAGACATATTAAAAGTGCTGACCATCCAGTTCTGATTTCTCGCATATTTATCAGCAAAGAAAGAATCAATATCCATCTGCGCTTCATTGATATCCGCACCTGTCTTTAACAGGATCGTCACATTCTCATATCCGTTTTTCTGTTCACCGGTAAGTTCATTGATGGCAGTGACCGGAGCAAATACGGTAGTCGAACGGTCTTTTTCCGGAACTGTCGTATCCTGCCTGCCAAATACAGCCTCACTGTATTCATATACTCCGACTACAGTAAAAGAATATGCGCTTCCGTCTTCCCGTTCGTATACAATCTGCTGTCCGATAGGATTTTCATTTTCAAAATAACGATATGCCATTGTATCTGCAATGACGCATACTCGTTTTTTCTTTTCCAGATCTTTCTGGGTAAGGTTACGCCCTGTTATAACTTTCAGTTTCATATAATCAATCTGCTCCGGCGTACAGCCGCTCATTGATACATTTGCGTAGATGTCACTGCTTTTCTTAATCTTACCCGTGCCCATTTCAGAACTGATGGCATATCCCTGTACCTCATCTGGATATGCTTCTTTTAATTCATTTAACATGGCATCACTGATATAATCTGATTCCTTCATTTCGGGATATTTCCATGTATCCCATTCTTTCTGATCCTCCGGATAGATTGCATCTACATATGCCTGTATACTATTTCCTCCAATGGAGTTCATCGTCGCATTCAGCGTACTTTTGATAGAAGTGCCTATGGTAGTGATTGTAATAACAGCCGCGATACCGATGATAATACCGAGCATAGTCAGAACGGAACGCATGCGGTTGCTCACAAGATTTTGAAATGCTTCTTTTATATTCTCAATCAGCATACGTTGCCCCCTTCCTTTGTATCAGAAACAATCGCCCCGTCATTCAGAGTAATGATGCGCTGTGTCTCTGCTGCAAGTTCCCTGGAATGAGTAATCAGTACGATTGTTTTTCCCTGCTCTTCATGTAATTTATGGAAAATATCCATGATCATATGACCTGTCTGGGAATCCAGTGCTCCGGTAGGTTCATCTGCAAGTATGATAGACGGTTTGTTTATAATGGCTCTTCCAATGGCGATACGCTGTTTCTGTCCACCGGACAGCTCGTTTGGAAGATGCGTGGCACGATCGTCCATTCCCACCATTTTTAAGATCTCCATTCCAATCTCTTTTGTATTTTTCGGTCGGTGTTCCCGATACATCAAGGGCAAAGTCACATTTTTTAATGCATTTGCCCGGGGTATCAGATTAAAATTCTGAAACACAAATCCGATTTTTTCATTTCTGATGACACTTCGTACAGTGTCATTCATCTGATTTACATCTTCTCCATCCAGAAAATAATCCCCTTCTGTCTGACGGTCTAATACACCCATGATATTCATAAGGGTACTTTTACCGGAGCCGGATTCTCCAACGATAGATATAAATTCACCCTTTTTTACAGAAAGACTGATTCCATGTAAAATCTCAAGCTCATTGGGCTGATCGATGTAAAATCGTTTTATAATATGATCCATACGGATAATCGTCTGTTCTGACATGTTAATCTCCATTCCGCCGCCTCATTATTAGCGACATAAATAGTAATAAGTTTTGATTTTTCATACTTATCTGCTACATCTCATCAGATTTTCCATCCAGAAGCTCGCCCTGGAATACATCTCCTTCTGAGACAGAGAAATCCATGATCAGAAGATCACCTTCTTCTATATCTCCGCTTTTGATCTCTGTATAATAATTTACTTCCTCGCCAGTTACAACTGTTCTCTTAACCGCAGTATAACTGCCATCCTTATTTTCTTCTGCACACAAAACATAGTTTGAACCATCCTCATTCTCCTGCACCAGATCATAAGGAACACTAAGAATATTTTCTTTATCTGTAATCGTAATCTTAGCTTTTGCTGACATACCGCTTAAAAGCGCACTTTCTCCCAGACGGATCTGGACAGAATATCCACTGGCAGAAGCTGCCGACTCGGTCTGCGTATTTCCATGGCCACTGTCTCCTGCAGAAGCTGCTGCGGATGCGCCATTATAGACACGGACTACTTTAATGACTTCTCCCGGAATCTCCTGATCATCCAGTGCATCAGCCGTTACTACTGCTTTCATGCCTTCCTGTAATTTCAGGATATCCGTCTCTTTTACGCTGGCTGTCATAATCATGGAATGGTTATTCTCCACTGTCACGATTGTTGCTCCCGGTGTGTTGACACTGCCTGCTGATACATTGACTGCAGTTACGATTCCGTCTGCCTGACAGGTAATCGTACACTCCTGCAGCTGTTTACGCAGACTTTCCAGCTGGGTCTTGGAAGACGTATCCGTTTCCTGGGAATATTTTTCCATGTCTATGGTATTCTGTGCCGACTCCACTGACTGACGGGTCGATGCATCTACAGAATCATAGTTGCTGTAAGCCTCATCTACAGCTGATTTTGCTGCTTTGACTGCTGCGGATGCCTCAGACACCTGTGACTGAAGCCCTGAAATCTGCATGTTGAGATCTTCTGCTGTATCTGGAGCCTGTGTCTGATTTTTCTGCTCTTTTAATGCATCCAGCTGTTTTTTCAGGCTATTGTACGTATTCTGCGCATCTGTATACTCACTGTTTGCGCTCTCAATCTGTTTCTTCGCCTGAGACAGCTGTGCCTGACGATCCTTTTTCGCCGTATCCAGCGCATTTTTATTCTGCTGTAACTGGTTCTGGCTCAGGGCATTAGCATTTGCCACAGATTTTTCCAGCAATGTGATCTGAGACTGAATGGCTTCCTGATCCAGCGTTGCAATCACATCACCGGCTTTTACTTCATCTCCCACTTTAACATTGATTGTCTTTATTTGTGATTCTGCAGTAGATGTGTAGTTTATCTGATTTTCACCTGTAACTGTACCTGTCAGGGAAATGAAATCTGACATATCCTGCTTTCCTACGCTTTGCAGTTGAATGGTATTACCGGATTCTACCATATCACTGACCTTTTTTCGTACTGCCACAACGGCCACAATGATCAGTACTACAATGATCGCCAATGTAATAATCAGTTTCTTCCTTTTTTTCCAAATGTTTTTCACGTTTCAACCTCCTGGATAAAATTGATCTTGCATTTTCCATATCATTTTTGCATGTAGTATGCTGTTATAATGATTTTAATTTATAAATTTTGTTATCATTCATTTAAATTTCTTAAATTTTTCCTAATTCTTTTTCGATTCTTTTTTATCGAAAATAATTATCTTTACTCTGAATTTTTCTATAAAAATCATATATCTGCTGATCATTCGTCCGATATTTCTCATATACGATTATAACTGTTAATATTAATTTACTGCAGCATTTTTCATTTTATTTTTTATAAAAAATCCCCTGAATTTATAGAAAGAACCTGTATATGGCCTGTTCATCTGAAAACTCCTTATCTTCTCTGTTCAACAAACCTAATGTTGGAAATTCTGGTCTCATTCTATATATTCAGGGGATGTTTATATACTATTATTGCTCGCGGTTATACTGCTTAATGGCGGTCTCGTAAAGATTGTTTCCTTCTGAATCAATGACTACAATAACCGGAAAATCTTCTACCTCAATCTTGCGGATGGCTTCTGCCCCCAGATCGTCATAACATACAACTTCGGATTTTTTGATGCATTTGGAAAGCAGGGCGCCTGCGCCGCCGATAGCGGCAAAATATACCGCATGATTGCGCACAATGGCATCAATGACTTCCTGCGTCCGTTTTCCTTTACCGATCATAGCTTTTTCGCCGAGATCCAGTAAAGTCGGTGCATATTTATCCATACGGCTTGCTGTGGTCGGACCTGCAGAACCGATCGGTCTTCCATCTCTTGCAGGTGACGGTCCCATGTAATAGATCGTTGCATCTTTGATATCGATTGGCAGTTCTTCGTCGCGGTCCAGTGCTTCGATCATCCGTTTGTGCGCTGCATCTCTTGCAACGTACATGGTTCCGGTAATATATACATAATCTCCGGATCTTAAATCCCGGGTTACTTCTTCTGTGATTGGCGTTGTGATCTTTTTATCCATTTTTCCCTCCTGTTATACGGTGCGAACGACATGTCTGTTTACATGACAGCAAATATTTATCGCAACCGGAAGGCCGGCAATGTGTGTCGGATAGGTGTTGATATTTACCGCAAGAGCAGTTGTTGTGCCACCAAGACCACCCGGTCCTATACCGAGACGATTAATCTTCTCCAGCATCTCTTTTTCCAGATCACAGACATAGGGAATCTCAGAATGCTGATCTACATTTCTGGTCAGCGCCTGTTTTGCCATAAGTGCGCATTTTTCAAAAGTTCCGCCGACGCCAACACCAACGACCATTGGAGGGCATGCATTTGGACCAGCATCTCTGACAGCAGTAAGAATGGCATTTTTCACGCCTTCAATACCATCTGCCGGTTTCAGCATAAAGACGCGGCTCATATTTTCACTTCCAAATCCTTTCGGTGCAAAGGTAATCTTTACCTCATTACCCGGTACGATAGAAGTATGGATAACTGCCGGCGTATTGTCTTTTGTATTTTCCCGGATCAGCGGATCTTTTACAACAGATTTTCTTAAAAACCCGTCTACATAGCCCCGTCTGACTCCCTCATTGACCGCTTCTGTAAAATCACCACCGGTAAAATGCACATCCTGACCGATTTCAACAAAAAGAACTGCCATTCCCGTATCCTGACAGATTGGGATCATCTCTTTATCCGCAATCTGCAGATTCTCCTGCAGCTGATTTAAAATTTTCTTTCCAAGTTCTGACTCCTCGGTCTCTGCCGCCTGTTTCATGGCAAGATCCATGTCAGGGGAAAGATAGTGGTTTGCCTGGATACACATTTCTTTGATAGTATCCGTTAATTCCTGTACATCAATCTCTCTTATCACTTTGGTCTTTTTGTCACCTGATCTGTAATATCTCAGCATTTCTCCAAAACATCTGCTTGCATAAAGATAATAAACGAAAAACAATCTCATACCACATTTTTGCGAATCTCTGCAAACAGGGAAAAACAATCGTTATTACAATCAGATTTTTCCTTTCTCCCGTATTCCCCGGGTTTTAAAAAAATCCTATTCCTCTGTATCTTCTGATTCGTCCGCCACGTCTTCCGCATTTTCAACAGCCTGTGCTGCGTCATCCATAAGCGAAGCTTCTTCTCTTACTTTTGCGATGCTTGCTACGGTAATGTCTTCGTCCAGGTCGATCAGTTTGACACCGGATGTGATTCTTCCGAGAACAGAAATGTCGTTTACATGCATACGGATGATGATGCCGCCGATGGTAATGATCATAATCTCATCTTCATCGTTGACAGCTTTCATGCCGATGATGTTTCCGGTCTTCTCTGTAATCTTGTAACATTTTACACCTTTACCGCCACGGTTCTGCGGAGTAAATTCTGTGATCATGGTACGTTTTCCAAGACCTTTTTCAGATACAATCAGCAGCGCTTCGCCCTGAGTATCGATCTGCATACCGATGATTTCATCACCATCAGAAAGGTTCATGCCGATAACGCCCATGGAAGTACGACCTGTGCTTCGTACATCTTTCTCATGGAATCGGATACACTGTCCGTATTTTGTCACAAGGAAAATGTCATTGTCATCGTTTGTGATCTTAACCTCAATCAGTTCATCATCTTCACGAAGGGTAATGGCTGCAAGTCCGGTCTTTCTTACATTTGCATAATCTTTGACCGGTGTTTTCTTAGCGATACCGTTTTTGGTCGCCATGAACAGATATTTATCATCTTCATACTCTTTGATCGGGATGATGGCTGTAATCTTTTCACCCGGTGCAAGCTGGAGCAGGTTGATAATAGCTGTTCCTCTTGCGGTACGGCTTGCCTCCGGAATCTCATATGCTTTGATACGATATACTTTACCTGTATTGGTAAAAAACATCAGATAATGGTGGGATGTGGTCATAAACAACTCTTCGATGTAATCATTGTCGATGGTCTCCATTCCCTTGATGCCCTTTCCTCCGCGGTGCTGCGCACGGAAATTATCTGCGCTCATACGTTTGATGTAACCCAGTTTTGTCATGGTAATGACGGTATTGGTAACCGGGATCAGATCTTCCATGGAAATATCGTACTGGTCATATCCGATAGAAGTTCTTCTCTCATCTCCGTATTTTGCAGAGATTTCAAGAATCTCTTTGCGGATCACGCCGAGAAGCAGTTTCTCATCTGCAAGTATTGCTTTTAACTCTGCAATCTTTGCCATCAGTTCTTTGTATTCTGCTTCCAGTTTCTCCCGTTCCAAACCTGTCAGTGCACGCAGACGCATATCTACGATAGCCTGTGACTGCGGATCTGTCAGTCCGAAACGCTCCATTAATTTTGCCTTTGCCTCCTGTGTGGTACGGCTGGCACGGATAATGGAAATCACCTCATCAATGTTGTCCAAAGCGATAAGCAAGCCCTGTAAGATGTGGGCACGTTCCTCTGCTTTATTCAGCTCATATTGGGTTCTTCTTGTCACAACATCTTCCTGATGTGCAAGATAGTTCATGAGCATATCTTTTAAGTTCAGGACTTTCGGCTGATTGTCTACCAGTGCAAGCATGATAACGCCAAAAGTATCCTGAAGCTGTGTATGTTTGAATAACTGGTTTAATACGACGTTTGGATTAACGTCTCTGCGCAGTTCGATGCATACACGCATACCCTGACGGTTGGACTCATCTCTCAGATCCGTAATTCCGTCTACACGCTTATCTCTTACCAGCTCAGCAATCTTCTCGATCAGACGGGCTTTGTTTACCATGTACGGAAGCTCCGTTACAACGATACGGTTTTTGCCGTTTGCCATTGGCTCAATGTCGGTCACTGCACGAACACGGATTTTGCCACGACCGGTACGATATGCTTCTTCGATGCCTGCGGTTCCCAGGATCATGCCGCCAGTCGGGAAATCCGGACCTTTTACGATATTCAGTATTTCTTCAATCTCAGTTCCACGGTTCTCTTCCACTCGGTTATCGATGATCTTAACCACTGCATCAATAGTCTCACGGAGATTATGCGGCGGAATATTGGTTGCCATACCTACTGCGATGCCTGTCGTTCCATTTACCAGAAGGTTCGGATAACGCGACGGCAATACGACGGGCTCTTTCTCTGTCTCATCAAAGTTTGGCTGAAAATCTACAGTGTTTTTATTGATATCCGCCAACATTTCCATTGAAATCTTGCTTAGACGCGCCTCTGTATAACGCATGGCGGCTGCACCGTCTCCGTCAACGGATCCAAAGTTTCCATGTCCGTCTACCAGCGGATATCTGGTAGACCAGTCCTGTGCCATATTTACCAGTGCTCCATAGATGGAACTGTCACCATGTGGGTGATATTTACCCATGGTATCACCGACAATACGGGCACATTTTCTGTGCGGTTTGTCAGGACCATTGTTCAGCTCGATCATGGAATACAGAACACGTCGCTGCACCGGTTTCAGACCATCTCTGACATCCGGAAGGGCGCGGGATGCAATAACACTCATGGCATAGTCAATATATGACGTTTCCATTGTCTTTTTCAGATCCACGTCATGAATCTGATCAAATATTTTATCATCCATTGGTTTGTCCTCCAATTATTTATCTTCCTCACTTGCTATACATCTAAGTTCTGTACGTATTTCGCATTTGCCTCGATAAACTCACGACGCGGTTCTACTTTATCGCCCATCAGGGTCGTAAATGTCAGGTCGATCTCAGATGAAGCAGCATCATCCATAGTCACACGACGCAGGATACGTTTCTCAGGATCCATTGTAGTCTCCCAGAGCTGTTCAGCATCCATCTCGCCAAGACCTTTGTAACGCTGAATCTTATTATTGCCGTCACGACCGATCTCTGTCAGGATCTGATTCAGCTGTTCATCGGAATATGCATACCATACTTTTTTATTTCTCTCAACTTTATAAAGTGGCGGCTGCGCCAGATATACATAGCCCTGTTTGATCAGTTCCGGCATGAAACGATACAGGAATGTCAGAAGCAGGGTACTGATATGCGCGCCATCTACATCGGCATCGGTCATGATGATGATCTTGTGGTAACGAAGTTTCTCTATATCAAAATCTTCATGAATGCCCGTACCAAATGCTGTGATCATCGCTTTGATCTCCGCATTGGCATAGATCTTATCCAGTCTTGCTTTCTCTACATTTAAGATCTTGCCTCGCAGCGGCAGGATTGCCTGGGTGGCGCGGCTTCTTGCAGTTTTTGCAGAACCACCGGCGGAATCACCCTCTACGATGTAAATTTCACAGTTTTTCGGATCTTTATCTGAGCAGTCTGCCAGTTTTCCCGGAAGGGAAGAGCCTTCCAGAGCAGTCTTTCTGCGGGTCAGATCTCTCGCTTTTCTGGCTGCCTCTCTCGCACGCTGCGCCAGAAGAGATTTTTCACAGATTGTTTTAGCAACCGTCGGATTCTGCTCCAGGAAATAAGTCAGCTGCTCGCTGACGATGCTGTCTACAGCGCCCCTCGCCTCGCTGTTGCCCAGTTTCTGTTTTGTCTGTCCCTCAAACTGCGGCTCTTCGATCTTGACGCTGATGATGGCAGTCAGACCCTCACGGATGTCATCACCGGACAGACTCGGATCACTGTCTTTTAATATCTTATTTGCCTTTGCATAAGCATTAAAAGTCTTTGTCAGGGCATTACGGAATCCCGCAAGGTGTGTTCCGCCCTCCGGAGTGGTGATATTATTTACAAAACTAAACGTAGACTCATTGTAAGAATCATTGTGCTGCATAGCAACTTCTACTTCTACACTGTCTTTTCTTCCCTCACAGTATATGATCTCAGGATACAGACTTTCTTTGCTGCGATTTAAATATTTTACAAACTCTTTAATGCCACCCTCGTAATGGAATGTATCTGTCCGTTCCTGACCTTCACGGGTATCTGTAAGAATAATCTTCAGGCCTTTTGTCAGAAATGCCATCTCACGGAAACGCTGTTTTAATGTATCATAATCAAAGATCGTCTCTTCAAAAATCGTGCCATCCGGCATAAAATGCACTCTGGTTCCGGTCTGTTCCGCTTCGCAGTCGCCCTCGATCCTTAACGGATACATCGTCTTACCACGCTCGTAACGCTGTTTGTATACATGACCGTCTCTGCAGACCTCTACTTCCAACCAGTCAGAAAGGGCATTTACGACAGAAGCGCCTACACCGTGCAGACCGCCGGAAACTTTGTAGCCTCCACCGCCAAACTTACCGCCGGCATGAAGCACCGTAAATACGACCTCTACCGCAGGTTTGCCTGCTTTATGGTTAATGTCTACCGGAACGCCTCGTCCATTATCTGTTACTGTAATGGAATTATCCGGATTGATGATAACTCCGATCTCCGTACAGAAACCAGCCAGAGCTTCGTCTACCGCGTTGTCTACGATCTCGTATACCAGGTGATGCAAACCTCTTGCAGACGTACTGCCAATATACATACCCGGACGTTTTCTAACGGCTTCCAGACCCTCTAAAATTTGTATTTGATCTCCACCATATTCAGTACTCATAACATCCTCCTATTCGTGGAATTATTCAATATTTTCAATGATTTTTCCTTCTTTTACATGAAATACTTTATTAATCTGAAACCTGTTTTTCACAAATTCATCCAGTCCCGTACAGGTAATGATAGTCTGGATGTCATGAATACTGTTTAACAGATAATTCTGACGGCTGCTGTCAAGTTCGGACAGTACATCGTCCAGCAACAACACCGGCGTATCATGAATTACTTTTTTTACCAGTTCAATTTCAGACAGCTTTAACGAAAGCGCAGATGTCCTTTGCTGCCCCTGAGAACCGTATTTACGGATGTCTGCGTCATTTACACGGAATGACAGGTCATCTCGATGAGGTCCCACCGAAGTAGAACAAAATCTCATATCCTTTTGCTGCGACAGTTCCAGTTTTTCAGCCAGCTCCTGTGCTGCGACATCCGGCTCATAGCTTAATACAAGCGCTTCTTTTCCACCGGATATATTGCTGTGAATCTCACCGATGATCTCGTTTAATTCACCGATAAAAGCGGTCCGGCGCCGTATGATCTTTTCACCACTTGAAACCAGCTGTTCATCCCAGACAGACAAAGTATCCGCCAGTTCCGGGTGATATGCAATTTCTTTTAACAGACGGTTTCTCTGCATCAGGATCTTGTGGTATTTTGTCAGCTCATGAAAATACATCTTATCCAACTGACAAAGCTCAAAATCTATAAAACGCCTCCGTTCGGAAGGTCCATTTTTTATAATATTCAGGTCTTCCGGTGAAAAAAAGACCAGATTCAGGATGCCAAAAAGTTCACCTGCTTTTCTGATAGGCACTTTATTAATGGCAATCCCTTTGGAACGGTTCCGTTTCAGGTGAATATCGATTTCATACTCCATCTCATTTTTTTTCACCACTGTATTGATATGGGCTTCCTTCTGACCGAAACGGATCATTTCTTTATCTTTGCTGCCCTTATGGGATTTCGTCGTACCGCTGACATACAGCGACTCCAGAATATTTGTCTTTCCCTGGGCATTATCACCATATAAAATATTCGTCGCCTGATCAAATTTCAGATCCAGATATTCATAATTACGAAAATCCCGAAGAGAAACAGATTGAATGACCATTAGCTTATCTGCACGCTTTCACCGTTATAGCTGATAATATCACCACTGTATAATTTACGGCCACGGCGTTCTTCAACGACTCCATTTACCGTTACAAGTCCATCCTGGATCACCATCTTGGCATCAACACCGGATCCTACCATGCCGGCCAGTTTCATAGCCTGCCCCAGTTTTATAAATTCATCTCTGATCGTAATTATTTCCATTTTTTACCTCTCTAAAACATCTCTAAACAGTCGCCGCATTGAAGTTTACCGGCAGAATCAGATAGATAAAGGACTCTTCCTCATCTTTGATATAGCACGGAGCCTTCGGATTCACCATGTATAAAGTTACCTCATCATTATCGATGACTCTGAGCGCATCAATAAAGAACTTCGGATTAAATCCAATCAGGATATCTTTTCCCTCTTTTTCGATATCAATCTCCTCGTTCATAGAACCAATGGCTGAATTGATCTTTAATTCCATGGCAGTATCCTGAATATTCATAATGATCGGCTTTTTATCACCCTCTTTTACAAGAAGCGTAGCACGGTCGATACAGTCTAACAGGACTTTTTTATTAATTCGCACTTTTGTCTCATAATCAGAAGAGATCATCTGATCGATTTTAAAATATTCACCTTCGATCAGTCTGGATACGACCAGTGTCTGACCAAATTCAAAAAGAATGTGATTCTGAGTAATATAAATATTTACCTCTGCGTCGGCTTCACCTGTCAGGATCTTACTGATCTCCTGTAATGTTTTACCAGGAACAACTACTTTTTTATGGTCATAGTTATCTTTTAACTCGATATTTCGAATAGAGATGCGATGTCCATCCAGGGAAACAACTTTCATCTTATTTTCCCGGATCTCAAATAATTCACCTGTCATCAGTTTGTTTGCATCATTATCGGAAATAGAGAAAATCGTCTGTCTGATGACTTCCTTTAACGTAAATTCTGAAACTGTTACTTTTTCGTTTCTTTCAATATAAGGCAGATAAGAGAAATCATCACCTGATTTACCTGCAATATTGAATTTTGCTTTTTCACAGGTGATAATCGTCTTGAATTTATCATCTGTCTGTATTGTAACATCACTGTCGGGAAGCTTTCTTACGATCTCAGAAAAAATCTTTGCGTTTAATGCGATAATGCCTCTTTCCTCAATCTGTCCATCAATAATTGTTTCAATGCCAAGCTCCATATCATTCGCTGTAAGTTTAATTTCATTTGCAGATGCATCTATCAGTATACATTCCAGAATCGGCATTGTAGTTCGAGATGGAACTGCTTTCGATACAATATTAACGCCTTTTAAGAGGCTGGATTTGGAACAGGTTAATTTCATGATGTAGATAAGCTCCTTTCAAAAATGTGGATTGTTATAATTAATTATATAATATTGATTATCCGACGTCGTCGTCTTAGGGGGTGTTCATAAGTGGATAAGTTCGTTAACCCTTGATTTCACTGAATTTTTGTGGAAAAGTTATTCATTTTCACCTGTTGATTTCCTGCGGAAAAGGGATGGATAACTTGTGCATAACGTTAAGGGCTTAAATCCACAGGTTGAAGTCACTGAGGTGAAGATCTTAACTTATTCACGGGAATCCACAGTGTTTACACACAAAACTAACAGGTTATCCACTAGACTTATCCACAATTGTGGATAAGTCTAGTTTGGATTAATCTTTTTCTTGATAGTGTCAATCGTATTTCTTAACACATCGTCTGTTTCATACTCGCTGGTAATTTTCTTAACGCCATGGATGATGGTGGAATGATCCCTTCCGCCTAATAACTGTCCGATGGAGTCTAATGGCTGGCTGGTCATCTGTTTGCATAAGTACATGGCGATCTGCCGCGGTTTTGCAATGTCGCTGCTTCGGTTTTTCGACATGATCTGATCCACGGTAATATTAAAATGTTCAGAAACGACCTCAACGATCAGCTGTGGCGTGATTTCCAGCGGTTTGTCCGGTGATATGATGTTCTGAAGCTCTTTGACAGCAATCTCCATGGTAATCGGTTTTCCTTCCAGATTGCTGTAAGCGATCAGTTTATTCAGTGCGCCTTCCAGTTCACGAATATTGGATTTGATATTGACCGCTATATAATGAAGGATCTCATCCTTGATCTTGAAGCCATCCATCTCCACTTTCTTATGTAGAATGGCCATTCGGGTCTCATAATCCGGTGATCCGATATCCGCCTGCAGCCCCCATTCAAAACGGGAACGGATACGTTCTTCCAGCGTTTCCATCTCTTTTGGTGGACGGTCACTGGAGATGATGATCTGTTTTTTTGCAATATGAAGCTCATTAAAGGTATGGAAAAACTCTTCCTGGGTACTTTCTTTTCCTATAATAAACTGGATATCATCGATGAGCAGGACATCAATATTACGGTAAGTATCTCGGAATTTTGTGATCGCAGAGTTATTTCCATTTCGGATGGACTCGATCAGTTCGTTGGTAAATGTCTCTGAAGTGACATAGAGAACCTTCAGTTCCGGATGTTCCGTCTGTATAAAATGCGCAATAGCATGCATCAGGTGAGTTTTACCCAGTCCGGCGCCGCCATAAATAAAGAGCGGATTGTAGACTTCACCTGGTGATTCCGCAACGGCAAGGGAAGCGGAATGAGCAAAGCGGTTATTGCTTCCGACGATGAAAGTGTCAAAAGTATAGTTCGGATTCAGGTTTGAATTTTCGGAAGACTCACGCATCGTATTTTTCTTTGGCTTGACAGGGCGGATCTGCTTTGCCTGTTCCGGAAGAACAAACTCTACGTCATATTCGATGCCTGTCATTTCTGCGATCGTCACTTTAATAGGAAGATAGTACTTCTTATTAATATAATTGAGCCCCATCTGTTCGGAAGGAACCAGGATAAATACTTTATTATCCTGAATCGCATAAATATCAAGGGGCTTCAGCCAGGTATTGTAGGATACGTCCGTCAGTTCGTATTCCTCTTTCACACTTTGCAGTATGTCATTCCATTTTTGTTCCACTAATTCCATGCTCTTCTCCATATGTGCATTTTTATAGAAGGCGCTAGTCTCCTACTGTCTATAATACCGCAAAAGGGCATTATTTGCAATTTAAAGTTTAATTGTAGAAATTATACTTGACTTGCGGACTTTTTTTGTTATAATTGAAATGATGTTTTTTCATAATAGAGGAGGTGGATACAAATGAAGATGACATATCAGCCGAAAAAAAGACAGAGATCTAAAGTTCATGGTTTCAGAGCAAGAATGAGTTCTGCAGGCGGAAGAAAAGTATTAGCTGCCAGAAGAGCAAAAGGAAGAAAGAAATTATCAGCTTAGGCCACAGGACTTGTGGCCTTTTCTTCTATCCGGGAATGATTGATTGAAAAGGACCGATCAAATGCATTTTTCAGAATCACTTAAAAAGAACAGGGATTTTCAAATCGTATACCGACGAGGAAAATCATATGCAAACAGATTATTGGTCATGTACGTTTTGAAAAATGGTTCTCAGAAGAACAGATATGGTATTTCGGTCAGTAAAAAGGTGGGCAATAGTGTGGTGCGTCACCATGTGACCAGATTATTAAGGGAAAGTTACAGACTGCACGAAGAGATGTTCAATAGTGGTTTGGACATTGTAGTCATCGCCAGGGCAGGAGCTAAAGAAGCAACATACAGACAGATTGAAAAAGCATTGCTTCACCTGGGAAATCTTCATAACATCGTTAATTGTGAATATGAAAATTGAAAAGAAGATGGAATAATTGAAAAAGGTTTTGATTTTTCTAATTAAACATTACAGGAAATATATATCTCCTTTTAAGACTACGAAATGCCCGTATTATCCTACGTGTTCCACGTATGGCTTGGAGGCGATTGAAAAGCACGGAGCATTAAAGGGCGGTCTTTTGGCGGCCTGGAGAGTGATCCGGTGCAATCCTTTTTCTAAGGGAGGGTACGACCCGGTTCCATAACTAGGAGGTATTTCATTGACAACGTTTATCTTAACGGCGAATCAGGGAAAGATTCTCGGACCGCTTGCCAAGCTTCTTGGTATGGCGATGAATGGAATCTACTTCCTTCTGTCAAAGATCGGCATTACCAATGTAGCTTTGACGATCATTGTATTTACCGTAATCATTTATCTTTGTCTGATGCCGCTGACAGTCAAACAGCAGAAATTTTCGAAAATGACTCAGATCATGAATCCGGAAATTCAGGCTATTCAGAAAAAGTACAAAAATCGTCGTGATCAGGAATCTATGGCGAAAATGAACGAGGAGACACAGGCGGTATACAAAAAATACGGTGTATCTCCGACAGGAAGTTGTGTGCAGATGGTCATTCAGCTGCTGATCCTGCTTCCGCTGTATCGCGTTATCTATAACGTACCTGGATATATTACAAGCATCAAAAATATGTTTACCGATGCGGTTGCCGGTATTATGGGAACCAGCGGATTTGCCGATACGATGCAGAGCTTTTATGATTCTGCAAAAGACGGCAACTATGTAATGAAAAACATTGCAGCTACCTTTACCGGAACAGATACAGAAATCGGAAACCATATCATTGATGTACTTTACAGATGTACAGCAGGAAACTGGCAGACTTTAAAGGAGCTGTTTCCACATGTATCTGATGCGCTGACAGCTGCACAGACGCAGATCGATCAGGTAAATAATTTCCTTGGCGTCAGTGTTGTATATTCACCGAAAAATATTATTGTTACCTCATTCCATGAGGGACATTATATTTTCATCGCACTCGGAATCCTGATTCCGGTATTATCTCTGCTCACTCAGTTCCTGAATATCAGACTGATGCCGACAGCAGGCGGAACAGACGGTAACTCTATGGCAGGACAGATGAAAATGATGTCTTACATGATGCCGCTGTATTCCTTTATCCTGGTATTCTTCCTTCCAACCGGTCTTGGCGTATACTGGATCACAGGTTCTGTCGTAAGAACGATTCAGCAGCTCCTTATTAACAGACATCTGAATAAGATGGATCTGGATGCTCTGGTTAAGAAGAATCAGGCTAAAATGGCAGCAAAAGAGAAAAAGCGTGTAGAGAAAAAAGGTGTTTCTCAGAATACAATGACAAATGCTGCCAAGATCAATACAAGAAGTATTGATTCCTCCCAGAAGAAAAATACAATGGCTTCAAAAACCAATGTAAACACCGGAAGCCAGAACAGTGCAAATTCCGGCAATAAGAAGTATAAAGAGGGAAGTCTCGCAGCAAAAGCCAATATGGTAAGAGACTTTAACAATAAGAATACGAAAAAATAAAGGGAGGTTTTGTTATGGAATTCATCGAAACAACGGGAAAAACAGTTGATGATGCAATTACTGACGCTCTCGTTAAATTAGGTGTGACCAGTGACCAGCTTGAATATGAAGTTCTCGAAGAGGCAAAAAGCGGATTTTTAGGTTTCAACAGCAGACCTGCTAAGATTAAAGCCTGGAAGAAATTTACGGTAAAAGATAAAGTAAATGAGTTCCTTCAGAGCATATTTCATGCAATGAACCTTGAAGTAGAGATCATTATTAAGGACTCTGATGAAGAAAATGTCCTTGATGTGGAACTGAAAGGTACAGAGATGGGCGTTCTCATCGGTAAGAGAGGACAGACACTGGATTCTCTGCAGTATCTTACAAATCTTGCTATCAACAAAAATTCCGATACTTATGTAAAGGTTAAGCTTGATACTGAGAATTACCGCAGAAGAAGAAAAGAAACTCTTGAAAATCTTGCCCGCAACGTGGCTTATAAAGTAAAGAGAACAAAGAAAACGATTGCTCTTGAGCCAATGAATCCTTTTGAGAGAAGAGTGATTCATTCTGCTCTTCAGAAAGATCGCTATGTAACTACCCACAGCGAGGGAGACGAGCCTTATCGTCATGTGGTAGTATCACTGAAAAGACAGTAAATAACTTTAGGGCAATGAGAAACATGCACTGCGTGTTTCTCATTGTTTGCGTTAAAGAAAAACGTACAGTATAGATTAAATAATGAGGATATAGATATGAAAACAGACACAATTGCGGCGATCGCTACAGCGATGTCGAATTCAGGAATTGGAATTGTAAGGATCAGTGGAGATGAAGCGCTGGAAGTCGCTGACAGAATTTTTGTATCTAAAAAAGGAAATAAGAAAGTGTCGGAAATGGCATCACATACCATTCATTATGGTTATGTGAAAGATGGAGAGGATATCGTGGATGAGGTTATGCTTCTCATCATGAAAGCCCCAAACAGTTATACCACGGAAGACACCATAGAGATAGATTGTCATGGCGGCGTGCTCGTCATGCAGAAAATACTGGAAACGGTATTAAAATACGGTGCGAGAGCGGCAGAGCCGGGTGAATTTACGAAACGGGCATTTTTAAATGGCAGGATTGATCTGTCTCAGGCAGAGTCCGTTATCGATATCATTAATGCAAAAAATGATTTTGCACTGCAAAGTTCGGTCAGTCAGCTGCGTGGATCCGTGCTGGAAAAAATCAAAGATCTGCGTGCATCAATCATTCATGAAATTGCATTTATCGAGTCTGCACTTGACGACCCGGAACATGTGGATATCGAAAGTTATCCACAAAAATTGTTGATAACTGTAAAATCATTGTGGAAAACTGTGGATAAAATGTTGGAAAGCGCCGACAATGGCCGAGTTTTAAGGGAAGGTATCAACACCGTAATTGTGGGTAAACCAAATGCGGGAAAATCTTCATTGTTGAATACTTTGGTCGGACAGGAGCGCGCCATCGTCACAGACATCGCCGGAACGACCCGTGACATCCTGGAAGAGCAGATTCGTCTGCGTGGAATCAGTCTGAATGTGATCGACACGGCAGGCATTCGCGATACCGATGATGTGGTAGAGCAGATCGGTGTCAACAAATCCAGAGAGTATGTGGAAAAAGCGGATCTGGTAATTTATGTGGTAGATTCTTCTACACCACTGGATGAAAATGATGAAGAAATCATTGCTTCCATTCAGGATAAAAATGCTATCATTCTGTTAAATAAATCAGATCTGCATCAGGTTACCACAAAAGAGATGCTGAAAGAGAAGATTGATCGGAAAACCATCGAGATTTCTGCAAAAGAGCAGACCGGCATCGAAGAACTGGAGACAGCGATTCAGGAAATGTTTTTCCACGGAAAGATTTCTTTCAATGATGAAGTATATATTACCAATGTGCGTCATAAAAATGCGCTGGAAGAGACAGCAAAGAGTTTGCAAATGGTAATCAACAGTATTGAAAACGGAATGCCGGAAGACTTCTTTTCTATTGATCTGATGAATGCCTATGAGGAACTGGGTTCCATCATCGGTGAATCAGTAGGTGAAGATCTGGTCAATGAGATCTTCAGTAAGTTCTGTATGGGTAAGTAAGAAAGGAGAGCATAGATGCCAGCTTTAGAAGAAAACTATGATGTGGTTGTGGTCGGTGCCGGACATGCAGGCTGTGAAGCAGCCCTTGCCTGTGCGAGACTGGGACTGGAGACCATTATCTTTACTGTCAGCATAGAGAGTATCGCTATGATGCCGTGTAATCCGAATATCGGAGGAAGTTCCAAAGGACATCTGGTAAGAGAAATTGATGCTCTTGGCGGACAGATGGGTGTTAATATAGATAAAACATTTATTCAGTCCAAGATGCTGAATAAATCAAAAGGACCTGCCGTACATTCATTGCGTGCGCAGGCGGATAAAGCTTCCTATAGTATGGAAATGCGGAAAACGCTGCAGAAGACAGAGCATCTTACTATTCGTCAGGCAGAAGTATCTGAGCTGATTGTAGAAGATGGTAAAATCCGTGGGGTAAAGACATTTTCCGGTGCAATCTATCACAGCAGGGCGGTAGTACTGTGCACGGGAACCTATCTTCGCGCAAGATGTCTCTATGGTGATATTGTTAATCATACTGGTCCAAATGGTTTGCAGGCTGCAAATCATCTGACCGATTCTCTTGTGGCAAACGGTGTGGAAATGCAGCGGTTTAAGACCGGTACACCGGCCCGAATGGATAAACGGACCATTGATTTTTCAAAAATGGCAGAACAGAAAGGGGATGAACGGATCGTTCCTTTTTCCTTTACTACTGATCCGGAAAGTGTACAGATTGATCAGATCAGTTGCTGGCTGACCTATACAAATCCGGAGACACATAAGATCATTCGTGAAAATCTGGAACGTTCTCCTCTGTATTCCGGCATGATCGAAGGAACCGGCCCCCGATATTGCCCTTCTATCGAAGATAAAGTTGTAAAGTTTGCGGATAAAGACCGTCATCAGGTATTCATTGAGCCGGAAGGTATTGATACTAATGAGATGTATGTGGGCGGCATGTCCAGTTCTCTGCCGGAAGATGTGCAGTATGCCATGTACCGCACCGTCCCGGGACTGGAACATGCTAAAATCGTACGAAATGCCTATGCCATTGAGTATGACTGCATCAATCCGAGACAGCTGTATCCGACACTGGAATTTAAAGCTATCAAAGGACTTTTCAGCGGCGGACAGTTTAACGGCAGTTCCGGATATGAAGAGGCTGCAAGTCAGGGTCTGATTGCAGGTATCAACGCTGCCATGAAGCTGCTTGGCAAAGAGCCGCTGGTATTGGATCGTTCGGAGTCTTATATCGGTGTTCTCATTGACGATCTGGTAACAAAAGAAAATCATGAGCCGTATCGTATGATGACATCCAGAGCGGAGTACCGTTTGCTTCTGCGTCAGGACAATGCGGATCTCAGACTTACGAAAAAAGGCTATGAGGTTGGTCTGATCTCACAGGAGCGTTACGATCATGTGGTAGAAAAAGAGGTGCAGATCGAAGCGGAGACTGCCCGTGTGGAACAGGTGAAAATCGGGGCCAATGCGAAGGTTCAGGAAGTGCTGGAGGCAAACGGAAGCCAGCGGTTAAATGTCGGTTCTACGCTGACAGAGCTGATCCGCAGACCGGAACTGAATTATGATGTGCTTGCTCCCATCGATCCGGAGAGACCGGAACTTTCCGCAGAGGTAAGAGAGCAGGTAAACATTAACATTAAGTATGATGGTTATATCAAACGTCAGATCAAGCAGGTAACACAGTTTAAGAAGCTGGAAAATAAGAAGCTTCCGGAAAACTTTGATTACGATCAGGTCAGCGGACTTCGCATGGAAGCCCAGCAGAAGCTTAATCTGTATCAGCCGATTTCGATCGGACAGGCTTCACGAATTGCAGGCGTATCACCGGCTGATATTTCTGTACTTCTGGTTTATCTGGAGCAGCTGCACTATCGTCAGACACATAATAAATAGACAAGGATAGTGGCTTTTCCGACAGATATTCAGCGTTAGAGATGAGTTTGTAGCGAAAGTTGATGATAGCTTAAACTGCTATATGAAAAATAGAAGGAGAGCATATATGCCATATAATCTGGATAAATTTGAAGCAGGATTAAAGGAACTGTCACTGGAGCTGACAGAGGAGCAGAAACAGCAGTTTCTTACCTACTATGAGATGATGGTAGAGAAAAATAAAGTCATGAATCTGACGGCAATCACAGAATTTGATGAAGTGATTGAGAAACATTTTCTGGACAGCCTTTGCCTCGTTCATGTGATGGATTGTACGAAAAAGTATCAGATTTTAGATCTTGGAACTGGAGCCGGTTTTCCGGGAATTCCATTAAAAATTGCATTTCCGGAGCTGGAGATCGTACTGATGGATTCCCTGAATAAAAGGATTAACTTTTTGAACGAGGCCATTGCAGAGCTGGGACTGCAGGGAATCACGGCGGTACATGGAAGAGCAGAAGAGATGGCACGGCAGAAAACATATCGGGAGCAGTTTGACGTCTGCGTTTCCCGCGCTGTGGCAAATCTATCCTCTCTGTCTGAGTATTGTCTGCCTTTCGTGAAAAAAGACGGATGCTTTATTTCTTATAAAGCGTCAGATTCTGACCAGGAGATTCAGGATGCAAAACATGCGGTATTTCTTTTGGGAGGAAAAACGGAAGAAGTTAAAAAATACGAGATTCCGGGATCAGATGCAGGCAGAGCATTGATCCGTATCCGGAAAGTAAAGAATACGCCGAATGCGTATCCGAGAAAAGCAGGAACACCGTCGAAAAATCCGTTGTAGGAGGAAATCATCATGAAATTTGCATTTATTATTTTGGATCATTTTGAGAGCAGCGTGGATCGGGCAGAAATCCATAACGGGGATGCCAGGATTATTGGTGTGGCAAATATGGAAGAAGCAGTAGCAGTGGCAAAAGAGTTACAGCAGGATGGGGTAGACTGTATTGAACTTTGCGGTGCATTTGGCACAGAAGGTGCGAAAAAGATCATTGATGCTACTGGAAATACAATTCCTGTTGGATATGTGACACATCTGCCGGAACAGGATGATATTTATATCAGAACGTTCGGAAATTAACAGCTGCAGGATGGAAAATACATTTTACTATTTGTTTATGCTTCAGTTTTTGACTGTGGCATGTAGATTGATGTGTGATAGAAGATAGACTGGAGTAACAATAAGCAATGGAAAGAATGAAGATCAGAGAGGCTGTATTGGGCGATTATACAGAACTCATGGATTTTTATGCTTATATGTGTATCGTGTTGAATGGCGAAGATTTCCTTCCCCATGGAAATAAGGGCGGTTTCCCGTCTGCGGAAATGGTATCGGATGCAATAAAGGATCAGAACCTGTTTGTTGAAATAGAAGACGATAAAATTGTAGGAGCTATTATCATGAACCATGAGTGCGATGAGGCTTATCATACAGTTTCCTGGGGGATAGATGCTCCGGACGATCAGGTTGTGATTCTGCATGCACTGCGGATTTTGCCGAAGTACAGCGGACAAGGATATGCGAAGAAATTGATTCAATATTCGATAGAAAAAGCAAAAGAGAGAAACCTGAAGGCAATCCATCTGGATGTGATCGAGGGAAATGATATACCGTTACGTATGTATGGATCATTTGGCTTCCAGTATGTTGATACGGTAGAAATGTGTTATGAAGATATCGGCGAGGCGAGAAAGTTTCGTCTGATGGAATTGTTGCTTCGTTGAGTTTCGGGTTGTTTGGATTTAACACTACATTCATGCCTTCAATGATACATAGAAGAATAGCTAGTACGGAAAATACTTTTTCATGGCTATTTATGCTGACGGTTACGGCATGGGTACTCATGTGAAAAATATATTTTTATAGCTATTTGTGTCGCCAGCCGAAGGCGGCACAATGGAGAGTAAAATAAAAATCCTGTAAATTATAGATGACTTCTTGTTGGATTGGATATCCCAACGGGAAAGCATCTATAATTTACAGGATTTTGTATTTTTATTCCGGATGGATAATGATCTTGATCAGTTCTACCAGTTTATCCGGATTTTCCATCTGTGGAAGATATTTGCTATCCGGGATATAAGCGGCTTCGATCGCCGGGTTGTATTTGATATATTCATCAATAATATCATTCATATATTCATGTTCTTTGCCGCCAATCAGGCTGATACTGTTATTGATCTTGCGCAGTGCCGGTACAATATTAATGGTTGTATAATGACTGTGCATGCTGGAAAGCAGATATTTTCCATTTCCATCTTTTAAATGCGCAGACTGATAATAGCTCAGTCGGGTTTCGTTGGAAATCAGATAATCTTTGAAATAATATTCGTCGATCAGCATATCCAGAATGGCATTTCTAGACATCAGGATATTGTAAATCAGACTTCCAAGTACCGGAATCTCCATTACATATTTTAAAATATTACTTTTTTTCGTTGGAGTCTGGGCAAGTTCATACAGATCTACGGGGCTGATGCCGATGATTTTTCTGAAATTCTCAGGTGTCAGCTGACATGCCATAACGGTAAAGGAAATGGATGAACCGGTGGTCACAATATGTGCAGGACTGCCAATCACATTTTTGATAAAGTCATTGACGAGCTGTACATACATGTAATTGGTATAGGTCAGGTTTGGCTTGTCGGAACGACCACATCCCAGAAGATCAATGGCATATACTGTGTTTGTACGGGCAAGCTGATTGATCACTTTATTCCATTCATATGCGGAACTTGCCGGGTGCATATCATGCACTAACAGTACCGGAGTACCTTTTCCCTTTTTTATATAGTAGATATTACCGTATCTCCAGGTGTAGAAACTGCCATTTCCAACAGGAAGATTTTCACGGGCATTTGCAAAAAAGTTAATGATTTTATTGATAGCAACAGTAATGATTACTGCGATGATGACAAGTAAGGATAGATTCTTAACTATTTTTCGATTCTTTTTCAAAAGAGTCCCTCCTGTATAAATCTGATTTTTATTGATGTCAGCGTATCTGTATGACATTCTTACATATGTTTTTTACTAAGTTATGCTACTGGAAAACTGGCGAAATAAACAGTTGTAAGATGATTACAGCACTATAATTATTATAGACGAAGTTCTGACAATATACAAATACATTTTATAGATTCGTAAAAGACTCATAAAAGTATATATAAAACTAAAGAAAGAACATATGTTCTTGTGATGAGCAAAATACTATGATATATTTGTATTTATAAATTAGTTGCATTTATAACAATATGTATCTATAAAATGTATTTTGTATTTGAAAAATATACTTTGTGTCTGTAAATTTCATATAATAAAGTTATATGAAAAAAATTAGTAAATATTATGTTCCATATTCACATAATCATGAAACAGTTCCATGCATGCTTCACGTTCCACTTCTTCGCCATAATTGCCGTTTTTGTTCTGAGTAGGATCATTCCATTTGTCATAGAATATTTCATCTCGAAAGCCGATGTTATCGGTATCATTGATCGTGCAGCCATAGTATACCTTATCTATATTTGCCCATAAAATAGCGCCTTTGCACATTGGACAGGGGGCGGCAGTTGTATAGAGAACAGCACCGGACAGGTCATGAGATCCAATATTTTTGGATGCATCGCGAATGGCCTCCATTTCGCCGTGACAGGTTGCGTCTTTATTTAACAGTACGCGGTTATGGCCTTTGCCGATGATCTTGCCGTCTTTAACGATGACGCTGCCGAAAGGACCGCCGTCTTTTTTATGGATTCCTTCGTAAGCTTCCTGGATTGCTATTTTCATATATTCTTTGTGAGTCATAGTTGTACCTCCTGTGAAAGTGTAAATTCTGATTTAGCATTGTATTGAGCACCACCGGAAAAAGATAAGAAATGAAAACCCGCTTCCGCTCAGGTGCTGCTCACAGCGGTAATAAGCTCCTGTGTTGCAAAACCATCAGCCTACGAGTTAAGGGCTGGCGGCATCACATGGTTTTCTTATTCTTATGATTGCTCAACAGTGCATCTACGCTTTGCTATAAGACTGCAAATCCAATAAATGCTTTTGCAACGTATATTATTAAAAAATGATCTAAAGAATCAACGAAATATATTGATATTTATATATATTATAGCATAAATATAAAAGAATACTATTTCGTTGACAGTGTTGTTATTATCATTTTATACACAAAAATTAGGCTAAAATTATGTAACAGAAAATATATCAAATACTGGTAGTGCACGATTTTATGTTTCACGTGAAACATTCTAAAGTTTAAATTTACAAAATAAGAGGGAGCAGAATAACAATCCAAAGTGTTTTCCATCGTATAGCAGACAACACTTGGAGAGATTCTATAAATAAAACTATTTTATAATGCAAGTAAAAGAAAAAAATTGATTTTTTTGCATAAACATTATATATTTATGAAAAAAATATTAAAATGTTTCACGTGAAACATTTTTTTGTAGAATGAATGGAAAGTTAGTGTTATACTGTTTTTTAGTAAATTATTTTTGCATATAATATAATCAAAAATGAATGTTTCACGTGAAACATTTTATTTATTGTTACATATGCAAGGATTCAGGGAAAATGTTAGTGTGAAAAAATACATTTACATAGCTATTTATGCCACCAGATGACAGATGAAGACGGATATTAGTGTATGAAAATGATGAAACATTTTTCTATAAAAGAAAGGAATTTGTATTATATTATGGAAAGAATCATTGCTGTAGCAAATCAGAAGGGCGGTGTAGGTAAAACTACGACTGCGATAAACCTTTCTGCCTGTCTGGCTGAGGCCGGTAAAAAAGTTCTTACGGTGGATATGGACCCGCAGGGAAATACGACAAGTGGACTGGGTATTGATAAAAATGAGATTGAAAATACCGTCTATGAACTGATCCTGGATGAGTGTGAGATTGAAGATTGTTTGTTAGATACAGAATTTGAGAATTTATCATTGATTTCATCTAATATGAATCTTGCCGGAGCAGAAATCGAATTATTAAATATTGAAAATAAAGAATACCGTCTGAAGATGGAAATCAAAAAAATTAAAGATAATTACGATTATATTATCATTGACTGTCCACCATCTTTGAATATGCTGACAGTTAATGCCATGACTACAGCAAATACAGTTTTGGTTCCGATTCAGTGCGAGTATTATGCTCTGGAAGGATTGAGTCAGTTGATGTATACCATTGATCTCGTACAGCAGCGGTTAAATCCAGATCTTCGCATGGAAGGCGTCGTGTTTACCATGTTTGATGCAAGAACCAATCTTTCCTTACAGGTCGTAGAAAATGTGAAAAATAACCTGGATACTACGATTTATAAGACGATCATCCCAAGAAATGTTCGTCTGGCAGAAGCACCGAGCCATGGATTACCGATCAATGTGTATGACAGTAAATCTACCGGTGCAGAAAGCTATCGAGAACTGGCGCAGGAAGTAATTGAAAGAGAGGAATACATGTAAAATGGCAGCAAGAAAAAGTGGACTGGGAAAAGGTCTGGATTCCCTGATCTCAGACAAAGTGTCCCATAAACCATCATCTACATCGGAGAAAAAGGAAAAAGCGATAGCGTCTGAAAAAGAAAAAGCTGAAAAAACAGAATTACTTTTAAAAATATCTCAGGTTGAGCCAAACAGAAATCAGCCGAGAAAAAAATTTGATGAGGATGCACTGTTAGAGCTGGCAGAATCCATAAAAACATATGGAATCTTACAACCGTTGCTGGTACAGAAACGGGATAATTATTATGAAATTATTGCCGGTGAGAGAAGATGGCGTGCGGCAAAAATGGCAGGTGTAAAAGAAGTTCCGGTCATCATAAAAAATCTTACAGATCAGCAGATCATGGAAATATCACTGATTGAAAATATTCAGCGAGAAGACTTAAATCCGATTGAGGAAGCACATGCATATAAACAGTTGCTTACTGAGTTTCACATGAAACAGGACGAGATTGCTGATCGTGTATCAAAGAGCAGATCAGCGATTACGAATTCTCTACGATTATTGAAATTATGTGATAAAGTGCAGCAAATGATCATTGATGAAAAACTGACCATGGGACATGTGAGACCATTGATCGGCATTGAAGATCCGGATGAGCAGTACCAGATTGCACAGCAGATTTTTGATGAGCGCCTTACTGTAAGAGAGACAGAAAAATTGCTCAAAAAACTTCAGAAGGAAAAAGAAAATCCGGAGAAAAAAGTAGAGGCAGAGCAGTTAGCCCTGATTTACGAACATGTTCAGGAGCTGATGAAACAGATCCTTGGTACAAAAGTAACGGTACATCCGAAAAAGAATCATACGGGAAAAATTGAGATCGAATATTATTCACAGGAAGAGTTGGATCACTTGCTGGAAATGATGCAGACGATTCAGAAGTAAGAGATGATTCTGTTTATAATATAATGAGTGTAAGCACATCAATAAACCTGTTAATTGATGAATCGTAAGTGGTGATTATGTGTATTTTTTACATAATACCATGAGTGTAAGAACATCAACTTATTCATATGATTGGTGAATAGCAGATACGGGTTATATATGTTTTTTGGTCATATGGTACAATGAGTATAAGAAAGTTAAAATTTCATGTGATTAAAAAATAGTGAATATTAATTGTATGTGTTTTTACATAATATGATGTGTAATATAATAGTATGAAAAATACATTTTTATAGCTAGTTATGTTACCGGATGACTGTTAAAAAATGAACATGAATGTGTGGAAGAAAATATAAATATAGTACTCTTTAGTAATTTACATGAGGTAATCCATAAATCCGGATCAAATATATGAATAAATATAATTGCACAATCATATATATGTATTTATTAAAAATTCAATAAAAGAAAAAATCAATAGCATAAGACAAACAGCAGATAATTCTGGGAAAGGAAAAAAGATGGATATAAATTTACAGGAACTTACCGGTATCAGACTGGATCTTTTTGTAATCGCACTGGCAGCGTTGGTGGTAGTTTTGATCATCATTCTGATCGTGAATAGCGTGAAAATGTCGAAATTAAAGAAAAATTATAAGATTTTCATGGAAGGAAAAGATGCAAAATCTTTGGAGGATACGCTGATCAGACGACTGGATCAGATTGATGATCTGATGGAATCTGACAAAGAGAACAAAGAAGCGATCCAGGTTGTCTTAGATCATCTGGATGCTACTTATCAGAAGGTTGGTCTGGTAAAATATGACGCATTTAATGAAATGGGTGGAAAACTCAGTTTCTCTCTTGCCTTATTGAACCGTAAAAATGATGGATTTATCATTAATGCAATGCATAGCAGAGAGGGCTGTTACACTTATATCAAAGAGATTATCAGTGGAAATTCCGTTATTCTTTTATCTGAAGAAGAAAAAGAAGCATTGGAAGAAGCTGTAAACTATAAGTAAAGGAATAAAGATTATGATACACAGTTTTTTACGGTCTATTGGTTTTCGTGAGATGAAAAAATCCAGTGATGTTTATGAACTGTTGGAGGAGATTATCAATCATCCGGATATACAACAGGCAGAAGTAGATCAGAACGGAAACACTTTTATAGAATGTAAAAAAGAATTTGGAGATGGAATTGGAATCGCCGTATGTGGTGATTATCTCGATAATACAGAGTTTCACATGCAATATTATTATCCGTATCTGCTGGGAACATCGGATTCTACCTGGGAGCCGGTGGAGATTGAACGGCATGCAGAGAAGGAATCTTATGCAGGGATTTGTGATGATGTAAGGCTAGGCGTTACTTTGATCTTTTATGTGCAGAATCATACAGAAGTCATGAGAGAGCGAAAGCTTGCAGGTCATTACAGAAATGGCGTCAGCGCAACATTATCCGGTCTGGCCTCCTATGGAAAAATCTTACTGCCAATCCAGAAAACTGCGGAGCAGATCGAACAACGGAGAAAATCAGATGAACACAGAATCCATCTGATTACAGAAGCACGAGAGGGAAATCCGGTTGCAATGGAACATCTGACATTGCAGGATATGGATGTCTATACATCATTGTCGCGACGAGTTATGCGGGAAGATATTTTCAGTATTGTAGAAAGCAGTTTCATGCCGTATGGAATTGAAAGCGATCAGTATACGGTGCTTGGTGAAATTCTGGATTGCAGGAAGATTTGCAATCATATGACAGGTGAAGAAATATGGAATATTGCACTGAACTGCAATAATATTTTATTTGATGTATGTATCAATGCAAAGGATCTTCTCGGAGAACCGGCGATTGGTCGAAGACTGCGGGCGCAGATTTGGCTGCAGGGAAAGATTAATTATTAGAGTTGGGAGTATTCCTGACAGGAACATATGAAAGTACGATTTCTAAAAAGGAAACCAAATGTTTCACGTGAAACATTTGATTTCCTTTTAGATTTTGTCAGGTGTCAAAGTCAGATAAAGCTTGTATAATTGTTATGATTCATGGTATAATGTTAGCATCTGTTAATCTGTATCAAAAATGAAAGTGAAACGGAATAGCGAGAGAAAATACATGTTTCCTTAGTTAAATGGATATAATAAGCGCCTCCTAAGAGAAAGCCGAGGCATTCCCCAAAGGGAAAAAATAAAAAACAACTTTCAGTTCGAATCTATTTTGAAAATGCCAAAGGTAACAACAAAGCACTCCCCAATTTGGGGAACGTTCTAATGTTACCAAATCGAAAAAATCTGTAGATTGACAACTCGAAGAAGAGTTGATAATCTTATATATGGCCAAAGGGAAAATCCCAGAAACCCAGTAAAATAAAGGGTTTGTGGCATGTGTCGTCATAGCTCAGCTGGATAGAGCACTCGCCTCCTAAGGGTCAGGTGGAGCAATCCCCTTTTGGAAGCGATTTATGAAATAAATTTGAAAATTGCTCCGTGAAAATTAAATACGTCTCAGTACCTCAGTAGGATAGAGGGTTCGCCTCCTAAGCGAAACGTCGCAGGTTCGATTCCTGTCTGGGACGCCAGCAAACAACGCTGAAAGCCTTGATTTATCGAGGTTTTCAGCTTCTTTTGTTTTTGGCTTATAACCTGTCGGATAAGAACATATTCAATTTATATTTTGCAATTTCTTTTGATTTTCAGAATTTGTAATTCGATATTTTTATGACTGTTTGAGTAGAAGAGTTTGCTAACACTTTTTTTATTTTGAAAAAATATCAGCAGATTTTTGAAGATTTGCTAACACTTTTGAAAAATTACTTTGAAGCTGATTGTTTCAAAAGCATTGCTTTCATCTCTGGCGTAAGTGATTTTAAAAGCTGTAAAAGCTCCATATCACTGTCTGATAAGCCGTTGTTTTCTGGCTGAACTTCCTCATTTTGTGGTTGCATTTCTGAATCATGGTTTAGAGTGGAATAAAATTGTTCGTCCATCTTTTGAGCATTGTAACGTCTATCTTCGTCTATGATTTCTGAATAAACGTCTGTAACCATTTCTGCTTCTGCATGACCTGTATCGCCTTGTACCGATTTTACATCGCCGTTGGTCATTTTCAATTTGTATCCTGTGGATAAATGACGCAGACTGTGGAAAACAACTTGTTCATAGCCATTTTGTTCGCATAACTTTTGAAATCTGTCTCTCACAATTCTACTCTCAACGGGATTTCCATTTTCCAAAGCTATAACAAGGTTGTAATTGTTATAAGCGTCTCCTAGAAATTCCTGTAATTCCTTTTGGTCTTTTTGATATTGCACCAGCAATTCTGCAACTGTCTTTGGCAACCATACGGTACGATTACTTGTTTCTGTCTTTGGTGTCTTTAATACAAGCCTTGTTGTGCAATGTGGCTTTTGTGTCGGAAAAATCTTGATAATATCTTTTTCCTTTAATTTCTGCATAGCTTGTGCATTTACTCTAGAAAGCTCTTTATTGATGATTACTCTTGCGTTATTCGTTGCAATGGATTGTTCATCAATAATTACATCTTCCCATGTAAGACCTGTAATTTCTCCAATACGCATTGAGCAGGAAAACGCCAAATGCATACAGATGGTTAATAAATCGTCGTCTGACTGCTGAATTGCTTCACGGAATGTATCTACACTCCATACTTTTCTTTTTACCTTAGGAACTTTAGGAAGCGTTGCTAATGAAGCAGGGTTACGCTTGTTGGTATCAATATATTCCCAACGGATTGCTTGATTTAATGCACAGCGTATAATGTCATGTATTTTCTTGATATTGGCAGGTTGTACGCAACGTCCAGTTGCTTTTCTGTTAGCTCTGGGTACTTCTGGAACGCTCAATAAATCGTTGTAGTAGGCAGATAATTTCTTTGTGGTAATCGCATTTAACTTCCAATCCCCGATAAGTGGATTGATGTAATTTTCGATAGTACCGACCTTACTACTAAATGTACTAGGCGACCATTTTGACGTACCATAGAGATTGACAAATATTTTTAAAAAGTCACAAAGCGTAATATCTTCATCGGTACTATCAAGTTCTTTTTTCGATTCATCAATCTGGCGTGCAAACTGTTCCTCTAAGGGAACAATCACATAACCATATTTTTCTTGATAATACTCAACAAATGCTTTTCTCTGCTTTGCTTCTTTCTTTGTCTCTAACGTATCCCATTTCTGTTTACGTTCTCCTGCATTGTCTAAATACCAGTAAATAACAGAAAATGTTGATTTTCTTTTTTTGATTGAAGCCATAATATATTCTCTCCTTAACAGTTAATTTTGATTTAACCATTTATCGAAAGAATCTTTAGATACCCGTATGGCTCTACCAGCACGAACATAAGCGAACTGTCCACTTTTAACCAATGCGTAAGCCACTTTTTTACTCACACATAATTGTTCTGCAATTTCCTCTACTGTATATGTCTTTTTCTCCTTTTTAGGAGTTTCTGTATTTGATGTATCACTTATCACGAGTAATAATAACTCCTTTCCGTGTGATAACAGCAAAATACATACGTTTAACAAGGTCATTATAGCATATCAATAACTCTTGCGGATATGTTTTTTGCCGTTGCTAACACTTTTGCTAATACTTTTTATATGCAGACAAATGGCTTTGGCAAGCTCCACTGGTATCTCAACCATTCCCATTCCTGTGGGCTGAACCGTGTCATACGGGTGTAT
>CAJJOP010000026.1:0-29816 GCA_905193415.1 uncultured Roseburia sp.
CTTCACTAACCATGACAAAATCATGATTAAGAAGTCACTTAGAGCATATATCACCGCTGGCCAATTTGTACTTTTTATACTGTTTGACCGCGAAGCAATCCGGCTTGCGCTTTTCAAGCCCGGCAAACATATAGTCCACCGCGTTCATAAAGTCCTCGTCATCCTCCTTGACCTCCATGCCGGAAATCATATCCACAAGGGTATTCATGTTCCGATCCTCAGCAGGCCCCTCGAAAATGATGTAGGCAATCAGGGCGCAGTATAAAAGCGTTTCCGATTTCGTCCAGAATGGATCGCCTTCCTTGCCTTCGCCCTTTGTGTTGGAAATCAGGGCATCCACGAATTTCAGAATATCAGCCTCGTTGCGGATATACGCCAGCGGGTTATAGTGCATGGATTTTGAAAAATCTATGCTGTTGAATACCTTGATTTTGTACCCGCGTTTTTGCAGGAAAGCTCCGACCTGTCCCAGCACACCGCCTTTGGGATCGACCACCACATAAGAGGAATGAGCCTGTAAAAGCTGGGGCGTGAGCCAAAAGCGGGTTTTGCCGGAGCCGGATGAGCCGATAATACAGCAATTCAGGTTTCTGGCATTTGCGGGAATTTTAGGGCGGGTGTTCATCGTGAGAAACTCCGTCCCGGTCAAAATCACGTTGTTTTCAAACCTTGGATCAACAAATGGTTTGATGTCTTTTTCCGTTCCCCACCGGGCGCTGCCGTATTCTGCATCCCGCCGAAACTTCTTAGCGTTCTTGCTTTTGAAATAGATCAGCAGCCGGAAACCAACTGCGCCTACAATACCAACAAGCCAATCCAGCGGAGCAAGACCGGGTGCAAAGTCAGCAAAGGCCGGGCCAATCGTCTGGCCCAGCCCGATGAGCTTATGTGCAAAATCGTTACCCGCTGCCAGCCGGTAGGCCGTTCCCAGCTTGAGGAACGCCCACAGGATGAACAGATAGGGAATGTTCGGAATGAGATATTTTCTGATCTTATCTGTCCTCATGGGCCACCTCCTTTGCACGTTCTTTCTGCTTCGGCTTTTCTTTGGAAAGCTGATCTGCCGCCTGTTGCAGTTGTTCCCGGATGGGAACACGGTTCGATTTTGCTTTGCTTAACACTTTCCGGGAATACTCAGAAAAGCAGGCGGTCATTGCGTCTGCCTGTCCAGCCTTGAAAAACAGCAGGTATTTGTCCGGCCCGGTTTTATAGAACGCATAGTCTACATTCCATTTCCGGGCCACGCGGTCAAAGGACTTGGCATCCCCGGATAGCTCAATGCTGTTGGTGGCTGTACCGTGGGCCATGAGCTTTCGCACACTTTGTTTTCCATGCGGTACTTGCCGCCCACGGTATGCCTTGCGGATCTTCCGGCCCACCATGCCCAGCACATACGCCAGTCCCCGCGTCGTCAGCTTGGTCGTTTTTACAGATATGGCTATCGTGCGCCGGGAAATATCTTCATCAATCAGTTACACCGCCTCCTTCCTTGGGACAATTTGTCTCGAAGTGCCATCACCGATCCCCACGGTCTTTTTTCTGCATTTGACGGTAGCCCTCCAAAGAAGAACCGTCTATGATTTCCTGATAAGCGGCCATTTGCGCCCGGATAGAGAGCTTCGGGAAAGAGAACACCTTATGTTCCTTGGGAATATCCTGCAAGCCGTGATACACTTCCACGAAATGATCGCTTTCTTTGACAACATAACCGCCCGGGGCAAAATGGCCGTTTTCGTGGATGCAGGCATCCCGGCCATACGCCTCATAATCGAAATACGGTTTTACCTGATCCGGCACATCCAACATTTCCAGATCGTCCACATAAATACGCCCCAGCGTTTCCTCATCGGATACGCCGGGGTAAAAACCGTAACAGTCCAGATTTTGTGTCAGATTGATGATGTCCCGCACCGAAGAACAGTGATCGCCGCTGTCGAGGACGGCCTCCAGTGTTTCCAACTCCGATGAGGTAAGCTCGGAAAGCAGGCAGGCCAGATGATTAAGCTCATCCAGATTTTCATACTCGCTCAAATGGTCATAGAGCCCCAGCACATCCCCATCGAAAGAGGTAATAAAAATTTCCTGATAGCGGACGCCATCCACGCCGATCCGTTTCAAGAGAGCCTCCACCTCCTGGGCGGTCGTGGGAAATTTCAGTGTTTCACCCACAAGCTGGCCCTCGCTGTACTTCCCCGCATTGGTAACGTAGGCTTCAAACAGGGTTGCCATTAGCGGCGGCCCTGTCCCTTGACGGTCAGGATGCCCTCAAGGGTTGTTGCCGTAATTCCCAGCCGCTGGGCCACGGCAATATCATTTTTCATGGCTTCGGTCATACTGTGCCCGCAGACAACCAGCACATGAGAACGGCGGAGCAGGTCACGGCTCATGTCGATGCCGCTTTTATGCTCCTCGGGAACAGCATCATTGAGAAACAGGGGCAAGTACAGGGGCGGGCAAATAGGAGAAAAGCCTGCCTCATACACGGTGCGGCAATACTGCGCCGCCAGTTCTGCGTTTTCGCTATCGCCGCCGAGCCATGCAGCGGTGATATAAGCAAGGGGTCGTTTCATCGTTCATACCTCCGATATTTTAATAAGAAAGTTCAACCCAAACCCCACGCCCTTTCCCAGTCTTGGGAAAGGGGGCGGCTCTGGAGGATATACCCCCGCCGCTTGCCGGGGAAATAGCACAGCCGGGGCAGACCGTCAAGGGCGAGCCGCCGAAAACGGCGGTGCGCTGCACCCTTGACGGCCCACTCCCGGCTGTACTAAAAAACAGGCGGCGACGGGGGATATATACCACCAGAGCCTCTGCGCGAGGGCGGGGCCCTCGGGACAAAGTGTCTCGAAGTTGTTACTTGTCAAGTTCCTGCTTTTTCGGGGCTTTTGCCAGCTCCGGCGGCTGTTTTTCTTTCCAGTCATCCAGCAGGGACATAATCTGTTCTTTCATTTTGGCGGGAGTGACCTCCTTGCCAAAATACTTTTCCAGTTCCGCAGTAGAAATAATCACGCCTCGATCCTCCTTTTTCTGTTCTGATAAGATACCGTCAATGACATCGCCGTTGAGCTTGCCTTCCTTATCCAGCTCCCGGAGCCGTTTAGCCTGGGCCAGCGAGGGCGAAGCCTGCTCCCCGTCAATGGAAACAGCGATAAGCCTCTGATTTTTCGGTTTGATGTAGGACAGCTCCACGGCAGGCATGAAGCCCATCTTTTTATCGTCTACCTTATCCAGAAGCTCCGGCACAAGGGAGTTGAGCCGCAAGTAGCGCATGACCTTTTTATAGTTCATATCATGCGCCTCGCCCACAATCTCAACCGAGCGTTTCCCAACATCGCCTTCTGCAACGCCTTTCAGCCGCCCGCCCTGATGCTTGATGTCCTCAACCTCGAGTTCCAGCAGCGCGGCCAATTCGCTGGGGAGCATCCCGTCACGCTGCTTGTTGCTGTCCTTCATGGCCTGTACCGCTTCGTGGTCGGTCATTTCACGGACGATAAAGGGCATTTCCTCCAGCCCCGCCAGTTCACTGCCGTGGGTACGGCGATGGCCCGCTACAATTTCATAGCCGTTTCCATCTTTCTCCGGGCGGGCAAGACCGGGAACCATTACACCGTTTACGCGGATAGAAGCAACGATTTCCTGCATTTTCGCATCGTCCCTTACCTTAAAGGGGTGCGGACGGAATGTGTGAAATGGATGAACCTCGGAAAGTTTCAGATAAACCAGCTTGCCTTCCTCAACCGGGCGGGGCGGTGTGGTCGGCTCGGGAGCCGTCTGTTCCGCAGTAGCAGTTTCCTTCGGTGCCGTATCCTGTGCGGGCTTAATGGGCTCCTTGGCATCCGGGGCCTTTCCGTCACTTCGGGACACTTTGTCTCGTTTGGACGGCTTGGGCTTGTCAGGGGCCGTCTTATCCGCCTTGGGTGGGCGGCCCTTGCGGGCCTCAGCCGATTTCTCCGATTTTTGATTTTCAGTCGCGGCCTTTTCTGCTTTCGGCGGACGGCCACGGCGCGGCTTTTTCGGTTCCTCCGTATTGGCGGGCTGCGGTGTTTCTCCGGGGGCTGCCGCCTCCGGCGCTTCGGGGTTTTCCGCCTTTTCGACTTCGGCGCGGGCGTTCTGTCTCTTTTCTGCCATAAGCTCATTGATTTTGTCAAAGGACACAACCACATCGCCGGGCTCAGGTATGGCAGGCTCGGTCTGTTCCTGCTGGGGTTCAGATGCTGCGGCCTGTTCGGGTGTGGCGATAGGCTCGGCGGCCTCCGGGGAAATATTCTCCGCAGGGCCAGTATTCAGTTTTTCATCGGCCATTTACGATCCTCCTTTTCGTTAAAGTTGCACAAATTAGAGCGCTAAAATTTTGTAGTTATTTTTGTGCCTCCTTTCCGTCTATCCACGCAAAAAAGCCGCCCGTTTCTCATGCCGGACGGCTTTTTGCGTAATGTGATAGATCAAATATTATTTTTTCTGGTTTGCAGGCTCCGAAAAGCCTTGTATTTACAGTGTTCCTAATAGGAAGTAATCATATGCTTAGTGTACTTCCTTCAGAAACAACATTAGGAATGGCTTCGTTATTACCGCACCGGGAAATAGTAGTTCAATCTGGGTTGGATGTAGTGGTTGACGATATGAAATGTGGAAATAGTATGGCAGATCGTCGGAAAATTCTGCAAAATTCAGTGAAGAGAGCGGATTGCTATGATTTTGATATTATAAAAAATGCAAAACAAGCTGAAGTTCGGGAAATGCTGCAGGATAAAGATGTGGTTTATATTTATCAGAATCAGATTGATGACCGTGGAGAAAGTAAAAAATCAGAGAATGAAGTATTTAATGCATGCCAGGAGGCTATAGATGAGATCCAGAAGTTGATTCGTAAGCTGACAGGATATGTATCTGCTACAAGATTTCTAATTACAGCGGATCATGGATTCATATATAAGAGAGATAGATTGCAGGAATATGATAAGATTTCCATGGATAAAGCGCAGATTTCACTTGTAAATAAAAGATATTTGTTGTCATTGGAACCAGTGAAAAACGAAGCATTGGTAAGTAGAGCAATGACATATCTTGGAAAACTTAATCAGTTTTATGTGACAACACCTATGGGCGTGGATATTATTAAGGCTCCAGGCGGTGGACAGAACTATGTACATGGCGGATCATCGTTGCAGGAAATGATTATTCCAGTTGTGAAGGTAATCACTTACAAGGGAAAACAGGATACCAGTGCTGTTAATGTTGAATTATCATATAGTTCAAACCGCATTACAGATATTATGATATATCTGGATTTCATGCAGATGGAAGCAGTGACTGATACAATGAAACCTAGAAAACTGATTGCATTTTTTGTAGATGAGAATGGAACTAGGATATCATATGATGTGCCGATCATAGCAGATAGTACGGAAACAGATCCAAGAAAACGTATGATGAGAGAAAAATTCATTCTTAAGAGTGGCAACTATAGTAGAGGCAAAAATTATTATCTGGTTTTAGCAGATATGGAGAATGAGGAGAAAGAACATCAGAGATACAAATTTGAGATTGATATTGCAGGAACCCTGTAATAAATGAGGGAACAAGAGATGAATGATAGCTATGTTATAAGCAAAATGAATGAATATATGTTCCAGTTAAATCAGAAAATGGGGAAATGGCTTGATAAGAGCCTTCCCCAGATTACAAATAACTGGTGGCAGGAGCTTGTATTGAACAATCTAAGTTCGCTGCAAAAGGACAAGGTTGAAAAGAGTAATATTCGTAATGTTGCTGGTCTTGATCTTGCTTCTCTTTTGCGTGTTTTTGAACGTAACTGGTTTGTGATTACAAGCTCTTTTTTCGTGAATAATAAGGAACGAGAAAAAATCAGAAGAATGCAGGAAATCAGAAATGATTGGGCGCACATCACACCGCAGGATATTAATAAGAAAAAAGTAATTGATGATGTAAATGTTATTATTGAATTGATGCAGACCTTTGATGCAACGATGAAAGAAACCAGAGATATGGAAAATTTTATTTTCGACATTGAAGATGATAAAGAACTTAAAATTGAACCAGAAAAGAAAACTGAACATAAAAGACAGGAAAAGGCAATAGGGGGAAGCAATATTATTCAGGTTGGAAGCCCTGTTACTCTTGCAAATGATGATACTGCAATCGGTGCAGTAATAGCAAAAGATGGAAATAAGTATACCGTCCTGATTAATAATAAATTTGAAACATATTATGAGGAACAGATTAAGCTTGTACAGGAAAAAAAGAAAAACTCACATGTATCTCTTTCAAGGGTAAGAACTGCATTGACAGCTTATCAGATCAGTAATCCTGGTTCCAGCAATTTGTACTCTTTGAATTCAGCAAGAATTGATTTTGTTCCATACCAGTTTCGACCGGCATTGAAGATGATTAAGGCTGACAGTCCAAGACTCCTGGTAGCGGATGATGTAGGTGTAGGTAAAACTATTGAAGCTGGATTGATTCTGAAAGAATTGGAAGCACGTTCCAGTATTAATTCAGTTCTGATCATTTGTCCTAGACCATTGGTTGCCGAACGAAAATGGGAATTGGAGATGAAACGATTCGATGAGAATTTCACACAGATGGATGGAAAAGCTTTAATAGAAGCTATTTCAGAAACTGATCGAGACGGAGCATGGCCTGAGCGACATAGCAAGACGATTATTCCATATTCTTTGTTTAGCGAAGATATGATTATGGGCACTCAGTCAAAATCTGCAAAAAGGAAAAAAGCAATGGGATTGAGTGAACTGGATCCGATTCCACACTTTGACCTTGTGATCGTAGACGAGGCACATAATATTAGAAATTCTAATACATGGATGTATAAGGGAGTTGAAATTTTCTGCCGAAATGCAGATGCAGTTATATTCCTGACAGCAACACCATTACAGAACAGTAATAATGACTTATATACGTTGTTAAACCTTTTGCGTCCGGATATTGTTATTGACAAGGATATTTTCAAGACTATGGCAGAACCGAATGCGTATATTAATAGCTTGTTGCGCATTGTCAGGAACCAAGAGGAAGGCTGGCAGGAGGCAGGAAGAGAAGCTGTCGGTAATATATTGAATACAACGTGGGGACGTAGTGTTATTCAACATAATCCAGACTTTGAGAAAATATATGATTTTTTGGAAAAAGAAAAAGTATCCAGGGATGAGAAGATAGAAATGATGGGAAAAATAGAAGCCCTTCATACTTTCCATTCTATCATTAACCGAACCAGAAGAAAGGATATTGAAGACTTCTGTATTCGGCGTAATCTTACATTAAAAGCACCATATAATTCGGCTCAAAAAGACCTGTACGATGCATTGATGGAGTTTGAATCTACTTCTCTTGCCATGCTGCATGGAAGTCGCAGCGTTCGTTTTATGATGTGTACGATTATGAGACAGGCGGCAAGTTGTATTTATGGGCTGCAGCCATTTTTGAAAGATATTGTAGCCAGAAGAATGGATCAGGTACAGGAAGATGGAGAGTTATATGAATATGATTTTGAACTGAATAGTGATGAAGAGAATTCACTGTATGAACTGGCAGATGAAATCGCAGAGCTGTCGGAAAAATTACCAGAGGATGATCCGAAGTTTGAAAAAATGTATGAGATTATTCAGCAGAAACAGGGCGAGGAGAATAATAGGGTAATTATATTTAGTTCCTTCCGTCACACACTGGCATATATAAGAAACAAATTACAAAAGCGAGGAATCCGTGTAGGTCAGGTCGATGGCACTGTCCCGGATGATGAGAGATATGCATTACGCCAGAGATTTCTGAAGGATCGGGATGATGAACAGGCAATAGATGTACTTTTATTCAGTGAAGTCGGCTGTGAAGGTTTGGACTATCAGTTCTGTGATACAATGATAAACTATGACCTGCCATGGAATCCAATGAGAATTGAGCAGAGAATTGGACGTATTGACCGTCGTGGGCAGAAGTCTGATACCGTTAAGATTTATAATATGATTACAGATGGAACTATAGATGCGACGGTATATGAAAGATGCCTGAGTAAGATTGGTGTATTTGAATCCAGTATTGGCGATTGCTCAGAAATATTGGGTGATATCAGCGATCAGATTCTGAAAATAATGTTTGATCCAGAATTGTCAGAAACTGAACGTACATCAAAAATTGAGCAGATGGCAGATAATGAGGTAAAAAAAGTACAGGAAATGAGAAACCTGGAGCAGGAAGAAAAATCTCTGTATGGTTTTGATTTATCTAATTATATCCAGAATAAAGATGTGCAGGACGCTGAAAACATATGGATTTCACCTACCAGTATCCAGGAAATGGTAGATACTTTTATGAACGATTTACTGGGTGAAGGCGAATATATTCGTGGAAAAAATGATTTGAAGAGTTTACGATTGGCAAGTGACAAACGACGTATGCTCTTAGATAATCTGAAAAATGTAAAGATTGTGAATAGTAACAATGCTTCCAGATTATGGACGGCATATTTGAAGTCAGATAAGCCAACCTTACCGGTTACATTTGACAGCGTATGTGCAAAGGATAACAGAAATGCTGCATTTCTCACACAAATGCATCCCCTGGTAATTCAAGCGGCAGATTATGAAGCCAATGAACTTCCATGTGAAGTTGGAGTAACAGTTAGTACGGATGAAGTGCCTGCGGGAGACTATGAATTTCTAATTTATGTTTGGCGATTTGTAGGACTTCGACCAGATGTTAAGCTGATTTCAGTCAGCGATAATGAAATTGTTCAGAAGAACATCCTAAATTATATTCAGTATAGCTCGGAATATGATTATGGTGATGTGGGACATGAAGCAATATGGGATGCAATGGATAAGCTTCATTATGCAAAATGGCAAAAAGAAAAAGAACAATATACTACAGATGTAAAAAATGAGTGTGAATACCGTTTGGAGCAGCTTGCTCACTCGTTCCATCAGCGAGAAGCTATTTTCAAAAATATGCTGAAAAATGCAGAAGATGATCGAATTAAACGAATGCGACAGTCACAGTTGGATAAACTGACAGCAGATTTTGAACAGCAGAAGAAAAAAATTGATGAAACGATACATAGTGTAGATATTTATACTAACCTTCAGGTTAAAGGAATTCTTCATGTAGAAGGATAAGGTAGCAAATATGGGGAAAATCAATTATCAAAAGATTTATACAACAAATAAAGATGAATGGAAAGCATTGACCAGAGAGCCTCAGAAATATGAGGCTCTCCTTGCGGGACATTATTCAGAAAGTAATCATTTTGTATATGAATTATTGCAGAATGCCGAAGATGAAAAAGCCGATCGGGTTGTAATAGAATACTATGATGACAAGCTTGTGTTTTATCATAACGGAATACCATTTGATGAAAATGATGTCCGAGGTGTATCCTCTATGCTTATGGGAACAAAAGACAGAAATTCAGCACAGACAATTGGTCGATTTGGTATGGGATTTAAGTCTGTGTTTAAGTATACTTATCAGCCAGAGATATATTCAGATGAGGAAGCATTTCGAATTGAGAATTATCTTTTGCCGGTGGAAATACAGAATGGCTGGGATTATCGAAGGGTAATGAAAGAACTGGAATATGGATTGAGTAGTGGTGGAAAGTACTATCCATTTTCTGAGCAGAAACATCTGACGAAAATTGTTATTCCATTTGCTAAGCGTAAAAATGATGGAACAGTCGTTCCGGTGTCTGGAAAAGAAGTTTTACAAAAATTGCAAGAATTGAATGGTGAAATTCTTCTGTTTTTAAATCATATCAAAAAATTATTTTGGATAAATCAAACAAATGGAAAGTATGCGATGATTACATTGGATGTCGATTCAACGGACTGTAATCTGAATAGCTGTCGGATTGAAGGTAGTGCATATCAACAAAAAGAAGAAATTACACGATATTTGAAATTTAAGAAAACCTTTGATCATCCGGAGATGAAAGATGCAGAAGTTAGTGTCGCATATAAGGTGAATAATAAAGCAAATGTGGTTTATGAATTAAAGGGAGAGCCTGTATGGGTGTATTTCCCTACTCGTGATATGACAAAATTGCCATTTCTGATTCATGGATCTTTTGAAACAGCTGTGTCCAGAGAAAAATTGATGACACCTTCTGAATTTAATTCGGCGTTGTTTCAGCTACTAGGGGACTTAATAGCAGATTCAATGGAAGAATTGAAAAAACGTAAATTGATTACGCAAAATTTTATCCGAAAGGTGTTAATTGCTGCCTTTAAGGATGAAACAGATAATAACACAATACCGGGCCTCCGAAATAAAATAACAGAATGTCTAAAAAAAGGAAGCTTGATTCCAGATAAAGATGGTGACTATTATTCAGTAGATGAGCTAGTAATTCCGGTACCTTTTGGTATTGCTGATTTCTTTGATAGTAAGCTATTTCAAACGACATTTGAAGATGTTGGACATTTTGTAGCATACAATAATGAACGAGAGGCGAATTTTAACGAATATCTTGCTTGGATGGTAGACGAGGTGGGAGTTCAAACATTTACACTTTTCGATTGGGCAAAGAGAATGGGAACCTTAAAAGGCAGATGCGTTCCAACAAAAAGTGTTGAATATGAAAAATTAGAAGATTTTTATGATTTTCTTTCGGATAATAGAGAAAGTATCTATACAACGGGACTTCGTTATTCAAGAAGCGGACGTTATGAGCAGACAATTCGCAATAATGTAAGTACAGCGTGGAAAATATTAAAAACATCACCGATAATCTTAAATGCACAAGAAGAACTGACGGCACCTTATCAAGGAGAAACAGAAAAGTTGTATCTGAGTGCAACCAGCGATTATCAGCAGATGGTTTTATCGTCTATTGTACATAAAAATGTGTCTGCGAAATTTGGGCAGCTGTTAAAAGATGGATTTGCTTTAACAGACTTTGATAATTTTCAGTATGTAAAAGAAAAAGTTCTAAAAAAATATATTAAAGGTGAGACAATCAACTTTGATAACAGTGAGAATTATGAAGACGAGTATATAGAAGACTTAAATCAGATTTTATTACTGTTTGCAAAGAATCATAATGTCGATGAAATCCAGAACCTCATTGCAAAAGCAAGTATAATAAAAATTATGACAGATGATAATACAGTAACTTTTGCAAAACCTGCACTTACATATGTGGCTAATTCGGTAGAGGGAGTAGACCTGCGAATTTATTATGAGACGCCTGTAGTAGAAGAAGATGATGAAGAAGATGATGAGTCTTATTATAGAGAATTTGATGATTCCGGTAAATATCTGATTGACGAAGCATTTTATCATAATCATGGGATATCTGTAAAAAAATTGCAGCAGTTTGGAATTATTACAACGCCTATTACTGAGGGACGAAGATATTTCTCAGGTGGTTCTGGAAAAGAATCGTGGAATGCACTTGGCGATTTTTGCCCGGAAATGACAATGGACCACCTTGATGATAATTTATATATTATTGAATACATACCCAAGTCGGAATTAGCAAGGAAAAAATCATCAGAGATATTTAAACTAGTATTATCTGTTCGACAAAAGTTGGCCGGTAGACTGTCAAAGAGAAAGACAAATCCATATGAAGTCGAGGAAGAATCACGAATTCTACGCCGTTTAAAATCTTACCATAGCTGGTTGTATGATAAGAGTGGAAATCTGAGAGAGCCAAGAGAAATATCAAAATATGATTTGGACACATCTTTGTATGGTGAGGTTATACCTGATAAGAATTTTTATTCAATGCTTGGATTTATTGAAACTGAGGATGATAATACTGCCGAGGCATTTGAACATGTAGATAAGTTAGACACCAGAAACAAAAAGCTACTTTTACGACAGCTGGCAAGAGAACTGGGAATGAAAGTTTCTGATGGAGCGGAAGATGATACAAACAATGATGAGGAAGAAAAAGATGATATCTTCTCTGCTGATACTTATGTGTCGGAAGCATTTCCGGTATCAAGGGTTCGTAATATAGAGAGCCTGATTGAGCATGTAAGACAACAATTTTTCTGTGCTGATCCGGTAACATATCATAAAGTACTGAGACAGATCAGAACAAGTAAGTCAAAGAAAGCAGATAGAGCATATGTAACAGGAATGTATTTGAATGATAGCCATGTGAAAATTTGTCAGATGTGCAAAAAACCTTCAACACAGGTTTATGTGACAGAAGTTGCAAACTATGGAATTGAGCTTCCACAGATGAATCTTTGCTTATGTCCTAATTGTTCCGGACATTATAAGTCATTAAGAGACAATAATAAGGAAGCATTTAAAGAGGCAATGAAAGTTGCAATACTTAGCTTAAATATCGAGGAAAACTCCGATGAATATGAGATTCAGCTAGATTCTGATACATCTTTGTACTTTACAGAAACTCATGTGGCTGAAATACAGACGATACTAGGACTTATTTCTGAGTATGGCGTTCCAGATGGAAATCAGGATGAGCGTTTAGAAAAAGCATTGATGGAAACTGAGATGTTACAAGAAGAAATAGGATCAGAGCAGGTTGCAGCTACTTTTGAGTCAGGTAAAATGTTATCTGAACCAGAGATAGAAGAAAAATTAAAAGATGGCAATCAAGAAGAAAAAAATGAGCCAACAATAAATGAGTCAGATTTAACCTCAGCAACAGAAACAGAATTTGATTTTCTCACAAATACGGAACCAATACAGGATGGCAACCTTGTATCTTATAAGAAAATGCAAACATTGGAGATTGTTGATGCCGTAATGGATTCGACAAAATATCCTTTACATAAAGCTTTTCTTGGTAAGAAAGTAGGGGATTTAGTTGTTTTAAATGGACGCAGATATTTGATTATTAGCATCCTGTAAAGAAGCAAGGGGGATTACGTTGTATAGTTATTTTATGAAATGTCCTGTGCATAAAACGGACATGAAAGTGAAGGACAGTGAAAAAGTAACAGTGAATACAAACGGTGTAAAAAAGAAGGAGCCGTTGTTTCACTGTAGGGAATGTAAAAGATATTATCTGTACGATTCAAACATTCTTCCAGCACAAGCGAAGGGAACGAAAGCAACCTATCATGAAGAACCTGTTTATAAGTGCAGTATAAAATATCGTACAACTGTTGATGATACTGATAGTATCTGGAAGAAAAAAACAAGACCGGCAGCTGAAAAAAATAAAGTTCAGAAAAAAACAAAAGACGCACGAAATGCAGTTGCGAAAAGAGAACCTGTTAAAGAAAAGGTAGCTAGAATTCATGTCTTGAAAGAAAATGATTTGGATTCTAAGCTTAAAGCAAATATTGTAAGTTTGAAAAAGGCATATCCGCAGGTAATGCCTGAGCAGATGAAAATTCATGACCTTATAACGAAGGTCTTTCCGGCAAAATTAAAACAACAGATAGTTGTGCGAAATGAGAGTTTTACTGGAAATAACGGAAATGTTATCAGACGAGTATCATTATATAGTAAGAGTAGTTCGTACCTTTCCAGGCGTTTGCCAGAAGATATGTATCTGTCTTTTGGTGGAAGATTTATACTTGGCGAATTTGTGATAGATGAGATGCGTCTTTTGGAGCATCCGATGATAAAAGAAGATGATATTGAAACGGATATGACCTTTTATTATGATGGTCAAAATCTTGCAAACTGGCTTTACAATGTGACTGAAGATGCAGCAGAGCAAGAGCAGCATTTGACAGGAGAAATTGCATCATGGAATGAATATCTGGACTGGAAGAGACAATTAGCAGAGCTTCGAATTCGGGGGTTAAAGTATATAGGATACAAATTTGATGTTGAAAACAGAGAATTGATATTTCTGACAGTCGCCGAGGGAAAAGAAAACTTTGATGAATTTCGTAAATATTTACGACGGAATGAGGTATCGGCTTTTTCAAACAATTATTCTAATGATAGATGGAGTTTTGAGTTTAACCGAGATTATCAGAATGGTCAGAATAATGATGATGGTGTCTCTTTGACATTCGTCCGTTATGGAAGACAATATGGATCTCTAAGCGAGATTGAAACATATGAATGGGATACATTAAAGGATTATGCAAAGAAATATGAGAACGATCGAGATTCAGGTACAAGATCTCTGATTTCCGGAATTAATCGGAATTATTTTGAACCTTATGTGATGGAATTAGTTTTTGAATTCACAGCGAATGCGAATACAATGATTGAACGTCAGATACGCCGAATGGGAAGCATTCAGGATGATGTAGAGGAAACAATGGCTGGAGAGCTTTATGCAGATGGCTATATTGCAACATCACAAATTGGAGATTTTGCCTTGCTTCATCGTTTAAAAGGTGCAGTCAACAATCTTGTTATGGGAAAGGCGGCTTCACAGGGACTGGATCAATGGCTTTTTGACATTAATAAAGCAAGAACGCCACAGGAAATCAAAAAAATAAGTACTTGGCAGAATTCGAATATCAACGAAAAACAAAAAGAAGCAGTAGAAAAAATATTGTCTGTTCCCGATGTGTGTTTAATTCAGGGACCTCCCGGAACAGGAAAAACAACTGTTATTGCAGAGGCAATTTATCAATTGGTTATACGAAATAAGCGTGTTTTAGTTGCATCTCAAGCTAATTTGGCAGTTGATAATGCGCTGGAGCGATTGATTTCTAATCCTAAGATACGTGCAATCAGACTTGGAAGTGCAAAAAAGATCGATTCATCGGTAAGCAATATTACAGAGGGAAATGTATTGGAATCTTTTTATGATTCAATTGTTCAATATGTTGATGGAAATTTTGTATCCAAGTGGAATCAAATCGATGCTCGTTTACAGGGTGGTGAAGTAGACTATCATAGATTTCAAAATGTGGATGGCGAAGTAGATGCTTTAAAGAAGAAAATTGATGATAGAGAGCAGAAAATTGCACAGATTGATGCAAGGGGGAATTCTAACGAGGAATTTGAACTGCAAAATAAGCTCAGAACAGAAAAAATAAGTCTCATTATGCTTCAATCTTATTGCCAGGGAAATACAAAAGATCTGGAACTGATGTTGAATAAAGAAGGCATTATCAAGATTTGGAATGTGATACAGCCGATTTTAAAATCTTTACAGAACACAGGACTTTGGTTAACACATGTAGGTGTTGATGTAGATGATCTTGATTCTGCAGTTCGTATCAACAGAACAAATGATAATTTAAAGTATATCATTACTGGTGCAAGAAATGCTATAACTCTGCTAGATAGATTGAAAGTCAGTGCTGATTTTGGCGGAGATACAAAAGAGTTGGAAGAACTCAAAATACAAGAAACATTGTTGACTGAAGAAATGATGAACAATCCAACAACAGAAGTGCTTGAAAAATGGAGGAATGTAAAGAAGAAAATTGCAGACTTTAATTCGGCTGGAGTTGGTTTGACAGATGCAGAATTAAAACAGTTTGACATGGATGTGCTGTCAACTATGTCAGATGATCAAAAGATAAAGTATATAGAGGATGTTTTGGAAAAAGCACTGCCATTTATAAATACTCTGTTTCACAGATTAGAAGAAGTTGTTCAGGAGTTATTGAAATCAATTAGTGATCAGCAGGCCGCTTTTGAAGAAGACAGACAGAGCCAGGAGTTACAGAAACAAGAGCTTAGCAAAGAAATTGCAGACTTCCAGCAAGAGATTGGATTAAAATATAAAATCCGAGATGCTGTATTGCACAAGTATAAAGCAACACCAGATAATTTACGGGAAAAGATTGCACAAGTATATGAGCAGGCGAAAAGACAATATCGGACATCTATTGAAAGAGATGACTGGGAGGAGATTTTCAGAGGTTTGGAGAACTGGGTTCAGGATATACCGGATTATCAGCAAGAAAAAGATATCTATTTAAAAGATTTTATTAACGGCTGTAATGTGGTAGGAGTGTCTTGTACTGAAAATGCAAAAACATTGACGGAAAATGGATTTGATGATTTTGATGTTGTTATTATTGACGAGGTTAGTAAAGCAACGCCTCCAGAATTGCTGATTCCAATGCTCCGTGGCAGAAAAATTGTTCTTGTAGGCGATCATAGACAGTTGCCACCATTGTTTAATGAGCATGAAAAGACATATCTGGAAGTGGCAGAACAGCAAGAAGATATGGAAGACGTGATTGTACCGTTGACAATGGAAGATTTTAACAAGTATAAAGATATGGTAACTGCATCCTTATTTGAAAGATATTTTGAAAATGCCAATGATTCAATTAAAGAAACATTAAATTACCAGTATCGAATGCATACAGATATCATGGATATCATAAATATTTTCTACGATGAGTATCTTAGGGATGGCAATGAAGATAACTATACATATGACACAAAAGCACATTATCTGAGTATTCCAAGTACTTCTGGAACAGAGATGATTATTCCTGAACGACATGCTTATTGGTTTGATTCTTCAGAATTAGCAGGAGAAAAGATTTATGAACAAAGACGCCAGGGTAGTTCTTCAGCAGAGAATCTTGTAGAAGCAGAGATGATAATGGCGATGCTGAAAAAGATGGAACTGCAGTATGCGAATATGAAGGGAAGAGAAACACCGGTCAGTATTGGTGTAATCAGTTTTTATTATGATCAAGTTGCACTAATTCGTCAGATGCTCAGACAGGAATCTTTTTATGCAATAGATGTTGAAGTCAATACCGTTGACCGTTTTCAGGGAAAAGAAAAAGAAATCGTATTTGTCAGTTTGGTACGTAATGTAAAGAATTTCCGACATAGTGTTGATTCTCATATAGCAGCATTTCAGCGTATTAATGTTGCTTTTTCTAGGGCTCAGAATCTGCTTATAATCGTAGGTGCTAAGGATATGTATGTGGATCAGCCGGTTAAACTGACAGACATGAACGATGGTACAGAAAAAACGATTATGGCATATAAGCAGATCGTCGAGATGATGGATCAAAGATGAACCTATTTTACAGGAGATGAAGTAATTACTGATGTCCGTGCAGAGGAAATCCTTCAAGAATTGAAACAGCGTCAGGGAGGTAACGAAGTATGATTCTTTCTGAAAATCAGTTGAAAATACCGGGAAAGATGTATAAAGTACGTGTAAAATGCGTATCAACAAGAAGGCTTACAACAATTGAGTGGTTGATTCTTAGTTGTACGCAAAAGTTCAATAAGTCCAACTCAATGTCTGGAAAGACATTAAAATATGCATTCGAAGAGGTCCTTCAATTTCAAAACAGTGAACTTCTGATTAAACCATGCTTGAGGAATCTTAGTGGATTGAAAGTTATCCGTATTTCAGGAGATGGAAATTTTGATTATAACAAACTGAAATTCGAAGATATTGAGGTGACTGAACTTGGACAGTATATGGTGAAAGAAGGTCTTTTGCCAGGTGAGGCAAGAGAAATGCCACTTGATATATACTATAATCCATTAACCGGTAAAATGAATAATTATTTTAACGGAAATTCTGACTCTAAAGATGCCATAGAGTTTGGTACAGAATCTGATTATAATACAAATTTTCCAGAGGAACGTGTGATTAATGAATTGCAGGCAGGTTCTGTAGGCGGTGGAAGGTTTACGGCTTCTAAATTCAGAATAGAGGAAATTGAGAGTTTAACATCTACTGACTGGGAGAGTAATATCAATATGACAGTGGATGTCAACGAGGAAGGTGTAATAACTACAAATCCAGAAATAATTGAAGAAAATGTAAAAAATAAAATCAGTTCATTGCTTTTGACCAAGGAAATCAATCAGCAAATCATCAGCAGATTGCCTGTAATTGACACGGATGAAGTGCAGAATATAGTTGGATCAGGAAAAAATATAAAACAATCAATCTTGGATATTTGTAAAAATGGAAAACTATTATTTATGGATGCTGCTGTGTACGGATTATACAAGAGAAACACAGCATCATTTAAAGATACTACTGTCATTTTATTCAATGATGAAGACGGATTTTCTATTGAAAATGAAAAAGGGCTTATTATACATATACCGGAAGATTTTCCAATTAAAGGTTGTGTTGTCATTAATGAAAAAGGCAAACATATCTGTCTGGGAAAAACAGAATATCTGTATGAAGAAAAAACAGTAACGGTTCCGCTTGTATATGAAAATAGGGTGTTAAGTAAAAAGAACAAAATTGCTGTGGAGTGGCTCCAGGATGTTGTAAGGAAAAATAGTGCAGAAAATATACAGTATATAGCATTATATACATTGCCAATATTAGCCGGTAATCAAAGGAACTGTAAAGAGGCTTTGCTTCAACATTGGGAGACTGCAGAACTTACAGAAATTATAGCAGAACTTGAAAAAATTCATCTTGGCTGTATTTGGATGAAAACTGAAATGTTTCAACTTGACATATTTACAGAAGCCTTGATCAAAAAGATTGATTTTGAAAATTATGAAAGTGCATTAAAAAGTATAAAAGCAATCATGGATACAAATTGTATTCAAAAAAATTCTGAATCTCATCGAAAAATGGTAGAGGTTTTAATTGAATATGTGAAGGTACCAACGTCTTATCGTGATTTATTCATTTTATTACAGTCATTTGGAATCACTACACACGAAGATGCACTACGATTTGATGATTTGATTTCCAGTCTTTATACTAAAACTGTTATGGTTGATATTTTGACGGCAATAGCAGATGGGATTTATACAAAGATACCAGAGTTATTTGAATATGATGTATTTTTCAATGAATATCAAGAGTGTATATCGGCTATAGAACTTCACGTGTCAGGATTGCATTTATTTGAACAAAGTAGTGAAAATGAATTAAAGTCCGCTGTGCTTTCTTGTCCAGATATAGCAGCACTGCAATCATACGTTTCAGAATTGCGTTCTAAGAACGAATATTTATTGAAAAAACAAAAAATAAATATCGATGAAGTTTTGAAAAAGACAATGCCATTAAAAGCAACAGCTTTCGTAGAGAACATTCGACTAGTAGAAAAATATGCAAAGCAGGCTGTAAATGAAATGTATGAACAGACAACTACAGTAGTTTCTGAAGCGGAATACAAGAAGAATAATGGCAAAAAAATATACATAGTAGATACCTGTGCATTGATGCATCACCCAGATTTGTTTTTATATTTTGAAGATGAAGAATATGTGCGAATTCCAACAAAAGTGATAGATGAGCTTGGCAAAATCAAGGATAAGCGTAATAAAAAGTATGGAGCAGAGCTTTCCGAAATAGCAAGGATGTTAGCAAGAGAAATTGAACGTACATACCTGAAAGTGTATAACAAAAATAATAAAGTACGTTTAATGATAGAAAATGCTGCACCGGAGCTACTTCCAAGAGAACTTGATCCGGACGTACCAGATAATCAGATATTATCGGTGGCATTAAAATATAAAAACTGGGACGTATTCATTATCAGCGATGATGGTGTTTTCCGCTTAGCAGCCATGGCACAAAGAATTGTTGCTATGAATTCAGAAGATTTTATTAATCAGCATAAAGAACACTATAAATCGTTAGAAGAAAGGATAAAGGAATGTAATTCCGAAACAAATACTGAAATAACAAGTAAAGATATTGCTTCGGATACGGAGCCAGAAGAGGCATCTGAGCGGTTGGCAGATAAAATAGCAAAGGCTGTAGGAAACATTATCCTTGAACCTTCTGTGCAATCGGAAGAGGAAGATGGTTCACAAGAATTAGCCATAGATGATTTACCGATTCGAGAATTGAAAAAATACATTCCTGATTTTAATGAACCAGTATTTTCTTACTTACAATCAAATCAAGTAAAAACAGTAGGTGCTTTCCGCCACTTGACAGAGAGCAAAGTCCGTAATATGCCGGCAAAAGGCAAGCAAATGGTTTATAAAAACACGGTTATGCGGGCCGTTAAACAATTGGATTCCATTATTGCTAAAATTAAACTGAAGTAAAACGTAAACGGTAAATTCCGAGTACCTTTTTATCCCCCTACATTTATGCCATAATCATACTGACCAAATTAACATAGTCCAAAAAGTTCAGCACTCAACTTTTTAGACTGACTATAATTCAGGGAGGAAGGATATGGCTACGCAAACCAGTCTTGTAACGCAGCAGGTCAGGATCCGGCAGTGGGCAGAACAAATTCGTGATTGTCAGAACCGTCCGGCGGGGATGGATGTTGAAACCTGGTGTGCACAGAACAATCTCACAAAATCTAATTATTATTACCGGCTCCGGCGTGTACGTAAAGCATGTCTGGATCAGATACCGGCTGCAGAAACCCCAGCCTTTATAGAGCTGCCTGCCCCGGTGTCAAAAGAGCATGACCTATGCAGACAAACACTTGCCAGCCCTGCGACCGGCATGGAACCTGTCGTCCGCATTCAAAACACAAAAGGGCTGTCAGCGGAAATATTTCCCGGTGCATCACCGGAGATCATCTGTCAGCTTGTCGAGATATTCCATCATGCTGAATGATGCAGATGCTTCCGGTTTTAAAAAAGTTTATCTGGCGATGGGATTTACGGATCTCCGGATCTCCGGCGTGGGATTAATGGTCTTGCAAACATCGTCCGGTTTCAGTTTCAACTGGATCCTTATGATAAAAATACGCTGTTTCTCTTTTGTGGGCGAAAATGCGACCGGATCAAGGCATTACTTTGGGAAGGAGACGGGTTTCTCCTTATGTACAAAAGACTCGACAATGGTGCATTCCGATGGCCACGCTCTGCGGACGAGGCAATGGCCATCACAGAAGAACAGTACCACATGCTGATGCAGGGTCTGGAGATTGTTGCGCGCCATCCGATTTCTGAATTAAAAGAAACACCCACTATCCTGTAGTTTGTGCAAAATGCTGAAAATAAAAATGCGAAAAAGAGTAAACGGTGTAAAGTGGTGGTTAAAAATCTATAAACAAAAAAGCAGCCTATGCGGGCTGCTTTTTTGTTACAAAAGATAAACTGTCCCAACATTGACAAAATTGTCCCAACATGATATAAAAAGGACAGCGAATAAAAATGGGGTGCATAGTATGAAGAAGAAAAGTGTTATAAGTTTAATTAAGTATTATACCGAAAAAAATGATGTTGGTTTTCGCAGTGAAGCTTATGAAATAGCAAAGGATTTTGATGCATCCGGCGATTATCAACTGGCTGAGTATATTATGTCATTATTATCAAATGCTAATACGTTTGTGCCGCAGGTATCAGAGAATGTTTCTCCTTTTTTTGAAAAAATAGAAGCGAATACGGATATGTTATTACTTCCGGATGAAATTACAGGTGATTTAATAGGGATAGTTAATGCAATTGAGCATCACATTGGAATTAATAAGTTCCTTTTTCAGGGAGCGCCTGGAACAGGAAAAACGGAAGCAGTAAAACAATTGGCAAGAATCTTAAACAGAGAGATTTTTATGGTGGATTTTTCTTCTGTTATAGATAGTAAGCTTGGTCAGACACAGAAGAATCTGTCTATGTTATTTAAAGAAATCAACCAATTTGCTCAACCGGATAAGGCGATTGTTCTATTTGACGAAATCGATGCATTGGCATTGGATCGCACGAACCAAAACGATTTAAGAGAAATGGGGCGGGCTACATCAACAATGTTAAAAGAGTTTGACCGAATGAATGAAGATGTTGTTTTGATTGCAACAACAAATCTTTACCAGTATTTTGACAGGGCATTGATAAGAAGGTTTGATTCTGTGATTGATTTTAACCGTTATTCGCAGGAAGATCTTCTTTCTATTGCTGAGCAGATGCTGGATCGTTATCTGGATAAGCTGAAACTTGCAAATAGAGATATTCGCCTGTTTCGGAAAATTATGAAATTGATGTCCAAATTACCATATCCAGGCGAACTGAAAAATTTGATCAGGACGTCGGTTGCCTTTAGTAATCCGAAAGACGGCATGGATTATTTTAGACGGTTATACTATGCCGTATGTAATGAAAAACCAGACGATCTGAAAAAACTGCAGAGTCAGAAATTCACAGTGAGAGAAATGGAAATATTGGTTGGACGTTCCAAAAGCAGCGTGGCTCGTGATTTAAAAGAAGGTGTAAGGGATGAATAGTATTTTACAGTTAAAAGGAAGATTCGAACAAAGATCAAATCGTTCCAGACCGGGATCACCTAAGCTTCCAAAAGGGAAAAGTGTTTCTGCATCACATTTACGTGAGTTGGAAAAGCAGCTGGAAAGAATACTTGTATATTGGACGGAAAACAAGGATATTCGTGGTGCCCTGGTAAGTGTACATTATAAGCATATTGTTGCCAAAAGCAACCGGTTGAAAATTCTACTGTCAGAAAATGGAAAATCACCGACAGAATCAATTCGAGGGGCCAAATTTGTCTGGGAGCCAGATCAAAAAGGAAATGAAGTGCAAAAACATGTTTTTACGCATTTTGTTTCCTTGCAGGCAATTGAAAAATCTATCGATGTTTTAAAAAAGACAGCGTCTATCATAGAACAGTATTATAAAGGTTCTGTTCCTAGTGAAGTAATAGAAGAATTAGGTGAAAAATATCATTTTAATGAAGTACCCAAAACCAGTTTTCTGAAAACCGTGGTTGACGGCTTTTATGTGGAACGATTTGATATCGACAGAGCAACGGAGGAAATAACAGAAGAAGCAATCATTACCATCTATCAGACAGGGGTGGATACAAAAAGACTTCTTTCAAAATTCGGAATTGATATTGTAGATGATCGCATCATAGACGGAACTACTTTAAGACTGAATCCAGACGAAGTTAAATTGCTATATAACAATGCGTCGTATCTGATCGCTATGGGAGTTACAGACTTCTCTGAGATTTCAAGAGACGATGTGTTAGATGCGTATGAGGATATGGAAGAGGATGCCGGATTATTAATCCCACATCCACAGAACGAACCGGTCATAGGTGTGATAGATACACAGTTCAATGAAAAAGTGTATTTTCACGAGTGGGTTGAATATAAAAATCTATTGGACCCTAATATTCCTCTGTCCAGGAAAGATTATGAACACGGAACAGCTGTCAGCTATATTATCGTAGATGGCCCACAGGGAAACCCGGAGCTTGCGGATGGCTGCGGCAGATTTCGCGTAAGACATTTTGGAGTGGCAACAAATAACGGATTTAGTTCTTTTACTGTTCTGAAAATGATCCGAAATATTGTTGCGTCCAATCGAGATATTAAAGTCTGGAATTTATCGCTGGGATCAAAACTTGAAATCAAACCAAATTTTATTTCGCCGGAGGCTGCAGAGCTGGATCGTATTCAGAGTGAATATGACGTTATTTTTGTGGTAGCAGGTACAAGTATTCCAGCAGGAGTTACCAAAAAGAATATGAGAATTGGATCTCCGGCAGATTCCCTGAATTCTATGGTGGTTAATGCTGTGGATTTTGCAGGAAACTCTGCTTCTTATACCAGGATTGGACCTGTTCTGTCGTTTTTTCATAAACCGGATGTCAGTTATTATGGTGGTGATGGAACGGTCTATACAGATAAAATGGTGGTATGCAAAGACGATATGGGAGCAGCATACGTAGCGGGAATTTCATTTGCAGCGCCATGGATTTCACGTAAACTGGCATATTTGATTCATATTATGGGATTAAGCCGGGAAGTGGCGAAAGCATTGCTGATTGATGCAGCTTCCGGATGGAATCGAAGAGATGATATTTCACATAGAATCGGATATGGTGTTGTGCCAAAGCATATTAATGAGGTTTTAAAAACACCGGATGATGAAATACGTTTCATTATGACAGGGGCATCGGAGGAATATGAAACTTATACTTATAATCTGCCAGTGCCTGTTGTAGATCATGCGCACCCGTTTTATGCAAGAGCTACCCTGGCATATTTTCCACAGTGCGATCGCAAACAGGGTGTTGACTATACGAGTACAGAAATGGATATTCAGTTTGGCAGAGTTGTTGCCAAAAGAGGGTCAACCATGATTAAAGCAATTGATGACAATCGACAGTCTGAAGAGAAACAGATTACTTTGTACGAAGAAGATGCAAGAAAAATGTATCGCAAATGGGATAATGTGAAACATATCAGTGAAAAAATAAAAGAAAAAAGGGTTCCCCGAAAGGCTTATGATTCTGGGTTATGGGGACTTAAGATTAATACGAAAGAATGCTTGCAGAAAAGAAAAGATTCTCTTCCGTTTGGTGTGGTTGTAACGTTAAAAGAGATGAATGGAGTAAATCGTATAGACGATTTTGTGAAGATGTGTCTTGCAAGAGGTTGGCTGGTTCAGAGACTTGATATTGAAAATCAGCTGGATTTGTATGCTAAGGCGGAGGAAGAGATTGAATTTGAATGAGGCGCAAGCGAAAGGATTTAACTTATGAAAATCACATCAGGCCTCGGCTCCATTGATGACTATCCCCGTTACGTCCGCGCCGGTGCAGACGAGCTGTTCTGCGGTTACGTTCCATTTTCCTGGTCAGAAAAATACGGAACGGTTCTGCCGCTGAATCGGAGAGAGGTTTTAAACTATAACGTACAAATTGGATCGTTCAGTGAACTGGAAATTCTGGCCAATATGGTGCAGAAATACCAGAAGCCAGTGCATCTGGCGTTCAATTCGCTGTATTACCGGCCGGAACAGTATGAAGAAATTGCACAGATCATCCAACAGTGCCGCAGCATAGGGTTTGACAGTTATATTCTTGCGGATCCCGCGCTGCTTGTGTACCTGCGAAAAGAAAAGATCGACTGTGAGGTGCATCTGAGCGGGGATTTGGGAACAGTGAATTCTGCGATGACAGAGGTTTTTGCGAAAGAATACCCGAAGAGGATCATTTTCCAGCGCAAAAATACGATCTCGGAAATGCGTGCAGTGATTCGGCATATAACTGCGCAGAAAGAAGCCGCTCGAAAAGAATGGACTTATCCAACGGAGTTCGAGGCATTTGCTTTGAATGAACTGTGCCAGTTCAGTGGTGCTTTCTGCAATTCCCTGCACTGCGATGAAATGGGATATCTTTGCCGGGTTCCTTACTGGAAGAAACCGATGTCGCTTTCAGAATCTAAATTAGAAAAACAAGAAAAAAATCGTCCGGGAGAAAATATTTCTATATCCGAATGGGATTCTGCATCAGAACTGATGAATCCTGTATCGGAAGATGGTTACCTCTGCGGCGCAACCGGCTGCGGCCTGTGTACATTAAAACAGCTTTCCGATGCTGGAATCACTCATCTGAAGCTGGTAGGCCGGGGAAATTATACCGATTTTATGGAGCGTGATATCCGAAATCTGCGCCGCACGCTGGAGATTCTGGAGGATTCTTCTACGGAAGAAGAATATATCCGAGCGATGAAAGCAGAGCTTTTTCCAAATGGATGCAGTCACATGTGCTATGCCAGATAAAATATGTCAATTCTTTCTGAATCTAAAGAGATAGTGGAGAACGTAATGAGAAATGTTTTCCCAGCACGCTTTAATAATTGACATAATGATGAATCGTCTTCTGCGTGATTATTTATAATAATTACGAAATGCGACGAAAATCAACCAGACGCTGCTGAAACGGATCGTGGCCGTAGCTTCGATTGCGATCGCGTGCAGCAAACTCTTTTTCTGATTGAAAAACCATTTCCGCAGCCTGCACGCCCCACTTTGCGGTATATTTTGCCCTCATTCAGTCGCCGTAGCCCGCTACGCCTCCTTCATTCAGACAAAATCTCCCACAAATTGGAACATGCAGACTACGAAAAGCCTTTTTCAAACACACTCTAGCGCTTTGCACACAAACTTTAGTTAGAAGCGTATCCCAATTGTTCTTATTGACTAAATATTTCCTTAGGGAATACAATATAGAAAAAGTAAAAAGGAGGGATACCATGCAGGCACTTTCAAAGAAAAAAACCGGTGATATCTGTACCATCAAATGGATGTTTGGAATCCCTGATGTTCTGGATTTCCTCCGAAGCCGTAAAATCAAAGAAGGCAGCACCGTACAGGTCATCCAGAGAATAAACGGTGGATTGATCCTTGGCATGGATGGAAAACGGATTGCAATGTGTGATGCAGCTGCAGACCGGATTCAGGTATGAAAGGAAGAAAAATCAAAATGAGCGGAACCTTGGAAGAGGAGCCGCTCATTTTGATTTTCCAAATACCCACAAAAGAATTTTCGTAGATAAGTGTGCAGACTGCGGAAATGATTTTTAATAAATACGCGCCAGGAAATTTTCAAGCTTTTCTTTACATAGAACCGTTGCGAAACAGCCGCCAGATAGAGTAAAATAGAGCAGATCTTAAGAAAAAGGAAGTTGGACTTTTATGATATTATTAGAACAGATACAAAAAGAACATGCCGCTGCTTTTACGCACGGCGGAAAATTTCATGCGGATGATGTGTTCTCTGCGGCACTGCTTCTGCATTTTAATCCGCAGCTTACCATCCAGCGCGGAAATCGTGTGCCGGAGGATTTTGACGGGATTGTTTTTGATATTGGAAGAGGAGAATACGACCATCACCAGAAAGACAGCCGGATCCGGGAAAACCAGGTTCCGTACGCGGCGTTTGGCCTTTTATGGGAGGCACTTGGCACAGAAATTTTAAGTCCGGAGATGGCCGCGCGGTTTGACGAGAAGTTTGTACAGCCGCTCGATCTCAATGATAATACAGGAGAAAAGAATGAACTCGCCAGTATGATCGGCATGTTCAATCCGGTATGGGATGATAACAGCGGAAGCGATGCTGCTTTCCTGGAAGCGGTGGCAGTGGCCGGACGGATTTTGGAACATAAATGGGAGCGTTTTCGTGCGGATGAGCGGGCGGAGCAGCAGTTTGCAGCTCTTCTTGCCGAACACAGGAAGCGGATCGCAGCGGAGAAAAAGGCAGGAACAATGGATGAAAAGATTCTGATTCTGTCGGAATTTTTTCCATGTCAGAAACAGCTTTCCGCGACTGAAATTGCATTTCTGATATTCCCATCGAACCGCGGCGGTTACTGCGTGCAGCCGGTTCGAAAAGAAAATTCATTCAATTACAAGTATGATTTTCCGGAAACATGGCTTGGTCTGGAAAAAGAAGCACTGCAGGAAGCGACGGGGCTTTCCGATGTGTCTTTCTGCCACAAAGGAGGATTTCTTCTCACCGCAGAAACGCTTGACGATGCCGTCGCTGCCTGTCGCATCAGCCTTACGGGAATGCCAAAAGCACCGGTTCTGATCCACATCGGTACCGATGCGATTGATGCGGATGACGCGCTTTTGCGGCAGATGCCGGGCATGGAGCATGCAGTTATTCTTCATAAACCGCTGCTGGAGGCCCCGGAACTGAACATCTGTGGCAGTTATGCCGTGTCATCACTTGAAAAAGCAGAATGGAAGATACGCCTGCGGGAATACCTGTCGGACCTGTTAAAAGAAAAGCCGGAGGCTGTCTGTGTCAGCGGTGATCTCTTTGCGGCCTATCCGGTCATGCACCAGCTCCGCAAAAAACATATTCCGGTTCTGACGGTATCAGAGCAGAATGGAAAACGGCTGCTGGTCCGCATTCCGTCCGGTTCCTGAGAATTTACAGAGAATCTCTCTCAATTTCACGCGTTAAACAGAAAAATTCCTCAATATGTGATTTGTTTCTTTGCATCTGCTGTTGTCTGTGATACAATATAGAAAATACGTGAAATTTTTGCACAATGAAAATAAATGATATCATTTTTGGTTTATCTTCAAAAAAAGAGGCCAGACTTTACAGGAACGATACGTTTTTGTGATTTCATCCGAACGGCCTCAAAAGCAGAAAATGGCAGGCAGAAATCGACAAACAGCAGAGAGGAGAGCAAAACATATATGATTTCAAAGAAAAAATTTGGCACAACGGTAACAGCGTTCGGCGTGGCAGCCGGAATGCTTCTCGGTTCGGCTGCACCGGCGCATGCAGAGGAGACAGCGAAAACGGTGCAGGAAACGCAGAAAGATCAGGCGGATGCACCGGCCATGCAAAGTGAAACGGAAAACGGAAACACAGAAGAAGCCGTTGTTACGGCTGTAGAAACACAGGAAACCGAGACACCAGCAGAAGAACCGTCCGTACCATCTCAGGATGAAAATGCCGCTTCCACAGAGGAGCCAGAAGTACCGGAAACGCCAGAACCGACAGAGGATCCGAATCCAACGGAGACACCGGAAGACCCGAATCCAGGCGAGATGCCGGAGCCATCTCCAAGTGAAACCCCGGAACCAACTCCAGGCGAAACTCCAGAACCGTCGGTAACGCCATCCCCAAGTGAAACGCCGACTCCAGCCCCGTCCGAAACCCCGGAACCAACTGAAACCCCGGTGCCAACCGAGACGCCTGCACCAGCACCGACAGAAACACCGAAAAATGATGAGACACAGGCGGATGACTGGATTCAGACGATTGATTACGGAAAATATATCAGCTCCATGAAAAAAGATCTCCGCGCAGGTTTCGCACAGGTCGACAAAGCGTACGCCTACGCAAAGGTCGATACCAGATTAAACGTCCGCGAAAGCGGTTCCACCAGCGCACGGATCGTGGGAACACTTCCGGCAAAGGCACTCTGCTTTGTGATCGCCGATGCGGATCAGGAGTGGGTTTATATTGAATCGGGCGACGTCCGCGGTTTTGTCCGTACGGATTATCTGCAGCAGGGAAAAGAGGCGCTGGAATATGTAACCGGCACCGGAGAGGATCAGATGAAACTGGCGGATCAGGTGATTGATCCGTCTGAAAATGAAGCCTTTCCCTATAAAAAAGAAACGGTTTATGAAGTAAAAACCTCAACCGGAAACGGTATTATCACATTTGCAAAACAGTTCGTTGGCAGACCATACGTCTGGGGTGGAAACTCCCTGACGGACGGTATTGACTGCTCTCATTTTGTATGGCAGATTCTGACCCGTTGCGGTGCGTACGACGGTGAATATACGATCTCCGGCGGATGGCGCAGCCTTGGAACGGAGGTTGCAAGCCTGGATGAGGCACGCGCAGGCGATGTTATTTGCTATAATGGCCATGTGGCGCTGTATGACGGAGAAGGAAAAATCGTAGAAGCGCTGAACGAAAACGCCGGTATCACCTGCGACCGCCCAGTGGACTGTGACACGATTCTGACGATCCGTCGTTTTGCAGCCGACGATGAAATCGGTGGAACGAACGCAGAAAAGATCTGGAATTACTTCCTGATGCACGGATTTACAAAAGAAGGAGCCGCCGGTATTATGGGAAATATTGCAAACGAGGCATCCACAGACCTCAATCCGACACTGCTTGAGTATGGCTCTACCAGCCGCACAAGCCTGAGCGGAGAGCAGTACACGAACCTTGTTGATGCCGGAATCATTTCCCGTGACGAAGTGATCCGAAGTTCCCGTTTTGGCCTTTACAGTGGCGGAAGATATGGATATGGTCTCTGTGGTTTTACAGATCCAACGATCAAAGAGTATCTGTGCCGATATACCATTGATCTTGGAAAGAGCCTTGGAAGCCTGTCCGGCCAGCTCGACAGTCTGATGGCCTACCTTTCCGACTACAATCCGAATCTGCTGGACAGACTGAAAAATGCCGAAGATGTTGACACCGCAGCAACTGCCTTCATGCGTGAATACGAAAAATGCGCAAACCAGAGCACACAGCAGAAACTGCGTACAACAGCAGCAGAACAGATCTACAATGTTATGGAATTGTATGATTCGCCGGTAGATGTAGAATAAACGAACAGATGATGAAAACGTGTTAAGGAAAGTCCTCCGCAGCAGAAAGATTCTGTGTGGAGGACTTTCTTACAGTAAAATAATTGAAAACGGCGCGTCGCATTCTCGTTACTTTAGCCTGCAAATAAAAAGTCAATACTAAAATTGAA
>CAJJOP010000027.1:0-22837 GCA_905193415.1 uncultured Roseburia sp.
CATTCGCCGTTCGTCAATCATGCGAGCACGTTGACTCTCTTGCGCTCATTATATCATAATCATGCTTGTAAAATATGAGATTTGAGATTATTTCATGGGCTATATGGCATGAACAGATTTTGCAAATGCACACTTTACCAAAAGATTACGTTAAAAAGGAAGAAGCCGCTTATGAATGACCCAACCTTATCATCCAATGTAAAAATAAAAAATCAGTTAGAGCTATGGTTGTTCTGCGCCATTATTGGCGCGGTAGCCGGCGCGCTTGTCTGGCTTATCCTGAAGATCATGGCTGTTGGCATGACGTTTCTGTGGGAATGGATCCCGGAGAGGATATCATTTCCATTTTACACGATCGCTGTATGCGTCATCGGCGCTTTTATTGTAGGACTTTTTCGAAAAAAATACGGAGATTATCCGGAAGATCTGGAAAGTGTTATCGCCAAAGTAAAAACAGAAAAAAGATATGAATACAAAAATATGCTTGTTATGATCATCGCCGCTCTGCTTCCCCTTCTCATGGGAAGCAGTGTCGGACCAGAGGCCGGCCTGACCGGCATTATCGTCGGACTCTGCTGCTGGGCCGGAGAAAATCTGAAATTTGCCAGACACCATGCAAAAGAATATTCCAGAATCGGCATTGCCGTCTCCCTCAGTGTGTTGTTCCATGCCCCATTATTCGGCATTTTTGAAGTGGAAGAAGATCAGGATGTCGAGATTCCCAAACTGACAAAAGGCTCCAGAATCTTTATCTATGGCATCGCCCTCGCTTCAGGCATTGGCATTTACAGCGGACTTTCGGCCTTATTTGGCGCCGGTCTCTCCGGATTTCCTTCTTTTGATATGGTAGATCTGAACCGAACCGACTACCTTCTGATCGTTGTATATATCCTCTGCGGCTGTCTCCTGGCTCTGTTTTATAAAGGCACGCACGCCCTTACCGGACATGCTGCCACAAAGATTCCGCCTGTATTACGGGAAGTTGCGGCCGGTCTAATCCTTGGCATCATCGGCATCTTCCTCCCGGCGATTCTTTTCTCCGGCGAAGAACAGTTGGGAATTCTCATAGACGATTATGCAAAATACCTTCCCATCGCATTGATCGGAATTGCATTTTTGAAAATCATGCTGACCAATCTCTGTATCCAGTTTGGGCTAAAAGGCGGACATTTCTTTCCTGTTATTTTTGCAGGCGTATGCATGGGATATGGCGTTGCCTTATTCATCTGCGGTCCCACCGGCGGACATACGGTATTTGCAGCTGCAGTTGTAACGGCCACTCTGCTTGGATGTATTATGAAGAAGCCTATTGCAGTAACAATGCTCCTGTTTTTATGCTTCCCGGTAAAAATGTTTTTCTGGATCTTCGTTGCCGCCGTGATCGGAAGCAAACTTTTTTCGATCAGGAAAACAGCAGACAGATCTCCGGAATAAAAATATACAAAAAGACGCCCGGCATCTACTCTTGCCGGGCGTCTGAGATTAGGGGAAAGTATATAATTGTATCTAAATAAAGGGGTATGTTGCAAATTCGTCTGATCAGAAAAGATTACTCAATGGCAATGAATTTATCTTTCTGTTCCACAGCTTTCTGTTCTTTTTTCGGAATGGTAAAGGAAAGAATACCGTTCTCATATTTCGGATGTACATCCTCTTCCGTTACATGATCGCCTACATAGAAGCTTCTGCTCATAGCTCCTGCATAACGCTCACGTCTTACGTATTTTTTCTCTTTATCTTCTTCATCTTTGTCAAGACCTTTCGCTGCACTGACAGTCAGTGTACCGTTATTCAGCTGGATCTTAATCTCATCTTTCTTAAAACCAGGCAGATCAATATCAACTTCATAACCATCTTTGGTATCTTTTACATCAGTCTTCATAAGGTTCTTTGCATGTTTGCCATACAGGGCTTTGTCTACATCCTGAAATGCAGGGAATGCAAAATCGTTCATAAAATCATCAAATAAGTTTTCTCCAAAAATACTAGGCATCATCATAAGTCATTACTCCTTTCAAGAATAAGTTTTTATATTGTTGCACGTTCGGAGAAATCCGAGGTGTTGAATGTCAGAGCATCGGAATCTGGTCTTTGGAATCTTGTCGCATCCGGATCGCTCTGCCGGTCTTTTCTGATTCCTTATCCCTCTTCCTTTGTTCTATCTGTACTATAGCACTTATATTAGCACTCGTCAAGAGTGAGTGCTAATATTTTTTGTGAAAAATCTGTGAACTTTTAATATAGCGAATTTTCCACTGTTATAGGATATTTTTATGCTTCCTCACAAGTAGCCTGTCATTACATAGTATTTACAATTCTCATAAAACACTGATATAATATTTTTAATATTAATGTAGTAATAAACTATTTTTGGGGCGAGTAACATATGAATACAAAAAAACCATCTCCAACCGCAGATTTTGCAGCAGTCATGTATTCCCTGTCACAAATAGGGATTCTTGACTCGGGGGAGCAACGCAATACTGCGATGGATCATTTTTTACAAGAGCTGACTATCTATACAAAAGCTGACAGCTGCTGCATTTTTGAGCATATCAATAACGATACTTATGAACGTACATATAAATATATGACAGATCATTCTCTGTATTCTCAGACAGGAGACTCTCCGCTTCTTTTTACATCGTATGATCTGCCTCATTGGCACAACGTTTTCAGCAAAGGGGATTCCATTATACTTCATGACATTGAAGAGATTTGCGACGATTACCCGGTAGAATATGCCCTGCTGAAAAAGCAAAACCTCCAATCCGTAATCATTTTTCCTATTTGTTTCAATAAACTGGTCGGATTCGTAAAAATTAATAATCCAAAGTGTCAAAACCTGCAGGCTTTGCACGCTTCTCTGCCTGTCATTGGAAATTATCTCGGCAGCGTCCGTGCAAACTATCAGAAAAGTGATATTTTGGAAAAACATGAACGTCTTCTGTCCGAAAATAAAAAAGTTATGGCAGAACATGAACTGCTCTTATACGCAAATCGACAAGCGCTTGCTGAAAATCAGCAGGAACTGGCACAGAACCGGCAGACATTGGCCGAAAATCGACAACAATTAGCAGAAAACCGTCTTGCTCTGAATCAGGAGCGCCTGTTTCTGAATGTTTTATGCAGAGATTATACGGCCGTTCTCTATGTAGATCTGAATACTGCTACCGTAGAAATACTGAAAATGGATCAGGTTGCCAATGCTGCCCGGTTTATATCTTCCAGGAATCGCCAGAAACAGAGTTACACGGACATTATCGAACGCTACTGCCATTCTTTTATCGTAGAAGGTCAGACAGAACAGTTTTTGCATTATATGAGCATTCCTTATCTGATGCAGCAATTACAACACAGGGAACGTATTGTATTTCGCTATCAGAGCACACCAAATCTCATGGGGCAGCAATATTTTGAGACGCAGATCGTACGCCTCTCTGATACGGAATTTGACGCTCAGGTGCTGATCGGTTTTCGCCATATTGATGATCTCATAGCAACAGAACAAAAACAACAGCGGGATCTGAAAGTTGCATTAAAAAGTGCCCAGCATAGTAACGAAGTGCTCTCTGCACTTGGCAAGATCTACTATTCTATTTTCCTTATTGATCTGACCACGGATCATTATGAAGAGATCTCCAGTGATACGAAAATACACTATCTGACAGGAAAAAGAGGACAGGCTTCTACCGAAATGATAGAGTTATGCAACACATTAGTCGTAGATGAATATCGAGAAGGCATCTCCCGGTTTTTTGACCTCTCTACACTGGCAAAACGTCTGCAAAAAGAGGATACCATTGCTACCGAATATCTTGCTGTGGATGGCAACTGGCATACAGCACGTTTTATTGTAAAAAACAGAAATAAAAGTGGACAGACAACCCATGTTTTATATGTAACCAGACTGATCAGTGATGCCAAACGCCGGGAACAAAACTGGATTGCCATCGTTGAAGAAGCCAACCGGGCAAATATCGCCAAGACGGAATTTATCTCTCAGATTGCCCATGATATCCGTACCCCTATGAATGCCATTATGGGGTTTACAGAGATTACCGAGGCGCATATCAACGATCCGGAACAGGTACGTTATGGTCTGGACAAGATCAAAGTTTCCGGCGGATTTTTGCTGGAACTGGTAGATGATGTGTTGGACATTTCCCGGATTGAAAACGGACAGATGACATTAAATCCTCAAAAAATCAGTATCCGACATCTGTATGAAGATATGATTTCTGCCTTTAGCCAGGCTGACAGAAATAAACAGCTGAAATACATTTATGATATTCACGATATTGCCTGTGACGGATTATTAGCCGATCCGCTGCGTTTAAAGCAGATCTTTACCAATATTTTATCCAACGCCGTAAAATATACGCCTGACGGTGGACAAATCGCTTTTGAACTTTACGAGGAAGCTTCTGAAACAGAGGGAAAGATCCGATTGATCGCCGATATCAGTGACACCGGCATTGGTATGTCAGAAGAATATATGAAAAAAATGTTTACCAAATTCAGCCGCGAGACAGATACCCGTATCAATAAAGTCAACGGGCATGGTCTGGGGCTTTCCATCGTAAAAATGCTTTGTGATCTTATGAATGGAACGATAGAAGTTCAGAGTACTCCCGGAAAGGGCACGGCTTTTCATCTGACCTTTGAATTTAACTGCACCAGTCTGGATGATGTAAAAGATAATGCCAATATTCCAGATTACGCATCTATCTGTCAGGGTATGCACCTGCTTGTAGCAGAGGATAATAGCCTGAATTTTGAAGTCATATATGAACTACTGCGCATGAACAATATTACCTGTGACTGGGCTAATAACGGTGCTGTATGCGTACAGACATTTCAAGCTGCACCACAGAACTATGATGCCGTTCTCATGGATCTCCAGATGCCCGTCATGGACGGTATTCATGCCACTACGGTCATCCGTGGTATGAATCTTCCGGAGGCGCATACAATCCCCATCATCGCTATGACTGCCAATGCATTCCAGGAAGATATTCAGAAATGTATCAATGCCGGAATGAACCTGCATCTGTCCAAACCAGTTCATATTAAAAAACTGTTGGAGGCGTTAGCATCAGTAAAACGTTGATAGGAAATACTCCCTCTTCTTCCAACATATTCAAATATTAAATGCCGAAAAGCAAGCTTTCTTCTGTTCAAAACTGATAGATGGTATGCCATCTATCAGTTTTGGCAGCACACAACATATCGAAATTTCTGCCATTGTATTTGCAGGACATAGCTACCACCAGGAGATTTATGAAATGCCCTCTTATATATCTTTTCTGCCTTTGAAAAATAATATATGGACGCTGCAGGATGAGGCACTGCTGTCATCGCTCCCCTCCTCCCGTCGGGACTATGTGAACAGCTATCTTTTTGATGCCGATAAGCGTCTGTCCCTGTATTCCGCATTATTGCTTTCTCACATGCTGGAAACACATTTTGGCATTGCAGATGGATTGCAGGGCATCCATTGGGTCCGAGGGGAAAAACCGTTTCTCTCCTCTTTCCCGGATATTGATTTTAATTTTTCACATACACGCAATGCCATCCTCTGTGGCATTTCCTCGGAAGGAAAGATCGGTGTAGACATTGAGCGCTGTGAAAATGCGCCTTTTGATATCATGCCAACGGTCTTTCATCCGGAAGAAATACGCTATATTGACAATACTTTATCTAAAAAAATTTCTGTATCAATAAGAAGTACTTCTCCGGGAAGAACTCCTGTATCAGTTGGAAGTATCCCTCTTCAAAAAAATACGATACCAATGGAATATAATCCTGCTGCCGAAAGAGAACGCGCCTTTTTTGAACTGTGGACACGCAAGGAAGCTTATACAAAAACGACTGGAACCGGGCTGCTCTGTGATCTCACATCCACGAACACGCTGACTGTCCCAGACGTTTCTTTTGTAAAATGGGAACCAACTCCATATATCTGCACAGTCTGTCTGGAAAAACCGCATCCCGTTAATTTTCATACAAGCACAGAAGAAATATTTCAAAACTTGCCGGATTTGACATTTGAATAGCCAAACCTGGTCTTTCCATTACTAAGCTTGCCCAAACTCTCCTTAACAAAAAACAACACTTTATATATACCCGGAATCTTTGTATTACAGACGATTCTGAGCATACACAAGTGTTGTTTTTCAGTTATTATTCAGTTGTTACTCCGTAAATTCCAATACAAGGACATTCTTTCCATCTGTGTAATGATATTTCATATCGGAACACATTTTTTTCACGAGCATAAGGCCCATTCCACCAGTGTCAAAATCCTCAAACTCTTTTTCCGTATTGTTTTCCAGAGAATTGAATTCCGCTCCGTCATCTGTAAAAACAACGTTTATATGATCGTTGTTCTTGCTACAGCGAAGCTGTATATGTTCTGCCCCGGAATAGCTTACGATATTGGAAAAGATTTCATCACAGACAAGGAAAATCTTCTTCTTTAACGCCTCATCATAAGGGAATGCAAATATGTATTGCCTGATCCGGTCAAGCTCTGACATATCATGAGCCAGTTCCAGATACCGGTCATGGCGTTTCAATACGACCATTGTAATATCGTCAAACTGTTCCGTGTCAGTTCCGATAAATGTTTTTAATGCACTGACCGCACGTTCACATACATCTGTTGCTGTATCTTCTGGCACACTGCCAGCATCTGAAAGAACCTCTTTTTCTGCAACCTCTGGCACACTGCCAGCGTCTGAAAGAACCTCTTTTTCTGCATTCTCCGGCGCACTGCAGGCATGCAGAAGGTTTTTATCTCCGAAAAACTGCTTCTCTTTATTGATCGCCTCTGTCACGCCATCCGTATAAAGATACAGGATCTCTCCATCCGGAAATGCATATTCTCCCTGCTCATATTCCACATCATCAAACACGCCCAGCGCGATTCCCGTCTTACACTCCATAAACTCCGCTTTACCGTTATGGATGAGCACCGGTTTATTGTGACCGGCATTGACATATCGGAAGCTGTCTGAATCCTGCTCAAAGACTGCGATGAATGCCGTGATAAACATGCCTTCCGGGTTGGAATTGCAGATCTCCAGATTTACTGCTGTAACAGCCTGATCAAGATCCGGGATATCCATCATCTTTTCCCGGATCAGGGTTTTGGCAAATACCATAAACAGCGCCGCTGCAATTCCTTTTCCGGATACATCACCGATGCATACACAGACATCTCCGTTTTTCAGCAGAAAACTGTCATAAAAATCGCCACCCACCTGTCTCGCAGACTGCATTCTTGCAGAAACCATAAAATCATCCGCAAGGCAGATTTCTTTTTTCCGCTCAATGATGCCATACTGGATCCGCCTTGCGACCTCAAGCTCTGTCGCTGACTTTGCCTGCTCGCCGGCAAGGAGTTTAATCCGTTCCACATAATTGTCGACATCTTCCACCATTTCATTAAAGAAATCGGCCAGACGCTGGATCTCATCATTTGTGTCCATCCTGATCGGTTCAAAGCTTCTGCTGTCCTCAGACTTGTTTGAAATATAATTTCTCATATGTTCAAACAGAAATGTGATCGGTTCATATATTTTTTTCTTTATAAAGAGGGCGATCACGCAAAAGATTCCGATGAGAACGATCAGCACAATGGACATTTTTGAAATAATTCCGTAAATGATCTCATGATAGATCTTGCTCAGCTCATAATCCGCTCCCACGAGTGCCACGGGATTGTTATCAGCATCCCTTATAAGGGCATAAGCGGAGAGTACTTTTCCATAATCGGGGCTGCTATATTCATAGCTGATACCCTCCGTCTTACCTGCCCAGGCATTTTTCTCTTCATCGGAAATGTCATACTGAACGACCGTTCCCGCCTTGCGTTCCCCTGCCACTCTGGCATGTTCTTCATCATCTGCTGCCACAGTAACCACATATGTTACCTGATCACGATCCATATCCGGAATATAAATATACAGATATTCCAGACCTTCATTCCTGCAGATGCTTCGAAGCACGGACTGTACATACTGATACTCCACTGAATCCGGATTATCCAGCAGTTCCATCATATCGTAGTTATCTGCAAACTCCGAAGTTATCTGAGATGCGCTTATGGAAATATTTGTCGTAAGCTTTATCGTGCGCTTAAAATTTCCCAGACAGCTCAAACCTACCGACAGTGCAACCGTGCCTATGAAGATCACAATGATATAGATTGTAATCTTTTTTAACAATGACCGCTTCATTTTTCGATACAGATCTTCTGATCAAAACCGGTAAGCTTGAACACATCATAAACTTCATCCGAGATATTTATGATCTTAAAGCCTTCTTTCTGCTGCATTTTTTTGTATGCAGCAACGACCTGGCGCAAACCTGCTGAAGAGATATATTCCAGTTTTGCAAAGTCAAATACAAGGCTTGTGGCCTCATCTGACAGCTTTGAAAGTTCCTCTTCCAGCTGTGGCGCCGTCTGTGTATCAAGCCATCCTGTAATCTCTATCGTTACTTTGTTTCCTTCTGTTCTGCTAATAATTTCCATGAAATTTTTCTCCTTTGATCAATCAAAAAATGTAAGTCTGTCCAGTGCTTCGATCGCGCTTTCCAGATATCTGTCGTCCGTAATCGGCCATTTATAACCTAACCGGTAGAGGATCTGTGAGGTAAATCCGTTGCCATAATCCAGCGTATAGATCTCCTCTTCATTGTGTGACGTATAGGCAATGAGTCCGGAAACCGCATCGGAATCCTGACGGTTCTTTGCAAAATCTTTTACAGCTGCTTCAAATTCTTCATCCCTTACAACATCGATCTCAAATCCATGCGCGCGCATTGCATAGATCAGATCCGACATAAAGATATGATGGCTGTTGCATGCGTGGAATACTGTAAATCTACGATCTGTCTGTGCAAGCGTTAAAACAGCAAGCGCAGTAGAATCGATCGGTGAAAATTCCGTTACCTCATGCATACTGCTGACCGGGAATTTGCCAACGGCTTTATAGCCTCTTACGCTACGCAGGAATCCATTGGTAATAAAGTTGATCTGAAACTCACCGTCCGAATCTCTACTCATCAGATTTCCTACACGGATGATTTTTCCATCCAGACCGACAGAAACCGCTTCCAGTACAGCTCTTTCCGCAAGGAATTTTGTACGGATATATTCGTTTGTGATATTCTGTCCGATATAGAGGTCATTCTCGCAGAAAACCCTTGACATCGGCGGTGTACCGTCTGATCCTTCGCCGCCTACAGAAACCGTGGATATCTGGATCAGCCTCCGTGCATTATTTTTACACAGATCGATCAGATTTTCTACACCCGTTACATTTATTTTTTCCAGAACATCGCCTGTAGCAAAATGTTTTACGCATGCAGCGCAGTTGATCAGCGTCCGGAATTTGTATTCGGAAAGTCTGCTGACATCCTCTTTTGAAGTAATATCGCCATCTACGCATACGATACGGTTCTCAAACATTTCTTTATACGGATTATCAAAATAATACATCAGCATATTCATCATTCGTTTTTCCGGAGATTCATAGCTGCCTTTCCGCACAAGACAATATACCTTTCCGTCAAAATGATCCAGATATGCTTTCAGGACATGGATTCCAAGGAATCCGGTGGCTCCTGTGATCATGATATCTCCAATGTCCTCTTTTGTTACCAGATCCACATTCTCCTCGATATTGCCGCTGATCACGCTCTGTATCTTATTGTAGTTATAATTCGAAAACTCGTTGCCGCCTGCGGTATCTTCCACTACTTCATCATTACCAACCAGTGCGGAAAGCTCACGGATTGTCGGATATTTGAAAATATCAGCATATACGATACCGATATTCTTTGACAGACACATGATCGCAACCTTTGATGCCGTAAGAGACGAACCGCCAAGTTCAAAGAAGTTGTCCTCGATTCCAACTTTATCCATTCCCAGCGCTTTCTCAAAAATGTCACAAAGCTCTGTCTGGACTGCGGTAACCGGAGCAACATAGCCGGTTCTCTCAATATCCATATCCGGTGTCGGAAGCGCTTTTTTGTCAATCTTTCCGCCCGGGGTTACCGGCATTTTATCAATGTAAACAAAGAAGGATGGCATCATATAATCCGGAATAAGCGGTTCCAAGAACTTCTTCAGTTCTTCCTCCGGAATGCTCTCTCCCGTGTAATAAGCAGTGATATACTTATTTCCGCCTTTTTCGATGACTTTGACCGCAGCATTTTTCACGGATTCGTGTTTTACAATCGCCCCTTCGATCTCCCCAAGCTCGATCCGGTATCCACGGATCTTTACCTGAGAATCGATCCTGCCAATATACTCAATGTTTCCATCGCCTTTCATGCGCACCATATCACCGGTCCTGTAAAGACGTTTGTCTTCCTCACATGTAGAGAACGGATTTTCCACAAATGCGGCAGCTGTCTTTTCCGGAAGATTATGGTATCCTCTTGCAATCTGCCGTCCGGAATGGCACAGCTCGCCGGAAGCGCCTACCGGAAGTCGGCTCATCGTTTCTTTGTCCACGATATAGCTGCGGACATTTGTCTGGGATTTTCCGATCGGTATGTTTTCATACTGTTTATCAACGAAAAATTCTGTAGATGAAACCGTATTTTCTGTCGGTCCATATCCATTTACCATCTGGTAAGTACGGTTACGGTAATGCTTGAATTTCTCACCGCCCAGTGTTGCATATTTCAGAGATGGAGCATCATCCAGCAATTCCAGTACAAGCTCTCCGATCTGTGTCGGAAGTGTTACGGTGGTCACTTTTTCATCCTGTATGAATTTCGCAACGGCAACCGCATCTTTTCTTATTGCCTCCGGGAAAATGTACAGCATTGCGCCCACGGTAAGCGGTGCAAACAGATCCACTACAGATGCATCAAAGCAGAAGCTTGCAAACTCTGTGACAATAAAGTCCGGTGTCATCTTTCTTGATGAAACGAGATACTCGATCAGGTTCCGCAGATTGCTGTGCTCGATCATTACACCTTTTGGCTTTCCGGTGGATCCTGATGTATAGATCATATACGCAAGATTTTCCGGTTCCGGAGACGTAAGCTCTGTGGAAAGTACAAAATCCTTTGCCTCTTCCTCAACCGTATCGAGACTTATGATATTTTTGTCATAAAATGCCACCAGGTCACGATACTTATTTACAACCAGCAGATTTTCCGCGCCGGAATCTTTCAGCATATATTCGATCCTGCTCTGCGGATACTCCGGATCCAACGGAACGTATGCGCCGCCGGCTTTCATAACACCAAGATATCCGATGGTAAATTCTTTCGTTCTTCCGCACAGGATGCCTGCCACCGTTTCTTTTCCAAATCCATTTTGGGTCAGCTTCTGTGCAATGTAATCAGACATTCTGTCGAGTTCGCTGTATGTAATCTCGCCAAACTCATCTTTTACCGCCGGTCTGTCCGGATATTTTGCTGCCGTTTCCCGGAACAGGTCTACAAACGTTTTACCGATATGCTCCGGATCATCTGTAAACGCCGTCTCTTCCTCAAACAGCAGTCTGATATCAGATGGCTCCTGTCCTTCCACCATGCCTTCCATGGCAAGCGTAAGGTTATCTGCCAGATATCGCATTGATTCTTCACGGTACATATCACCGCGGTATTCGATCTCAAAGACAAATTTATTTTTTTCAATGAACACGCTGATGGAAACCGGCGCCTTCGCTGCATTTAACTGAACCGGTTCTTCGGACGCATATTCGCCGCCGATCGTGTCAAAAGCAAAGTTATCTCCCTGGTAAATGATCATCGCATCCGCTTTGATGTCAAATTCACGGCTGATCTGTGAAAACGGATAGATATCATGGTTCATGGACTCCATGATCTGCTGCTGTACATCTGCCAGATACGTTTTTGCCCGTCCTGAGAAATCACAATATACCGGCAATGTCTTTACAAGCATTCCTACTGTATCAGAAAGTCTGGAATCATTTCTTCCGTGATAGATTGTTGTAAATACCGAATGATCTTTAAAGTTATATTTTCCAAGGGTAAGTCCGAAAGCAGCAATGAAAAATACATTTTCCGTAATGCTATTCTTCTTACAGAAATCCTTTACATCCTGAACAGAGATCTCGGAAACTTCCCGGTGATACATCTCCGCAGTCGGAGCAGCCCCTGCTTTATCCGGATAAAATGCCATGCTTCCGCCTGCTTTTTCAAATACGGATCTGTAATAATTTTCCGCATTTTTATATGCATCGCTGGCTAAAGCATCCTGGTTATCAAGGGCAAGCTCATAGGAAGTATAGGTTTCTTTTTCCAGTGTTTCCCCACTGTACGCTCTGTTGATGTCATTGATCAGTATCTCCAGAGAGGTACCATCTGCGATAATATGATGTACATCAAGGAACAGATAATTTCCGGCTGAAGTCCGGTGGATCTCAAAGCGGAAAAGCTGCTCGTTGAACAGCATGTATGGGCGGACAAGCGTCTCTTTCTCCATTCCATCGATAATCGGCGTCTTATATGGCATCTCGTCATCTCTGCTCTGAAGAATGTCTCCGTTCTCGTTCATGAAAAGACAGGTTTTCAGATACGGATGCGCTTCCACGGTACGGTCAATCGCTTCCGCAAGTCTGTCAAGGTCAACCTTTTTATCCAGTTTAAACAGATACGGAATGTTATAGATCGTGGTACCCATATTTGCGGTACATTCTACCAGGATTCCTTCCTGTGTATTCGTCAGCGGATAGATCTCACAGATTTCCCTCTTCTCTGCTTTGCCTGCTTTCCGGACAAATTCTTCCAGTTTTTCGATAGTCGGATGATCTTTGATATCCGCTGTTTTGATAACAATGTCAAATGCCCTAGAGATCAGCATATTTAATTTGATCGCGCTGATCGATGTCAGTCCGGCACTGAAAATATCTGTTGTAATGCCAAATTCTGTATGGTTCAGCACTTCAGCAATACAGTCAAACAGCTTCTGCTGCATGTCATTCTGCGGATTGATGATCTCTTCTGCTTTCTTTTCCGGTTTTGGAAGTTCTCTTTTATTTACCTTCTGGTTCTGGTTCAACGGGATCTTATCGATCTGCATCGTCACAGCAGGAACCATATACGGCGGTTTCGTCTCTTTGATAAACTTGTTTAATGCATCCACGTCCACCTGGCTGTCAGACACAACATATGCGGCAATGTATTTTCCGCCAAACGGGTCATCAAATGCTACTACTGTCGCATCTTTGATACCCTCATATCTGCGAATCACTTCTTCTACTTCAGAAAGCTCGATCCTGAATCCCCTGATCTTTACCTGGGAATCTTTTCTTCCGATAATCTGGATATTTCCATCCGGAAGATATCTGGCTACATCACCGGAATGATACAGTACTTCATAACCTTCAGCATCATCATAGATATTTCTGGTATACACTTCTGCCGTTTTTTCCGGCTTATTGAGATATCCTCTGGAAACCTGCAATCCGGCGATCATCAACTCGCCACATGCGCCATACGGAAGCATATGACCAAATTTATCTGTGATGTAAAGCTTGATATTATCAAGCGCTTTACCGATCGGAACATTGTTGTAATATTTATCTACCTCAAATACGGTGGTAAAGATCGTATTCTCCGTCGGACCATAACCATTGATCAGCTTAAAGTTCTTCGGCGGCTCACACGGAACGAGTTTTTCGCCTCCCACAGACAGATATTTCAGGCTCTTACAATCCATCTCCATGGCAAACTGTCTGCCGACCTGTGTGGTCATAAAGGAATGGGTAATGCCATTGGTCTCGAAATAGTCATTCAGCGCAATAAAATCAAGACGGATCTCCTCCGGAATAATATGCAGTTCCGCTCCATTTGCGATGGCTCCGTAAATATCCATCATGCATGCATCAAAACCAAAGGATGCATATGCCGCTGCTTTTGAATCAAAATCAATGTGATAATAGTTCTTAAACCACTGACAAAATGCCGTGATATTGCCATATTCAAGCATACAGCCTTTCGGAACTCCGGTGGAACCGGATGTATACAACAGGATAAACAGGTCATGAAACTCCGGTTTCGGCAACTCCGCATCCACATCATCAAGCTGCAGGATCTCATCCATGAACAGGACATTTCCTTTGTAACCATCCACCAGTGGCAGCAATTCTCTGTCTGCGATCAGAAGTTTTGCAGATGCATCTTCCAGCATATACATCAGTCTGTCTTTCGGATACGTCGGATCCAGCGGCTGATATGCGGCACCGGCTTTGATCACGCCAAGCGGGGCGATCGCCATGTATTCACAACGTGGGATCAGGATCGATACGACATCTTCCTTTCCGATTCCCATAGATGCGATCTGTTTTCCAAGCCTGTCGCTGATCTCATCCAGCTCTTTATAAGTATATCTCTTATCCTTAAATACGACAGCCGTATGATCCGGAATCGTCTGAACCATCTCATCAAACAGATCAGAAACAGTCCTGTTTCTGTCGTAATCCTGTTCTGTATGATTGAATGCTGCGATCTGATCTGCCGCATTTTCTGACAGAACGGAGATCTCTGAGATATATTTTGCCTTTAGCATGGAATTCATCGCAGCCTCGTATGCTTCAAGCATTCCGTCAACAAACGCTTTGCTGTACATATCACTGCGGTATTCAGCCGTAAGGACATATGCATGGTTGTACTCTCTTACCTGAATGAGCAGCGGCATCTTCGCCATATCAAGGGAAAGATCGGTTCCTTTTGCAACCGTATCCCCGATTGGGAAATCATCACTCAATTCTGCCTGATATGCAAATACAAGATCTGAATTCACACCATATTTTGCGCAGATATCATAAAACGGGAATATGTCATTGGACATAGAGGACATCAGCTGCTCTGAAACACCTGCCATATATGCCTGTATCGTCATTTTTTCTTCAAATGCGCAATATACCGGAAGCGTTTTTACGAGCATGCAGACCGTATTTTCCAGTCTCGAATCATTTCGTCCATTGTAGATCGTTGCAAAAAGGCTGTCCTCAGAGTTGGAATATTTTGTTGCAAGGATGCCAAATAATCCTGTAAATAACGTGTTTGGCGTAACGCCCATTTTATCACAGTAAGCCAGGATCTTGTCCTCCGGGATTTTTACGTCTCTGGATGTCATGCCCTTTTCCGGCGCTTTTCCGGATACATCCGGAAGCGGCAGGGATTCTGTCTCCACACCGTCAAAAATGCTGTCATAATATTTTTCAGCCTTTTTATATCGGCCTTCTTTCATCTGCTGTTCTTCATCAAGGGCAGCATCAAAGCCTGTGTAAGTTTCTTTTTCCAGTGTTTCGCCTTTATAGGCTCTGTTGATATCTTCAAAGATGATATCGTAGGAATTGCCATCTGCAATGATATGGTGAAAATCCGTAAACAGATATTTTTTCTCTTCCGTCAGATAGATCTCCGCACGGAACAGGCGCCCTTTTTCCAGTTTAAAAGGACGTACCAGCTGTTCTTTCAATGTCTCAAACTCGCTGTCCGTATGCTGGATGATCTCCGGAACAAATGTATCTTCACACGGACTCTGCACCATCTCTCCATCATCATTCAGATATACTTTTGTAAGCAGATAAGAGTGGGCATCCACCATTTTTGTGATCGCATCTGCCAGCTTCTGCTCATTAACAGAAGCTTCCAGTTCAAAAAGAAACGGGATATTGTAAACCGTGCTGTCCGGATTTTTCATGCACTCTGCAAAGATACCCTTTTGTGATCCGGTAAGCGGATACACATCTCTCTTTTCATAGGTTCGGATCTTTGGCGCCAGCATGATATATTTTTCCAATTTTTCAACCGTATTATTTTCATGGATATCGCCGGTTTTTACAGTAACACCGAATGCATCTGCCAACAGGATGCAGAGCTTCATCGCACTGATAGAAGAAAGTCCTGCTTTATAGAAGCTGGTGTCGATACCAAAGTAATCATTTCCGATGGTCTCAGCAACGATCTCAAAAATCTTTTTCTGCATCGGCGTCTCCGCAGGTTTCAGATTTGCAGGCGCTGCAACCGGCTTTGGTAACGCTTTTTTATCCACTTTTCCATTTGGCGTCATCGGCATTTTTTCCAGCTGGATGAAAACATCCGGCACCATATAATGAGTAAGGGATCTGGAAGCATATCCCATAAGCTCTTCCGTATTGATCTCATGATCTGCGATAAAATAACAGCACAGATACTGATTGTCCACCGGAACCGTAATGCTTGTAAGAATGCCTTCAAAGCTGTTGATCACCTCTTCGATCTCTCCAAGCTCGATCCTCAGACCGCGAAGCTTGATCTGATTGTCCATTCTTCCAAAAAATTCAATCTCATTATCAGAATTGATCTTTGCAAGATCACCGGTTTTATACGCTCTCTCACCATTCAGTTCAATAAATGCTGCGGCTGTTTTTTCCGGCAGGTTCACATAGCCTCTGCCCACACCCAGTCCTGCGATCACAAGCTCGCCGGTTTCTCCATCCGGCAGAATGTGGTTCTCTTTATCTACGATAAATACGCTGACATTTCCATTTGGAACGCCGATCGTAATCTTCTGGCTGTCCGTGATTACTTTCATGGTACAGCTTATGGTCGTTTCGGTAGGGCCATATCCGTTCATAATGTAAGCATCCGGATTTACAGAACAGATTTTCTCATAAAGGGCAGGTGGAAAGGCTTCCGCTCCGATATCGAATACCCGGATCTGGGACATTGCATCCTTCAGCTGTGGCAGGTCAATGATATTGGACAGATAAGTCGGCGTCGTGGTCATGATATCAACTTTATTTTTAATGATCAGATCACCAAGGATGATCGGATTGTTGATCTCCTCTTCGCTGGCGATAACTGCAGTCAGTCCATTGGTAAGAGGAACGAATTCTTCGAGAATGGAGACATCAAAGGTCATGGCTGCCATAGAAAGGGAGACCGTACCTTTGTCTACATATCCAAATGTTTCCGCATTTTTCGGATTCGGATTTACAAAGTTTGCCAGATTGATGTGTTCGATCATAACACCCTTTGGCTTTCCTGTGGATCCGGAAGTATAAATACAATAACAAAGGTCATGTTCTTTTATGTCCACATCCGGATTTTCCGTGTTTTCATTCTGAAACAGCTCTTCCAGCAGCAATACTTTGCACGCAAGCTTTGCAAACAGATCCTTTCGTTCTTCTGCAATCTCATTTGTTGTAATGACATATGGGATCTGCGCATCTTCAAAAATATACTGGATCCTGTCATCCGGGTAATCCGGCGCAGCCACCGCAAAGGCTCCCCCTGACTTTAAGATTCCCTGTCGTACTGCATAAAAATCACAGCATCGCTCAAGCACCACGCCTACAATAGTCTCTCGCTGAACACCATCTGCGATCAGCGCATTTGCTATTTTATTTGCTTTTTCATTTAACTGCGCATAGGTGACGCTTTCTTCACTTGTTACAACTGCTGGTTTCTCCGGATGAAGACGAACCTGCTCTTCAAAAAGCTTTGTTACCGGGCAGAACTGAAATTCAAACATATTTCCATTGATTGCACCCATCTTACCAACCTCCTAAAAAGATATTATCGTATTATTCATATCGATCGCGCGGATATAATTCATTGATTTTGAAATTTTCTTTACAAGCTCGATTCCATGTATATCAAACGCTTCTCTGTCATTCTGATATTCCAGTGGATTAAAGTTTACTCCGTTATCCCGGATCCTCAGGTTTAAAACATCGTCTTCAATACACAGATTTATATCGATCCAATTTGAAGTTTTCCCCCCGAACCGAATAATGTTTACCGTCATTTCCTCTGCGCATACAGCGGCAAGATTTGCCCTGCTGCCAGATACCCCGTTTTCTGTACAAAATTCTTTGATCTTTTTATGTACATCCTGAACTTCTTCCTGCGTACTCTTAATGGAAAAGTCCAGATTGATCCCCGGATTGTTGTTCGGAATGATATAAAAGGTAGATTTTTTGTATTTGATTTTTCTGTAAATATTAGCCACAAGCACGGTAATACACTCTGCAACGACAAACCCGGCGGCAATGCCATTGATACCAATCCCGTCAATCTGTTTCCAGAGAAAGATCCCCACAAACGTTGCCGGCAGTAATGCAACCGCATTTTCAAAAAGCGTAACCAGACTTGCAACCGATGTTTTTTCTATGGATTCATAATAACTTACCATAAACTTGTTCCACAGATATGGTATCGAACAGAAAATAAACAGCCGAAGCGCATTTACCATCTGGCTTCCCAGCTCTGAGCCATCACTTCCGAATAAGATCGTGATCGGTTCCGTAAATACCATGATACAGACAAATACAGCCGCCAGAACGATATAACTGTATTTGAGCATCTTTTTACACAAAACATGGATTCCCATGTAATCTTTTTCCCCATAAAGTATTCCCGCAACGTTCGGGATCACGCCGATAATGCCTCCGGTAAGCATCTCAACGATCAGAAGGACATTATCACAAACGGTAAATACCGCCATTCCCGATTCTCCGATCAGACGCATAATGATCAGGTTCAGTCCAAGGGATTTCACAAAATTTGTCGCCATAAAAACAAGCATCGGAATCCCTGTAACAATGGCTTCTTTCAGGACTGCAAAATCTTTGGCTTTCAGGAACACAAAGCTCAGATTTCTCTTATCGGACCGAATATAACGGATAAAAATAACCATTCCAAGCAAAAATCCCAGCACTGTGGATAATGCTGCACCTTTGATCCCCATCGGCGTAAATTTCAGGAATATGTAATCTAAGATAAGGTTGATCACGTTGGCAGTGATCAGATAAGCCGATGCAAGCTCCGGATGATTTTCTGCGCCAAGATAGTTGACCATCAATAACCCGACACCGATGACCGGTGCACCAAGCATACTTACAAAGATATAATCCCTCGTATAATTCAGCAAAACTCCGCCATCTGGCACAAGCGCGTTTGCGATGGGCGATGCTGTAAAAAATGCGCAGATTAAAAAAATGATTCCCACAAGAAACGTCACAATAAGCGTTGCTGAAAACAATTTGGAAGCCGTCTCTTTATCACGCTTTCCAAGCATGATCCCTGCTGCAATGGAACCGCCGATACCAAGACAATAGCCAACAAGCTGAATGACCGTTTCGACCGGCAAACTCATCGTAACTGCTGCCATTGCATCCACGCCGATCAGATTACTGACAAAGATCGTATCTACGATATTCCCCAGTTGAAGCGCCAGTGACATCATAATTCCGGGAATAATGTATTTATTTAGTTTTGCGTTTAATAATCGGTTGTTTCTCTCCTGGTTCATATTCCCTCCTTTTATCTGTAATATACTCTCGGGAAATTTACTCTACAGCAAATCGCTCTGATTTAAAAACACAGTTTGTTATTAGTATTTTACCATATTTTTGTAAATTTAGATGATTTTCGACATGAATTGCGCCATAATTTTCATAAATGATATGAAAATTATGGCGATACTATAGATTTTTTGTCAGACCTGGTTTTTTCTATTGGAGATTGTTTAATTTACCATTCACGCACCTGATAAAAAAGACCCTCCAGATCATCTTATTCCCTATTTTTCAACATCGTCCATTTCCGGAGCATGTTTTACAGTGGTCAAAAGCAATCTTTTTGAAATTTCTGCATTTTCCTGAAATTAAGTAAAGAATTGGGTTGCCTTTACATAGTTTCCACTTTCAAAAAATAAAAAATTTTGTGTTTTTGAAAGCGACATCTTGCATATACTATTAGCAGACAGTATACTAAGTACAACGAAGCGGTTTCGAAAAATGAAAAAACTTCAATTTTTGAAAGTGGGTGACTAAATGAAAACAATCACGAGAGCAAAATATCTCGATAGAATCATTGAACTGAATGGCACTCCTGACATCAAGATCATCACGGGTATTCGTCAATCTGGTAAGTCCAAACTGATGCAGGCGTATATTGCGTATCTCCTTTAATTACACCTGAACGGAGTGCGAACCTCGATGAGATTACCACTCGGATCATACAGCCTTACAAGTTTCTGACCACCTGCAAGTTCTGTTAGCTCAGTAGCATATCGGACGAAATACTTACCTAATTCATACTTTGCAAGCAATCCATCTATATCAAATTCCTCGAAATACAGTTCCATCCTGTTATTGAATGGAGCAGCAATCTCATCCAGTGTCTTCCCCCATAAACCGGCATCCTGCAAAACAAGACCCTCCGATAAGATCACATTTCCTTCGTTCTGGAGAATCACTTGCAAACCAAATAAATCCCTATAAAACTCTATGGATTTTTCTATATCATCCACCACGATCAGTACATTCTTTAACATGTCAGACACCTCGCAATCCACTCTGTTACTTCTACTGCAAATAATACTTATGATTACTTCTCTACATACCGTCTCCGATAATATTCCATCGTACGATACTCGATAATATCTTTCATCTGCTTCTTAAAAGCATCAACTTTAATTACATCTGCCAATTCATCTCGGATTCCCAGTGCATAGCCATCCTTATCTATAAAAAACCCTTTACCAGAAGCTTTTAAAAACTTAATCGGCATGCTTTTGGCTTTGCTTAAATGCTGTTTGTCTGTTATCTTTTGATACTCCTCATAAGAAGTTACTTGTGGAAAATCTTTCCAGTTCGTGCCGCGATTAAAAAAACTTTTCCAACTTTCCACCACTTCATCTTCCGTTACAGCCATCCTTACATTGCCATCGTTATAAAATCCATATAAAATAGGCATCTTATATACTTTCTGCATATCTGTTGTTTCAATCAACTGCAGAAATTCTTTTCCTATTCCATTATAAACCTGAAGTTCTTCATCCGACAGCTCATGAATTTCATATAGAAAATCCATATATCGTTTGAACGGATTTTCCTTAGAATGTTTCATACAGTATTCATATATATGATCATCCATATTCGTAAAAAGTTCCATTCGTGTCGGAGCTTTTCCATCAAGTAGTTCTTTTACACGATAATATTCCTGTTTGATTCTTTCTTTAATCGATAATGATTTTTTGTCCATTTCCCGAAAGAGATCAATCAAGCGCATATCAAAATCCACGATACAATCATCAGGATATTCAATTTCAGAATAGTCATATGCGGTTCTCTCTCCGACACAGGCCCCTCCGTTTAATAAAAACGGTGCACGCCCGGCTTTTTCGTAATTTCCAATAAAATCAAGTACGTTGACATACTCTTTACCCTTGCTGATACGCAAGCCACGACCCAACTGCTGTAAAAACACGGTAGGTGATTCCGTCGGTCTCAAAAACATAACCATATCAAGAGAAGCAATATCCACACCTTCGTTAAACATATCTACAGAAAAAATAACCTTTATCTCCTGATTCTTTAATTGCTCGATTGCTACATTTCTTTCTTCAGAAAATTCCCCATCTGCTATACACAGCAACAGATTTTACGCCTCGCCTGCAGAATTCCTTTGCCATTTCTTCGGCATGCATTCTTGAACTACAAAAACCTAAAGCACGTTTGGAATGATATTTTTTATAATATTTATAAATCAAATCATATCGTTTTACATTGCCGATATATTTATCATTCAAATCATTCTCATTATATCTGCCTTTTACCAATTTGAGTGTCGAATAGTCCGTTTCATCGTAAATACCATAATAATGGAATGGAACTAATGCCCCTTTATTAATTGCTTCTTTCAATGTGATCTCATATGGAACATTATAGTCACAGATCTCATAAATAGACTTTCCGTCCATTCTTTCCGGAGTGGCAGTAAGTCCCAGCATAAACTGTGGTTTGAAATAATTCACAATTCGCTGGTACTGATTCGTAACTGCATGATGAAACTCATCAATTACCAAATAGGTAAAGTAATCTGGAGCAAAATACTCCTCTGTCAAATATTCGCTTCTGCCAAGCGTTGCTACAGAAGCAAAAATCACAGATTTTCCAGTATCCTTTTGCTTTCCGTCAAAAAAGCCATAATCATCTGAATGACGTACCCGCCACCTGGTATCCCTTCTCAAGGAAATATTTTGTATCACGACCGGAACCACAACCAAAATCAAGAATTGACGCACTCCCAGGCAATAGTTGGAGAAACTTCTCTTGTGCCAGATGCATATCTGCATTCTGAGTATTTTCTATGAAATTTTTTGCATTTAGGTTGTAATAATTAATTGTAGTGTTCATAATTTTCTTCCTCATTTGTCTCATACATGTCACGTTTTGAAGCGATCACCGGATTGAACATCACAACATCTATGAATCCCATATTCACAATGATGATATTCTTCTTTACACCAATCATGTTCGCCGCCATACCAACACAACGTTCTCTGTTCGCCTGCAGCGTATCCTGCAGATCCTTTCCAACCTGGATGTCAGCTTTCGTGGCCGGTTCAGATGGCTGGCCTAAGAAGAAAACATCTCTTACTATTTGTTTTACCATTTACTTTCTCCTGTACTCCGTTTCCAAGTGCACTATCTTGATTTTCGGATTTCATTTTTTTCTTATTGCTTTTACAAAACCTTCGACAGCCTTCGCTCCTGCATCAATAGCTTGGTTTTTTTCATCCTTAGCCACCTTCTGAGCAACACCAACGACAACTGGTGCTATTTTCAATTTCAGCCATTTATTTGTCCTCCGGTTTCATAAAATACTTTACACATATCGCATTATTATTTCTGTACAACTTCCACTGATAATACAGAAAATTTATCTTTTATTCTCAGATTTTGTTCTGCTATATTCAATTCAAATACTCTCACTCAACATCAACTCAAGTATAACATAGATATAACCCCTGTAGTGCATAAACTCGAAATATTCC
>CAJJOP010000028.1:0-20362 GCA_905193415.1 uncultured Roseburia sp.
TATCCGAAGTGGTTATACCGGAGAAGTTCCGACATTGAAAGATATGTACCGACAGTTGATGTTACAGCCGGAAGAAGAGGCAAGGGGACTTGCACTGTCATCCGAACTTTTTATCAATGGAAGCCTGAACACCTTTGCACAGCCGACCAATGTGAATAAGAAGAACAGGATCATGGATTATGATATCCGGGAACTGGGGGAACAGCTTATGCCACTGGGAATGCTGGTTACCTTAGACAGTATTTTCAACAGGGTAATTCAGAACTGGAAAGAAGGAAAAACGACATGGATATTTGCCGATGAGTTCTATCTGTTATTCCGCTATGAATACAGTGCAAATTTCTTCTACCGACTGTACAAGAGAATCAGAAAATATAATGGATTCGTGACAGGTTTAACCCAAAATGTTGAGGAACTTCTGAAATCGGACACTGCAAGACTGATGTTGGCAAACAGTGAGTTTTTGATTCTTTTGAATCAGGCAAGTACAGACAGGGAAGAATTGGCAGCTCTTTTGAATATTTCCGAAAACCAACTGTCCTATATTACAAATGTATCGGTTGGCAGTGGCCTAATCCGTTGCTCTGGGAATATCGTACCATTTGAGAATACGTTCCCAAAGAATACAGACCTTTATAAACTAATGACAACAAAACCGGGAGAATCATAATGAAGAAAAAAGAAGAAGTAACGATAACTTTTTATGCTGCAGAGTGCGGTGAGTTCCATGATTTAGGAGAATATACAAAATGCAGAACGCTGGAAGAGGCATATAAAAAGTACCAGAAATATTGTAGAACATCTGCCAATATGTGTCCGGCTATTGAGTTTTCTATTCATGATCCAGAATCAATTTATTCAGACATGGAATATCCATTACCGTTGTCATCAAAAGACAGGGGAGACTTGGAACTTGTGCCATATTACAACGAGCATCCACTGGTAAATGAAGCAATCAGACAGTTGGAGCAGTTGCAGAAACAGCAGGAAAAAAAGAAACATCGGGATGTTGCCCGATGAGATAAGAGATACGGAAAGAGGGTGACCGGATGAAAGATATCAAGGAACGGGTAAGGGATAAGAATCCGAAGATTCGAAATCCGGCTGCCCGGCTTCCGAAAGAGCTGGTTCGCCAGACGGTACTGGAGGCAAAAGAAAAGCCAAGGGAACTACATGAGAAAAGCAGTGGGCAGTCAGACTCCCCAACACAGTATGGAACTGAAAAAATAGAATCCGTACAGTACAGTGCGGTGAGTGTGGCGGGAAAAACGGTAGGGAAAACGACATATCAAGGTGGGAAAAAGCTTGCAGTGGTCACCTACCGAAAGATAAAAGAAAGAAAAAGCAGACAGGAAGAAGCAAAAGCCACTGAAGAAGCAATGAGGCAGGGTATAGAAAGCGGAAAGACACGGATCAAGGTGAAACCGGAACAGGCAGTACTTGCCAAGGAGAACAGTAAACGACAGGTAAAAGCAGCACCGAAAGTGGTAAAAGTATCTGGGCTGTCTCAGGAGAAAATAAAAACACAGGCATCCATGCAGAAATGGCAGGTAGAAAAAGGTGCACAGGCGATGCAGAAAGCAAGAGTAGTCCAGATGGCAAGAAAATCCGCAGTAGCATCAGCAGAAAGTAGCGAAGCAGTCCTTCAGACGGCCGGAAGAGGGGCAAAGCTTTCTATGCAGGGGATTACAGCAGCCATACAAAAAGCAACAGCCGCCCTGGGGAAAATGGGAAAAGGGATTGCTATCGGAGGTATGGCATTTCTTGTAGTATTTATCCTGATCGCTGGAATCATTGCAGGGGCAGCGTTTAGCAGTGGTTCAGAAAGCTCCGAATCCTTAAGTGAAGAAGTGCTTGCGTATACTTCTGTCATCCAGCGGTATGCCTCCCAGTACGGTATCCCGGAATATGTATCTGCGATTCAGGCCATCATGATGCAGGAATCTGGAGGCAGGGGAACAGACCCGATGCAGTGTTCGGAAAGTCCATATAATACAAGATTCCCACACACTCCTGGTTCTATTACTGATCCGGATTATTCGATAGAGGTTGGAGTACAGACCTTTGCAGACTGTATCAGACAGGCAGGATGCAGCAGTCCACAGGATCTGGACAAGCTGAAACTTGCATGGCAGGGATATAACTATGGAAATGGCTACATAGGATGGGCATTGCAAAGAGGCGGTTATACAGAAGCCAATGCATTGCAGTTTTCACAGGAACAGGCAGCTTCGCATGGATGGAGCAGTTACGGAGATCCCCAATACGTTCCCCATGTGATGCGGTATTATTCCGGTGGCAGCCTGTTTGCTGGTTTGTTTGGTAATCAGCAGATTGTGTCGGTTGCAATGGGGCAGCTTGGAAACAGTGGCGGTCAGAAGTTCTGGAGCTGGTACGGATTTGACAGTCGGGTAGAATGGTGTGCCTGTTTTGTAAGCTGGTGTGCGGATCAGAGCGGTCTGATTGCAAGTGGGAATGTTCCTAAATTCTCATTGTGCAGTGATGGAGTGTCCTGGTTTCAGGGAAAGAATAAGTGGCAGAGTGGCGGAACAACTCCGACAGCTGGAATGATCATCTTTTTTGACTGGGATCATGATGGAACATCGGATCATGTAGGAATAGTAGAAAAGTGTGAAGGTGGAAGAGTTTACACGATTGAGGGAAATTCCAGTGATCAGGTACGGCAGAGAAATTATGCAGTAGATTACAGTTCTATAATGGGATATGGGGTGATAAATTGATGGTTTCTTTCATAATTTGTTAAGGATTTTATAAGGGAGTTAATGAATCCTTTGGAAAATAGTCACAAAATAGTCACAGTTGATTGATAAATTGTTATTGTAACTTTTAGTGATAGACATATAAAGAGTTAGAAATCTTTATAATTGACTTGAATTAGGAGGTAGTGAATATGAGTGATCAGAATGTAAAAGCAGCACAAAAATATTTAAATGCGATGTTTGGTGGACATAAGGATTGGGTAAAACTGGATGAAGATGGAAAGACCGGAACAGCCGTGATGCAGGGAATCATTCGTGCATTTCAGATTCAGAATGGAATCTCAACGATTACAGGAACGGTTGGACCACTTACTATTAATACCATGAAGAAGTTAGCCATTATTACAAAAATGGATCCGAATGATACTCCGCAGGTTAATGTATGCTTGATTCAGTGTGCTCTGTTTTGCAAAGGATATGCTGCTGGAGGAATTACTGGAATTTATTATACATCAGGAGTAAATGCAGTTAAAAAGATGCAGGAAAATGCAGGACTGGAAGTTACGGGCAAAATTGATTGGAAAGTTTGGTCTGGATTGTTATCCCTAAACTGGTTTACAAAGGTTTCTGGTGGGGATTCCAATATTGTTCTTATTCAACAGCAATTAAATAGTGACTGGTCAGATGTTATTGGTGTTGGACCTTGTGATGGAATTGCCTCAAGACAGACAATTTTGTCTTTAGTTGGTGCATTGCAGGCGGCTGAAGGAGTTACAACTGAATTAATTACAGATTTGAATTCAGTTAATTTTGGCGATGCAACAACAAATGCGTTTCCGGGTACATTACAGAACGGACAGAACTCGACGAAATATGTTCCATTTAATAAGATTGCTCAATACGGACTATATTTTAACGGATATAATCCGGGAAGATTCGATGGCGTGTTTGATTCGACTACAGAGTCAAAGGTGTCAGAATTTCAGGAGTTTTATGGTCTGACAGGAATTGGACTTGTAACAAAAGGAAAAGTAAATGTTTCTACTATGAAATCATTGCTTACGAGTAAAGGCGATACAAACAGGGCAGCAAAAGCGTGTGACTGTGCAACAGTATTAAATAAACAACAGGCATTAGATATAAAAAATGCAGGGTATACTCATGTAGGACGTTATCTGACAGGTTCTGTTGGAAAAGAACATACACCGAAATATTTGACATCAACAGAAGTGAAAAACATTGAAAATGCAGGATTATCGGTATTCCCGATATATCAGGATGGAGGATATGAATTAAACTATTTTAAGGATCCGTCCCAGGGAAGTGTTGATGCACAGACAGCAATTTTAGCAGCCGAGAGAATCGGTATACCAAGTGGAACGACTATATACTTTGCAGTGGATTTTGATTGTTATTCATATCAGATTGATACATTTATTATACCTTATTTTGAACAGATTCACATGATCTTTTTCAGTTCGACAAATGATAAAAATTATAAAGTCGGCATTTATGCACCAAGATATGTATGTACTAAAGTTTATGAAGCAGGATTGGCAAGTAAATCATTTGTGGCAGATATGTCAACTGGATTTAGCTGTAATTTGGGATATTCGATGCCGAAGAACTGGGCATTTGATCAATTTTGTGAGTTGAACTCATTTTCTTCATCACCTTCGTTCCCACTGGATAAAGATGCATATTCAGGGAGAGATACTGGATTTAAAAAGTTCGATGCCGTATCGACAAAAACAGATGAGGAAATAGCGCAAGAAAATCTTCGGGCAAAGGTAAAAATAGCACGAAATCAATATGTCTATAATGTAATGGAGCCGCTTGGTTATCTGAATAAAATTATGGATGTGGGTGTGGAGTATGATAAGGAAATTTCACTGGGAACAATGATGAGTCCTCAAGGAGCAATTGATATTTCTACTAAAATATCCACATCGCTTGAAAGTTCAACTGGTAAAATTTATAATATAAAAGTGGATATAGGAAATGATGGAGAATTGACACAAACTTGCAAAAATCAAATTATGGAGATTTCATCAAATTTATCAGATACAGGTATAGAGGGAGCAGATAACTTTGGAAATACGATAGAAAAAATTGCTTTATCGGTTAAATCTGGTAATATTGCTTTTGAAATAAATAATGTTTTTGCCAATAGTGTAGAGTTTTCCATTGTATTTAGTACATCAGATTTGCTGCCAGAAGAGGAAAAAGAGTGGACAATATCGGTTGCTTTGATTTTTACAATGACATTAAATTCTAATAGTGGTCTTGAATTTAATGTTGTAGAATTCACAAAAGAGCATAGTAATATACTGGCAGGAGCCGTAATATTAGTTCTTGCGGGTGCATTAGTTGTAAATGCAATTCCGTCAATTATTGCTTTATTTTCAGCTGGAGCAGGTACTGTTTTTGGTTTGTTGATTCAAGCGCTGTAAATTGTAAAAGAATAAAAGAGACAATGGCCAGAGGTTCGATTTTATAAAGAGGACCTCTGGCAAAAGGGGGATTAAGAAGAATGCATATTAAATCAATTGTGTCAGATGAGGATAGGGAAGAATTAGAAAGAATGCTTTCGCTTGGGTTTATAATTCCTAATCAATTATTTAAAACAAGACAGAAAAGTAGAATGATTATCTATATTTTTACACCTGTAGAATTTTTACTGTCGATTAATTGTTATCTGTCGGAAAGTTATTTGATGTTTGGAATAGGGATTGGAACTTGTGTGGCTTGTGTGGCTTGGATTATTTGGTATCAAATGATTGGTAAAAATTTTGAAAAAAATGTTCATGAATTTGTCTGGGGTAGATCAGGATATGAAACGGTGGATATCGATGAAAACGCAATTAAAATAGATGAAGATCAAATTTATGAATTTAAAAATATTGATAGAATGTTCTTATATAAAAACTTCTTTTTTTTCATAACAAATGAAAAGAAAATATTTATATTTAAAACGACAGATATGGAGTCGGATGAACTTATAAAAATTATTAAAACAACAGGGATTTTATTTGAAAAAAAAGAAAAACCATTTAATATTTATAAGTATTGTAAAAAAGGAAAAAGTTTTTAAAAATAAGCAGAGGATGGTGGATTTATCATCCTTTTAGAGAAGAGCATGTATTTTAAAGGGAATCTGGTTTTGCAGGTTCCCTTTTTGCCATCAAAAACGTTGATGTTTTATCAAATGACGCTAAAAATAAAAAGAATAATGCAGGGGGTGACATTATTAGTTATCGCTGTAATATTTGGATAAAATATAAATAAAACATAAAAAATATAAATAAATTATAAAATGGCGACAGTTTTTTCTTGTTCAAGTGTTTATTATATAGAGGACAAAATAAGACAGCAAAGGAAGTGGTGCTGTTGCATCGGAAAAATGACACAAAATTAGTGATGTCCATTCGGGAAAAGAATTGAAGGGGATTCTTTTCCCCATTTGTCGTGTTACGAAAGACTGAGGGTAAGAAAATATGCTAGAACTTGCAATCTGTGATGATGACATCATCCTATGTAATTGGTTAGAACAGAAGCTGCTCCATTATGGGAAAGCGAATGACTGTCAGATATCTATAGAAATATACTATTCTGCGGAGCAGCTTCTTAACAGGCTGGAAGAAGAATCCTACGATATGTTATTCCTTGATATTTGTCTGGAACATGAGAATGGAATTGATATCGGAACGGAGATACGAAAGAAAAATTATGGAAAAGAACTGCGGATTACCTATATTTCAACATATCAGGAATATGCTATGAAATTATTTCGCATTCATCCATTTGATTTTCTTGTAAAGCCAATCCGAGAGGAAGAACTCTTCCGGGTGATAGGTGAATTATGGGAACTGTTAAAAGAACGGAAGAAGATATTTGAATATACGGATACAAAAGGAATCCACAAAATTTCTTATGACAAGATTCTGTATTTTTATAGTCTGGGAAAAAGAGTACATATCGTGACATCGGAAAAAGAATATGAATATCGAGGAAAATTAAAGGATGTAGCGGATATAACAGAAGAATATTTCTTACTGATCCACAAGTCCTATCTCATCAATATGGAACACGTGGAGCATTACGAATATGACAACGTGGTTATGAAAGACAAGACACGTCTCAGTATCAGTAAAGCAAATCGTAAGAAAGTCCGGGAAAGACTATTACAAACGGAGAAGAAAAGATTATGAATATCCATTTAATCACTTATCTGACAAGTAAATTATTCTGGATCTATACTGTGTTCCGTTATAATACCATCCTGTATCCAAAAGATGAGGATACACAAAAGCTATTTGCATATTTTTGTGCATATCTGCTTTCCTGCTGGGGAAGTATGCAGTGGGGAACGATGTACGGAGATCTGATCTTTGAGCTGATCGCTCTGTTAATTATAACAGTGGCATATCAGGCAGACTGGCAACATCATGTCTGGAATACACTTATGGTATATATTATGGGAATTTTATGTGATGGGATTCCAATCGTGTTCTTTCAACGGTATGCGGTAGCAAGAAATCCGGTACATCATCACATGGGACCGGGAACTATCGTAATGGGAAATTTTATATTCTTTTTACTGGAAGTCATTATTGAAAGAAAAGTGGATGTAAAGAGAAGTTATTATATAAAGAACAGTCATTGGCTGGCTATGCTTTCTGTCCCGGTGATCAGTATTATAGTCTGCATCAGGATATTGCTGCTAGACAGAAGAGGTGTGCGGTCTACGATTGTATTATTCTTACTGTTTATCAATGTATTTATTTTCTATCTGCACGATGAGGTTCAGAAAAGTTATATTGAAACAGCAAAACAGGAAGAGATGAAGATTCAGATGAGCCAGTATGCAAAAGAACTGGAGATGATGATGAAATCACAGGACAGGCTGAATAAGATACATCATGATTATAAACACCATCTTACAACGATAGGTGCAATGGCAAAAACGGGAGGAAATGAAGAGATTCTATCGTATCTGAAACAAATGGAGAATATAGCCGGAACAGCCTTATGTCATCATTTATATACAGAAAACCGTAATATGAATAATCTGCTGAATTATATTTTGGAAGATGCGAAATCAGTAATTAGAAAGCCAGAGATTTCTGTGGAAATACCGAATCATATAGGTGAAGAATTATTTGATCTAAGTATAATTGTGGGAAATCTTATGGATAATGCCATTCGTGGGACAGCAGCTTCAGATGAAAGGAGATTATCGTTTCAGATGTATTATGGAAAAGGAATCATGAATATCCAGATTGAGAATAGCATAAAAGATACACCAAAAGTGAGGAATGGAATTTATCTGACAACGAAAAGCAGGAAAGAAGGACATGGAATAGGATTACAAAATGTGAAACTCGTAGTAGAAAAGTATCATGGTCAGATGGAGATCTGCCATACGGAGAAATCCTTTCAAGTGAAAATATTATTATATATGAAATTAGATGAAAAATAGTAAGGCGATGGTGTCTTACTATTTTTTTTCGACCTATTTCGTCTATTTTTGCCACCTCAAGGGTCATTTTTACCATTTGTGTAAATTTTGTGATTTTTTAGATTATAGTAGTGCCAAAGTCAGAAAAAAGGAGGGTAGCGGTTATTTTGTAAAGGAATTATAGAAAAAGATTACAAGAGGGAGAAAGAGACTATGAAGAGATTTCGAAAGTCGGCTATAGCCTTAGTACTTGCACTCCTGATGGCACTACAGGGAACAGAACCTATCTTTGTACAGGCAAAAGAGGCCATTGAGGATGTACAGAAGAATGCAGATTTCTCCAGACCAGAGGCTTTGACTGAAGAGGAAGCCGGGATAACAGATTCTACATCTGGAGAACAAGACAAGAGTCAGCAGTCTGATGCGGACGTACAAAATGAAACGACACCATCGGAAAATACAGAGACTCAGGAAGAACAGACAACTCCAGCGGAAGAAACAGAAGAAAATCCGCAGGAAAAAGAAGTGGAGTTGAAAGAACCACAGGATTACTATCCGATTCCGGAAGAACCGGAAGGTGAACTAATTGATTATGACGCCGTTTCCAAAACTTATAAGACCGGAGATAAGCAGTATACAACCGTTTACGGTGGTTATGTCGGAACTTATAAGAACGAAAATGGTGATACAGAGCTGGTAGATAATACTCTTGTAAAGCCGGAAGAAGCAGACACTCCTGCATCCGAAGAAGCACAGGAGGTCAGCAGCGTATCGGCAGATGAAGAAAAGGAAGAGAAAACTGAGGTTTATCAGAACAAGGCTAATGATTATGCCATTCTTCTTCCAGAACAGATGTCAGAAGAGAATGGTGTAACGATTGAAAATGGAAAGACCAGAATCGGGATCATTCCGGTAGATGGAGATTATACACATTCCGTTATTAAGGACAATGCGATCCTTTATAATGAAGTTTATGAAGGAGCGGATGTTCAGTATACGGTACTGGATTCCAGCATTAAGGAAGATATCGTACTTCAGCAGCCAACAGACAGAGAATCGTATGAATATGAACTTCAGATTCCGGGATATCAGGCTGAAGTAAAAGATAATCAGGTATACATTTATCCAGAAGGAAAAACAATCAAAGATGCAAAGTATCTTCTGGAAGCACCGTCTATGGAAGATGCTGCCGGAGAGATCAGTTTCCTGATTACGATGGAACTCAGGGAAGAAGATGGGAAAACAATCCTGACCGTAAAACCAGATATGGACTGGCTTTCTGCAGAAGATCGTCAGTATCCGGTCAGAATCGATCCGACACCAGTGGAAATCCAGAAGAGTTCCTTTAACATGATTGGTGTGGAAGAGGGAAGTCCAACCAGCCAGATTGGAGATAACAATTATCCGTATGTTGGATTTGATGATGGTATTAAGTCTGGGAACCTTGCAGGATTTGGTACTGCACACTAGAATTGCCGGACTTATATCAAAGTCAATTCTGATTTTAGTCAGATTCCGAAAGATTCCAAAATCGACAGCGCAACCTTTGCAGTGAGCCAGCGGACAGCATATAGTGGTGGCACATCGCAGTTTGGTCTTTACCGTGTGGATCAAACCTGGAACACATCGATTACATGGAAAACAAAACCAGTGCAGCTTACATTCCAGGATGTACAGAATGCAAGTACCACAAGGAACAGTTATATCAATTATGACGTTAAAGATCTGGTAAATGACTGGGTGCAGGGAACGCATGCGAACAACGGATTTGCACTGGTAGCAATCGCAGAGGCAAATAATCTTGGGGCATCCATGCAGTGTGAAGTGCTGAATAACCGAAATTCAGCCTATGGACCGAAGCTCAGTATCCAGTGGTCTCCAGCAGAAGATCCATATCTGCGTGATATGTCACTAGATGAAACAACGATCCTGCTTCGCCCGATGACAGAAAAGAATACAAATGGAAAGTTGAAGTTTGATGCCGTATTTGCAGACGGAATCGCAAAGAGTAAATCTACCGTAGAGTATTATCTGCTCCCGGATGAGGAAAAAGAAGAGCATCACGAAACAGATGCGAAACCATTGTATTCCTATCCAGACAGTACAGAATACAATAAGCAGTTTCCGGAGGCGAATAAGTATTACAGCAAAGATTCCAACTGGCAGAGCGCACTGTATTCGGGGCTGACGAAGGACAAGCTTTATAAGATCAAAGCAAAAGCATCGAAAGAGATTGATGGAAAGCTGGAAACTGGAAAAGAAGTGACCAGTGACAGCTTTGTGATCTATGAAGTCAAGCAGTTTGATACATTTCCGAAGATTGCAAAATATTATGGTGTTCCGCTTAAGAACATTATGAAAGACAATCAGGTGATGGATGCACTGGTTGTTGCAAATAATACAATTTTTATCCGTAACCCACAGACCAATGTCCCATATAGTCCGGCACCTCTTACGGATCAGGATAAGATGCGGATTGACGGAGCATTGATGGGAAGAGGACTGCACTGTGAATTTGGATTTGAACCAGTCAACTTAAATACTGGTAACTTCTACATGGATCAGTCCGATGCGACGATGAATGAGCTGAATGGGGAATTCTCCATTACAAGAAGCTACAATTCCAAAGGAACAGACCAGCATTCCATGTTCGGACGTGGATGGAGCTTTAACTATGACCAGTCACTTTCTCAGATGGAGAACGGAAGCCTTCTGTATATGAGAGGGGACGGAAGTTATCTGATCTTTGATAAGAATGAAGATGGCAGCTACACTGCTCCGGATGGTTATGTATATGATTTAAAAGCAGTCAGCTATAAAGATACAGACCATGACTACATCGGATGGGAACTGACAGATGCGGATCAGAGCATCTGGTCATTTGATAAATACGGAATTTTACGTTATGTAACGGATGTGAATGGATTTAAGACAGTGTTAGATTATGACGATGATTATAATCTGAGCAAGATTACCACACCATCCGGAAAAACATTCGGGGTAAAACAGGATAAATTCGGGCATATCAAGGAACTGTCTCTTCCAGATGGTGGAAAAGTTTCTTACAAATATGATGAGCAGGGAAACCTGATATCTGTAACAGACTCGAACGGAACAACAAAAGAGTACAAATATGATGATGACAGCCGTATGACAAGCTGGAAAGATGAGAATGGCAATACGGTTGTAAAGAATACTTACGATAAAGAAGGAAGAGTTGTAGAGCAGACTGATGCAGAAAAAGGAACGGCAACTTTCAAGTACGGAAAGAGTTCTACTACAACAACAGATAACGAAGGAAATAAGACCGTTTATCATTATGATGATCAGTACCGCACAACATCCATTGAATATCCGGATGGAACAACCTGTGAAAAGACTTATAATGCAGAAAATCAGCTTGCTTCCGAAACGACAGCAGCCGGAACAAAAACTTACACTTATGATGCATTTGGTAATGTAGCAACGGAGACAAGAGAGGATGGAAAGACAGCCTCCTATACTTATAATGAGCAGAATAAGCTGACCAGTGCAACTGGATATAACGGAGCAACGGTTACTTACAGTTATGACGGTAATGGAAATATGGTCACATCTACAAAACCGGATGGAACAGCCATTACCTATACTTACGATGACAAACATCGTATGGTATCCCAGACAGACGGCAGAGGTGTCACAACAACGTATTCGTATGACGGACCGAACATGACCGGATATGTGGATGGAAATGGAGCAGCATGGGGATTCACGTATGACGCGATGAACCGTGCAGTTACCATGACAGATCCACTTGGAAATGTAACCTCGAACAGTTACGATGCGAATGGCAATCTGACTTCTAAGACAGCAGCCGATGGCGGTGTGACCGCTTATACACTGGATGGTGTGGGAAATATTACAGCAAGTACTGATGCACTGGGGAATACCACCACTTATACTTACGATAAGATGTACAACATGACCAGTGGTACAGATCCGAAAGGAAATCAGATCAGCTACGTTTATGATAAGAATTATCAGCAGGTCAAAGCAACCGATGCAAAAGGAAATACAATTACTTATAAGTATGACAGCATGGGACGTGTCATAGAAGAGAGTAATAAAGATTTTGGAACAAAGCTCTATGAATATGACAAAGCAGGAAATCTGAAAAAATATACCGACGGAAATGGAAATGCAACCGTATCCAAGTTTGATTCTCTGGGACAGGTGCTTCAGTCAAAAGATGCAGTTGGTAATATAACCAAATATGAATATGACGCATTAGGAAACGAAACCAAGATTACCTATGGAGATGGAAGCAGCCATTCCAAGGAATATGATAACTGCGGAAGACTCGCTAAAGAGACAGATGAATTAGGTGCAGTTACCACTTATACTTATGATGCGGCAGACAATCTGGTATCAAAATCAGATGATAGTGGAAGAACCTGGACTTATACCTACGATAATACAGGAAACCGCTTAAGTGAAACCAACCCAGAAGGTGGAACTACCACATATACTTATGATAAAGCAGGAAATCTGGTATCTTCTACCGATGAAGAGGGAAGAACAGATACTTATGCTTACGACAAGGCAGGAAATCTGACTACATCCAAAGATGCCCTTGGATATACCGTATCCATGAAGTATGACTTAAATGGAAATCTGGTATCCTCTACCGATGAAAATGGAAATACCAGTACCATGACTTACGATGGTAATGGAAACATGACATCGGTAACCGATGCAAAGGGCAACATTACAGCAATGAAATATGATTCCACCGACAATCTGGAACAGACGGTGGATGCCCTGAAAGGAAAGACCACTTACGAATACGATTCACAGGGCAACAGCACAAAGATGACAGATGCCCTCGGCAATGCGTATAGTTATGTGTATGATAAAGAGGGAAATAACACATCCATAATACTGCCGACAGGGGACAAGGTGCTGATGGAGTACGATGCCATCGGACAGCTTGTAAAATGTACGGATGCACAGGGACTCGTAATTACCTATCAATATGACGGAGCAGGCAACCTGATCCATTCCTCCGACAATGGTGGAAACAGTATGGATTATACTTATGATGGTGCCGGAAATGTACTGACACAGACCGATGAACTTGGCAGGACAGCAACATACAAGTACGATCAGTACGGCAGACTCCTGAAACTTACTGAAGCAGACGGAAGTATCACATCTTATGAATATGATGTTATGGACCGCATTACAGCGGTAACGGATGCGGAAGGTCATAAAACAACCTTTACCTACGATAAAGTCGGCAACCAGTTATCCATGACAGAAGAAGAGGAAGCCACATATAAATACGCTTACGATAAGAAAGACCGGGTTATTTCTCAGACAAATCCACTGGGAGCATCCAGCACCTTTAAGTATGACGGAAATGATAATGTGACGGAATCTGTCGATGAAAACGGTACGGTTACCAAGTATGCTTACGATAAAAATGACAATCTCGTATCCCAGACAGACGGAAATGGAAATACGACAACCTACCAGTATGATGAACTGGACCGCAAGATCGGTGAGACTTCTCCGTTAAAAGAAACAAATGAATACCGTTATGATGCCATTGGAAATCTTACCAAATCAAAAGATCCGATGGGACTCATTACCGAATACAAATATGACAGCCTGAGTAACATGACGGAACAGATTTCTCCAAAGGGAGCAGTTACCAAATATGATTACGACAAGCATGGCAATGTCATTTCTGTAACGGATGCAAAGGGAAATGAGACACAGTACAGTGTTGACCTGAATGACAATGTCACAAAGATGACACAGGCGAATGGTGGAGAGTATACCTATAGTTATGATAAAGCCGGACGTCTGAAGAGTATGACCAGTCCACTGGGTTATACTAAAAATTTCTCTTATGATAAAGTGGACAACGTGGTAAAAGAAAGCGACAGCTTAAAGAGTACCACTACTTATACTTACGATAAGCTCCATAAGATGAAGTCTTCTACCAATGCACTGGATGGAACAACCAGCTTTTCTTATGATAAGTATGGCAATCTGGTGAAGGAGACAGATCCGCTTGGACGGAGCAATACCTACAGTTATGACCTGGCAGGTCAGATGACTTCTGCAGCTGATCCGCTTGGTAAGATAACTGCTTACACTTACGACCCGGCAGGAAATATTACTGAGATCACCAAACCGGGTGGAAGAAAGACCAGCTATGGATATGATAAGAATTATAATGTTACATCTGTAACAGATCCGATGGGCTATGTTGCAAAGACAGTCTACGATAAAGACAACCGTGTAACAGAAGAGACCGATGCACTGGGGCAGAAGGAATCCTATACCTATGATAAGGACAGCAGGGTAACTTCTATTACAGACAAGCGTGGATTCACAACGGGATTTGATTACGATGCACATGGGAATATTCAGGTTGTTACAGATAAGACCGGATTAAAGAGCCATCTGGAATATGACAAGAATGACAACCTGACCAAAGTAACTGATGCCCTTGGCGGTGTAACAACTTATGGTTACGACAACATGGATAACCTGGTGACCTTCACCAATGCAGCAAATAAGACAACGAATTATACTTATGACTTAGAAGGCAACCTGACATCCATCAAAGATCCGGCAGGAAGAACGGAGAAATTCGACTATGATGAAAAAGGCAGACTGACCGGACATACACAGGCAAGCGGCAAGAAAACCACGTATGATTACGACAAACTGAATGACCTGTTGGAGAAATCTTATCAGGACGCAAAAGGCGAGACATCCGAAAAGGACGTGACCTACGCATATAACAGTGCCGGGGAACGGGTATCCATGAAGGATCAGACAGGCAAGAGCAGCTACGAATACGATGCACTTGGAAGAATCACCAAAGTGACAAGCGGTTCGAAAAAGGATGTCAGCTACGTTTATGATGACGCAGATAATCTGCAGGCAATCGTATACCCGGATGGGACAAAGATCAGCTATGAATACGACTTAAATGATAATCTGGTAAAACTGACAGACCGTAATAGAAAAGTAACCACTTACAAGCATGATGCACTGAACCGTGTGACAGAAGTTACTAGAAGTAATGGAACAAAGACGGAAGTATCTTACGATGCAGAAGATCATATCACAAAGATTGTGAATACCTGTGGTTCCTGCGGCAAAGTAATCAGTACTTATGAGTACAAGTACAATGATCAGGGATATGTAGTTGGAGAAACAGCTACGGAACTGGAAGCTGGAACAAGAAAGACGCCAAGCTGGGAAGACTGGTACAACTGGGGCGATACACAGAAAGAGACAGACAAAGCAGACTGTGAGCATCAGGAAAAAGAGATCCAGACGACACGTACCTATGAATACGATGACAACTGGGAACTGACACGCTGTACAGAAAAAGCAGAGGGCGGTAAAAAGACAGTCCATAATTATACTTATGACAAGATTGGAAACCGGACCTCTTACGAGAAGATCGAGGATGGTGTCAGCAAAGCAAAATATAACTATAAGTACAACGATTCCAACCAGCTCATCAAACGCACCAATGCAAAGATCTGGGGCGATCCGGGAACAACCTACAGCTATGATAAAGATGGCAATCTGATCCAGGAATGTGATAAGACAAACAGTGCAGATCCGGTTACTTATGAATACACAGCAGAGAATCGTTTGGCAGTAGTAAAACAGGGTGGAACAGTCCTGATGGCAGCCATGTACGATGGAGATAACAACCGGGTATTCGAACTTGATAACACCTATAAATGGGAAGACTGCTATGGCGATGAAGTCCTGATCCCGGCGAACCAGCGTACCGAAGATGGAAACAGCCCGAAAGAGCAGCTTGCCTCTCTGGTAAAAGGCGGTTCCAATGCCAAAGGATACACACTGACAGAGTATATCAACGATATCAATCGCGAGAATACAGAAGTCCTTGCAGAGTATGGAGCAGACGAGAAAGTACGTCAGGCTTATACTTATGGAGAAAGTGGAATCGGAGAACGGGTAAGCGTTGATAAATCGGAAGAAAGCAGTTATTATTTATATGACGGAAGAAACAGCGTGACCGGAATCCTGACCGAAACAGCTAATCTGACGAACAGTTATCAGTATGATTCATACGGTAACCTTACATCAGGAACAGCAGACGGTGTCAATTACTACGGTTACAATGGGGAGTCCACAAATGTAAAAACAGGACTTCAGTATCTGCGGGCAAGATACTATAACGCAGAGAACGGAACCTTTACAACTGAAGATAGTGACCTTGGAACGACAGAAAATCCATTGACCAGAAACCGCTACGATTATACGACCAATAATCCGCTGAATTACAGTGATCCGACAGGACATTCATTGTGGAGCAGGATTAAGAGTACAGCTAAAAAAGCAGCGAAAGCAGTCAAGAGTGTCGGCAAGAAAATCGTTAATACTGCGAAAAAGGTAGTCAAAACAGTAGTAAATACAGCTAAGAAAGCAGCAAAAACTATTGTTAACACAGTGAAGGGGGTAGCAAAAACTGCCAAAAATGCAGCTAAACATGCAAAACAGACATATCAATCTGTGAAAAATCGTGTAACCAGTAGCAGTACATATCAAAAGATCACATCCAGAGGAAGTCAGTTTATTCGTTCTGTAAGCAATGGGGTACAGAAAATTGGAAAAACTTATACATCTTTCAAATCCTATGTTTCAGAAAGAACGGCAGAAATCCGCTCAGAAGTGGTACGACATATGTGTACGACAACAAATCGTATTACAGATAAGCTTGGAAAAGTAGACTGGAATGCGGTGAAAAAAGTAGCCATTGGTATAACTGCGGTTACAGTTTCTGGTCTTGTAGTTGCTGCAACAGGCGGTTTGGCTGCAGGAGCAGTTCTGGCAGCATTGCCAGCAATGGGTGGCTTAGGAACGGCGATGGTTTCAGGAGCAGTTATTGGAGCTATTGGTGGAGCTTCATATAGTGCAGTGAATTCAGGTTTGTCTGGAAATAGTCTGAAACAAGTAGCAAAAGATACGTTAGTCGGTGGTATTGCAGGAGCAGTGACAGGTGGCGTTATGGGTGGCCTTAGTTATGGGGCTGGGAAACTTTTGAATGTAGTAAGGAGTGCAGGAAGTACCCATAATGATGGGATTGATAAATCGTTTAAAAAATTAGTTGCAGAAGTAACCGAAACAAAATTGCCAGAAGGCACTTGGGAAAAACCACCATTAGAGCGAGGAGATATTATTGACAAAGCTATGGGAAATAACTTGGGACACAATTTCCCGACCATAGATAAAGTAGAAAATGGTGTTGTGACTAGTGTTAAAAGCCGAGACTTAGGTGCAAAGACTTATCAAAATGGTAATAAATTGGAAAAGGTAATTGTCAAGGACATTAATAAAGTTTCAGGATTTATAGGAGAAACATTTAATGGTAAATTTGTTAATGCGGAAGAAATAGTGGGTAGACAATTACAAGTAGTTGTTCCAAATGTAACATTAAGCGAAGCTCAGATAAATGCAGTTAATAATGCTACAAAACATGGTATTGATAAAGGTGTTAAACTCATTATTACAGTAGGAAAATAATAGCAAAGTAAATAGCTTAAGGGGAATATTTTATTCCCCTTAAGTAATAGAGAGGAGAAAACGGATATGATTTCTGTATATTATAATCAAAAATATGGTTTCTTAATTGTGCCTAATGCCATTGAAAGGTTTATGGGATGTTATATTTCTATCGAACCTACAATTGAAATTATGGCTGAAGAAACAATAGATAAGATAGGCTGTGCAATTAGAAAAGGAATAAAAATTGCAGAAAGTTTCCCAAAAGTAGACGAATCTCAATTAAACAATTTTTGGAAACAAACAAAATATAAAAGTTTTCCAACATTTTCCAAGAATTATCAAAGAATTGATTTGAAACAAAATGGAGATGAATTAGAAATTAGAAGATGGGAACGGAATAATAGAGGGGGATATTCGCGAAAAACGGAAGAAAAAGATTATATTAATTTTATAGAAATGTCGGATTATGAATTGGGCTTGTTTATAAAAAAAATGTTTGAACCATGTGAAATTAGAATTGATGAAACAGAAAGATTTGAAACATTAGAGGGGAAAATAATTAGTTATTCGATTCCAAATGAGCATTATAAAAATATTGGTGATGGTCATACAGATTCTTATATGACATATAGAAATGAAGATTATGATAAGTTGTATATTTCTTTTTTGATAGGTGATGGAACTGATTGTACAGATGAAGTAAGCATAAAAAATCATTACAAAAAAATATACAAGCAAATGTCGAATATTAAATTTGAAAGTAAATGTAATAAAAAATATGTACATTTTTTAACAGAAAATGGAGAAGTATTGCTGAGTTTTATTGATAATGGTTATGTGGAGTTTTTTATGTGCATTCCATATAATATTGAAAGAAAAGTTCAAAAGGAGTCAATAGAACAGTATTTAAAAATGTTATTTTCGATAAAAATTGAAGATAAATAAAGCGTGAAGGAGAGAATATGCAAAAGAAGAATTGTGTTTTGTGCATAAGTATAGGAATTATAGTATGTATATTGTTATCAGCTTGCTCCAGACAACCAGACTTTGATGCCAAATCCTACGTCCAAAGTTCTCTTGATGCACACTATCATGGAGAATATAAGGACTATGCGAATCTGTTAGAAATCTCGGAAAAAGATGCCAAGAAAGAAATCGAAGAGGATTTTAATGAGAGTATCCAACAGCAATTTGATGATTCCGATAACATTACGGATAAAGGAATTGCTGATTATGCGGAAAAACTGACAGAAGTAAAGAAACTGGCAAAATACAAAGTACAAGATGTGAAAGAAGAGGATGGAGTCTATACAGTAAGTGTACAAGTTGAACCATCCAATGTATTTCAGACATTGCAACAAAGCTCTACAGAGGTAAGCAATGAAAAAATAAAGCAGGGATTGGATGGAAATGATCCGGAAGTCTTTGCAGCTGTATTAACAGAAAGTGTCCAGAAGAGTCTTGAAAAGAACAGATATGGAAAAGCTGTTACTGTAAACGTATCCGTGGAAAAAGATAACTCAGGAAAATATGGTCTTTTGGATACAGAGATGAATAAGTTGGAAGCAGCGATGTTCCCAACAGAATAAGAATGAATGGAAAGCTATCAGAGGAAAAAAACTGGTAGCTTTCTTTTAAACTCCAAGACAAGAAAACTTGTTAAAAAAGCTATTGTAATAGTAGAAAAATTATAATAAATAATGGATGACAAGAGTCTTTTATTCATTATGAGAAAAAGAAGGAATCTCCTATGAACCAACAAGAAATATTCACGTAAGATGGAAAAAAGTGCTGTAATCGAAGAGGTTGCAGCATTTTTTTCTTCGACATTTTTCGAACATTATAACGTACCTATCCGGTCACCGCCATGCTCCGATTTGATTTCTATATCAAAAATCAGATCGGAGGAAAGATAAATGGCTTATAACAAGACAAGTGAAGAACGAAAGTGGAATTATTGGAAAGAACAGGAAGAAAAGAAATTGCGTGAACTGGGAATGGAAGAAGAGAAGATCCAAAAGCTGCGCCAGATGGACAGGGAAGACTTTCTGGAAGAGCGCAGATACCGGGAACATCTGGATGAAACGATGCAGGATATGGATTCCATAAAAGAAAAGGACAGCGAGCTGTTTGCAAGGGATGTAAAGGAGCTTCTGGATCACATAGGTGATAAGCGAATCTATGAACTATTGAAAGAAACGGAGCATCAGACACTGGAAATCCTCTTACTCAGTACATGGGGATATTCTGGAAGAGAAGTTGCTAAGATTATGGGAATGGCAGAACAGACGATTTATACCAAAAGAAACCGTTTGAGAAAAAAATTAAAAAATTTATCAAAAATTGAATAATTATGGCGTTTTTCGTCGGCTATTTAATAGGCAGGTAAATTTTGCCAGTGTACTTTGACAACCTCATACCAGCATTACAGGTACGTTCCCGTAAGTAGAAGCGTGGCAGGAAGACGCGAGGACAGATGAAAAGGGCATGGAAGAAATTAGACCAGAAAGTGAGAGGCAGAGTTCTTTTGTGGCGTTTTCGTTTCGAGCGAATCATCTTTAACTGAAACAGGACCGTGGCGGTCTTTTGCGAGGATCACTTACGAGGGGATAATGATACATAGGAACTG
>CAJJOP010000029.1:0-19421 GCA_905193415.1 uncultured Roseburia sp.
CCTTCCGGCAGGTAGTACTGTGCAACTTTATCCTCGCGGAATACCGGTGCAACCAGAAGGGCATCACCCAGCATGTACTGCTGATCCAGATACGGAACGGCCGGATCGTTCATGAACTCGAATACCATTGGGCGCATTACCGGGGTTCCTTCCTCGTGTGCCTCTACAGATTTCTGGAAGATGTACGGCATCAGAGAGCATTTCAGGTTGGTGAAGAATTTTACAACGTCGCATGCTTCGTCATCGAACAGCCACGGCACACGGTAGCTTCCTGATCCGTGCAGACGGCTGTGGGTGGACATGAGGCCGAATGCGCACCATCTCTTGTACAGATCCGGTGTTGCGGTGCTCTCGAAGCCGGAGATATCATGGCTCCAGAAGGAGAATCCGCTCATAGCGAAGGAAAGGCCGCCGCGCAGGGTTTCTGCCATAGACGGATAGTTTGCGGAGCAGTCGCCGCCCCAGTGTACCGGGAACTTCTGGCTTCCTGCTGTTGCACTTCTTGCAAACAGAACTGCCTCGTTCTCGCCTTTTACTTCTTTTAACAGGTTGAATACTGCCTGGTTGTACAGGTATGTATAGTAGTTGTGCATTGCCTGCGGATCGCTTCCGTCGTGGTAAACAACGTCAACCGGGATTCTCTCGCCGAAGTCGGTCTTGAAGCAGTCTACGCCGCAGTCCAGAACGGTTTTCAGTTTATCGGTGTACCATTTTACGGCATCCGGGTTGGTGAAGTCTACCAGACCCATACCAGCCTGCCAGTTATCGGTCTGCCATACGCCCTTGCCGTCTGCTCTCTGAAGGAGATAGCCGTTTGCTGCACCCTCTTTGAAGAACGCGGTTCCCTGTGCGATGTACGGGTTGATCCATGCGCAGATGTGCAGGCCTTTGTCATGATATTTCTTTAAGGTTGCACGGATGTCCGGGAAGCATTTCTTATCCCACTCGAAATCGCACCAGTGGAATTCATGCATCCAGAAGCAGTCGAAATGGAATACGCTCAGCGGAATATTTCTCTTCTCCATTCCCTCGATAAAGGATGTGGTGGTCTCTTCGTCGTAGTTGGTGGTGAAGGATGTGGACAGCCACAGACCAAAGGACCATGCCGGAGGAAGTGCCGGACGTCCGGTCAGTGCGGTGTACTCGTTCATGATCTTCTTCGGTGACGGGCCGTGGAACAGATAATATTTGATTCTCTCGCCCGGTACGGAGAAGCCGACATACTCAACTTTTTCACTTGCTACTTCGAAGGAAACGTTGTCGGTGCTGTCAACGAGAATACCGTAGCCGTTGTTTGTCATATAGAATGGCACGCATTTGTATCCGATCTCGGATGCAGTACCGCCGTCTTCATTCCAGGTATCGACAACCTGTCCGTTTTTCACGAATGGGGTGAATCTCTCGCCAAGGCCGTATACGCACTCACCTACGCCAAGGGACAGCTCACTTACCATGTATGGCTGATATTTTTCGGTCATGTAGTTCGGTGCCGGCAGCATGGTGCTCTGCTTGCGATCCCATCTGATATAGGAAAGGTTGCGGAATCCGCTTCCGGTCAGGACTTTTCCGTCTGCCTCAAAGGTGTAAGCGAAGATTCCTTTTCTCTGTACGCGTACCAGTACGCTTCCGGTGTCGAGAACTGCCTCATCGTCGTTGATGGTAACGGTTACGTCCTCGTATACGCTCTCTGTTTTGTCGAAGGACGGAACTTTGTTGTCGTATGCTTCATAGTGCCATGCTTCCATGGAGATGGTATCCGGTGTGTGTGCCACGAACTCAACGGTGATGGTCGGCAGGTTCAGGGTCATACCTCTGTGCTCGATCGGGCGGGTGGTAGCCAGGATACGCATACCGCCTGGGATCTGCTCTACTTCATAAGCCTGCATTGCATGGGATGCATTTGCTTTTTCACTCGGAAGCCAGTAACCTTCTGTGAATTTCATCTTTTCATTACCTCCTGATTGGATGAACCTGAAACAGATAGCTGAAAGCACTTTCTTTTCATCAATCTTTACAGAATTATTGTTTCAGGCTGACATTTTTTGGTAATTTTATACTACCACACTCTTGCTTTCGAAAACAGGGCGGATTCTGTGAAAAAATACGGCGATATTATCTTTTTCTATCTTTTTGGTGTATTCGGAGGCTGAGATGCAAAACGGGAGTGTGCCCCGCAGACGTCTGCAAAAGACACACTCCCGTTTCTCTTGTGTTTTTTCTTATGCTACAATCAGATACGCAATGACAGCCAGCAGGATCTGCAGGATCACAAAGCGGATCACAACCTGACTGTCGGACCATTTGTATTTCAGGCGGACATGGTCATGCAGCGGTGTTCTTGTATTTTTGAGGATCGCGATTTTCAGGAAACGGAGTAAAAATACTTTGACAAGGCCGATTCCTCCGTCGACGATCATCACGCCTGCCATCAGCAGATATAAGAACGGATGGCGGGACTGCATGGCAAGGATGGCGATGTAGAAGCCAAGTGCTCTCGAACCGGCGTCGCCCATCAGCATGCTGCTCGGCGAGGTATTGAAATACAGGTACGCGAGAAGCGCTGCCACGAACAGGTAATTGGCTACGGTGAAGCTTCCGAGGACATCGTGGAAAATCATACTGAACGCGAAGATGACCACGCAGGAAAGGCTCGCGCAGAGTCCGTCGACACCGTCGGAACAGTTTGTAACGTTGATCGAAATCCAGATCAGGATGATGCCGAGGATTATGTAGACCACTTTCGGAATGGTAAGGGACATGCTTCCGAAGTAGATCGTGGTGGAATTGTAATTCACAAAGGTGATGACGGTCACAATGGAGATGACGAGGTCAATCGCGCCTTTTTTGTAATCGCTCCACGGGGTTTCGGATGCATCATCGAGGTAGCCGCTCAGCATGATGCAGACGAGCAGGATCGCGTAGATCACATACTCGGCGCCAAGAGGCAGGAACAATACGCTTCCGATCAGGAAACAGATGACGATCACGAGGCCGACGCCGCGCAGTTTTCCGCGGGAGAGGCCGCCGTTTACGGCAAATTCTCTGCCGTGATCGCTCGGCAGAAAGGAAAATGGATGCTTTAACGCCAGAAAGGTCAGCAGAAAGGTGACCACGATTCCCAGCATGGCGATCTGGCCGGGATTTAAAAAATTACTCCATACTTGATACATACGTTTTCTTCCTTCACTTTTCTTTAGATTGAGTTTGCACGAAGCCGTATGTGACGTGGCTTTGTGTTCATTTATTATAACAACTTCATACAAAAATTGCTATACCCAATTCGGGGGTTTCGTGATAAGATAGTGATACACTAAGTTGAACAAAAAAGGAGTTTTTTATGCCACGCAAAGATCATCTGCCGCGCCAGACACGCCAGGAACACATCACGCTGCAGCCGAACCGCAGCATCGAATTTCGTGTAACCGACGATTTCGGCAGTTTTTCGCCGCCGCACTGGCACGACGCGCTGGAAATTATTTATATTCTGGAGGGTTCCTCCATTGTCACGCTCTCGGACCGCACAAAGACCGTCCTTCCGGGTCAATTTCTGCTGATCAATTCCGGTCGTATCCACACGGCGCGCTGTCCGTCCACGGGAAACCGCTCGATTCTGATGCAGATTCCGGATGCGTTCCTTGCGAACTATCTGCCTGATCCGTCACAGCTCTGGTTCTCGATTGACTACGACAGTACGAATCCGGAAGTGCAGAAAAATATCAGCCAGTTCCGGCGTCTTCTGCTTTCGATGATGCAGCTTCATGAGGAAATGCCCGACGGCTATCTGCTGACGTTCCAGCGGGAGCTTTTTACGTTTCTCGATCTGCTCTACACGAAATTTTCTGAGAAGAGCCCGCTTGCGCACCACCCGATGAGCTCCCGGACGCAGACACGGCTCGATACGATTCTGACGTACACGCAGGAAAATTACCAGCGGCCGATTACGCTGAAGGAGGCTGCCGATGTTGTCTCGCTGCAGCCGGAATATTTCTGCCGGTTCTTCCGCCAGAACATGGAAACGACGTATCTGGAATATCTGAATTCCTACCGTCTTTCCCGCATCTACCGCGACCTGATCGCCACGGATCTGCCGGTCGGCACGCTCGCGGAAAAGCATGGCTTTACAAACGATAAGCTGTTTCACCGCCTCTTCCGCGAGCGGTTTCACACGACGCCGCTGCAGCTTCGGAAGGCAGCACGCGAGAAAGGATCCTGATAGCTTTCGCTGTTTTTATATCTTTGAGAATGGGAGTTTAACACGATGACAAAAGAAAAACTGGCGCTTGCCGTCATTGAACGTTTGAAACAAGAATATCCTGACGCCGACTGTACGCTTGACTATGACCAGGCGTGGAAGCTGCTCGTCAGTGTCCGCCTGGCCGCACAGTGCACCGATGCGCGGGTCAATGTTGTGGTGGAGGATCTCTACGCAAAGTATCCTGATATCGATGCGCTGGCAAACGCGACACCGGAGGAAATCGAGGAAATTGTGCGGCCGTGCGGTCTTGGAAAGAGCAAGGCACGCGACATCAACGCCTGCATGCGCATGCTGCGCGACGAGTACCACAGCCAGGTGCCGGATGACTTTAACGCACTTTTGAAGCTCCCGGGCGTGGGACGGAAAAGTGCGAACCTGATTATGGGCGATGTATTCAAAAAGCCTGCGATTGTGACGGATACGCACTGCATCCGGCTGTGCAACCGCATCGGGCTCGTGCATGACTGCAAGGATCCGAAGAAGGTGGAGATGGCACTCTGGAAAATTGTGCCGCCGGAAGAAGGAAGCTCGCTCTGCCACCGGTTTGTGGAGCACGGACGCGAGGTCTGTACTGCGCGGACGACACCGCACTGTGAACGGTGTGTGCTCGCGGATATCTGTGAGAAGAACGGCGTAGAAAAATAGCATTTTTCTATGCGTTTCCATGCGAAAAAGGCTTTTGCATACCGGACAGATTTTTCTGATTCTGTCCCGGCTGCAAAAGCCTTTTTGTTTCTATTTTTTATACGACCGAAAGAAGTCCGTCAGCGCTTTCAGCGTTTTCCCGAGCACCTGCACTTCCTCTTCTCCGAGTTCCGCCATCACGGCATCCGTCATCTGCTCGTGGAATTTTGCGTGATGATGGAATGCCTGCCGTCCCTTTCCGGTCAGGTGGATGTAGACGATCCGGCGGTCCTTCTCGCTGCGCTCCCGCTCGGTGTAGCCTTTTTTCACCAGACTGTTCATCGACGTTGTCAGCGATCCGACCGTGATGTCGAGCTTTGCCGCGATCGATGACATATTGCCGCCCTCCAGGCCGACGGCTTCTATGATGTGCATATCGTTGTTCGTCAGATCCTTGAAATCCTCGGTGATGATCGCCTCTTCTTCCAGTTTTTGTATCTCGTGAAACAGATGGACCAGTGTCTCATTGATGATTTCTCTGTTATCCACTCCTCTTCCCCTTTCCGTCTGTTCTGTCCCTTCTGAACAGGGTTCCGCTCTTTCTGTCTGTATTGTATCAAAAAAGTTCCGGACAAACAATACCAAAAACTGCCTGGGAAACGGCGGATCGCTCCGTGCCGTTTCCCAGGCAGTTCTGTTATGTTTGATTCAATTACATCTGCCCTTTTTTCTTTAACCGTGCAAAGCAGATCATGAAAAAGCAGATGCCGTATACGGTTGTGATCGGGGTGGATATGCCGACGAAGGTCAGGTTCGTATTCGGCAGGTGTGAGAAGAACAGCGCCAGCGGAATACGGATCAGGCAGGCGGAGGTGATTCCCTGGATCATAACCGGGATGCTGATGCCGCGGCCGTTGAAGTATCCGATGCTGCTGAACAGCACACAGGTCAGAATACATTCCGGTGCGAAACCGCGCAGGTAAGCGGCGCTCTGCTCAATAACGGCCGGATCGCTCGTGAAGATTCTGGAGATGACACTTCCACCGAAGAAACCGATGCAGAAAATCACAACTCCAAGAGAGCAGCCCGTTGCGATTGCGGTGAGGAAGCCCTTCCACGCGCGGTCTTTCTTTCCGGCTCCGGTGTTCTGTGCCACGAATGCTGACACAGACTGCATCACAGAGGACGGGATCAGCATGATGAATGAGGTCAGCTTCTGCGCCACACCGTATCCGGCGGACGGCATAAGGCCCATGCCGTTGATGATCGAGTTGATCACAAGGAAGGAAATCTGTACGGTCGTCTCCTGCAGCGCGATCGGCACACCGACGTTCAGGACTTTCTTCAGCTCGTCATGGTCGATGCGGCAGTCTTCTTTTTTGAATTCAATCGGCAGATTGCCTTTTTTCAACACACCCATGGAGGCGATGACAGAAATCAGCTGCGCCAGAACCGTCGCAAGCGCTGCTCCCGCAACGTCCAGTTTCAGCACACCGACGAAGAACAGATCTCCAGCAATATTGGCTGCGCAGGCGATGCCGACGAATAAAAGCGGCAGATTTGCATTACCGATTCCGCGAAGCACGCTGCTGATGACGTTGTACGCGATGATGATCAGAATACCGCCGGAACAGATCCGCAGGTAGAGGACGGTTTTGTCAAAAGACTCCGCCGGGACCTGTAAAATATTGGCGATCGGGCCTGCGAACAGCTCCAGAATCACCGTCATGACGACACCGATGATGGCGAACAGAACAATCGAGGTTCCCACGGTTTTGCCGGCCTTATCCGGCTTGCCCTCGCCGATGTGCTGGCCGATCATAACGGTCGAACCCATCGCAAGGCTGGTGATGATAAGTGTTACCATCTGCATGAAGTTGCTTCCGGTTCCGACAGCGGAAATACTCGACGCATCGCCGAACCAGCCGACCACGAGAAGGTCGACCGCACCGTAAGCCGCCTGCAGAATCAGCGCGCCGAGCACCGGCAGCGCAAAACGGATCAGGGACTGGAAAATCGGTCCCTCTACAAACGATACTTCTTTCTTATTTTCTTTTGCCATTGCTTTTCACTCCTTTTATTCCCGGCATCGTTTCCTGCATCCGTGTGATTGCATGCACAAATTCGTCCACCACCGCGTCGTCCAGATCTGGCAGGCGGGATGCCCATTCCCCGTGAAAGTGCGTCACGCGGAGTTCCACAAACTCTTTTCCCTCTTCGGTCAGTGTCAGGTTGATCACGCGCTTATCTTTTTCATCCGCCTGTTTCACGAGAAGATTTCTCTCCTCCAGTTCCTGCACCAGCTTGGTGATGCTCGGCAGCGTTGTGTTCATATAGCTGCTGATGTCGCTGACGCGGCAGAAGCCCTGCTTTTTCTGAATCTCATTCACCGCATCCAGCACATGCACCTGCCGCGGCTTCATACCGTCCGGCAGGTCCGGGAGCTTCTCGATCAGACGCTTTGCATCAAAACACGCATCCAGGAACTGCTTTAATTTTTCCTGTGTCATGGAAAATGGTCCTTTCTTCTTGAAATTTAGTTATCTTTAGTAATTATCTTTGATAAGTATAGCAGGAAATGAAAAAATGTCAAGAGGGAACTGATGATAAAAAAGAGCTGATTGAAAGTTCTGGCAATGCCAGATTCTTTCATCAGCTCTTTTCCATATCCATTTGTCACTTTCAATGAGTTGCATTTCGGTGCCCCCCGCCGGATTTTATGCTTCTGATCGTCTTTTCCAGTACCTTCATCTCAATCGGTTTTGAAACATGGGCATTCATACCGGCTGCCAGAGAATGCTGAATATCCTCAGAAAACGCATTGGCGGTCATAGCAATGATTGGAATTGTCTTTGCCAGTTCATGGGAGCTTCTTCGGATTGCTTTTGTTGCCTCATAACCATTCATAACCGGCATCTGCACATCCATCAGGATCATGTCATAATCCCCCGGAGCAGACTGCTCAAATGCCTCTAAGACCCTTTTACCATTTTCACAGATTGTACACTCTGCACCCTCAATCTTTAACAATTCCATCAGGATTTCTGCATTCAGCTCATTGTCCTCTGCACACAGAAACCTCATTCCTTTCAGGACATTGCCAGCCGGTTCATCCTTTTCTGCCTGTTCTGCTGAAGAAACAAATCTATCTTCTGCTATTCTCAGATCTATAAGAACCTCAAAACAGCTTCCCTGGCCCAGTTCACTCTCCACATCAATGGTGCCTCCCATTGCTTCAACCAGATTTTTGGTAATAGCCATTCCAAGACCAGTTCCCTGTATCTTATTCGTCATAGAACTTTCAGCACGAGTAAAAGCATCAAAAATTGTATCTTTGAAATCTGCCGACATTCCCATGCCATTATCGCTGACTAAGAAACGGTACTTTGCGTAGACAGATGACTTTGTCTCACATTCTTCTACCAGAAACTGAATTTTTCCACCTTCCTGCGTGTACTTCACTGCATTAGAAACCAAGTTGCTGAAAATCTGCATCAGATGAACCTGGTCTCCGTTCACCCACTCGTGCCGGATGTTTTCTTTTATGATTGTAAGAGTCTGATTTTTTTCGTCTATCTGTGAATGGAATATGGTATTGAGTTCTGTAATAAAATCCAAGATGGAAAAATCGGTATACTTAAAAACTGTTTTTCCTGCCTCAATTTTGCTCATATCCAGAACATCATTAATGATTCCTAACAGATGCTGTGATGAAATGTCTATTTTATCTGCATACTCTATTACTTTCGCTTTATTACCGGCATCATGTCTGATCAATGATGTCATGCCGATAATTGCATTCATTGGTGTACGAATATCATGTGACATATTGGACAGGAAATCTGTTTTCGCCTTATTTGCATTTTCAGCGGTCTGCAAGGCTTCCGTTGTAATGTTCTTTGCTTTTTTCAGTTTTTTATTGGACTCCTCCATTTCCTTCATTGCCTGCGTCTGAATCTCATTATTTCTTTTTTCGTATTCAGCTTTTTGCTCAGCAAGACTGCGTCTGGAAATACTGTAGAACAATCCGGCAAAAAGCAAAAGTATAAAGCCTGCCATGAGTATTGTTTCAAACACTATTGTTTTCTGATAATCTCTCAGTACATTATCTACAACACTTTTTTCTACAATACAAATCAGCATGGTGTTATTATTTTCTATCGGACAGTATCCCAGATAGTAAGGTTTGTCACTTTCCACAAGTTCTACCCCCTGTTCTCTGCCATCCAGCTTTTTTTGAAGAGAATCAGCCTCTTCCTCAGTGATAGCCTGATCTCCTTTTAAATGCTTTAACAAGAAATAGTTCCTGAAAAATTTATCTTCTTTCTGATTTGTATAAGTAATATTTCCGTCGTTATCCAGCATAAACAGATACGCATTCCCGTTATAGCTTTTCACACTTAACATGGAATCTAATTTTGAATGATCATACAAGGTTCCAATTGCCGTATAAGTTTCCCCCTTAATCGTATATTCCTGACATGGAATTGCAACCAGATAACCATCTTTTTTCTTCTGGTTGTAATCAAGAGTAACCAATTTTCCAATATTATATCCGTTCCTCAAATCCAACAAAAGTTTACTTGGCATGTCAACCCGAAGTTTTGTTCCATCAGTGGTTATTGCCTTTCCATTTTCCTGGAGAAATATAAGTGTACTTTCAGATTCTTTCTGCCATGCCTCAAAGAACTTCTTGTTTCTATCCAGTTCAATAGATCTCACTCCCTCTTGAGTAAGAAAATCCTCAAGCATATGCAGCCGACTGTAGTATCCATTCACCTGCAGATCATAGGTCTGCTGTATCTGTTCAACAACTGCTCCCATACTGCTTTTCCCGTTTTCTGCGATATAGCTGTTCATCCTGTTCAAAAGGAGCTTTACAAAAATTAAGTTTAAAAAGATAAGAATTAAAAAGAACAATGGTACTATCATCTTTTTTCTTTTTGTTTTCGCCTGTTCTGTTCCCACTTTTATTTTTCAACCTCTATATAATCTTCCGGTGCTGACGGCTGCTGTCCGTTTTCCATTGCTGCGGTCCATGCACTTGATAATGTTGTGTTACCAAGCCGCCTGATCTCACATTCCGGATTTATTTTTTTCAAAACAGACATTGTGGTTTCTGTAAGAAGAATAGAGTACTCCTTTTCTTTGTCGATTTTTTTCTTATTTACTTCTATGTCCTTTAATGAGAATCCGTTTTCCTCCTGCCTGACGATTATTTTCATACCGGATGCAATTGGTAATTCATATTTATTGGTTATATGGAATTTCTCATCAGAATCAGCAAGATATTTCTCCGCAAGTTCATAAATCTCTTTGCCATTGATTTTTGCCAGGTATAATGGTGTATCTGAACTCTTTGCTGTCATCAGACCAACCCGGCTGCAGGTACACTCCCCTTTGTAAATGGAGGAAGTAAAATAATAATATGGTGCCAAAGCCAGCTGAGCATCCTTTTCTTCTCTAATCGTAGTTAAAATAGAAGATGCCGCATCACGACCGTTTTTATCATTTAGCGAAATGGAATATTCATTTTCAAAATTAACTGTGGTTTCTTCTTTTGAATCCTTACTGTTCATTGTGCTGCGAAAAGCATCATAAGCCTGTGTTTCATCCATTTCCCCTGACAATAATCTGTGAACAGCCTCAAGACTGGCATAAAATGATTTTTGAGCAGAATATCGGATATAAACAGAATTATTATTAATTTCATCTTCCAGTCCAGGTACATCTTCCATCATGTTTGGAACATCTACATTTAATGAAATTACACCCTTTCCATCTGCGATCAATGTTTGTCCTTCTTTTGAAATCATACACTCCAGGACATCGAATGCCAGGTCCAGTTTTTCCTGATCTTTTTCCAGTTCTTTGTTAAATGCAATATTCAGAGAAGGGGTCATATTTATAAAAGCTTCATCCGAAATCTGTGAAAAAAACGGTATACGAGTTAATTCTGCATCCATCTGTTCCTGAAATTCCTGCATAAGTGCCGGATAACCATGAAACATTGCTGCTTTTCCCTCAAGGAACATCTGCGTTGCAGTATTAATATCGACGCTGATATCATCACTTGTAAAATGTGAGTCCTTCAAAAATGTATTGGTTTCTGAAAAAATACGTTTCCATAACGCATCATCAAACGCGATATCCCCTGATGCACTTTCAGCTGAGCTTCTCCATTCGATTCCATCCAGACTCATGAATTCCCCAATTGCACCTGTCTGAATCACCTCATGAGCAGACCAGTCTTCTGCAAGATCCAGGGAATACGGTTTTATACCATTATCATAAAATTGCTGGCATGCCTGTACATATTCCTTATAGTTTTTCGGTATCTTGATTCCATACTGTTCAAACAATGTCTTGTTGGCAATAATCGTCTGCGGTATACCGCAGATAGGAAGCCACTGAATCTCATTTTTTGAATTTTTATAATATTGCAATGCATAGGAGTAATACCTGGAAACCACGTCATAAGAAGCAAAATCCATTAGATATGGCTCCAGATCCTGTGCATCTTTTCCAGAAAATCGACGTACGGTTATGATATCCGGCAGTTCACCATGTTCCTCAAAATAGCTATATAAATCGGTATCATTGTTACCGGTAATAAACTCAATATCCTGATCTGGAAACTGCTCATGGATATAGGGTACAATATTTTTCATTAAACGATTTTCCCACAGATACACGGTAAGGTGATCGTCATTTTTAGATACTGCTTTTTGAGATTGTCCACAGCCAGACAAAACAGTAATTGCTAAAAGCACACCTGGCAGTAATGCTGTCAGACATTGTTTTGCCTTTTTCATCCTCGTATTTTCCTCATTCTTTCCTGATAAAATCATTAATTCAATAATTGGGAAACAATTACAGCCAGTTTTCCAGAACATCATTCAGCTTATTCATATCCAGCGGTTTCGCGATATGTCCATTCATGCCTGTATTTTTTGCCAGCTGTACATCTTCTGCAAAAGCATTTGCTGTCATGGCAACAATCGGTAGTTTTCCCTGTTCACCCGGAAGGCTCCTGATTGCTGCGGTTGCCTCATAACCATTCATGACGGGCATTTGGATATCCATAAAAATAAGGTCATACAAGCCTTTCGGAGAAGCTTCTACTTTTTCAACTGCAATTTTTCCATTTTCTGCCGTTTCCACTTCCGCCCCTGTCATCTGCAGAATTTCAACAGCAATTTCTCTGTTTAACTCATTATCCTCGACCAGCAGAATTCTTTTTCCTGTGTAATCTGCTTCAGACAGCTCATCCAGATAATTTCTTGCTGTTTTTTCTTTTCTGCCAGAAGTAAACTGCCGCAATGTAGCCGTCAAACGGGAACGGAACAGCGGTTTTGCAATAAAAGCATCTACGCCTGCAGTCTTTGCTTCTTCTTCGATCTCGCTGAATTCATAAGATGTCAGTACAATAATGGTAATCTCTTTCCCTATCCGTTTCCGGATCTGTCTGGCTGTTTCAATTCCGTCCATATCCGGCATTTTCCAATCTAAAATAACAGCAAAGTAATCATTTTTTAGCTCATGATGTGCATAACAGCGCTCAACGGCTTCTCTGCCGGAGAGAACCCATTCGCCTGTAATCCCAATCTCCTTCAATGTGGCAACTGTACTTTCACAGCATGTCTTATCATCATCCACAACCAGAACAGGTAGATTCATCAGATTTCTGTCCTGTTCTTTTTCTTTTTCCTGAAGTTCCAGATAAATTGTTACTGTAATTTTAGTTCCCTTATGTAAGGTGCTTTCCACTTTAATATTACCATTCATCAGGTTCACAATATTTCTGCTGATTGCCATTCCCAGACCTGTTCCCTGGACTCTGGTTGTCCGATGGTCATCTGCGCGGCTGAAAGGATCAAACATGATTTTCTGGAATTCCGGTGACATACCGATCCCATTATCCTCAATCGTAAATTCATAGCATCCAAGTTCCGAAAATCCATTTGGCTTTTCCTCTATAGAAAAAGTAATATTCCCGCCATCCGGTGTATACTTGACCGCATTACTCATCAGATTCACAAATACCTGCTGGATTCTCAGGCTGTCACCACAGACACTCTCATGTTCAATGTGATTAATGTGTATATCTAAATTGTGTTTATGTTCATCAATCACCGGTTTTGTGAGTGTTATAAGATTATCCACCAGATCTGGCAGATTGAAATCCTCCTGTGCCAGCGTCATTTTTCCACTTTCAATACGTGCCATATCCAGCACTTCATTAATCAGCCCCAGCAGATGACGGCTTGATTTTGTAATTTTACTGAGACATTCAATGACTCTGTCCTGGCTCTCAATATTTGCTCCTGCAATTGCTGTCAGGCCGACAATGGCATTCATCGGTGTCCGGATATCGTGGGACATATTGGAAAGGAATTCTGTTTTCGCACGGTTTGCATTTTCTGCAGACCGGTAAGCCTCTTTCAGTGCCTGACGGGATTCAATCTCTGCTTTCTTCTCCTGTGTCACATCCATGGATGCCAGCAATACCTTTTCCAGCTTTCCATTCTTCCATTCCAAGGGAATATAAGAAGCGATTTTATAAGTCTTTTCATCCAGGCTGCAATACTCAAACTTATAAATATCATTTTCACTTTTCAGTTTTTTCCGAATATTATCCGGGGCTATCAGGATATCTATAGCTTCCAATGGTTCCAGTGTCTTATATTTTTCAAGAACCTGCATCTGAAAATCATGATAAAATCCCAGAGGTTTATATAGCATCTGTCCATTCAGATTGTAGAATTCATATCTGTCATTTTCCAGATCACAGACAACAAAGCGGTCAACCAGACGCACAATACTCTGAATTATCTGCTCCATGGAAGCATTATCCGCTGCCATCTGCAAATGCCGTGCGCTCTCTACCTTTGTCTCTGTGATATCACGCAGAAAGATCATGGCATATTCTGAATCCTCTATTTCGCCACGTATGACCACATTGCGGACCCATCGTTCTTCTCCATTCAGAGTGATACGGCACTCTAAAGCCAATTCGGTTTCCAGACCCTTCAGCCTTTCTGCAATATAACCACGGTCGTAAAAAGAGGATACCGCCTTCTTATCTGTCTCCACAACATAGGAATCCACAAAATGACGGATCAGTTCATCCCATGTATGACTCTGTTCAAAGACTGTCATCAGGGACGGTTCAACCTTAAAGGTATCAAAAGTATTCGCTTCCAGATTTACATAATACTCACACAGGTCTGCTTTCGTAAAAGCCCGGTGGAAAGCAGCAGATTTTTGTGCCTGCATGGCCTCTTTTTTTTCCGCATCAATATTAATAAAAATCCCGGCAATCCTGCTGGCAGAACCATCCAGACGGCGTATTACTTCTGCCGATGCCCGAAACCACTGGTATTGATTATCCTTCATTCTCATACGATACTCTACCTGGTATTTTATCTGGTTCGTCTTATCCTTAATTGCCGCCTGAAGCTGCACCATTACTCTTTCTTTATCCTGTGGATGCAGAAGATCTGACCAGGATTCCAGTTTATTCGGAAAGTCCAGAGTGTCATGATAGCCAAGCATTTTTCGGAATTCATGACTCCAGTTTGCATTCACAATCTCACTGTTTTCGTCACAGTCAAAATACCAGAAGCCGGAACAGATAGCCTCATTGAGCAGTGTCAAATTTACATGATCCCAGTTGACCTGTACGGACATAACCCAGATCTGTCTGCCCGCCTCATCTGTCGCATCCTCTTTACAAAGCCGTACATTTTTCACTGTACCGTCTGCTGTAAGGATCTGTGCTTCCCCTGTTCCGTGAAGCTGCAAAAAACGGTCTCGCTCCAGTCTATCTTCCTCGTCATAAAAGAAGTTTCTCAATGAGCCTTTTGTCTGTTCCATGAAAGTATCGAATGTATATCCTGTACTATGCAACAGCAGATTATTCACAGACAAAATAGACAGGTTTTGGTCATAAGATCCTGTCATTATACCTACCCCGCCATTATTTTCCAGTGTTTTCTGTACGGCCTGTGACATGGCCTGTGTCTGTCCCGTTACAGTCTCACCTAAAGAATATATTTTTTCTTCATAATTTCCCATTTTATAAAAATCCTCTCTTCGTCTTATGCCTTCTTCATCCTGCTTTTATCTGTATACAGAGAATCTGTCCCTGCCAGTTTTCGTACCCATTTTGGCATATAAAAAGGATACTTGCCCAAATATGCCCGTATCCCTACTATATTTCTTTAGAATCACTCATCGATAAAGTATAAAAGTTATCGAGATCTCTTCCGCTTTCACATCTTTTCCATATATGATATAGAAACAGTTGCAACCAGCTGACCTGGTCAAACTTTCTGACTTTAGCCTCTTCTGGCTTTGCGTCCCAGACTTTCATCTAGTTTGCCGTTTTCCTTATTATAGCCTTTAAACTTATGCAATAAAACCGGATTTATTATACTATAGTGCTCTGCTGTACACAAGAAAAACATTACCGTTTTTAGTAGAAAAACAAAAAAAGAACAGCCGATACATATACTCGAACTGTTCTCCTACTTCCGAAGTCCACGTAGCATTGACATCACTGTTTCCTGCTCATTTGTACTCAGATTGTTCCATATCTATCTTACCTTGAAAATGATGCAGCATCTTGTCGCCCTTCTCAGCATAATATACTGTAAAAAAACATCTGTGCTGTCGTTTTTGGTTCGTTGGTGTTGGGATCACGATCAGCATACCCGGCTTTGTCCTGTTCTACGTTTTTTGAATCCAGATCAGATAACTTTTGACATCTTGGATTCCCCAGCTCACTTTTCTCACAATAATTCACATACACCATCGGTTCCATTTCTTTTGGAAGCTCCGGTTCATAGGCTTTCAGTCTTTCCATCAATACGCCTGCACGAACAGACAGGTCGCATTCTTCGTCCACAATATCCTTCAGATAAGAAATATAAGAATGTGTATTGCCACTCTGCAAATCCAACATCACCTCTTTCCTTGGCTTTTTTGACGCAAAACCACTACATATTTGTTTAAAAAGAACTCTTCAATGCACAAAAAAAGAGCCCTAAACATACCTTAAATATGTTTAGAACTCTCCTATTATCATCCTTTTAAAGGATAATCATTTTTACTAATTTGTGAATAATGAAGTGTGCTAATTAATAGTATGTGTTCCGGGACACACCCTATTATTCTCAAAGGGCAAAATCCAGTATCCTGTCATCTTGCACCACCGCTGCTGCCCATCCTACTGTAAAACTCTACTGCAACCCACCCGATATTACAGCGTAATATCGCAGTTGCATGTCACAGTGACAATCTATATAACATCCCGCCCGGCATCACCAAAACATCATTTCACAGCATCATATCGCAGTATTACTCACACAGTATCACTTAACACGATACCCCACGCAACACCAGTAAATATCAGTGTTTAGCAGTATTTTCAGCCTTTAAATTTACAGTCCTTAAACATACACAGTGGCATGGTCGTTGCCGATATATCATCGCTGTGGACACCCTCGATTTATGCACCCAAATCACAGGTGGACAACAACGGATTAACCGTGGCAGAAGTGACAAAAAAGAACAGCAACAGAGATACGCTGCGATATGATCTCTGTTGCTGTCAGGATAATCATTTTTGCCTTTTACAGGATAATGAGGTGTGCCCTGTGATAGTATGGATTATTCAAACTCCAGACAGACAGTACGGAGTATTAGCAAAAATCGTTGATTTTAAACCATTTTAAGGCAATATATAAAACTATAAAACAATATAAAAACATGAAAAAATGCAATTATAATGCAATGAAGTACATTCAAGTTTTCTTAATCAAGGCCTCAATATCTTTATAATTTATCTTTATAATGAATTCTATTTGATGTAAAATAAATAGTATATTATAGAAAGGAGATATTGTATGCCATATTTAAAAAATTATCGCTTATTAATTAGCCACTCTTGGCATTACGAGAGCCAATATTCTACTATTGTAACATGGCTAAATAACACATCATATTTCAAATGGTCTAACCACTCTGTTTCTGCAGATAGACCATTGAACACAAAAACAAATCAACAACTTAGAGAAGAATTATCTCAACAAATTCGAGGATGTAATGCAGTAATTGTAGTTGCAGGAATGTATACACTCTACAGTGAATGGATTAACTATGAAATCGACGAAGCATTAAGAATGAAGAAGCCTATCATTGGCATTAAACCTTGGGGAAATCAGCGAATACCAGAAAAAATTCAACAAAATGCCACCGTTCTAGTTGGTTGGAATTCATCTAGTTTGATTTCAGCTGTTCGAAATTATGCTTTATAGGAGGTGATTTTATGAAAAAAACGTGCTTTGTTGTAATGGGATTTGGAAAAAAAATGGATTATCGTAATTCTAAAGAAATTGACTTAGACTTAATCTATAAACAAGTAATCAAACGATTATTTGATAGTGATTTTAAAGATTACCAATTAATTAGAGCTGATGAAATTAGCGGTTCTGAAATCATAGATATTAGTATGTATTCTTTGCTAATTAAATCAGATTTGGTTATTGCTGACATTACTACATCAAATGAAAATGCTCTTTATGAATTAGGAATTCGTCATGCATTAAAACCTTTTTCTACCATTATAATGATGCAAAAAAGTGATAAAGGTTCTATTCCTTTTGATTTAAGTCATAATCGAATTCTAACATATGATGATTATGGGGAATATTTAGATGAAGATGAAGCCGCTAATATTAGAAAGTTATTAAAAGAATTTGTTCTTGCTTCACAAGAAAATAAAACGGACAGCCCTCTTTATACTTACTTACCCAACGTAACTCCGCCATCTTTAGATGATAGTGATTACGAAAAAATATTAGAAAAAGCTCTCCATAAGGAACAAACGATATCTAATTATATCGAGCAAGCTAACTCACTAAAAAAACAAAACAATTTTGAAGATTCTGTAGAAATATGGAACAAATTGCACGATGCAATTCCAAATAATGACTATGTAACTCAACAACTGGCTTTTGCTATTTACAAAGCAAAAAAACCTAATGAAACAATAGCTTTGCAAAAAGCTCTTGAAGTAATAATGACATTAGCACCTAATACTTCATTAGATTTGGAAACATTAGGAATAACAGGGGCAATTTACAAAAGATTATATAAAGTAAATAATAATTTTGATTACTTAGAAGAAGCAATAAAAATGTATCAACGTGGATATACAATCCGTAATGATTACTATACTGGTGAAAACTATGCCAATTGTCTTCTCTTTAAAACAAAAAAAGAAGGCATTTCAGCAGAAGAAACCATTTATTTACAATTTAGTAGCAAGAAAATTTATTCTGAAATTATTGACTTACTTTTAACCGAAATTAAAAAGAGCGAAATTGACTACTGGATGTATGCCACACTATCTACCAGCTACTATGTTATTGGGGATAATGAAAATCATAAAAAATACGAAAAACTTTTTTTAACTCACTTATCTGCTAATTGGGAAAAAGAAACATATTTTGAAAATTTAGATCTAATTAAATCTTGTTTACCAAGTGAATAAAAATAGGAGAAATTTAATATGTCACATAAATGTTTCATTTCATTTAAAACTGAAGATAAAGAGTATAAAAGATATATACAAGAAGATTTAAAAATAGATATGATTGATAAATCTTTAAACACCCCTATTAACTCTACTGATGAAGATTATATAATGAGGAAAATTAGAGAAGATTATTTGTCAGATTCAACGGTTACTATTCATTTAATCGGAGAATATAGTGCTGAAAATTCATTATATGAAAATCAAGCCTATATCAAACGAGAACTTCAAGCCTCTTTATATAATGGTGAAAACAACACAAAAAACGGTATATTGGGTATAGTTTTACCCAACATGTATGATAAAATTTTTAAAGGTTCTGAAGTTTGCTCTGTCTGCGGAAAAAGTCATAACATTGTATGTATCAATGACTCAACAGTTGTAAAAGAATTCAGCTATAATTACTATATACCTAAAGATGGTTGCTCATGGAGTGAAGAAGATAGATTTTGCGTATTGGTAAAATGGAGTGATTTTGTAAAAAATCCTGAATTGTATATAAATAAAGCATTTGACAAACGCTCTAGTCCTATATCTGCAAAAACCAAAGTTAGACCCTAGTTCATCTAAATGCTTTTATTATTGGGTTACTATTTATATATCTAAAATTATTCATTTCGCATATAATAGTTTTAATTACAATACTGTCAAATAATTATTACAAACTATGACTTGATACATACTATAACTCATCATATTCCATGATACTTCCATATGAAAATAAATACTATAAACAAATTAGGGAACGCCTCTATTGACGTTCCTTTTCTATTTCCAGCCGTTCAGAAATGGACGGCTTTTCTTGTATCCAAACGAAAGGAGAAATTTAAAATCTATGAAAAAGATATTAAAACGATTAGCCACAGGCTTCCTTGCCTTTGCGACGTAAGCGCTTAGTTTTTGGGTAACTAGATATTCGCCCTTTTCTAACTCATAATA
>CAJJOP010000030.1:0-18890 GCA_905193415.1 uncultured Roseburia sp.
GATACCTGTGTTGTCATGGTCTGGTTATCCAGATATTTTACTGCAAGGGAAGCTGTCACCTGATTTCCGTTTCGGTTATAAACCGGATTTACCAGTTCCGAGAAAATATACTCTTTTCCCACAGTTTTCAGCACACCCTCATTTACATAATAGGTCAGTTCCTTTGCGGTTGCCGTAGGGTACAGCTTGAAAAAGGTGGTGAGAAATTCGTTGATTTCCTCTGTGGTGATGGAATCCACCGTACCGTCACTTTGTACCGCTTTGGGAGTGTAACCGGATTTTACGGGAACACTGGTAATGGTTGGATTCTGGATAATCGTCAGGTTTCCAGAGCCGTCCACATAGACTGTCACCTGATAGGCGGAACGGACGGTTTTACTGGATTCCCCCTCTGTGATACGCTGTTCCACCGTATAGGTCACTTGATAATGCTGCTCTTTTTCTTCTGTGATTTCCCATATCTGAAAATCGGTCAGGGCAGACGATACGGGGATGTCCTTTCGGACAGTATCTACATTCAGGGCTTGCAGCTCTCCGGTGAGATACCCTTTTAAAGCGTTTGTCCGGTTGTCAATGGAAGCGGCGGACTGTTCCCATGAATAGTAGACTTCTGCGAAATTCTCCACAAAATTCTCTATCTTGTGAGTGTCGAGGATTTGTTCCTCAATCACTTTCGTTTCATGGACAGTGTGAATGTCTATCGCCGTGAAATTCTTATAGACGGCAAACAGGAAGCTCATTGCCAGCAGCACCCACAGGGCAATCACGGTTTTCTTATGGGTATTGACTTTGTAGACTTTCAGTTTCTTTTCTTTCTGCTTTTTCTGGTTTTCCTCTTTTCTAATCTGAATCATATCGGTTCATCCTTTCTTATTGTTTGATTCGTCCGGCTCCAGCAAGGTGCTGTTGCCAGTAGGAGCCTGTCAGGTCTGCGTAACCAATGGGATTTCCGGCATGGTACATCCGGTTATTTCCCACATACAGTCCCACATGGGTGATGTAGGTTCCGGCGTTGTAGGTAGAGTGGAAAAAGACCAAATCCCCTGCTTTTGCTTCGGACAGGGGGATGTGCTGCGTTACATTGTACTGTTCCTGTGCTGTCCGTGGCAGGGCGATTCCTGCCTTGCCATAGCACCACTGCACCAGTCCCGAACAGTCAAAGGAAGTGGAGGGAGAATCACCCCCGTACACATACGTCCATCCCTCATACTTTAAGGCTTCCTCCATGATAGCCTGCACCGTTTCATCATCAAACTGTGCCACGGTCAGGTATTGCGATACCAAGAGGACATAGAACATATTTCCGTAGGAATACCGCCAGCCTCCGTTTTTCTCTACCGCAACAGGGTTGGTGTAGGTGACTTTCTTTCCGCCGGATTTGTCCCTTGCGAAGCTCTCTGCCAGTTCAAAAGTGTATTTTTTCCCACGCCCTGCCACATAGTCTAGGAAGCCGCCGCCGTAGTTGTAGGACTGAATCACACTGTTTAAGTCACAGCCCTTTGTTTCTGCCGCTGCGAGCAGTTCCGAGAAATATTTGCAGCCCTGTTTGATGGATTCCTCTGTACTAAGGGAGTTTGGGGGAAGCCCCAGAGATTCCGAGGACTGCATAACGTCTTCCAGTGTGCCGCCGGATTCCACCTGAATGATGGCGAGCAGCACATTTAAGTATTCCTCTATGCCATATTCCCTTGCATACTTTTCCAGCATAGGTTTATGGGCGAGGACTTCCTGTGATACGCTCACGCCCCCAAAGATAAGATTTCCGCCGCTTCCTCCGTCTTCCTCATCCGAGAAGACAATCACCACCAAAAGGAGCAGGGAGAACATCATCACGAACACGCCGGAACAGGCAAAGAAAAGGTGTCTTAATTTCATGGTTTCTCCCCTTTCTTTTGTTTGGCAGCCGCTTTTACCGTTTTTGTCCACTCCTTTCTGGCGGTGGTACGCCGGATGGTAAAGTTTGATTCTTTTACCGCAGGGGCAGCCCGTTTTCTTTCCGATATCACAGGAGCCGTATCATTCTGGACAGGTCTTGCCGGACGGGGAGTAGCCTGTGTGATAGTGGGAGCCGTCTTTTGTCTTTCATTTGGCTGGGATAGGGAAGCAGATGGGACTATCTGGCGTTCTGTCCTTACAGGTGGCGTTTGTTCATGGTGGATGGAAGCAGCTTTTACCACCGGAACCGAAGCCTGTTCTGCCACAGTTTCCCCATAAGGAACCTGTCCCCGTTCCCTGATGGATAGGGAAGCAGGCTGCATGGCTGGTTTTACTGCATGATGTCGGAAATCTTCTGGCTGCTTTGCAGTAACAGGGCGTTCATGGACAGGAGCTGCCCCTTTGGGTGCTTCGGAAGCTTTCTGTTGCGGCTGTTTTGCCTGTTCCAGTTCCGCCCTGCGCTCTGCAATGGTATGTCTGCGGCTTTCTGCCTGTGCGTTTCGCTGTTCCGCTCTGGCAGTTCGGGTCTGGGTCACGCTGGAAGTAAAATCCCGTACTCCCTCTGATACCTGTGTTTTCCCGTGGTAAAGGGCGTACTTTGCATTGACGGGCAAATCCTTTGCCTGCTCCCGAAGCTGTCCGGCAGTATCGGCTATCTTATCTTTGGTATCTGCCGCCGCACCTACCGCAGAACCAGCCCGTTTCCATACGGATTCTTTTTCCGGTGCTGCCTGTCCGTCTGGTCTGCTGTGGTCTGCCTGTGTGCGTTTGGAAGAGCCGAAGTGGGAAGCATTTCTATGGTCTGAGCCAGCCTGTTTTCCTGCGTGGTATGCAGCCGTTCCAGTTCCAAAAGCCGCCACAGAACGTCCTAGCTTATGCTGTAAACGGTGCATATGGGCGTGCATGAGCATACGGGGTCTTCGCATGATACGGCTCCCCATGCTTTGGGAATCCCCACTCTGTAAGGAGAACATCCCCATCAAATCTCCCAGCTTGAAATAAATTCCGGCAAAGGTCACTATCTGCAAGAACGCCGTCAGGAAGAACGGATATTCCCCAGACAGGTTGTAGAGCATGGTGGAAATACTGAACGCTACCGTGATAATCAGGGTGATTCCGGCTCTGGTAAGGATAGTGTTGAACAGTTTCGTAATGGCACGTTTGAACATCCCCTCAAAAGAGGGAACCATGCTAAGGAGGAAGCTCACAGGCAGGAACATGGCGTAGATGATAAAAAGCACCTGTGAGAAAATCATTATCCCCGTGAGCAGGAATACAAAAACGGAGATACCGATATTGAACATGAACAGGAAGAAGACGGTTCCCAAACGATTGATGGTCTTTGTGATGGTAAGGTTCGTGTTTTCCCTGTCTTCGATTTCCTCCACTACGATTTCTTCTCTGTCCTGTCCGTTGTTTTCGTCTGGACTGGTTGAAAGCAGGTTTTCCACACGGTCTGCTCCAATGCTTTCCATATCTGAATTGCCATATTGCAACAGGAGCCACGGTTGCTTGACCTGAATGGAAAACAGGCAGTCCCGTATCAAATCCACGCTGTCTTTTCCCTGACTTTCCGAGTTAGGCAGCACAATCTTTGTACCAAGGGTCAGGCTGGCATTGCTGATGTCTGCGGAAAATTCATTGATTTTCCCGATATAATCAGGAGCATAAGCGATAAAGGCAGCGGACAGCACGAACACCACCACGAAATTGACAACGGCATGGATGGCTTTTGTGGTTTCCCGTTTGATAAGCCCTGTGTAGGCAACGTAAATCCCCACCACCAGAATGAGAATCAGCAGAAACCCGATATAAAATCCCTCCGAGGACAAGCCGCCTGTGGTAACGCCTGCAAGGGTCTGCATATTTTTCCCAATGGAATCCGCCGTAGAGGAAATGAAGTCCAGCGAGTAGGCTTCCTGAATCAGATACCCCGTGGCGTTGGAAAGATACAGGCTGATTGTCCAGATAAAATTTGTGATGGCATACAGCCCGTACATCACCTGTTTTCCGATACCGTCCAGCCAGTTCCACGGGAGCCAGTCCCATCCGCTGTCCACATAAAAATCAAGCTGGTAGTTGTCCAGAGGATATTTGCTGTATTCGTTGGCAGCGTCCACCGTATCATCCACCAGTCCGGCAGCGTGGGCGGCTGTGCCGAAGACTGCAAGCAGCAGGAGGATGAGCAGGAGTGCCAGAAGCACCCTGCCAATCATTTTTCCTGCCGTCTTCCAAGACAAGCCCTTTTTTGTGTGATGAGGAACTGGGAATTGCGGTCGGTTGGAAGTTCTATGTATCACCATCATTCCACCTCTTTTCTTACGGGCGGTCTGGTATCAAAGGCGTGGAACAGGTCTTCAAAGATAGGATGGAACTGTATCACGCCCACACGCCCGTACAAATCACTGATAAGGCACTGTCCGTTTTCCAAGTCACGGAGCCGCTTCTGGTTGTTTTCATCTTCGGAATCTACCCCGAAAAAGGCGAGGGTCTTCTTGATTTCGTTGATGTCCGTGGAACGGAACGCAAACTTCAAGCCCAGATTGTTTTTCAGCTTTTCATCCAGCAAATCGTCCGTGTTCTGGGTCACAAAGTAAACGCCTGCGTTCATGGCACGTCCGGCACGAACCAGCTTCATGGAAAGGGTCTTGCCCTGTGCCACCTGTAAGAAGCTCCATGCTTCATCCAAATCCACAATCTTAAACACGCTGCGGTCGGTGTGGATGAAGTCGAGGGCAAAGGTGCTGATTACAATGAGCATTGCCACGGAAAGCAGCTCCATTGTGGTGTATTCTTCAAACGAGGTTTCTTTATCTGGCAGCACCAAATCTGCCACCTGAATGATGTTGAGCTGCTTTTCAAAGCTGATGGACTGTGTGACATCTCCATCCGAAAAGAGCAGGTGTGCAAAGTCATAGTCCGTAAAGGATTCGATATGGTCGGCTATGCTGGTGCTGATGGTGGTTCCCTCCGCCCGAAGTTCCTCAATCACCTTGAAAAGCCCCCGTTCCTCACTGTTTGTCACCGCACGAATGGCTTTCCGAAGAACAGGGAACTTTTCCCCGTCACGGCTGGAAATGCCCGTTAAAAAGGTCAAGATGTCGATTGCCAGTGATTCAGAATCCTTTGGGTTTTCCATAATCACATACGGGTCGAGTAAGCCCCTGTTCTGTTCTTCCGAGGTCAGGTTTACGATATTGATTTCATGGGCGATTTCCGGCAGGGTTTCTTTCCAACGTCCCCGTTCCGCTTTCGGGTCAACAATGAGTGCCTGTGCCCCAAATAATACGGAATAATAGACAATCATGTTGTTGCTGAATGATTTTCCACCGCCGAGGGAGCCGACAAAAGCGGCAGCAAGGGCGTTGGTGACGGAGCCTTTTACCCCTTGACTGGCAAGGGCAGGCTTTAAGTACACGTTTCTTCCTGTATCAAGGCTGTACCCGATATAAATGCCCTCCGGTTCCCCCAACATCTGTGTTGCCCCGAAGCCAAGACCAGCAAGGAAGTCACTGGTGACATACTGGATATAATCGTTCAGATACCGTTTGCTGGCAGGGAGAAATTCCCCATGCAGCCCCAGCATATCCCCAAAGGGGCGAACCAGTTTCACGTTCAAATCGTCATAAAAATCTTTCACCTCATTGCAGCGGCGTTTCAGTTCTTCCAAGTCGGGAGCCGTCACACGAACCACATAGGACAGCTTATACATGGATTCCTTGCTCTGGTCTAAGGTGGATTCCAGCTCATTCACGCTGTCTAAAGCGTCCACCACGTTTGTACTGGTTTCGCTGTCATTCTGCCATGCGTGGTTGTCCAAATCTTTCAGCTCTTTTTTCTTGTTCCGCACCGTGGAGAGGGCTTTCCGGTTTGTCACAATCTCCACATTCATAGAGGTATCAATGGGAAAGGTGAATTGCTGCTGCTGATAGTAAAAGATTTCCGAGGATGGGAAGTCCAGTTCCCCAACAATGCTGTTGATGGTAAAGTAGGCAGCATAGACTGTCCCGTCTTCCTGTTCGATTTTCAGATACCGCTGGTTTTCCTCTATCAGACAACGGGTGGGTTTGATGAGGTCATAGTATTTCACCAGCGTTTCCTCCTGAAACCGTTTTTTCGGAAGATAATACTCATAATCTTCGTAGGCGGTTCCGGTCTGCCCGTATAAATGTTCAATCAGATAGCCGAAATCGTCCTTATCAAGCCGCCGTACTTTGAAACGGCGTGAGATTTTATTTTCCAGTAGTTTTTCCATCTTCTGAAACCGCCAGATTTCTTCATTGCTCATGGAAACAAAATCCCCCATGAGCTTGTGGTTGACTTCATGGAGGAAGTCGGAAACAGCAGTCTTTGCTTCCCTGCCAAACTGCTTCATGGTGACTTCCTGCTCATTGACAAGCAGCTTAAAGCCGATAAAAAAGCGGTAGTCCACCTGATTTTCCCCTATCATGGAAATCAGGGCTTCGGTCTGTGCGTCAATCTTTGCACAGGCAACGTCTTTTAACTTGCCTGTCACTTCCTGTTTGGAGCGTTCCTGTGCCGCCCGTATGCTGGATTCCGTGCTGATTTGCAGGGCGTGAATCTTCCCGTCCCTGTTCTGGGCGATAAGCTGCCGGAACGAATCGTGTACCTGATACTTCTGTTCAGGGCTTAAAAAGGAATAGTTGTAGGGAAGCAGCTCATAGTAAGCAAAGCACTCCCCGTCATGGTTGAACACAAGGTTATTTTCGATATACTTAATCGGATATGCCATAAATATCACTCCTTACTGCCGTGATGGGCTGTGCCGGATATTCCTTTTCCAGCTTCACGGGCTTTCCTGCATACGTTAGTTTCGGGCGTACCAGATATGCCAGTACGGATTTCAGGAAGCCGTAAGGCTTCTTCCCGTCAAAAGTCTTCTGGCACATGAACCAAGTGAGGGCAAAGGGTATGCCGAAATATTTTAAAAATGCCCCGTCAATGAACGAAAGAGGAGGAAGGTTCCCCAAGAGTATCACTGCAAGTACCGATACCACGAACCACGCCATCTGTGTGAACGTGATGGGGAATGGCAGCTTAAAATCATTGATGGAATAGAGTACCTTTTCCACCGACCAGATACTGGTATAGCTTCGTATTTTCTTCATGTTGTCCGTCCTTTCTAAAAGATGGGGCAGCAAAAGCCGCCCCTGAAATAAAAAAGCCGCCTGTACTTTCAAAAAGAGATACAGACGGGTCTATCGTATGATTTCATATACGCCGTGGTTCGTGACAATAAAGGTTCCATCCAATTCCATGTCACGCCCATAGGCAGCATAGTCGATATAGTTTTGTAAGTGTGCCGGAAGTTCCCCAAGCTGTCCGCTTTCTTCCAGATAGTAGCGAGCCACATCCGCCATATCATCACAGCCGGAATGGCAGATAATATCGTCTTCATGCTCACAGAGTTCTTCGATACTGCCAAAGTAGGATTGCAGCTCTGATAGTTCCTCCTGAATGTACTCCGGTAAGTCCTCCACCATTTCACACAGGCGGTTGACTTCCTCAATGGGGGTATATTCGTCAATCTCAAAGGGCAGCTCATAATCATGGATGGTGTATTCCTCATATTCATCATTCAAACCGATACGCTCTTTGACTTCCTCAAAGTCCACAGGCGGCGTGAACCATGCCCCCACCAGTTCGCCCTCATTGTATTTGCCTAAGTTGGCAATGTAAATCCGCATTTCTTCCAAGTTCCTCTACCTCCTTTTAGCGGTAATAAAAGATACCATTGTCTGTAAACAGGTAGTTTTCGCTGGTTTCCAGTTCCCGACCAATGGCAGCGTAGTCGATATGGTTCAACAGGTCTGGATGTACTTCTCCAAAGAGCTGTACCTCCTGCACCAGATAACGGGTGAGGGATTCCCCGTCCTGCACCGGATAGCAGCGTATCTGGTCTTTGTGGTCGATAAATTCTGTAAAGCTGGAAAACCACCGCTTTTGTATTACATCCATTTCATAATAGAGGGGCGTTCCCTGCATTTCCTGTACCATCCGGCAAAGGGCGTTGATTTCCCAGAGCCTTGTGTTGCCCTCCAATGGAAAGGGCAGCTCATAGTCTTCAATTTCGATTTCTTCCTCACTCTGAACCCCAAGACGTTCCCTGATTTCTTCAAAATCCACAGGGCAGGAAAACCATGCCCCAGGATATTCCTCAAAATCCTCATGGTAAAACCGTGTGGTGTTCAGGATGTAGATTCTCATTTCCTCAATCAGTATCACGTCCTTTCTTAGAAAAAAATGGCAACTAACTTTGTTTGTCAGTTGCCATTTTTCTAATAAAATATTCGCTTTAATTCTTCATCACTATTGATTTTTTTAATTACCCAAGGTTGTAAAAAATAATTGATTTGTGGGTCTAACATACTTACTAAATGAGTTTGTCCGGCAGGGGTTAATATTTGTAAATGTTGAAGTTCTATTACTAATCCATTGTTCATGGGTAATGGCAGGGTGTGAGTTGGTTCACGTAAAAACTCCCGAATGATTGTCATCTGTTCTGGTGTCATATTTTTCAAATATTTAATCTGAGCAGTTCCCAATCTCTTAGAAGCATACTTGTCATAAAAGAAATGAAAAATTTTAGATAGTAATAAAACGATTAGTAAAGCTGTGGAAATCACAAAAACAATGCCTATTGTAAAACCATATTTTTCTCGAAAATTTATAATATAAAACTTTTGGGCTAACTTTTGAGGCAATAATAATAATGTACCACTGGCAATAGATAAAGCTCCTAAAATGTTCGGCGGTAATTTCAAAAAATCAATAAAATCTTTCATACATTTCCTCCACTTTCAATTACTATTAAAGAAATTATACCACCATTCTTAGTTTATCTCAATTATCATACACTATCATATTACATCTTCTTTCTTTTGGGGAGTTACGCTCCCCAAGCCCCTAGTGGACTTCCGCCATGAAGCAATCAAGGCTTGCTCCATAACGGAAGTGTAAAATGGGTTTCCTATGCTCCGATAATCTTATTGAACAGTTCCAGTAAGATGTCCTTTACACCGTCAGCATTGAAGACCAGACCGACCGCTACAAGGGACACCACCAGAAAGCCGATAAGTTTGGAAAATTCCCTCTTAAATCCGAGGTACAGTCCAATCACCACGATTGCCAGCAACACAAGGGACTGGGCGTTGGATAAAAACCAGTTGTAAAGATTCTGTCCGAAATTCATAAAAGCTCCTTTCTTTCCTGTAAGAGTTCTTAGCTTCCAAGATTGCCGCCGTTAAAGCACCACCTCCTTTGCAGCGGCGGCTTGCTGCTTCAGGATTTTTTCATGCTTCTCCGTCAGCCTTGCATGGGTGATGATGTCATGGACAATCTGGGTGTGGTTCATCTTATCCAGACGGAGAGCCAGCTTTAAGGTGGGTGCTACCTGATGGGAGAGCCAGTGCAGGGTGCGTTCAAAGGAATAGGGTTCCGGTTTGGTTGTCAGTTTCAGGCTTCCCCTGTGTTCCCCCATAAACCACGCCCATTCCTCACTGATACGCCAGTCAGAACGGGGCTTTGTATCGTCCCTGTCCACGAACCGGACATAGCGGTTGATGATTTGAAAGGCTGTCTGTTCTGGATTGTCATGTTCTAACAGGTCACGGATGGCGTAAAAGGCACGCTCATTTTTCAGCCGGATTTCAAAGCGGTTCTTTACCTCTGCGTCCGCAATGGGAATATCATGCTTCTTGTACTGCTCATAGTCCTTTTCGTAAATGCAGAAGTACACCTCACTTTGGAGGGAACCAATATACAGGGTGTTCCCCATACATTCTTTTTCCCCACGCCGTACCAGTTCGCCGCTGCGGTAGCTTTTGAAGCTGCGGAAGACCGAGATACATTCCTCATTCCGGCACTTCTCTGTCAGATGGGGAATGTTCAGGATTCCTGTTTTGTCATTGATGGCAAGGTCAAGCCGCTTCATTACGCCGTCCTCCATGAGAACATCCATAAAAAATTCATACCAGCTCCGTTCCTGTGCCAGCAGATAGCTTTCAAACTGGCGGCAGCCACGCCCTTTCAGTTCCAGCAGCACCCCCTTTTCCAGTTCCGGCGATACTAGAACGAAAATATCCCCCAGATAGTAATGCTCCGTGTAAGAGTAAAATCCGTAGTCTTCATGGATAAAGTAGGGGAGTTTTAGCCGAAGCACGTCTTCCACGATATGCTTCACATCCGTAGTGGGGAAGCGAATCCGAACATAGTCAAAGAGCATTTCAAGGGGATTGTCTGGATTGAAGCGTTCCAGAGCTTCCGTGATGGCTTCCTGTAATGCTTCGGATGGGTGAGCCTTGCCCGTTTCAATATCGCTCAGGTACGGACGGGTGATTCCGGCAGCTAAGGCAAGTTTCTGTTGTGAGATACCGTAAACTTCCCGTTTCTCTTTGATGTCCCGTACCCATGTTTCTTCATTCAGTGAAAATCCCTCCTGTCTAAAAAAGCGTATGTCAACTTTCAGAGCCTTGTTGACACACGCCGGATATGGGAAAATCCCTTGTGTACCGTGGGATTCTGCCCTGTTATTTGGTTGTTGCCTGTCGATTTGTACCCCTCTGTTAGATACGAGGGGTTCATGCTGGCGTGCCTTGCGGCACACCAGCCACAGCAGGTCAGTCCGTTTCTGCGGCTTTCGCTTCGCACGCCGCCTGCACTTCCTGCCTGCTGTCTATGAGTTTTTTTATTTCTTTGAGGAAATCGTGTCCTTTTGGCACAAGGGGCGTGTAAAATTCCGAGATAACGCTGGTTCCCACATCCACATAGCCACGCCCTTTTATCTGCTTTAGGAAGAAATCCTTTGTGGTTTCCCCGAACATCATCCCATAGCCCATTTCCGACATCCGTCCCAGAGCTACACGGAAATTGAACTGGTCACGGATTCCGTCCCCCAGATACTTTGCGTCCGGACGCTGGCAGGCGAGAATCAGGAAAAAGCCAGCCTGCCGCCCAAGCATAACGATTTGTTTTAACTTGTTGAGGACAGCGGCGTTTTCCTTTGTGCCAAGCATTTCCATAAATGCCACATATTCATCAAAGATAAGGAAATTTGCAGGAAGCCCAAGATAAGCGTAATTTTCCCCTGTCCGGTAATTTTCCATGAGCTTCATGTCTTCGCTGCGTTTCATCATTTCTTCATAGAAACGGTCAATACAGGCGAGCATATCTTCCTTTTTGTAGTACACATCCGGCATAACCGCCTGTAAATCCGCAAGGTCGGCGTTCTTTGGGTCTAACACGAACAGGGCGGCGTTGGTGCGGAGCAGGGCTTCAATGAGGGTCAGGATGAAATAAGTCTTTCCGCCGCCGGTTCCTCCGGCAATGAGCATATGGGGGAGCTTGTCATACTCCCACCAGACATTTTCCATGAGCCGGAGCCTGCCGTCCTTTGCCTGTACATCTTCAATGGAGATACGGTTCGCAATGGTGTCATAGAGCAGGGTGTACTCCACGTAGGAATCCTTTAATTCCTTATCCTTCAGCTCACAGTACAAGCCGCTTTCCAGCTTTTTCTCCAAGTTTAAGAGCTGTTCCTGATATTTCCCCAAGGTGATTTCCACACGGATATGGAGCAAGCCCTGTTTCATCCTGTAATAGATTTTGGGAAAGTAAGTGATGGTTTCTTTGGAACGGCTGGAAGACAAGTCCTTGAAAAAAGCGTCTTCTTTTCTCTGCTCTGATTCATACCACTTGTTTTCCAACACCATCCTTGCCAGCTTTTGGCGGTGGATGAGCTGCTTTACTCCATCCATGCGGTATCGCCAGAACAGAAGAACTGCTGTAAGGCACACCAGCCCTGCCACGCCCATACTGAATAACAGGTAAGGGAGATTTACGTCCTGTGCTATCTGGGAGAAGGACACTTCCTGCCAGTTGGTTCCGGCAATCTGCCGGATATGAAACAGCAGGACAACCAGCAGGAAGACAGGGAACAGGGCGGCAAGGGCAGTATGGAACACAAGGTCTTTATCCGTGGGGCGGATACGTTTTCCACGGGGGAAAAGCTGCTTCATGGGAACAATCCTCCTTTCCATGATTAAAAATAGCCCATATAAAGCAGCGAATATCCTTTCTTGCTGTCTTCCATATGGGCTTGAAATAAAAAAGTATAGCCGGACAACTCCCTGCACAGACATTCCGGCATATAAACTGCCAGATTTTCCGGCGGCTGATAATCTTCTAGGGCTTCGATAAGAAGCTGACCTGCCATCCAGCAGTATTCCGGCAGAGAAACCAGCCGGAAGTCCTGTTCGTATTCTTCATATCCAGTAATTGCGTCCATACTTATTTTTCTGCTGGCGGTTCTTTCTTTGATGATTGCGGATTCATGGCAGCACCTTTTTTCAGAACAATATCATCAGCCTTGATGTACCAGTCCACCTCTGCTCCCTGAAAGGTAGCCGTTGCCACGGTATCTGCCACCGGATTGATAAGTTCCACCTCTGCGTTGTAATCGAACTCCTTTAATGGCACGCTGGCAGGGATAGAAACCTGAATCATACGCCCCTGTCCTCTGGATTTTAAGTCATAGGTACGCTCCTTGATTTCTTCTGATACCGAGCCGTCTTCATTCTGGAGGTGAATCTCACGGCGGAGGGCAGAAAATTTCAATGCCCCGAAAGTTGCTTCCTTGTCAATCACGATTCCGTTTGCTAATCTCATAGTCTGATGTCCTCCTTTTCCTTACGCTTTTACCATATCGTCAGCGTGCAAAATGTAGTTGGTAAAGCCCCTTGTGCCGATTTTATAGCCCTCTGCGGTGATACGGGGATTGACGAGCTTCACACGTTCCTCAAAGTCAAAATGTTTCTCTCCGGCTTCGGCAGGGAGGATAACTACAATATCATCCGCTCTCTGTACGTCCGAATACAGATTGAAGCTGCGGGAGAATACCGTCATGCGTCCGTTGATTCTTCTCTGTTCTGTTTTGTCTTCTCCGGCGAACTCCAAGTTGCCGAATGTCTTTTCCACGTTGGGGATAACGAATTTTAATTCCATATAGATGTACCTGTCCTTTCTGAATGTTGCGTTTGATGGTTAGTTTTGGGTTCTGGTTTGAAAGTCGGAGGGGAACGCTCCGGCGGTGGTGATTTCTTCGTAGTATCACATCCTTTCTGGGGCTATTGAAGAAATTACAGGGTTGTGATATTATCTAGGTGTTAAAAATTAAATCGTCATGGTTAGGATTGTTAGCTTGTGTTTTTTCATGTAGCTCTGTCATGTACTCCCAACAACTTAAAAGTAGATTTCAGTGGAGATTTATAATATCAGGAGGTACGCTTATGACAATAATAACAACTGTAAAAAGCATTATGGTGGGCGACGGAATTTCTGGGAATTTTTGCTAAAGTGTGCAGGGGCAATGGAAAAAATTACGGCTGGCATGACATGAAGAATCCGGGAGGGTCAAATCTCCAATTCCCATCGGGGCTGTTTTCAGCCCCATTTAATTTTGAAACAAAAAATAGACGCCCATTGTTGAACGTCTATTTTGGGATGATATTGAGGTTTGCTGGTCTATCTTATAAAATCTGAATGTACTTCGATTGCATTTTTATTGCATTTTTAATCTGTTTTCATATAGATTTTAGTGGTTGATAGTTCCTGAAAATGCCTTAAAATCAATGATTTTTATTTATATGGCATACTGTCTGTCTGGAGTTTGAATAAAAAAATGGAGCTCGGAAATCCAGTGTTTATGCGGGTTTCCGGGCTCTTGCTATGTGGTTTGAGTACAGATTGAGTACAAAATGTCAAAGTTGTATCATTTGGTGTATTTTCTGAACAACGTACTTGTAAAGAGGGTCATCATTATTGCACCTAATAATAATTCAATAGACATAGCAATTTGGCTTCCTGGTGAGAAAGGGCTTGCATTGCCTTGACCTACAGTAATCATGGTGAAAAAACTATAATATAAACTTTGAAAGAAATCTGAAAGAAGAGGAATACATGGTGTATTAAAAATTTGTTTAATATTATATTTTATTTCATCATTTCCAATTTCAGGTATAAAACCAGTAAACATATAAATGCAACTGAAAAAAATGATAATTAAAGCCATTGAAAAGAGTGCGTTATAGGGTTTCTCTCCATAACCAATTACCCATTCAGATAAATATCCAATAATTTTTGAAGGTTTTTTTCGATTACGAGTCTCTGCTTTTTTTCTTTGGTAATAAAAATTTGCATAGCTGTTGTCTTCTTCTCGAATATGATTTGAGGTCCATATTTGGTCCAATGCAAAATAGGTATCAGCAATCTTATTAGAATTTGAAAATTTAAGTTTTTTACGTTGCATCCACTTTTCAAGTGTAAAATTAGCTCTGTCATAATAAGAAAACGCAGTAACATGACATTGCGCATCAACATGGATGTTATCAATAGACCCCATGAATGATAAATCAAAAGCTTTGGAAGGAGAATAAATGCTTGTGTTATTAAAGGTGGTGCTTCCTGTAAATATGACCTTTTTAAAACTCATTCTGTGGAATATGCAATTAAAAAAAGTAACATCAGAAAATGTGGTTAAATCAATATTTCCAATGCTAAAAAAGAGATTTTTAAAATTGCATTTTTCAAATGTACAATTGTAAAAATCACAAGAACTGAATCCTTGTTTTAGTTCAGATTCCCAAGGAAACTTTTTAGAGGTCATATTGGAAAATTTACAATTTCTGAAAGTACAATTATGGAAACATAGGTTGTCTATTTCAAATGAATCAAAGAAAAAGTTGTTAAATTCAATTCCTTCATAGTATGTATGTGGAGCGATATTAATTACTCTGGTAGGGGCGTTTTTTGAAAAAAACCTATTACTATCTCCTATTCGCTTATTTTGATTTTTATCGGAAAAAAGTTGAAAATACTGGTAAGGTATTTTAACAAGTTTAAATAGCCGCTTATGGAAATGTTCATAATGTTCCGTTTGGATTTTGTAAGTTTGGTTGAAGCATATTTGTGTATATTCATTGTTGTTTTTAAAGGATTCAAAAAAATAATGTTTTGGTTCATCATGTTTATGCAAATATCGAAAACACAAGTAACATAGCCAAACATTCACAATATAAATGAACTCATAAGAATATATTCTAAATCCAAGAAATAGTCGTTTGAAAGAAAAGAGTTTTTTCATATTGAGTACCTTTCTTATGAATTGAGCCGAAGCCCACTACTGCGATAAAATCTACAATACTCATTGGCTTAGCCCTCCTTTCCAGTGTATTCCCGTAAGGGTTTCTATGTAATCAGAGGGTCACAGTCCCTCTGTTGAAGGACTAACCGCCTACCGTTGTATGGTAGCACCCATGCACTGATTATAACAGTCAGAGTGTATGGCTGCAACAGCAAATTAAAGTAAGTGCAACTATAATAATTGAATTATGTAGGATACTTGCCGATATTGAAAAAAATAACAGTGGAATAAACTTCAGATTGGGGAGTAAATGATATATGGAAATTTTAACTACTAGGGAATGGGCAACTGTGATCTGGGCATTTATTTTATTTGTGTATGCAATGGCACATAGACAGATTAGAGAGGCATTTTGGAATGTTGTAAAAATATTCTTTGGTAAGAAGTTAAGAATACTTTGGGGGATTATTTTCCTTTATGTTTTGGGTATAACTTTAATATTTTATCAGTTACCGTTTTGGGATAATGCTTTTATTAAAGATATTATAGTTTGGTTTGTCTTTTCAGGTTTGATATACTGCATGAATGCTGTTTCAAAAGAGGCAGATGAGGAATATATTAGAAAAGTTTTAAAAGATAATTTGAAATTGACGATTGTTTTGGAATTTATTATTAGCACATTTACTTTCAACATATGGGTTGAATTGGTAATTATTCCGATCACAACAATAATTGTAATTATGAATGTAATTGCAGAGCGCGAAGAGGAGTATGAGAAAGTACATAAGTTGCTAGATATGGTTCTTGCGGTGGCAGGATTTTGGATACTATACGAGACTATAAAGATTGGAATACATGAATATAAAGAACTGGATGCATTAAATACTTTTATTAGTTTTATGATTCCTATTGTGTATTTAATACTAATTATACCGTTAGAATACATACTTGAACTTTATTCAAAATATGAAGTGTTGTTTGTCAGGATGTCATTTAAGGAAGCAAAAGATAAAAAAATTCAAAGAAGACATCGTTGGCTTGTGATAAAAGTATGTAAACTTTCAGTGCATAAAGTGACGCTCTTTCAAAAGAAATATTGGTGCAAAATGTATAGTAGAATGTCTGTAGCAGAATTTGAGAATCTGATAAAAGAATTCAGGAGCGAATGCAATAATGAGAGATAATTTCTGTATTTCGGAATAAATTATTGGATTGATATATGAGTACATTTTGAGTACAATTTTTATGCCAGTTAAAATTATGCCTGCTAATATGGCGAATACAACAATGAAAAGTAGCGAAAACGCTATTGAAATTACAGAAATCAAACTCCTGTGAGACGAGTTCGAATAGAATAATAGAAATTTTATACAGATTGTTTTTATATGGTAGGTAATCTATAGATTATCTGCCATATATTTTTGTTTTTTAACAGTATAGATTTTTAATAATATACAAGAATAACAAGAAAACAAACAAGAATGCAAGAAAAAGGACTTGACTCTAAGATATTGCAGAGGTATTATTAGAGTAAATTAGGAGGGGCAAAGATATGACAATGAGTTCGACAATACAAGAAGTTGTATTAGAATTTTTATCAGACAAACAAGAACATAGTGTGCAGGACATTAAGCATTATCTTCGAGAACAAGATGTTCGTGATTATACAGAGGGGCAATTTGCAGGCTCTTTGAATACTTTAATGAGAAATGGATCAATAAAAAAAGTGGATAGAGGTATATATTCTATAAAATTAAGGAGTGAGGATATGAAAAAATGTTTTGTAGTATCACCAATAGGTGATGAAGGGAGCGAAATAAGAAAACGGGCGGATCAAATGTTTAAATATATAATCGCACCTGTATGTGAAGAAACTGGATTTGAACCTATAAGAGTGGACAAGTTAAATCAACCAGATTCAATAAACCAAACTATTATAGATTACTTATTACAATCAGAACTTGTGATTGCGGATATTACAGGACATAATCCGAACGCTTTTTATGAGATGGGTTACAGAGCTTCAACTGGAAAACCAATTATCCATTTGAAATGTAAAAATGAAAGGATTCCTTTTGACATAGCTGGAATCAGAGCATTTGATTATGACCTTAGTGACTTGGATTCAGTTGAAGAGATTAAATCCAGGTTAATCAAAACAATAGGGGCCCTATCGTTTGATACGAAATCAGATCAAAATAATGAAGACGATTCCGATACTAAGGAGATGAATGGAGATATATCTCAATTGATTCCAATTTTATATGAAATTCAGGACGATATATCCCAGTTAAAAAAGGAAATTCATAATAAGGATACAGAAACAATACAAGCAGTTATTAAGGCAGCAACGCCATCTGCGCCTATAGAGGATTCCAATACAGCAATAATGAAAGCAGTTCTTCCTGAGCTGTTAAGAAATCCCAATTCAATGAAAACATTGATAGAATTAAGTGAGCTGGGAAATAAAAAGAAGTAAGGGAGAATGGAAAACAATATATTGGCGTTTTTAAAGATGATATAAATAAAGGGGAATCATATGAAAAATATGAAAATAGATGCCAATGGAACTGAAATCAGAGTAATGGGAGATATTGTTAATGAAGACGCCTATATTTCGCTCACTGATATTGCAAAATATAAAAATCCAGACAATGCTTTTATTGTAGTGGCAAACTGGATGCGTAATCATTCTACAATTTCATTTTTGGGATTGTGGGAACAAATTCATAATCCCAATTTTAAACCTATCGAATTCGATAGGTTTAAAGCAGAGTCAGGAGATAATGCATTTACACTGACACCGCAGCAGTGGATAAAAGCAACGGATGCAATCGGTATCATATCAAAATCAGGTCGATATGGTGGTACTTATGCACACACGGATATTGCGTTTGAGTTTGCTTCTTGGATTTCACCAGAATTTAAGCTGTATATTATCAAGGATTATCAGCGTTTAAAGAAAGATGAAGCAGACCGTTTAGCGATTGGCTGGGATGTAAAGAGAGAACTTTCAAAAATAAACTACCGAATTCATACGGATGCGGTGAAGGAGTTTTTGATTACACCGACGTTGTCCCAACAGGAAATGGCATATACATATGCTTCTGAAGCGGACATTTTAAATATGGCTTTGTTTGGAAAAACAGCATCCCAATGGAGAAGCGAAAAAGAAATAAAGGGGAAGAATTCCAATATCAGAGATTTTGCTTCTGCGGAAGAATTGGTTGTGCTTATCAATCTGGAGGATACAAACGCTGATCTGATAAGACGGGAAGTGCCTAAAATTGAGCGATTAAAAATATTACGGGAAAAGGCATACAGACAATTAGAACTTTTGAAGAAGAATCAAGATACGATTGAAGCATTGAAGAAAAATCTTATTGAAAATACAGAAACAAATAGTTGATTTTCTAAGCAAAGCTGCTTATAATCTGTATCGGAACATATTGCTATTATCCACAGTTACTTATGCTGTGTTATCAACAGCGATAACAAAATGATAACATTAGCTTATACAGGCAGGATAATATGGACAAATCAAAGAATTAAAAGAAAGGCAAATACGATAGCAAATAATCTCTAAACAAAATTGATTAGTAGTTGTCGAGTTTGAATAATCCACACAATTTGACAAAGCCAGTATTTATGCGAGTTTCGAGACTGTGAGAAAAAGTCTGTAAATAAGATTCTTCTATGATATGCAAAGGTGGTGAGCTTACAGTTTGAGCTTTTCACCCTTGTTTTATATATAACAGTTGTTGAATGGCATGTCAAGAGCAGGCGGTTTTCCGCC
>CAJJOP010000031.1:0-18286 GCA_905193415.1 uncultured Roseburia sp.
TCCTCTGTCTGAGCTTTGCTCATACCTTTCTTGATACCATGGTTGATACATGGAGCGTAAGCAATGATCAGAGACGGTCCCGGATATGCCTCAGCCTCAGCGATTGCTTTTACGCACTGGTTATAATCAGCACCCATAGCAACCTGAGCAACATATACATAACCGTAACTCATTGCGATACTTGCAAGATCTTTCTTCTTGGTCTCTTTACCAGCTGCTGCAAACTGTGCAGTTGCACCTACCGGTGTAGATTTGGAAGACTGTCCACCTGTATTGGAGTAAACCTCAGTATCGAATACCATGACATTGATATCCTGTCCGCTTGCAAGTACATGGTCAACGCCGCCGAATCCGATATCATAAGCCCAACCATCTCCACCGAAGATCCACTGGGATTTCTTAGCAAGGAACTGTTTGTCTTTCAGAATTTCCTGTGCATTCTCGCATCCACAAGCTTCCAGAGCTGCAACCAGCTTGTCTGTAGCAGGTCCGTTCTCAACACCGTTTCCGAAAGTATCCAGCCATTCCTGACCAGCTGCTTTTACATCAGCATTTTTGCCATTTGCTACAACATTTTCAACTTTCTCTTTCAATGCTCCACGGATTGCATTGTTTGCAAGAAGCATACCATAACCAAACTCTGCTGCATCCTCGAACAGGGAGTTTGACCATGCCGGTCCTTTTCCTTCCGGTGTTACAGTGTAAGGTGTAGATGGTGAGGAGTTACCCCAGATAGAGGAGCATCCTGTTGCATTTGCAATATACATTCTGTCACCAAAGAGCTGTGTGATCAGTTTTGCATACGGAGTCTCGCCACATCCAGCACAAGCGCCTGAGAACTCAAGCAGCGGCTGTTTGAACTGAGAACCTTTTACCGTATTCATCTTGAATTTCTCGATGACATCTGCTTTTTCCGGTAATGTTACTGCATAATCGAAGTATTTCTGCTGATCTGCATTCTCTTCGAAGTTCTTCATTGTGATTGCTTTGTCTTTTGCAAGGCAGACATTTACGCAGGAACCACATCCCGTACAGTCATAAGCAGATACAACGATTGCAAATTTCTTGTCTGTTCCGCGAAGATCCATTGTCTGCATTCCTTCCGGAGCTGCAGCTACTTCAGCCTCGGTCATGGCAACCGGACGGATAACTGCATGCGGGCAGACATAAGAGCATACGTTACATCCAAGACATTTTGTTGCATCCCATACCGGAACGTCTACTGCGATACCACGTTTCTCGTATGCAGCAGAACCAGATGGTGTAGAACCGTCTTCGTAAGTTTTTACAACAGATACCGGTACGGTATTTCCTTCCTGTGCGTTTACTTTCTTCTGGATGTTGTTTACGAAATCTACAACGTCCTGACGGCTTCCTGTTGCCAGTGCGCCTTCCATATTTGTATCTTCTGCGGTCTTCCAGCTTTCCGGTACATCAATCTTAACGATTGCGTTTGCACCTGCATCGATTGCATCGTAGTTCATCTGTACGATCTTATCGCCTTTTCTTCCGTAAGTAGCTTTTGCAGCTGCTTTCATCAGTTCATTTGCTTTGTCAGACGGAATGATCTCAGCCAGTTTGAAGAATGCAGACTGCAGTACGGTATTGATACGTCCGCCAAGTCCGATCTCTTTACCGATCTTGATACCATCGATTGTGTAGAACTGAATGTTGTTTTCAGCGATATAACGTTTTGCCTGTCCCGGAAGATGCTCTTCCAGACCTGCCATATCCCATGAGCAGTTCAGAAGGAATGTACCACCTGGTACCAGATCCTGAACCATGTTGTATTTTTTTACGTATGCCGGGCAATGACATGCAACAAAGTTTGCTTTGTTGATCAGGTATGTGGAACGAATCGGGGATTTACCGAAACGTAAGTGGGAAATTGTAACACCACCTGATTTTTTAGAGTCATAGTCAAAATATGCCTGTGCATACATGTCTGTGTTGTCACCAATGATCTTGATGGAGTTTTTATTAGCACCTACCGTACCATCTGCACCAAGTCCCCAGAACTTGCAGCTGATCGTACCTTCCGGAGTTGTAACCGGATGCTCTTTAACTTCGAGTGAAAGATTTGTAACATCATCAATGATACCGATTGTGAATCTCGGTTTTTCTGTATTGTTGTATACAGCGATGATCTGACCTGGTGTAGTATCTTTAGAACCAAGACCATAACGTCCGGAGAAGATCTCAACCTGATCAAATTTTGTACCTTTTAATGCTGCAACTACGTCAAGGTACAGCGGCTCGCCAAGAGAACCTGGCTCTTTTGTTCTGTCAAGTACAGAAATTTTCTTAACAGTATCCGGTATTGCATCGATCAGTGCAGATGCGCAGAACGGTCTGTACAGACGAACTTTTACAAGACCTACTTTCTGTCCTTTTGCTGTCAGATAATCAATTGTCTCATCGATTGTCTCACATACAGAACCCATTGCGATGATGATATGCTCAGCATCAGCAGCTCCGTAGTAGTTGAACAGTTTGTAATCTGTTCCGATCTTGGCATTTACTTTATCCATGTAATCCTGAACGATTGCCGGCATAGCGTCGTATGTGCCGTTGCAGGACTCTCTTGTCTGGAAGAACAGATCCGGGTTCTGAGCTGATCCCATCTCACGCGGATGTGTCGGGTTCAGGCAGTTGTCACGGTATGCTCTGATGGCATCCTGATCTACCATGTCTTTCAGATCTTCGTAATCCCATGTCTCGATCTTCTGGATCTCATGAGAAGTACGGAATCCGTCGAAGAAGTTGATGAACGGAAGTCTTCCTTTGATTGCGGAGCAATGTGCAACCGGAGTCAGATCCATAACTTCCTGTACGGATGATTCGCAAAGCATTGCACATCCGGTCTGACGACATGCATATACGTCAGAATGATCGCCAAAAATATTCAGCGCATGAGTAGCTACACAACGTGCAGATACGTTAAATACGCCCGGAAGTCCTTCTCCGGCTACTTTATAAAGATTCGGGATCATCAGTAACAGACCCTGAGAAGCGGTATAAGTTGTTGTCAGTGCTCCTGCTGCAAGAGAACCGTGTACAGTACCTGCTGCACCAGCCTCAGACTGCATCTCTGTAATCTTTACTGTCTGTCCAAAAATGTTTTTTCTTCCCTGTGTTGCCCACTCATCTGTAGCTTCAGCCATAACAGATGATGGTGTGATCGGGTAGATTGCAGCAACATCTGTGTATGCATAAGAAGCATGTGCTGCTGCATGGTTACCATCCATGGTTTTCATAGAACGTTTCATACAAAAGTCCCTCCTGTTTGTTTACTCGTGTTGACCCTTTTTACGGGTCAGAATAGGTTGTCAAATTCTTAACAGTTCCTACTCCCTATCATACTACTCCAGTGTGAAAAAGCAACGACATTATAACACAATTTTGCACTTTTTTGAATACACCTTTCCTGTAAAAATACGGTTTATTTCAGATTTTTTTCAGAAACCCAGGGTTTTCTAAAAACTTTTCAAAAAAACGCTTTTCTGTCTTTTCTTTTTCTCCGTCATAAACGGTCACTTTTTCAAAATTGGTCCTACAAAATTTGATATTTTTTTAACTGTTTCAGGAGTTTTCAACGATAGTCATTGCTAATATAAAACCCTGTTACCCACGCTTTTCATACCTGAATCAGTCTTTTCCCTTCCCGAAATCGTCTTTTCCGAATTTTCCCCTTGAAAATTTATTATTATAAGGTAAAATAAGTTAGGTTATACCTGTATTCGGATCAATGAATGCAGGCAGCCGATATCAAATAGAATTTCAAACAATCATCGTATATTAATTAAGGAAAGGATTTTACTTTTATGATCAGTGCAAACAACATTACACTGCGTCTCGGTAAAAAAGCTTTATTCGAAGACGTAAATATCAAATTTACCGAGGGCAACTGCTATGGTCTGATCGGTGCAAACGGTGCCGGAAAATCTACATTTTTAAAGATTCTGACCGGGCAGCTGGAACCGACCAACGGAGATGTCTCCATTACCCCTGGTCAGCGTCTCTCCTTCTTACAGCAGGATCACTTCAAATATGACGCATTTACCGTTCTGGATACAGTTATCATGGGCAACAAACGCCTGTATGACATTATGAAAGAGAAAGATGCCATCTACATGAAAGAGGATTTCACCGATGCAGACGGTATCCGTGCCAGCGAACTGGAAGCAGAATTTGCCGACATGGACGGATGGAATGCAGAATCCGATGCCGCTACCCTGTTAAACGGACTTGGTGTAGAGACAGATCTGCACTACAGCATGATGGCTGACCTGACCGGTCCGCAGAAAGTCAAAGTACTTCTGGCACAGGCACTGTTCGGAAACCCGGACATCCTTCTTCTGGATGAGCCGACCAACAACCTGGATCTGGACGCGATCGCATGGCTGGAAGAATTCTTGATCAACTTTGACAATACTGTCATCGTAGTATCCCACGACCGTTATTTCCTGAATAAAGTATGTACCCACATCGCTGATATTGATTATGCAAAGATTCAGTTATATGCCGGAAACTATGACTTCTGGTACGAGTCCAGTCAGCTGATGATCAAGCAGATGAAGGAAGCCAACAAAAAGAAAGAAGAGAAAATCAAAGAGTTACAGGAATTCATCTCCCGTTTCTCCGCAAATGCTTCCAAATCAAAACAGGCTACATCAAGAAAGAAAGCGCTGGAGAAAATTCAGCTGGACGAGATCAAACCCTCCAGCAGAAAATATCCCTACATCGACTTTCGCCCGGAGCGTGAAATCGGAAATGAAGTCCTTTCTGTTGAAAATCTCTCAAAGACAATCGACGGAGTAAAAGTGCTGGACAACATTTCTTTCATTATCGGAAGAGAAGACAAGGTTGCTTTCGTAGGTGGTAATGAACAGGCAAAAACCGTACTGTTCAAAATTCTGACCGGCGAAATGGAACCGGATGAGGGAAGCTACAAATGGGGCGTAACTACAAGCCAGTCCTATTTTCCGAAAGACAATACCGAAATCTTCGATACAGACATGATCATCGTAGACTGGCTGACCCAGTTCTCCGAGATTAAAGATGCCACTTATGTCCGTGGATTTCTTGGAAGAATGCTTTTCCCGGGCGAGGATGGTGTAAAAAAAATGCGCGTACTCTCCGGTGGTGAAAAAGTCCGTGTACTCTTCTCCCGTATGATGATTGAAGCATCTAACGTACTGATTCTGGACGAGCCGACCGATCATCTGGATATGGAATCTATTACCGCACTGAACAATGGTCTGATCAAATTCCCGGGTGTCATCCTTTTTGCATCCCGTGACCATCAGATCGTACAGACGACAGCAAACCGTATCATGGAAATCCTTCCAAACGGTTCCCTGATTGATAAGATCACAACTTACGACGAATATCTGGAAAGTGATGAAATGGCAAGAAAACGTCAGGTATACACCACTTCCGCAGATGAATCTGAAGACAACTAAACGTTTTTTAATATGCAAAATAACAGACAGCGTAAAGCGGACTTCGCCTTACGCTGTCTGATTATAAACAGATCTGGCAGTCTATATTGTATAGGAAAGATTCTAATACATCCTGCCATGAAGGAGGCTTTTTATGGAACAACTGAACAACCAAAATAATTCCAGCCAATTACACACAGCTTCTGACACTGCCAAACACTGCCGGATTGCTGTGATTACTGGTGCCTCCAGTGGACTTGGACAGGAATACTGCCGCTATCTGGATCAGAAGGAACAGTTGGAAGAACTCTGGATCATCGCAAGACGACAGGAACGACTGGTGGAACTGGCTGATACATTATCCACGCACTGCCGTATCTTTGCGCTGGATCTGTCCCTGGAGACATCCTTCACAGAACTGGAACGGCAACTCGCTGCGCACGCACCAGATATCCGGTTTCTGATCAATGCCGCCGGTTTTGGCAAACAGGGAAATTACGCAGACATCCCACGCCGGGAACAGGACACCATGGTTCTGTTAAACTGTAAGGCCATGATGGATGTCACTCTTATTTGTCTGCCTTATATGCAGCGTGGCGCACGCATCCTGCAGATCTCTTCTGTAGCTTCTTTTCAGCCGATGCAGCAGTTAAATGTATATGCCGCTTCCAAAGCGTTTGTCAGCAGTTATTCCCGCGCCCTGCGTTGGGAACTGTTTCCACGACATATCAATCTGACCTGTGTATGTCCTTACTGGATCAGGGATACGGAATTTATCGCCACCACCCAGACCGGCACCAGCCGTCCCACAGCGGTGCATCACTTTCCACTGTCTACCACATCCAGCCGCGTGGTAAAACAGTCCATGCTCCACAACCGGATGTGGCTGCCATTCTCCTGTCCGGGCATCTTTGCTCCGATCTTCCGGATATGGTCAAAATTTGCCCCCCATGAGCTGGCAATGCTGGTATGGGAAGGATTACGCAGAATTTAGATTTTTTAACTTTTAAACTTGTCAATAAAAGAACGGTAATTTTATGGACGTATGATTTCTAACCATAAGCACTTATAACATCTATATAGATAACCTGTTTTTATAATTGTAAAGGCACGATTTTTAACCATAATACATTTATGATAAAAACCGTGCCTTTACTTATATATACTTTTTGTATACTTCGCTATTGATATATCATCTTTTTATATACGCTCTGTCTTATTTTTGAATCTGAAGCAATTTCTCCTTCAGCTCATTTTCCAGTCTCTGAATCTCTACTTCTGCATCCTGACGTTTCTGGCGCCCATCTTTCTGGATCTGCATTACTTCATCCAGTGTGGAGATCAGCGTCTCATTGGTATTCTTTAATGTCTCAAGCTCTACAATGCCGCGCTCGGATTCTTTCGCTGTCTCGATGGACGCCGTCTTGAGCGTTGCAGCATTTTTCTTTAACAGCTCATTGGTCATATCAGAAACCTCTCGCTGCGCTTTTGCCGCCTGTGTGGAGTGTGCAATGCCAAGAGCAAGCACCATCTGGCTCTTCCACAGCGGAATCGTATTTACAATGGTAGACTGGATCTTTTCTGCCATCATTGTATCGTTGTTCTGAACCAGCCGGATCTGCGGCGCTGTCTGAATGGAAATCGTCCGTGTCAGCTCCAGATCATACAGTTTTTTCTCGAATCTGGTACATTTGTCTTCCAGATCTCTGGCTGCCTGTGCATCCTCCGGCAGACCGGAAGCCTGTGCTTTCTGGATTAGCTGCTGCAGTTCTCCATCCCTCACTTCCTGCAGTTTCTCTTTACCTGCAAGAATATACATGGACAATTCTTTGAAGTATGTAAGGTTGGTGTCATACATCTTGTCCAGCATAGCAATATCTTTCAGAAGCTGTACCTGATGTCCTTCCAGAACATCACAGATCTTATTGACATTGACTTCTGCCTTGTCATATTTCGCTTTCATAGCTGTCACACGATTGGAAGAACGTTTGAACAGGCCTTTGATACCTTTCTCCTCTTCCTCCACATCAAAGCTTTTCAGCTCTACCACTACACTGCTGAGAAGATCTCCCACTTCCCCCATATCCTTTGTACGGACATTCTTAAGCGCAGACTCGGAAAAATCTGCCATTTTTTTCTGTGTTCCAGCTCCGTACTGCAAGATCATCTGGGAATTGTTCAGATCGATCTGGGAAGCAAACTGTGCCACCTGCTGTCTCTCCTGCGGACTCAGTTCTCCTTCTCCCGCAAAACTTTTCTGAATCTCTTCTTTTGTCTGCGGCTGTGCAGTAGCTGCCATCGTACTTCCAAAAGGATCCAGTGTCAGTGTCGGCGCCGGTGTCTGTTCAAATTCTCTTTCTTCACTCATTGTAAAACCTCCTGCTTAGTTTTCATTTTATTACCGTCTGAAATTTGAGCCATCATCTTTCAGCCCTTCCTGTGCCAGCATCGTGTTCAAAACACTGATGTCTGAAGATACATCCCATGCCGTATCCCGGAACAGGCTGTCCAGCAGTTTCTCAAATGCTGCATTTAACGTATCCAACGTCTGCTCGATCTCATGCTTTGAATTTGCAATATTTTCCCCTGGAATATTCTGTGAATCCAGCTCTGTATATGCATGCAGCAGCTTCATCGTAGTAGGAAGATAATACTTCATCAGTTTTTCAATCTCATCTACCTGCTCCGGATGCTGACGGATACGGTCAAATATCCTGCCGGTCAGTCCCTCCATACGGGAAATCTTTGCAGACATCGCTTCTCCTGGAATCAGATCATTATAACGTCTCAGTTCCTGAAGCATATGTTCGCCATCTTCTAATACCATCTGTGCCTTTGGATTGGATGCGCCAAATGCAGCATTTTCCCGTCTCCGTGCCTGTTCTTTTTCCTGGATCTGCTTATTCTGCTCTTTCAGCTGACAGTATTCCTGATACATCTCATCGGTAAGCATCAGACACTGCTGGGCATCGTCCAAATGTCCTTCTAAAAACCAGTGTTTCTGAATCATCCAGATAACATCCTTACGCACTGTATCCTGTGTCAGACGCGCCCCGGAAGCCAGATCTGTCAGATTGCTGTATGTCTTGTCCTTCAAAAGAGCTATATATTTATGAAAATGCCCCACACGCTGGATCCGTTTGCCGCCATATCCCATACAGATAATTGCGACCACAACAAACACTGCTGCCACGATCGTAAGCACACGCCCCGTGATCGCTGCTGCCGGTGCCGCTGCCATGGCAATGACTACAATTCCGGAAGCCAGCATTATGCCAAAAATGATCGCCAGAACGATACCAAAGATCAATGCCACCATTCCGGCCACATTCAACCCCCGTTCTTTGATAAACAGACGTTTTGCAGGAACCGGTTTCTTTGTCTTCTGTCCGTTGTTTATCCACGGATCAGTCACACTCTTTACGATATTTTGCACATATTCGCTTCCCTGATTGACCGCATTGGCAATATTTTCATTCAGTTCCCTGAAGTTCTGTGAATCTACCGCATCCTCTACAAGCGTGCGGATCCGTTCACCAAGGCCTTCCATTCCATTTCCTTCCATGTTAATTCTCCTGTTTCCCAGCTGTTTCTACAGCTACAATTTAACTCCTGTCACTTGCCGATTTCGTTCTGATATATACGGCTCTCCGCCTGTAAGATATACAAAAGATGCAAAATCAACTATGCTTCGTGCTCTCATATATCATAGCAGACATCTGTTGTCCGTGCAATCACTAGACAACCGTCTTCTCACACTTTACCATAAAGAATTCGACATTCTTTCCTTTTTTATTTTAATAAAAATTATACTGATAACCATCTGCTTTTTTATAGAACCATTACACTCCATCATTCAGACAAAGAAAGCCTCCCATATTGCCTCGTTTTCCATGGGTTGCACGATGCGAAAACAAAAGCTGTCCATTACAGCAGGTACAAATGTCCGTCACAGACAGATGCTCCGGCAGAACACCTGCCTCCAGCAATACAATCTCATTTGCTTTCCAGAGATCCAGCTTATATTTACCATTTCCTTCATCCCGCAAAATATCAAAACCATGATCTGGAAACTCATGATAGAACCGTATCGCCACATCCAGGCTGATTTCATAACAATCCTGACAGATGGAGGGACCAATCGCGCAGAGTACATCTTCCGGCTTTGTTCCATAGGCCTCTGCCATCGCATCCAGAGTTACTTTTCCCATACGTCCTACTGTTCCTCTCCAGCCGGAGTGACTCATTCCAATCGCTTTATGTACCGGATCCACAAAATACAATGGTGTACAGTCTGCGAAAAAAGTAGACAGCACCAATCCCGGAACGTTCGTGATCAATCCATCTACATCCTGATAATCCATCGGTTTCATCAGACCTTTGCCGGCATCTGTTTCTGTGACCACACGCACATTTGTGGTATGGGTCTGATCCGCTAATACAAAACGGTCAAGCTCTACCCCCATTGCGCTGGCAAGGATCTTGTAATTTTCCATCACATCCTCATCTCTGTCCCCTCTGGTAAAACTCAGATTCAGGGAACGGAAAATTTCCTGACTGACACCGCCTTCCCGGGTAGTAAAACAATGTTTTACCAAACCATTTTCTTCAAGAAGCGGAAAATACAGTAACGGAACCCGCTGTCCATTTATCCCGAGTGGTTCTTTTATTTTTATCACATCTTCTCTGCTTCGTCTTTTCCTTATAAATCTCATATCTTTTCCTTTTCATCATGACAGATAAATGATACTTTTCCATCCACATGCAGATTTTAAATTTTCTTACCTGTCGACTCCTTCTGTATGTCGTCTTCTGTCTGTACAGCATTCTGAGCCAAATATCTTTGAAACACTTTTCCTAACTTTCTTCTTTAAGTAAAAAAAGGCTACAATACGACGCGTTTCTTTGTGCCCTCCTACTGTGCCTAAATCACAAAAACAAAAAAGCATGTGATAGACGATTCTTGTTTTTGACTTGTCTGCAGCAAGGATATTGAGCGCGTATACAACTGCAGCCAATCGTATCTTATTGTGTCATATAATATTTTTCATAACACCCCAATCTGTAGCTATCGGTTGTGCAACACTCTGAACAGTTGCTATATCATGACAAATCTGTTTCAAAGTACGGATAAGCCTACAGTAATACACAATATGATCGATTTTCAAAAACAAGCCCGTTTCATCTGTCACAAGCTTTTTCTCACTTTTATTGTACTGTCTCTATCACTGACGAACAATATGTGCCCTTAATTGTGCCCTTATTTATTTCTGCAAAATACTGTTACAGCGTTTTCGGAATTCCGCTGTACTCTCTGCCGTGCTGAATACCTCTTCATCTTCAATCAGACTGTCCAGATAATCCTGAAAAGCCCGGAACACCCCCGGCTCTTCTATAACCACGATTCCCATTGGAAATTCTTTTGCCACTGACAAAAAAACTACCGTACATGGCTCGTAAAGTTCAATATTTAACGCATATCGCATTTCTTCATGTTCTTCCTGGTGTTTCAGCAAATACGATTTTCTCTTTTTATGCATGCCTTCCAGATATCCATCCACCATAAGTTTACGCAGCTCCTGTGGAACTTCCGGAACATATTTTCCATATATTTCCGGCAAATGTCCTGTACACAGAAACTCTTCCATTCCCCAAAATCCATATATGGTCTTTCTGTCATTCTGTGTATCCGGCACGATATTATCATAGAGCCCCATATATTTTGCATACATCTCATTTTCTGACTCCGAAAAATATTCACGAACCGGAGCTATCAGTTCAGCTACACAGGGAGTCGTCTCGTAAGACATCAGAAATTTTTCCGGACGGATCCTGGTGGAATAATATTCTAGACCCCGCTCTGCATTTCCCATACAGGCAAGCAGCTTCCGATACCCTTCTTTCTGACGTTCAAGCTCACAGATACAGCTGTATGCCAGTTTTTCATCTTCTATGAGTACTCCGCGTTTTTCATCGCCAGAAATCAGAACAATATTTTTCTCCGTCACAATATAATGTGGCCATAATGCATAGGAAAGCTCCAAACTTGAAGTCTTTGCATAAAAATAATAGACTTCATAATCCCCGGTATAAGACAATGCAAAAGGAAAAATCGTCCGAAGCATGTGGATATTTTTCAACGCCCCTGCCTGCACGCTACTGGATGCTTCCGTACGCTCCATTCTGACCAGCTGCCTGCAGGAAGCTTTTTTCCCCGTACTGCTCTCTTCATAAACAATCTGTTCCAATGCCACTGACACCAATCCGAACATATCCATATAGATTTTTCCCGGCTGTTCTTCTTCGTAGACCTGACAGATAATAAACTGAAGCGCATCCCTGATATCAGACTCGATCAGAAGATCATGTACCGTCCTGTTTTTACCCATTTCTGACAGCCGTTCAAAACGTATGCTTTTATAATGAGGCGTCTTCAGATACTGATTTCTTAAAAATCGGAAATCTTCTAACAGCTGACGTACCTCCTGACGACATTCATATGCATTGCGCCCCATTTTTTCAATACTGTAAAGACGCATCAGCTGCTCTTTTTCTGATTGATTTAATATCAGATATTCACACATAGTTTCCAGAAACTGTTTACCGGGCAGACGTTTTCCCTGTACCATTTTCTGAAGCGTTGTACGATCCAATCCCGATTTTTTTGACATCTGATAAACATTTGTCTGACTTTTTTCAATGTACTCCCGACATTTGTCACTGAATTCTGACATATAATTCCCCTTATCATCTTCGCATTCTCTGCGGTATCACATGTTCTTGCATATAATATTTCCGCAATAGTATCATCATACATCATTTTCAGTTTTTAATACAGTAACATTTTGCAAAAAGCATCCAAATATATCAATTTTCCTGTCCGATATAAGTTCCACAAGTTTCTGACACTCCGCATTATGCACAGTTTTGCTCATAATTGCTGCTGCCTTGTCAGTAGAACAGTGTATCCACTATGCATACACCATAACATCCATCTGTTCCAATTAATTTTCTGTTTAAAAAAACTGTCCACAGTAGGGAAACGCATCTTTATACAACTGAACCGTTTCTCCCTGTATAGACACCACATCGAATCGAACCGGTATCTGAATACTGTCATAATTTCTCCACAGATAATACGCTGCGCCATTGGAGATCCGCACCTGCTTTTTGTAGTTTACAGCATCGGAAGGATATCCACAGTCTGACCGGCTGCGATATTTCACTTCCACAAATACCAGATAGTTTCCCTCCCTGGCGATCAGATCGATCTCGCCCAGCCCGCAGCGGAAATTGTGTTCCAGTATCTCATAGCCCTGCGCTTTCAGATAGTCTGCTGCAAGCTGTTCATATGCAGTGCCTATCTGCCTGGTATTCTGTTTCTTTCCATACTGTTTTTTGCCACTTGTATATCTTTCTTCCTTCCCCGCCTCCAGATTATCACACACATATTTTCTGTCTGTTATAATATTTTCTTCATAACCCCTTTTCTTTTCGGGAGTTAATGTACCTTCTGTTGTCTCTCTTTTTCCTGCGTGATCTTCTGAATACTTTTTTCCTATTTCGTTTTCCCTCTGCTTCTTTCTGCTAAACTCATCACGGTTCTCCTGCTGCCTCCTGATATGCCGCATTTCCGGAATCACTGTAAGAATGCTTTCCGGATGCCGTTACCGTCTGGCTTTGCACATTGACTGCATAATAATCCAGCATCCTGCTGTCCGAAAGCGCATTTCCTTCCGAATCGGTTATCTCTTCCTCATAAGAAAACAAATAACATTCCTCATTTTTTGACATGCGGTCATAATTCAGCATCTGACGCTTCACGGCATTTTGTCCATCCTGGACAGTATTCGTTTCTTCTAGGATCACATATGGCATGCCTTTTGCATTATAGGAAAGTACAAAACCTTCTTCTGTTCCTTTCCGGTCTTTGTATAAAAGCTTTGCTGCTTCTTCAATATTCTGCATTTGCTGATCGGTCTCGTTTTCGGAATCAGAAAAAATATCCGAATCTGCATTTCCTGAATTGCCCTGTCCTGTTCCGTCAATATCTGCCCCATCCACACCATATGCATAAACAACCCGGTCTTTTAATGCCTCCCAGGTAGTTGACAGCTTCGGCCAAACATTAACAAACGTAGCATAGTAATCCGGCGTGTCCAGAGATTCCCCATCAATGGCAGTACTCCACCCAAATAGCCGACCAATCAACGACGTTCCATACGTCTCTGTATCCGTGCCAAAAGGAAGTCTCACATAATCGTATTCTGCATCATCATACTGCAGCCTGCACATCAGATAACCTCTGTGGTCTTTAAAATAATCTTCTTTACATGCCTGTTCAATCAGGACAGCCGCATCCTGTGCACAGGATTTCAGTGCTTCCTCACTGTCTGCGATCAGATAAAATCCATTTCCGTTGACAAACATGCTTTCTGACTCTCCCCGAATACCAAGCGAAGATTTTGTCTGCATCCCCTGCTCCCGATAGGTCTTTTCAAAGATATCAGCCGTCAGCTGATCTGTCATATTATCCTGCAACGGGATCTGTGTCGTAATATGCACCTGAATATCCGGATAATCTTCTGGAATATAGCTACGTTCCCCGATCTCACTCTCCACAAGCATGAATTTCATATCATAATGACTTTCCAAAAGCGCCTTCTCCCTCTCGCCATCCCAGGTAAAAGGTTTCCGTAAAAAAGGTCCCACCGGATCACAGTAATAAGTTTCCGTTCCTTTTCTGGCAATTCCATTATATTGATTTACCACGATCACATGATCCTGTACGGTCTCCTTATCCCCATTCCACGCATTTGCTGCAAGTATAACAATCTGTGCTGCGATCAGTACCAAGAGATACAATACAAACGCCACAATTCCAGGACCAGTCCAACCAGTGCGCTGTTTGCGCATCATTCCACGATAATTTGCAAAGACAATCCAGAACAGACCGAAAAACAGTGGCACCATCCACAGAAGTTCCAGCAAAAGAAAAGTTACATATTGCCGATATTCCAGTCCGTGGTTTTGCAAAATCGGCTGTAATGCACGGCAGCCGATTTCCAGAACGGCATATACGATCCACACAATGATCCAGAACCGCTTCCAAAATTTTTGATTCATTGCTCTTACCTCATCCTTTTATCGTCTTTTTAGTATAAGGGATTCATATACTTTTTCCCAATTTGTGTCCATTTTGAACTCTGTCTTATATTTTTTATTGTAACTGATTTCGATTGACTTTGCTACTGTTCAAATTCTTAATAGTTTCTAAAGACCAGATGTGGTATAATGTGTATCAGCGTTGAACAATGCTATATTTACGGCATACATAGCGATATAACGATAGAATATTTTTCAGGAGGACAAAATAGATGGAAATCCCTATTACAGATCCGGAGCAGCTTGAAATGCTCTCCAAACTCATTTCAGAACAGCAGGCAAAGCAGGACGCTTCCAGCGAAAATTCTTCCGAAAAACCGGCAGGATCAACCTTTCAGGAAAGCCCTTTTGATATTCAGAGCATCCTTTCCGGCGCCGTAGAAGCATTAAATGGTTCTGAGAATCTTTCCAAAGACAGCATGTATATTCCGAATCCAATGGATGAACAGTATTTGAATCAGTTCATCAAAGAGGAATCAACAAAGACCGTGCGCCGTTTTGACCTGAACTACCCGGCAAAAGACGGTAAAGATCAGGATATCCGCCTGTATATCGAACTGGAAGAAGATGCCGAAGACCCGTCTTATATCAATTACTGGGTTGGCTGCGAGGAATACACCACAAAGAAATATATCGCTTCCAAACAGACTTCCCTGGAGCAGGAAGATCCGCTGAGCATCGTGCAGGTAAAACATATCAATCTGTATATTCACGAGATTCAGGAAGCAACGAAAGAGGCATAAAAATATATGCCAGGATTGGGCTATACAACCAAAAAGCTCTGAAGAACTAATTTCTTGTCATCTATTAAGATGTTATGAAAATGTTTCTTCAGAGCTTTTTTGCTGCTTTATAATAAATTTGATAAAAATCACACTTCCACAAAATGCCCAATAAAGCTCCGTCTGTGGATCGGTGTCGGCCCATATTTTTTCAGTGCTTCGATATGTGCGGCAGAACCATAGCCTTTATTGGAAGCGAATCCATATTCCGGCATCAGGGCGTCGTATTCTACCATGAGACGGTCTCTGGTCACTTTAGCCACGATGCTCGCCGCTCCGATGGAAATGCTCTTTGCATCGCCTTTGATGATGGGAACCTGTTCGATCTCCACCTCCGGAATAGTTACCGCATCGTTTAAAAGAAGATCTGGCTGTACTTTCAGGTTGCTGATTGCCTGACGCATGGCCTCGTAGGTTGCCTGCAAAATGTTGATCTCGTCAATCCGCTGCGGACTTGCCATACCGATCCCTACGGCTACTGCCTGTTCCATGATCACATCATACAATTCTTCCCGTTTCTTTTCACTGAGCTTTTTAGAATCGTTAATGTATAAAATGTGACATTCTTTCGGTAAGATGACGGCACCTGCCACCACCGGACCTGCCAGTGGGCCACGGCCCACCTCATCAATGCCACAGATAAACGCATGGTCTTCGCCATATGCGCGCTCGTATCGTTTCAGCTTTTCGATACGCTCCATCTCTTTCTGTAACTTTTCCAGACGTTTTTTCGCCTGGCTTACCAGTGTCTGTACACCATTTCTTGTATCTGTCTCATAAGCAGAAATAAAAGAAGGCAGCATCTCCTCTGACGCTGCCTTTAATTCTGCCTTTATGACGCCGATTGTTTTCTCTTCTGCCATAACAGCATCCCTTTCTCGTTCATATCCTTTTTTATTGCGGAAACTCCAGCGTGATCCTTCCGATCCGTCCGCTGCGAAAATCATCGATCACGAGCGCCGCTGCCTTGCTGTAATCGATCTCGCTTCCTTTTTTCATGCAGTTCCGGCTGACTGCGATTGCCTCCAGCACTTTTACTTTATCCTGTGCCTCGTCAATGTCATAACGCTCTTTTAGCATGCCCGGATAATGTTGCTGAAGCAGTTCAATCAGCTCCAGCGACAGCTCATCGATATTCAGTATCTCATCTTTGATGGAACCGATCAGTGCCAGACGAAGTCCCACCATCTGATCATCAAACTTCGGCCAGAGGATTCCCGGCGTATCCAGAAGTTCTACATTTTTATTCAGGCGAATCCACTGTTTTCCCTTTGTGACACCCGGTTTGTTTCCGGTCTTGGCACAGGCTTTTCCTGCAAAGGTATTGATAAAAGTGGATTTTCCCACATTCGGAATACCTACGACCATTGCTCTGACCGGACGATTTTTGATTCCTCTGCGGCGGTCACGCTCGATTTTTTCCTGACAAGCTTCCAAAATTACATTTTGGATCGTCTTCATACCGTTTTTTCTTCTGGCATCGATCTGAACGACATAAAAGCCTTTCTCTTTAAACCATGCAGACCATTCCTGATTCTGCGCTTCAGATGCCAAATCTGCCTTATTTAAAAGGATCAGGCGGGCTTTATTTTTTCCAAGCTCATCAATATCCGGATTTCTGCTGCTTAAAGGAATCCGGGCATCTACAAGCTCGATTACCAGGTCGATCAGTTTGATGTCTTCCTGCATCTGTCTTTTTGCTTTGGTCATATGACCTGGATACCACTGAAAATGCATTTTTCTCTTACCTGCTTTCTATTACATTACTGTATACGTTGAACTACCAATTGTCTAAAGACAGTGGGATTACGGTAACCTTATTTCAAACTATTGCGGTGTATATCATTCCGCAAAATGCTTTTTTCAAACCGCAACCATGCGTTCTGAAAAGTAACCACACCTGAAAGAATTCATGTATCTTCTTTATTTTATACCTGTCTCATGATTTACTTAACTTTGCCCATGCTCCGGTAAGGCGCACTGCGAAACCATACTTTTCCTTTGATATATGATTTCTTTATATTACCAATGTTGGCATATCTGCTGTCTTCACTGCTGTTTCGGTTGTCTCCCAGCACAAAATATTCGTCCTCTCCCAGCGTGATTTCATTTTCTGCCAGACCGGCACTCTCGATCGGTTCTGTATCTTTCTGGTCAAAAGCTTTTCCATTGACGTAGATCTCGCCGTCTGTAATCTGGACTTTGTCTCCTGGAACGCCAACCACACGCTTGATATACAGATGGGTCTTCTCATTTCCATTTGGATAAAATGCGATCACATCATTGGATTTCGGTTCTGTAATCTGGTAGACCAGACGATTGATCAGTACCTTATCCCCATTTTTCAAGGTAGATGCCATGGAATTTCCCGCCACTCTGGTGCTCATGCCAAGGCAGTACACAAAGGAAAATGCCAGTGCGATCACGATAATGATCTCAACTGCCAAGACAGCTGTTTTCTTAACGGTTCCCTGATCTACTTTGCGACGTTTTCTGCGGAAATCCAGTCCGCTGTGTCTTCGGCCGAATCTCATATGTACCTCCACATACCAGATATGGGAGACTTGCCATGCAAATCTCCCATATCCAACACTCGTAAATTGCTATTTCTTATTTTACCAGTTCTTTAACTTTTGCTTTCTTACCTACACGATCTCTCAGGTAGTTCAGTTTTGCACGTCTTACTTTACCACGGCGAATTACTTCTACCTTTTCAACGTTCGGGGAATGCAGCGGCCAAGTTTTCTCAACACCTACACCATTAGAGAATTTACGAACAGTGAAAGTCTCACGGTTGCTTCCACCCTGTTTCTTTAATACAGTTCCTTCGAAAACCTGGATTCTTTCACGGTTTCCCTCTTTAATCTTAGCGTATACTTTTACAGTATCACCAAC
>CAJJOP010000032.1:0-18178 GCA_905193415.1 uncultured Roseburia sp.
CAAAAGGATCTGTAAGAAAAAAAGGAAAGAAATGGTACTACCGCTTCTATGTAGAAGATGCAAGCGGCAATCTGGTTCAGAAAGAATACGCTGGAACAGAAAGCAAAAGTGAAACGGAAAAACTGCTCCGTCAGGCAATGGACGATTACGAAAGCAAGAAATTCATCGCAAAGTCGGAAAATATTACAGTTGGAGAACTACTTGATATATGGGCAGAGGAAGAATTAAAGACCGGTACTCTCAGTAACGGGACAGTCCAGAATTACCTCGGTGCTATTACCAACATCAAGAAGCATCCAATTTCAGAGAGAAAGTTGAAAAATGTAACATCTGAGCATTTACAAGCCTTCTTCGATCTGCTTTCCTTTGGTGGCACTTATCCAGATGGTTCAGAAAGAAAAGGTTATAGCAAAGATTACATTCGTTCTTTCTCGGCAGTATTACAGCAGTCATTCCGATTTGCAGTATCACCAAAGCAATATATCACTTTCAATCCGATGCAGTATATTAAGCTGAAATACCAGACGGATGAGGTTGACCTGTTTTCTGATGATGACATGGATGGCGATATACAGCCAATTCCAGGAGAGGATTATGAAAGACTGATTGAATTTCTACAGGATTACAATCCACCGGCAATACTTCCAATCCAGATAGCTTATTATGCAGGACTTCGTATCGGTGAAGCCTGTGGTCTGGCATGGCAGGATGTGAATCTTGAAGAACAGTGCCTTACAATCAGACGCAGTATCCGATATGATGGTTCAAGGCACAAGAATATCATCGGACCAACCAAACGAAAAAAGGTAAGGATTGTTGATTTTGGAGATACACTGGCAGAGATTCTTCGAAATGCCCGAAAGGAACAACTTAAAAACCGAATGCAGTACGGAGAACTTTACCACAAAAACTACTACAGAGAAGTAAAAGACAAAAACAGAGTTTACTATGAGTTCTATCATCTGGACGGAACAGAGAATGTTCCAGAAGATTATAAGGAAATATCCTTTGTCTGCTTAAGACCGGACGGAAGTTTGGAACTGCCAAGCACGTTAGGAATTGTTTGCAGGAAGATTGCTCAGAAACTGGATGGATTTGAAGGATTTCATTTTCACCAGTTGCGACACCCGTATGTCAAGCCCACGACAAAAAAATTTATAACTTTTTTTGAAGTTTTCGGGCAGCCTCATAGCTGCCCATAGCTGTTTCAAATGGGGGTTCACGGTTATACCTCCTTTTCGGATTCCTTTGTTTCTAAGAAATCCTGTGTTGCATATTCAATCTCAATCCGATCTCCTGGAAAGACGTAAACTTTGTTGATAAGCCGGTCAATCAGAGCTTTTGTCAGCATGTTGGCGTTTCCGACTTCCTGCATAATTTCCTGTTGTTTCAACTTGATCTCATAATCACTTTTTATCTGCTTTGTCTGTGCAGTAATGACAGCATGAACATTTTTGGCTTGTACCAGTTCCGTGTCATAAACCGCTTTTCGTGTTCGATAGGTTTCCAAATCAATCTCTCCGAGTGCATACTGCTCATAAAGATGCCGCTTGCTGTCTTGAATAGAACGGAGTTTTTCTTCATGTTCGGCCTGCTGGACTGTCTGCAAATCCAATTTATCCTTATTGCTGTCAATTCCCAATGCCGGACACATCTGAGCCCGAATTGTTTCAAATACAACCTGCTCCAGATCAGCCATCTTTATGCGCACACCATGACAAGGAAGCGTTTCAGCCACCTCGGAATGACGGCAATAAAACCACGCACCATTTCGTAGAGACATTGCATGATCGCAGCATCCACAGAATACCTTACCACGGAGCAGATAATCACGCGGCTTTTTATTTGACAGAGAGAAACGCTTAATAGAAGCATTGGCTTTCTCAAATAGATCCACACTTATAATAGCCGGATGATGGTTCGGTATTTTGAACCACTCACTTTCATCCTTTAACTGTGTATGTCGGCTGCCAATCTCTTTTACCTTTCTCTTGCCAATTACATAGGTACCGATATATCTTTGATCTTCTAAAATACGCAGGACCGTTGATGTACTCCAAACGCCGTTTGTTCGGGAAACATTGTAATAGTCCTTGCCTTTAAGTTTGCGATATTCCCCAGGGGTGGGGATATTCATGGCATACAGTTTTCTTGTGATCTCGGCTGCGGTGTTGCCTTCAGACGCCCATTGAAATATCATCTGCACATTCGGGGCAACATCCTCGTCCAGTTCCATACGTCCGTCTGCACTCTTGCGATAGCCGTAAGGACAGATGACACTCTGATATTCTCCACGACGCATCTTTGCATATTTTGCACTTTTGGTTTTCATGGACATATCCCGGCTATAACACTCGCTAATAAGATACTTGAAAGCAATATCAATCCCTCCGGTGTCACCTTTGAAATTAGCTGTGTCAAAATCATCACTGACGGAAATAAAACGGGTGTGATAAAGAGGAAATACCCGCTCAATAAAATAGCCGGTTTCAATGCTGTTACGTCCAAATCGGGAAAGGTCTTTTACAATAATACAGTTGATTTTTCCGGCCTGAACCATTGTTAAAAGTTCCTGCACCGCCGGACGCTCAAAGTTTGTCCCTGTATGACCGTTGTCAATAAATTCCAAAATCTCACTGCAATCCCATTCTGGCAGAGACATAGCTTTTTCACGAAGAATCAGTTTTTGATTTGGTATGCTCAAACTTTCAGTTTTGAAATCTTCCACAGAAAGACGGATATAAAGGGCAATCACATAGTTGCGCACGGTTCCACCGCCTTTCCCTGAAATTCATTTTTGAAACGGAAGGTCACATGAATATTCCGCTCGTGATCGATCTCAATTCGTTCAATGAGCCGTTCGATCAGTTCTGCAGTCAGCACATGATCCTGTGCCAGTGTTTTTGCATCCTTTTCCATTGCACGGTATCGGGCAAGCTGGTTGTCCAGGGAGTCCATAGATTTTTCAAATACTTCAATCTCACCAGACAGAGCCTTGATAGCATATTCATAATCCGCCTTCAATTCAAAGTATTCATCATTTGTCAAAATACCCTGCACAATATTTTCATATAGACCACGGATCAGCCGGCGTGTTTTTTCAATTTCCTGCCGTTTGGCCGACATCTGAATTTTCAGCTTATCTTTTTCCTGTTTTTGTCTTGCCTCCAACTGAAAGAGAGGCAGCGACATTCCCAGCGCAACTGTCAGCTCTTTTTCAAGAATAGCCGTAACAGTAGAAATCAGTTCCTTTTCCTGCATCGTTGCGCCTTTGCAGCTATCTTTTTCTACCCGGCTGTTTGTAAGGCAGTGGAACCAATAAGTATCGGGGCCTTTCCGGCGCTCGGCACGTTGCCGGTGAAGGCTTCTGCCACAATCAGCACAGAACACTTTGCCTTTGAAAATGTTTGGCGTGTAGGGGCGTTTTGGAGTTGCTTTGCTTTCTTCACAGATCTGTTTTCTGTATTCCTGAACTGCATTAAACAATTCATAGCTAATGATCGGTTCATGGGTGCATTTGGCAATAATCAGATTATCTTCTCCAGCCTTGACCTGCTGATGATCTACAATCTTTGTTTTTCCTTGCACCAGATCGCCTGTATAGGCTTCGCTTTCTAAAATTTTCATCACTGTACGGGTCTGCCATTTGCCGCTTCCGATCAGGCCCGGACTGGTAATCTCGCCAGTAGCCTTTTTATAATGGCTCGGTGCCGGAATCCCCATCTCATTTAGATTGCGGACAATCCGGTTCAGAGACACATGCTCATGTGCCCATTCAAAAATCTGTTTTACCACAGGGGCAGTATTTTCATCAACCAGAAGTTTATGGCAATTATCAGGGTCTTTCCTGTAACCGTAAGGTGCCCGTGCACCAATATAGTCGCCATCTTTCATAGCCTGCCGCGCCTGTGCTTTGATTTTTCGTCCAATGTCCAGAGCATAGGCTTCATTGATCATATTTTTCAAAGGCAGCATGATACCACCATGAAGATTTCCGGAATCCGCTGTGTCAAACTGATCCGTAACAGCAATGAACCGAACATTATGTGCATGAAAATATTGTTCGATATAATAACCTGTGTCAATAGAATTTCGCCCTAATCGGGAAAGATCCTTAACAATCACACAGTTAATGTGGCCTGCTTCAATATCAGATAGCATTTGCTGAAATCCAGGGCGGTGAAAATTTGTCCCTGTTGCTCCGTTGTCGATATAAGTATCATACACAACGAAGTCCGGTTTATCCGAAAGAAAGTCATTCAGTACCAGTTTTTGGTTTTCTACTGAGCAGCCTCGCTTTTTGTTATCCTCCACAGAAAGACGGATATACAGAGCCACATGTACATACAAAGATGGTGCCGGCATAGGAACTGCCGTCTGTTTTCTGCTTTTTCTTGCCATTTAACCCACCATCCTTTCTTCATTTTTTGTAGCAATCTGTTTTGCCAAAAAGATTGCTTTCTGATATTCATCCTGGTAATTAAATTCAATATGCAGTTCATCTTTACCCATTACCCGTATGCTTCGGATAAGCTGCATGACTGCCCGACGGTCAATATCCTCCATAGTAGAAAATTTCATAAAATGGTTGATCCAACGGTTTCGTTCGCTTCGGTTTTCTAATACATCTGTAAGTTTTTCGTTCCATTCAGCGATTGCTTTTTGGAACAGTTCAATATCTGCATTGTATTTTCGCTTGTAAGAGAGAAATTCTTCCTTTGTCAGAATTCCACTTACCAGATTTTCATAGAGTTTTGCCTTAAAGCCCTCGGTCTGTGCCACACGCTTCTCATTTACTCTGATCTGTGCGGCATATTCCTGCGCCAATTCCCGGTTAATCCGTTCTTGACTGATACTGGACAGCAGGGCATCCAGAGAAGCAACATTTTCAATATGTCCTTTCAAACTGTCCTGTACACATTCAATCAGATCCGACTCTTTCAGCATGACCGACGATGTGCAGCCATTCTTTTTGCCGGTCGGGCAGTAATAATAGTGATACTCTTTATCTTTATAGCGGTTCGTCTTGCGGGTCATACGGCAGCCACAGCAGCCGCAGATCAAAATGCCGGAAAACAGGTAAACCTTATCCGATTTGGGAGAAGTCCTTGTGTCAATCCTGCGGAGCCTTTGCACCAGATCAAAATCGTGCTTTTGTATGATTGCCTCATGGGTTCCCTCCACACGAATCCATTCCGAAGAAGGTTTGTCCTCACGCTCTTTTAATTTGAAATGGGGCGTTGTCTGCTTGCCCTGGACCAGTGTTCCGGTGTAAGTTTCATCTTGTAAAATGCGGATGATTGTAGTTGCAGACCATTTGCAATCCTTTCGGTCTGTATAGCCACCTTTTGCATGAGGCATTCCGTGATTGCGCTTATACGCCAACGGTGAAAGAATTCCTAATCGGTTCAGTTCATCCGCTATATGGGAAGCGCTGAATCCTTCCAGCCGTTTTCTGAAAATATCCCGCACAACATTGGCAGCATATTCGTCTACTTCCAGGCTCTTGTGTTTATCGCCGGCTTTCACATAACCATAGATGGTAAAAGCACCCACAAAATCCCCGCTGCGCCGTTTTACTTCCAGGGCGCTCCGTGTCTTAACGGAAATATCCCGACAGTAAGCCTCATTCATAATGTTTTTGACAGAAACTGTGAGATCATCGGCAGCGTCATTTTCCGTATCTACATTATCGTTAATTGCGATAAAACGCACTCCATAGGCTGGAAATACTCTGCGCATATAACGGCCTGTTTCTATGTACTCACGACCTAAGCGGGAGAGGTCTTTGACAATCACGCAGTTAGCTTCGCCTTGTTCGATCATCCGCATCATTTCCTGAAATGCCGGGCGATCAAACAAAACTCCACTATAACCATCGTCAATTTTTTCTGCCACAACCTCAATTTCCGGGTGTCGGGCTATGTAATCATCGATCAGGCGCCGCTGATTGGCAACGCTGTCACTTTCTACTGTTTTATCATCCGTATAAGAAAGACGGATGTACTTAATCGCTTTGTAAACCTGCATAAAAAAACACTCCTTTCGTTGCACAGAAAAATCCCCGCAATTCAAGAAGTGTGGTTATGCCATATTCAATTCCTTTTCCGATTCTTATTCTACCATGCTTTTACGGAAAAGTCAGCCCCTTTCTTAAAATTGCGCCTATCGTAAAATACCCTTGATACATTCTTCCAGGGTAGCTCCTTCAGCAGAAAAGCTGGCCTGTACAGTAAAACGGCCACACTTAAAATGGTATGGATTTTTTATCTGCTGAACAAATTCTGCAATCCGTTCATCACGGGAAAGTTCTTTGTTGACAGAGACATCCCGAATGTCTACCAGCGTACCCACTTCACTGACAATGGTGTTCAATTCCATAGTATCAACTCCCTTCTGAAAACTGTGTTATCAAAACCACATGAATAGGTCGGATCTATGGTTATTGCACACATAAATCCGGCCCATTATATCTGATTTCGATTTTACTGCCGTATTTGCCACGCACCCCGGCAAGTCCTTCTGTTATAAGGACGGGGCTGTTACAGGCTGCGGGTAGCGTCACCGCATCATAGTCCCACATACGCCGCCGCTTTGCCAGAGCAAGCAAACGCCGCAGGAACTCTCCCCAAGTCTTTAGGAAGCTGTGAAGAAGTACCATTATGATCTGTGTCGTTATCGCGTCCGGCTTGCCACAGCCGGTTTCGTAGGTTGCGTTTATCGCTCGGACAGCTTGGATTCATCACCTCCTTAGGCTGCCTGTCACCGCGCCGCCCCATCTGCCGCTCGGAACACAGAATGAAGTACCTGTAACAGCGTATATTCGGTTGTCAAGGAACAAGCAAGGGGCATGGCAGACAAATTGATATTGCAGTTGGGGTGGGAGGATGTATATGCTTCCTTACCACACCCGTCCAGCTTGTCCCACCGAATATGTCCCTCTACTATTCAGTACATTTTTAGGGGCAAAGTTGCCGTCTGTTATAAAATTTCTTTGAAATATTTTTCCAGACTACGCAATCCGGCTTCAATAGAACGGGTGATCCGGCTTTTGTGTGTTCCTTCCGCTTTGGCAATATCTGCTTTGCTCATGCCAAGAAAAAAGTGTGCATAGATCCGTTGGCGCTGCTTTACCGGAAGTTTGGAAAGACCTTTATAAATCAACTCCGTCATTTGACGCTGTTCCCAAATTTCTGCCGGGTTAAGAGGCTTTTGCAATATCTCACGCTCAATACCTTCGTCTCGATCCAGAGAGTAAAATGCTTTATAGCGGTATGTACGAATCCGATAGGCTTCTTCCAACAACATATATTCCCGAAGCAACAAAGCAACTTCATCCGGCACCTCAACGATCATGTCCTGTGTATAATACGGGTAATAATCCCGAAGATTGATTTTCTTCATAGTAATTTCCTCCAATTTCGATGTTTGAGTTGATGGCAAAAATCGAAACCAGAGGGTGGGCTGCGGCAGCGATAAGGTCTAAGTCTCTTTCTGATTAAAAAAAGGGTACAAAAAAGCGCGCCCGTACAAAGAACAGGCGCGCCAAAGCAACAGTATGAAATTTTTCCGGGAGGTTGACAGCGAAAATGCTCAAACTTTGTCGAAACCAAAAACGCCACAATCCATACGAGCTGGACTACGACGTATAGGTGACTGAATGTAAAGCAGTTTATCTGCGGATCTGTGTTGCATAGACGCATAGGCATTTCCTCCCATCAAGGAGGGGCCTGAATCGGCTGCTTGATACCTCCTTGGGAGAAAATTATATCGATTATGTTTCCTGTATCAGTCCGCAGACATTCGCTTTTTACTCTTTATATTCGCAATTTTCTACATATTCTGCTCCTTAGAATATATGCTGCAAAAAGCAAGCCCACAAGGGGAACCGACACCTTGTGGGCTCATATTATAGTTGTTCAAATTTATAGCCGATCCCGGCGACACTCTCAATGTAGTTTGGAAGATCCGGTTCAAAACGCAATTTCTTACGCAACTTACTCATATGATTATGAATCGCTTTTCTCGAATAGAAATCACAATCCTCTTTCCAAACCAAATCGGTAATCAGTTCGTAAGTAAAAACACGTTTGGGATTGGCAATGAGCAATGCCAGTATATCAAACTCCTTACTTGTCAAGTTGATAATCCGTTCCCTAACCCTGACAGTGCGGTGTTCCAGACATAGATAAAGCTCGCCTTCTTGTATTTCTGTAAGAGGATTCTTCTCTGCTGCGGAGAAAGTGTGACAGGAATTGAATACTGTTCCATGACTGACTCCTTGTTCCAAAATATATTGCATTAGAGCATTCTTTTGTTCCTCGTTAAGAAGCAGAAATAACTTTTCACCAATCTTCTTGCCGGATTCTTCAATATCAAAAACAGCTAATGTCCCATCACATCATCACCTCCATATTTTGATAAATTTATTGATTAGAGCTCAATTCTTGCTTTCGATGGCTTATCTTCCCAATAGGTAACTTTAATCGTTGTTCCCTTGTCAGGAACGTTGTTTCCTGCACCAATCCATTTTCGGCAGATGTAATCTTTACCGTCTATCGTATATTTGACCTTGATAGTATGCGGAAAGGCTGCGCCATCCATCGCATGAACGCGGGCAGGTTTACGATTCACTTTTAACCACCATTGTTTTGTAACTGAAATTACAGTTCCCATTGTTTCTTTTTCCATAAGTTATACCTCCAATGATATTTTTGATTGATGATACCTATTTTCTATTCAGCCTTTTCTTTGTTTGTAGTAAAAGCGGAACGCTGCTGCGCCGGTGGCCGCCAACTGTACCAGAATCAGCACAGCAAACAGACCGAAGCTCTCATAGTAGAACAGTTATTTTAAAAAAATATAGTCTGTTCAAATGATGCCATTTATTGTATTCTAAATTTGTAGGTAAGCTGAACGGGTAACTTACCAAGGGATAGCGGCAACAGATGTCTATCTAACCATACTACCATTGAGATCGAAAAGTATGAATTGAAGAGTACAATAATAGGGTTGATTGAGGATCAACTTTTATTTTTTGTACCTTCATGTTAGAAGCCGTTGTGGACTATTACCTAAAAATAATAGATATAACACAAAGAGAATTATTCAATCTGTCCAAGCATAACAGGAAGGAAAAGATTGAAATTCCATAGGTAGTGGCTTCGTTGACGCGACTAAGTTCAATACGGAAAAATCGGTCTGCAGGTGTGTCAAACAGAAGACACTATTTTTTTATATCTGAGACCGATTGTTTCCGATACAATTTATGGAACATTCAGCACATCATGGACAAACCAAGTCTGAGCCGTGACCATAATGGCAAATGTGCAAATAGCAAAGAGAAGTACTTCAGCCACAGCATTGACACGGCTGGATTGAAGTTGCTTTTTCAGATTGGCAGGCAAGATTCTTGACAGCAGACAATAAACTAAAAATCCAATACAGGCTCCAGCGGTATTTGTCATCAAGTCATTGATGTCGGAAGAACCCCAGCCAAACATCTGGACAATTTCAACAGCCAAAGAAAACAGAAAGCCAGTCAATGCAACCGTCTTCATGTGATGATATTTCTTGTACAGCAGCGGCAGGAAAAATCCCAACGGGACAAACAGAATAATATTCAGAATGGTATCAATTGGCCCAGTTATCATACCGATAAATGGAGTCCAAGAAATGTTCGGGCGAAAGGTCATTGTGCTTGTAAAGCCGATGCCTGTGACGGTCAAAAGTCCGAATAAATAATAACCAAAAACAAACACTGCAGCGGTATGGAGAAAACTTTGTGTTCTCCCCAATTTTTTGAGCCACAAGAAATACAGTACGAAGACTGGAACCATAAACACATACCCACTAATTGAGCGGATGAGAATATCAGAAATTGGTATCATTATTATCTCCTTGTCAAATTCAAATTTATTGCCCATTCCAGCATTGAGCATTTTCTCATAAAGCAAACAGAATACTGTCATTAGTAACGACGGTATTCCCATAATGCTAATCGTAAGTCTAATTGTTCAATGTCGATTAGACATTCACTTTTGCATTTTGGACAAAAGAGAGGAAAATTTTTAAGTACGGTATCTTCCCGAATTTTGTCGCGTGTTTTATTCCCGCAGACTGGGCAGCGGATGAACTCTGTTTTCTCCATATTGTTCACTCCGAATTGCGATCATTCTTTTTCTTATCCCGATATTTCCGTATGAGTTTATTACGGATAGGAACGCCAACACCAAGCAAAAGCACAACTACCAAAATTGTAAAATCCATACAATCACCTCACATTTCTTTGTTCTTCATAATCCGAATGGACAAGAAGATTGAAACCGCATACATCACAACAATAGCAAAAACCGCAAGGAAAACGAGAAGTATCGGAGAAGATTCAACGACTGAAATAATTGAGTTCCCGATAGCTGGCATTTTAGAGAGAAGAAGTAAAGTCACCAAAAAACCGGCCACTGGAATATACATAAATACCCGTCCTTTGATTGAGCCGTACTTGTAATATCCCGGAATCTGGAACACGGTATAGAGTGCAAATAAGAATACTCCTGCAATAGCGGCAGTTACAATATCAAATACGCCAACTGTTTCACCCAGCACTTTCAAGACAAGCGGCTGTGCAATCAAAGAAATAATCAAGGAAAGAAGCCCCATTGCAAGGACAAAAACATAGCGTCCGATCACAAGCTCGCTTTTACGAACAGGTAAAATACCAAACAGACGATCCATGCTGTTTTTTTCTGTGATGGAAAAGGTATATCCCGTCGTCATGGCAATAAAGCACATAGCAAATGATACCCCTGTCAGCAAAGAACGATTGATTGCGGCAAACACAATCGGCAGGAGCAGGGTAAAGCAAATCGTCTTAAAATATGGTTTTACCAATGCAATATCTAATTTTGTGGATTTCAAAATATTACTCATAATCGTCACCTTTCTTGCTTGTAAACACTACAATTTCATCAATGGTGGCAGGATCAACGGTCAGGTTAGGGAAACCGCTAATATCTTCGGTTTTCATCAGAGCCTCAAATCCCGTAGGGAATGTACGAATACCAGCCGCCTTATTTTTCAGATCATCGGACAGTTCCTCAATTCCACCTTTTACAATGCGGAACATATCTACAAAATCATCTTTGCTGCCAGTAAAGTACAGCTCGCCATAACTGATGTAGGTAATATAATCGGCTGCACGCTCCAAATCGCCTGTGATATGGGTGGAGAACAAAACACTATGCTCGCCATCTTCAATATACTCTGAAAGAATTTTCAAAAGTTCATCTCTGGAAACCGGATCAAGTCCACTGGTCGGCTCGTCGAGGATCAGCAGTTTGGCGTCGTATGAAAACGCACAGGCAAGCATTAACTTCATCTGCATACCTTTGGAAAGTTCTTTTACCTTTTTGGTTGGTGCAATGTGAAATTTCCGTAACATATCCGCAAATTTCTGGCTGTCCCAATTTGGATAAAATACCGAAATGGATTTTTCAACCTGCGACACTTTCCAATCATCACTGAAATAATTTGTATCGAAAACAACGCCCAGCTCTGATTTTACTTTTTGTTCTTCTGCGATATTATCCAGCCCCATCACTTTGACTGTGCCACCGGTGCGCTTGAGCATATTCAAAATCAGTTTGATTGTCGTTGTTTTGCCAGAACCATTCGGGCCAATCAAGCCCATAATATATCCCTTTGGCAAAGTAAAGCTGATATTGTGAAGCTGAAAAGAATCAAAAGATTTCGAAAGATTCGTTACCTCTAAATAATTAGTCATCTGTTTTTACCTCCGTTAAAATGTCCAAAAGGCGATGTAATTCCTCTGTGGATAGATTTGCCATTCTTGCAGCTTTTATTGCTTCGGTGAGATTGTTTTCTACTTTGCAAATAAGCTGCTCCTTAATCAGTTCTGAACCAGACCCCATTACGAAACATCCACGCCCCTGCACATTTTTAACAAAGCCCTCTTGCTCTAATTCTGTGTATGCCTTTGTCACTGTTAAGACGCTGATCTTTAAGTCTTTGGCAAGTGTTCTAAGGGAGGGCAAAGTTTCTTCGGCTTGAAGCTCGCCAGATAAAATAGCCGCCTTGATCTGCTGTTTAATCTGCTCGTATATGGGGACGCCAGATACATTTGAAATAATCAGTTTCATTTCTGCATCCTCCGTGTGTTTTAACTGTTATGCTGTTGTGTATAACAGTATAACACAAACGCGGCTAAGATGTCAATACATGGAGCTAAACTTACTGGCAAGCAATGCAATCTTACGTAAGATTGCGTATTTAGCAGAAATCCCGTTTCCGGAATTCCTGCTAATGCTTGTTGGTGACATATCCCCAAACCCCTGAGATCATTGCCGGTGGCAATGGCTGCGCGTTCCGTTGGAACGCTGAAAACCAAAAGCAGACAAATCTTATTGACGGGATTTTTCTGTGCTGCGCTGCGGTTGTGCTGATTGTAGTTTACGCAAGGCTTCTGCCAATTCATCATCATAAACACGAATATCGTAACCGCATACATTGAAAATCGTATAGTCCGTTTCATAATCGTCCCAGACAGCCAGATTTTCTACAACGATTTCTGGGAGTTCGCAAAAGAGCGTTTCTTTCTCTTGTCGTCGTTTTAATTTCTGCTGGTAGTCCTTAACAACATGACGGACAACTTTCTTCAAACAACTTTCAAAACGGCATTGAACTGTTTTCTGGAAGTCAGACGGTTTCATCAATCTCACCCCCTTTCCGCTATGACGTGAAAAGTGGTTCTCCCTCTTTCCGCACCATATAGGGAACGGCAGGTGTGATTTGTTAAGTTGAGAACTCAAAAAATCCAAAATTTTTCCAGAATGAAAAAAGCCCGCACAAAACAGACTGTTTGCACGAGCGAATGAATTTATATATCTAATTAACGATTTTATTGATTGCTTTTTCCATTTATAGCCGATAGATTTCTTTAAAACATTCCATGAAACATACTCCTTGATTTACACATCAAAATTATTTTCCAAAATCATAAAGTATATTTCTAAATAATTTCTAAATGTACCATAGACTTCTTTGTTTGATGTGGATAGCATAAAAACCTTATGATACAATATCTAATTAAAGGAGATGAAATCACATGAATAAAATTGCTATTATTGAAGATGATATAGACATTTGCAATATGATTGCAAAATTCTTAGAAAATAATAAATATATCGTTCATTATGCCTTGAATGGTGCAGAGGGAATAGAATTATGTAAATCGCTTGTTCCAGATTTAATAATACTTGATATTATGTTACCGAAGTTAAATGGAAATGATGTATTACAGAGATTGCGTAAATTTACAAACGCTCCTGTCATTGTTGTTTCCGCCAAAACAATGGTACAGACAAAAATAGATTTATTAAAATTAGGTGCTGATGATTATATGACTAAGCCGTTTGACCTGCATGAGCTTCTTGCTCGTATTGAAGCAAATTTGAAAAGGACTTCAAATACGTCCTGTCAAAATGATACTTTGACATATAGAGATATTGAAATCAATAACTCTCTAGTTTATATCAAAGAGGTATTAGTATCTTTTACATCAACCGAGTTAAAGATTTTAAGACTATTATTGCAATATCCGCAAAAAATTTTTTCAAAGCAAAATTTATATGAATCCATTTGGAATAAAACTTATGCTTATGATGATGATACGATAAATACCCATATCAGTCATATTCGTAAAAAAATTAAGGCGATTACAAATGAAGATTATATACAAACCATTTGGGGAATCGGTTATAAAATTAAATAACTTTAGATTTTCTTTAGACTTATTAGATATAGTGGCATAGAAAGGAGTGTTTAGAATGACAAAATTTATATGCGAAACAAAAAATCTAAGCAAAAAATATAAAGATTTCTATGCTTTAAAGAATGTGAACTTAACTATTCCAAAAGGAGAAATCTACGGTCTTGTAGGCGAAAATGGGGCAGGAAAAACGACTTTAATCAGGTTATTAACAGGTCTTAATTTTAAGAGCGAGGGAGAAATTATCCTATTTGGACATAAGGATAATCTGCAACATGAAAGGTCAAAAATCGGTTGCACGATTGAAATGCCTGCGTTATATAAGGATATGACAGCTTCTCAAAATTTGGAAGTACAAAGAATACAACGAGGTATTCCAAATAAAAAATGTATTACCGATACTCTAGAGTTGATAGGCTTATCCAATGCTGGTAAAAAAAGAGTAGCAAACTTTTCTTTAGGAATGAAACAAAGGCTTGCTTTAGGCGTTGCATTATTAGGCGAGCCAGAATTTTTGATTTTGGACGAACCCGTCAACGGACTTGACCCAACAGGAATTATTGAATTAAGAGAACTTCTTAAAAAATTAGTAAAAGAACGAGAGGTAACGATTTTAATATCCAGCCATATATTAAGTGAATTACATCAGCTTGCTACCTGTTACGGATTTCTTCATAAAGGAGAACTTTTGAAACAAATTTCTACCGAAGAATTAAACGAAGAATGTAAACGCCATATTTGTTTAAGGACAGATAATATCCAAAAAACCACTCTTTTATTAGAGCAAAAGGGAAATATTAACAATTACTCCGTTTACCCCGATAATTCTATTCGGATATACGAGTGCTTAGATAATGTAAGAATGATTTCTAAATTACTATCCAGTAATGGAGTTATTATTGATGAAATTTCTGTGCAAGGAGAAAATTTGGAAACATACTTTGAAAATCTAATAGGGGGACGAAAAAATGTTTAATCAAATAAGAGCAGAATTTTATAAGTTATTTCATACAAAGGCATTGTACTTAACCTTTGCTTTGATTTTAGCAGTCTTTGGAATTTTCTCCATAGGCGGTCAGCAACAATTTGTGGCATCAAGTTCAAGTTTAGACAAAACATGGAAAATAGGAGAAACTGTTGGATTTCTTGCTCGTGCTTATAGCGATACAGCACACCCATTGATTGAAGAAATAATAAGGACAGCCACATCTTATACTGTATTTTTCTGGCTGATTGTTCTTATATTTTCTGTCATTTTCTTTTCAAGAGAATATACGGATTCAACAATTAAAATTGCAATCGCAAGCGGACAAAGCCGAATTAAGTTTTTTGTTGCGAAATATATTGTGATTTCGATTACCAGTATATTTCTATACTTTTCATTTATTATGATTGCATTTATAATAGAATGTGCGAAATTTAATATTCCAATACAACTGTTTCCAATGCTGAAAATTGCAGGACTAAATTGTATGATTATGGGAGCATTTATCGGAATTACACTTATGTTATGTGTAATATTCAAACATACGGCAATCGTTGTAGGTGCTATGTCATTGTTTACATTTAGCGGACCGCTTATCTATATGATGACATGGGATAATATGTCAACTCAATCATGGAGAGTTCTAACCTATTTAAAAATAAATCCTATGTATTACTGGATGAATACCTGTTCTTATAATATGATAAATAATTTAGAAATCAATATTTTGATTTATTTCGTGGGAACTGTAATTATTACATTTCTTGTTTCAGCATTGATACTAAGAAAGCAAGAAATACGCTAATCATAACAGAAAGGGGAAATGCGAATATGTTATATTTCTTATTGATTTGCTTTATTTTCATATTAGCATTTTCCTTATTCTCTATTATCAGAACAATTCGCAACATAAATAAGCAAATAAAGCAACAACGGAAAATACGAGTATCTTTATCAAATAGGGACATTGAAGAATTAGCTTATGCAATCAATCAAAAAGATAATCTACATAAAAAATTACAGGTTCAAATTAAGCAGGAAGAAGAACAGTTAAAACAGTCTATATCTAATATAAGCCACGATTTAAGAACACCTTTGACATCTATACAAGGCTATTTAACACTTCTGCAAGAATGTGAAGATAAACAGGAACAAGGACAATGCATTAAAATCATTAAGGCAAAAACAGATTATCTCACGGATTTAGTACAAGAGTTTTATGATTTATCTGTGATAGAAAATGAGCAAGTTGATGTTGAATGTGAGCGTGTTGACATAAATAGAATTGTTACAGATTGCTTAATTGAAAAGTATTATGAATTTGGAGAAATCCAACCAACCATTCAAACAGAAAATACTCCTGTATGGATATACGGAAATAACCTTATCTGTAAACGAATTATTGAAAATTTAATTGTAAATGCACTTCGTTATTCAGATAATTACATTGAAGTTTCTATCAATCAAAAAGGAGTGTTCACAATTAAAAATTCAACAAAATCCCTTGATGATATTGATGTAAACTTATTATTTAACAAGTTTTATACTGTTGATAAATCACGCACCAAAGGAAGTTCTGGTCTGGGCTTGTATATTGTAAAGGAATTGCTGAAAAAGATTGACGGTAAAATTGAAAATGTAAGTTACGAAAAAAATATTTTGTCTATTAGCATTTGTTTTCCCTTGTATAATGATAAAAAGTTACTGTGATCAGAACATCTGAATACAGTAACTTTTTTAGTAGCTTTAACTCTCTTTTATAAGTTTTTCAAAATATTCTCTTTTCTTCTCTGGAAGTTGATTTAAAAATTCTTCCAGCCATTTTTCTTCTTCTTCTAAAATTCCCTCGTCCTCATAATACTCTGGATATTCCAAATATATTTCATGTTCTCTTTCTTCTCGTTCTTCGTCAGCTTGTGCTAAGTCCATATATTTTCCAATAAGGAATTGAAGATATTGACTATACCCAAGAGAACTAACTAAATAAGTAATTCGTTCATAGTCTTTCAATGTCATTTCTTTTTTTCCAGTTAAAAGGTCATGGTCGTAAGAAGAACAAACTTCTAAAAATTCCTGTTCCTGCGTTTCTGCTTTTTTCATTGTTCATACGGAATTTTCCATAAGGTAAGAGGTCAGCAGAAGTAGAAGCGATACCCTCAATATCGGTACGAATTATCTTTACCACTTCATTTTTCTTGTATAACTTGCCCTCAACCAATACCGCATTATCATTTAAGGAAATGATGTCAAAGGCAGTATCTTTCAAAGTAGCACTTCCTTGTGGCTTTGTATCGCCCGTTTCTAAATCTCGTTTCTGAATTTTGACACCGCCACGGATAACCTTGTCTGATACGGAAAACTGGTTACTTCCAGTAAGTACGGCAAGGTCGCCGTCCTCTGTAATTTGTGTAAGGTATAAGCCCTTAATCTGTTCGGACTTATCGCCAGCCTGCATATATGCACCGTCCAGCAAGTAACCGTTTGGAGCTTTTGTTTCTTCTACGGTTAGTGTTCCAAGTGGAAGAACTGCCTTGCCGTCCTGCATATAGAAACTGTCGCCAGATACTTTGTATGTGTCCGCTAATTTTGTAACATAATGGATTGTACCGTCGCTGTCTGTTTCGGCGATTGTCTTTGTAACCCATGTTCTTGTAGCTTCGGCAGGGAGATTGTCTTTATTGTAGAAGCCAGTATAATACTTCCATGTAAATTCCGCACCTGCTAAAGAAGCGTTCCCCTGCGGATTGTCTTTCTGTGTTTCCATATCAATCTTGAAGAGTTCAATCAAAGTGTCTGTTACCTTTGGTGTATCTGATACGTTCAAGGTCGCTGTCTTTCCAGCTTCAACCTTTAAGGAATATATATTTGTATCAACCTTATATCCTGCTGGTGCGGATAATTCCTTGATATAGACTGTGTCAGCCTTTACCTCTACGACATCTGTATTTCCGTTTTCATCAGTCGTAAGGGTGGCAAGCTGTTTCGTGCAGTCCTTATCAGCAAAGACACCGTATGTCGCACCAGCGATAGAGTAATTCCCGTTACCGTCTGTAATGCTGGTATTACTGGAAGTCTTTTGAAGTTTCGCATTTCCAACATTGAGTTTCGCCCAGAATTGTCCCAATTCCTGCCCTTCGCCAGAGTAGATATAACCGCCACATTCATAGCGTCCTTTATTCTCTTTGACAAAGGCTCTTGCACCAGAGAAAACTTCGTCCTGCGTAGCTTTTGGAATTTCATCATAAGAAGCTCGCACGTTGTCGCACTGCCAGCCAAGATGTACGCTCAATCTCTGCCAGACCACACATTGTTCCAACAGATAGACTTGCTTGTAGTTCAATTCCTTGTGAGTTTCGCCATACTGTTTGACATACTCTAAGGATAACGCCACATCTGAAATCTGGTCG
>CAJJOP010000033.1:0-17610 GCA_905193415.1 uncultured Roseburia sp.
TTATTATGGGATATTTTTTAGGGCAACACAATCCGTCGAATTATTTTGCACTTACCCAATTTCTTTTCATCTTCCCAGCCTCCATTATTTGTTGGCTTCCAGCCAATCATCTAACTGTCTCTGCTTCTCAGCGATGATGGTATCTGCTCCTGCTGCTTTCAACTCATCCAGGAATTTCGGAATGGTAGTTTCTGGATCCAGGGAACCGCACTCCAGTGCAGGACCATATTTGGCAGTTACGTTTGCGCATGCAGTTACTTCGTTCTGTACATCTGTGTTGTCCCATGCAAAACCTTTGGCCGGAGAAACAACCGCATTGTTGTTGAACTCCTGGGTCTGATCCCAGATGTCCGGATCATTTCCTTCCCATACATAGGAAATTGCCTCATTCGGCCAAGCCCATGGAAGACTGGTATAACCTGTGTTACTTGCTGTTACACCGTCTGGGTAGTTGATGACACCGTTGTCTTTGTCTGTAAACTCATAATGAGTTTCTTCCAGACCATTGATAAGAATATTTGCCAGATCCGGGTTTGTGTAGATCTCGTTTAATAGCTTGAAAAGCCCATAGATTGGGGATTTGTGTCTTGTAGTGTTACATATCTGTTGTATGCGTAGCACTACCCACACATTCCTAGACCTGCTCATTACTTTATTGAAGAAAGGACTATCATTATGAAAAAACACTTTGCTTACTACAACCAATACAAGAACGGAATCGACATTGCTTTTGACGACAATGTGCTTTTGTTTGTCTCATGTGCTGAAGCAGAAAAGAATCTCAATACTACACCTAACTCTCAAAGGCTTATTGATAATCTTGCGATTGATGAGCCTCTTAAATATGCTGCATTGGCTCTTGATTGTGAGTTGCAGGATTGGGCTGATGCTATGGATGAGGATTGGTGTTTTTAAATATTTGTATATCATATAATATTAATTAAATCTCTCGCTACTATCATAATCTGAATATTTCACATAATCATATGCACATAATAATCTTCTATAGTCAGTAGTTGTCCCTCTCGAATTACTCATTTCTTTTAAATAAGGCTCTACTTCCTCCGGCAATATTTTTTTCTCCATTAACGCATATGCAATGACTTCGTTTTTATAAGTCATTGCATAGTTATCATTTTGTAGGATATCATCAAGCGAATTTTCTGTCACATTATATCTCGTCTTAACCAAATCATAAATTGCTTTTAATTTTTCTTTCTGTTGCTTTTTTAACTGTTCAGTTCTTTTAATTTTTGAATCAATTAACGAGAATCCATAGATAGGAAAATACTGAGAAGATTGAATCATAATTTTATCAACCAACTCCAAAACTTGATTATTTTCTTCTTCTATTATATCAAAATAATTCTTCATCATTTCTGGTGCTGTTTGATATGAATAAGTTATCGATTTTTGCGAACCAATTACAAGCACCTTATCACTATTATCCAATTCATCCAAATCATTAGTGATTCTTACTTTAATTGAACCTCCTGCATATATTTCTTTTACTACATTCTGAACCTTCCTTATATCCATAGCTGATACTGGTAACTGCAAAGCTGATAATTCTCTATATATTGCGATATAATTATCTGTTTTAATTCGATTAATTCTTATTGTCGAAAACCCCTCTACATCAATATCATGTTCCGTCACTTCTACATTATCAGAATCTTTTGAATACTCTACCAACAAAAACTGTGATCTGACCTTTTCAGCAGCATCTGATGAAGGATCCACATATGTAAATATTGTCTTTAGAATTTGTTTTATGTTATCGTCCCCAATATTATAACCAATAAATATAATAGGATTATGAATAAATAAAGATAATAATTGTGCTCTTATTAATTCATATTTCTGATTAAATTTTTCATAATCATCATGTGTAATAATAATTTTGTCTGGCTCATCTATGCTACCATGAATTTTATATAATGCACCATATGGATTGCTAAGCAAAATATCATTTCCAACCAATGGTTTAAATCCAAAAATATCTTCCAACATACAATCATAATTTGTTGTAATAATAGAACTCAAATTCTTTTTTGTTTTCTTTAACTCAATAAGCTCTGGATTGCTCTTGTATTTTAGTGTTCCAAATATCTGTGCAATATACAATTTAAACCTACTTATACTAATTCCTTTTTCCATATTGCTATAAAATAAGTCATTAATTTCTTTAAATTTCCCATTTCTGTCTGAAACTAAAGTAGCATTAAATTCTTTTTCGATATCGGAAGCAATTTCATCATATTTATATTTTCCATCATAACAATGATTTGATTTTATGTCATAATAATATTCATTATTACCTTTTAATTCAAAACAAATTTTTTTCAGCAAATCGTCCCAAGAATATGAATTTTCTAGATATCTTAGACTCATTCCTGTACCTACAAATAACACTGGATGATTACGGAATTGTCTTATAAAATCAGATAATTGCATTTTTTCATCTCCTTTGCCATAAAAGTAATTTTATTATATTACAATTCTGTTCTCTTCTCATCGTTAGCTAATTGATTATACTTTTTTCTCCATGCACGCGATGGTTTTCTACATATACCATCTTCCGATTCAAAAGCACATATTCCAGCTATACCATTACTTCCACAAATGTCAGGATTTGTATGTCTACATCCTAAAGTAGTATTTTCTGTATCTCCGTCATTTAATGGCTCAGAAAACCCAATCTGTATTTTATTCATTATCATTCATCCTTAATAACATATTGTTAAAATATTCCTCATTTATCTCAAAACCAATATATTCTCTTTTTAGCCTTTTTGCAGCGACTAATGTTGTACCACATCCACAAAACGGATCTAACACTGTCTGTCCTTCTTTAGTAACTAACGAAATAAGTATTTCCATTAATTCCACAGCTTTTTGCGTAGGATGTAATCCTCTATCAGTTTTTTGAGTTTTTACTTTTAAGATATTAGAGCATACTTCTATACCTTCATTCAAAGTAGTTAATTCTTTTAACTTATTTTCATTAAATGCACCGACTTCATATTTAATTATGTTATCTGTCAAAGTAGTTCCTTGTGGATAAGGTTTCATAAACCACAGTATTGGTTCAAATAGTGGACGAAGATTTCCTATCTTCCACCCTTCCCACTCCAAACTATTCTGTTCATCATTTCTTCTATCAAAAACACAACTAACTCTCTGTGCTCTGTATGCCGCCGAGTCCTTCTCCCACGCAATCATATCTTTAAAAATAAACCCCGCATCTTCCATTGCACAAATACATCTATGAGCCATTCTCCGTCCTGCAAATATGAAGCAACTTGCACCTGGTTTTAATACTCTCAACCAATCTTCTGCCCATGATGAGCACCATTGATAATATTCAATTGGAATATCCTTATCTGATTGAGCCCATCCATTTAATGGTTTTCCTCTAGTCTTAAAAATTGTCCCACTTTTTTCTTGAGCTGGGCTTTTTCCCAATAGTGCACTATTTGTATTATTATGTAGAACATCCCATTTATCATAATTTATTCCATATGGAATATCAGACAATATCAAATGTACAGATTCTGTATCTACACTCTTTATTAATTGTATTGAATCTCCCAATTCAACTCTGCCCATTAATATTCACCTACCTGTTTAATTTATCTATATATTGCGAAATAACATTTATTTTTTCCTGTAATTTCTTTGCTTTAATCAATTCTTCTATTGCTTTTTCTTTTGTATATTTCTTTATTTCCTCTATACATCCAGTCCAATATGCTATTTCTGTTTTTCCCCTATACATAATTAATCTTTTATAATCATTTAGCATACTTCTATATTGTGATTCTGGCAAACCTATTTTCTTTGCAACATAAACATCCATTTTAGGTAAAAAACAACATTTAGCATTAGCGAAACTTAATGTTTTATCTCTTGCTATCATTTGGGAGGCATTCCATAATGATTCCAAAGATAATGATTCTGTCTCTTTCACATTTTCTTCAAGTAAAATAGATATATGTTCCCAAGCCAACAAACATACATTATTATCAAGAGCTTTTGAATATATTTGACTAGTAGATTGTGGATATTGAAAATATGGTGCTACTAAAACAGCATACTCATTCTCAGATCCACGCCAATCACTCAAGTTACTCACTTTGAAATCTTTCTGATTCTTTGCTGTTCTACTCAATCTAAAGCATTTTGCATCCGCAACTAAACTATATTTATATCCCGAAATACTCTCAGCCAATATATCTGCACTATCTGCTCTTTCATCCAAAGCTCTCGATGCCAAGCCTAACATTCTAAAACATCTTGCTAAAACTATATCCGAAGCCTTTGAATATAATTTTTCTTCTGTAGAATCATGTTCAATATTTTCAGGAATAGTTCCTATCTGCTTTACAATTTCTTTGAAATCTTTCTCTGATATTTCATCAATATATTTTCTTATTTTTTCTGTCGCATCCTTAAAATCTATTGTAGAAAGTCCTTTAATTTCATTTATAAGTTTTTCAAACATTTTATATCTCCTTTTTATATTTCTTAGATGTTCTACATCATCTGATATTGTTCAATTCCCGTCAAATGTAAATACTACATCTATTCTGTTTTCCAAACACAAGTTTTGTATAATCCTATACTAAATATACACTTTCATGACTTGAATTACTATCTTATATACCTCTTAATTTAACTATTTTATATTATATTCGATATATCGAATAATAGCAATGGAACTTGTGTTTGACTCAATCATATTATATCATCTCCGCTAATCGAACGCAAGTTCTATTGCTATTTTTATCTCCCCTCATACACATCCCACAACCTCTTCTGCTCCGCTCCAATCCTCAATATTTCCTGCAAATCTCTTGCCATAGCCTCAACATTAGCATCCATCCGTTCAACTGTTCCTGTCCTGTTACCTGCCTTAATCTCCCGTCGAATTGACTCTTTGCTATAATATTCCCTAGTCTCCACATTCATATATCCATACACCGAATATGAATATCCATTGCTTTTCTCTATGAATACAGGAGCCACTTCGCCCTTAGAAGTTTTCCACCTCATAAGCCTTGGAAACCAGCATAATCCTTCTTTTATCAGTTCCTTAAATGTCTCCAACAGCTCTCCTATCTCATACAATATTCCCCTAAATGAGTTTCCTGCTTCTATAATCTTATCTGCTTCAACATGATTAGCATATTCTTCTATTGTCGGAGCGAACAATCTGAATGATGATACAAAAGCATTGATCTTATCAAGCAATTCTACTGCTTCATTTGCTTTGTCCGTCACGCTTGCCAGCTCTTGCTTTACCAATTGAAGTTCTGAACGCTTTTCATTAAGTTCCTTAGTCTGTCTACGCTCCAATTCCTTATAGGCAATTTGTGAAGCAAACAACTTAATATCCGCATCACTCACCTGTTCCTGTATCTGCTCCAAATGTTCTGTCTCCTGTGCCACCTTATATTCCGCAACTGTCAGATCGTGATTACGTCCTTTCGACTTTTCCTTTATTTGTTCTCCAAAACAATCATTAACCTCTTTATTGGCTACCTCCCTTAGCTCGTCCTGCAGCACTTGCGAAAGCACTTCTTTTGTAAACACTTTCCTCTTTGATACCTGCTTGCTAAGTCCCTTTTTATATCCATCTGCTACTGGAACTCCCACTATATGCATATGAGGACTATCCTCGTCAAGATGAACTACTGCATTTGCCACAACAAATTGTGGAAGTCTCTTGATTAGCTCACCCAATATTATCTCATACGATAGCTTTATATATGATTTCATATCATCATACTCTTTCCAGAACTCCCTGTCGCCTATCTGAATGATTATCTCTACCGCCATATCCTGCTCCTTGCCAGCGACATGTTCAAAATAATCTTCTATCCGGCGGTCTGGTCTTGTCTGCTTTTTATTATATTCTTCTAATGCCTCATCGAATTCTTTGTGATATACTGTTTTTACATCATCAATCAGATTTGATGTCCCATAGACAATAACAATGTTGTCTTTGCTGTAATCTGATGACTTGTATTTTCTCAGATTATGCTTTGCAACAGCTGTCAGCTTAGATTTCGATGTAATGGCACTTTTCTTATTGCTCACATGAGCTGTATATGAAATATTTCCCATTCGCATCTCCTTATCTGTACTATATTCTTATCTGTATTTCTATCGGAGCAGTGCAGTTATCATCTTGGCTTTGCCATAGATGATAACCTTCTAGCAGTTCTGTCAACCCAAATCCACAATTGACATTGTGAATATTGTTTTGCCATAACTGCGGGGGCTCTCCGAGAGTTATATATACCAGTCTTTTATATCTGATACATATATGTTACATATCAAGAATTTAATAATCTGTTCTTTTAAGAAATACAGACTCTAAACTCTTATAAGAATTTAGAATCTGTTTCCTCAAACATTCAGATTGTTAAACTCTTTATTGTGGTAATATCCAAGTCCAATAACTTATTCCATCATCCGTTTTACCTTTTCCAGATGCTATACCAAGTTTCTTTTTAGCTGATAATAACGTATTTCTTTTTATTCCTCGTCTGGCTGCTTCCTGTAATATATCATTTAATATAATTTCTTTGCTTGAGCCGAAATACTCTTTGATAAAATTCTCTGCTATATCCAGCTTCTTTTTACCTCTCCCTTCATTACCCGACAGAAGTTCATCTATGGTGATATCATAAGGTCCTATGCATATCATTCCTCTATCCTCTGTCATCTCGAATCCTATGGCATCTCCTGTTGGTACCAGAGATGATTTATCATATCTGTACAGCTCTTTCCGGTTTATCACTGTTATGCGGAACATACCATACAATGTCAACACGTGTTGTGGTAGTATATGGTTCTACCAGATCCAAAACAACGATTTCTTTTCCGGACTCTTTTTCGATCTCCTGCTCGATACCTGGTTTTGTATTTGTAAAACGTCCAAAACCTTTACCAGAACCAATCAGACTATTTGCCATTTCAGTAGAAGTGGAAGCATCCGGCATGATCAGACCTTTCTGCGCCCAGTCATAGCGAAGTTTCATTTCGTTCATATATTTATCTGTTGCGTAGTAATTAATAACTTCTGTGCTGTCAGAAGATACACTCTCTAAAGATCCGATATCTCCACCAAGGTCATCTGAATTTGCCATAAGGCTCATGGAACCCACATGAGAAACAATGGGATATACATCTGGATACATTTCTTTTACTTTTTCAAGGAGCGGCTCCAACTCCTCTTCTGTTTTAATAGAACTATAGTCAATTCCGGTTGCATCTGCCATCTCTTTATTCATAGCAAATCTCCATCCCGTTGCTTTCTCTTTATTGGACGGAACACCATAAATATTGCCGTTAAAGGTTACACATTTCCAGTCGGATTCGCTGATTTCAGATTTCATATCGCTGCCATAGCTGTCCAGATAATCTGTAATTGGAAGGCTCTGTCCGCTGCTGATTGCAGATGTTACATTTCCACAATACTCATACATCAGATCCAATTTTTCAGAAGATGCCAATGTCAGGTTTACCTGCTGATCATAGCTTCCAAAACCAACTCTTGTTACTTCAATTTTTGTATTGAATTTTTCCTCTGTGATTTTGCTTGCTGCTTCAGAAATTTTTGCGCAGTCATCTGTACTTGCATCACCAGGTGCCAGAATTTTTACTGTATAGCTGTCATTATTGCTACTTTCTGCGCTCTTAGAAGATGAACCCTGTGCAGAGCTTGCATCGCTTCCGCAACCTGCCAGCATACTTCCCGCCATAACAGAAACAAGTAAAAATGCCATTGCTTTTTTCTTATTCATTACATTTCTCTCCTTTGTTCTTTTCTTTGTTTTACGAATAGCTATATCCTATCAAAGAAGTATCTCTTTCTCTATAAAATCTGTGACTTTCTCTTTATATATTGTGACATACCACTGTAACTTTCGTTATTTTAACGAATCTGTATACTTATTTCTTGAAAACACACGACATCTACATTAGAATAAATGGCATGTTCCAACAATTGGAACGCTCACACGATTTTTCTTATATTGTTATATTCTTGGAGGCTCTTATGTTATCTCGTAAAAATTTTTACATCTCATCAAAAATTTTTTTCACCCTTATAAGCCTTATCATGCTTATTCCGCTTACATTTCTGACGATATTTTTTGATTTCTACTCGCTTCGCCTGCTGAACCGCGAAATCGCTTCTGCAAACCGAAATGCTCTGTTTCTCTATCAGGAACAGTTAGAAGCAGATCTTTCCCAGATAGAAACCTCAATGGCACAGGACTGGGCTCAGAACTGGAATTATCAGAAACTAAAATATAAACTTGATCCGCTCAATGTTCATTTAAATACACTCTCCATTGTGAATAAAGCACGGGAACAGCTTGCTCTGACAGAATGTCTCGGTGCTGTCTATATTTACTCTGCTCCCAATGATGTCTGCCGCTGTGCCTATCAGGACTGCTATTCCTATGAAGAATTAATAACAATGCAGAATTATGTAAAATCCCTTGATTTTGAATCAACTTCCAAATCCTGGTTTTACGATAAAGTCGGTGATAAATACTTTTTGGTTCGCCTTCTCGGTTTTTCCAATGCCTACAGTGTTTCTCTAGTAGATTTTGATCTGGTCATGGCTCCATCTCGCCTCGCCACACAAACGCATAAAACTAGTTCACTCGTCTATCTTTCCAATGACGGAACCGTATTAAATCCTTCTAAAACCATTACAGAAAATAAACTGACCTTTTCGCCTGAAGACAATAACCACGTCAAAAAAGGACAAAAAGAAAACTTTTTTGTTGTACAGGATCGCTTAAAATATGCTGATATTACCATGCTTTACCTTTCCTCTTACCAGGGAAGCCAGTTTTATTTAAATGCGACACAGATGTTTGCCATCATTGCCTCTGTGCTGGCACTGCTTTTGATTCCGTTCATGTGTTTTTTGGCCATCAAAATTTACTTTTCTCCATTAAGAGATGCAATCACTACCATGGAGAATATTCGAAACGGTAAATTGAACTCAAAACTGCAGGAAACACAGTTTATCCGTGAATTTTCCGTCTTTAATTCCACTTTTAACCGAATGATGGATGAAATTCACCATCTGAAAATCCGCACTTATGAAAATAAGCTGACCATTCAAAAATCTCAGCTGCAATATTTTCAAATTCAGTTGAAGCCTCATTTTTATCTGAACTGCCTGAAAACTCTTTACGGTATGATTCAACAGAATAAAGGAAACGATGCACAGCAAATGATTTTATATGTTTCCCAGTATATCCGCTATACCTTCCGCGACAACAGCAGTCTTGTGCCACTGCAGACGGAACTGAATCAGGTACAGAATTATTATAAACTTCAGAAGCTAAACACAAGAGATTCTTCTGAGCTGACCATTTCTGCCGATCCCGCTGTTTCAAAGTTTCCGGTTCCCATGCTCTGCATTCAGACATTCGTCGAAAATTCTTTTAAGCATGGGCGAATCTCCAGCCAGCCGCTCAATGTACACATTTCCGTACAGCTAACAGAGACTGAAGAAGGAAATTATTTAAATATCAGTATTCAGGATAACGGAACCGGATTTCCGGACGAATTTCTGCAGTCCTTTCTGCAACATACAGAAGATGCAGTAACCGGACAGCACATCGGTATACACAATCTCCGTCAACGACTTACCTTACTTTACGGTGACCAGGCCGGACTGATCTGTATGAACAATTCCTCCGGCGCCATGACAGAAATTATCCTGCCCATCCAGGAAGAACCAAATACCAGTTCAGAAACTAAAAGTAGCTTACTCTCAAACGAAAATTTGTTTTCATTATCCTAGAAAGAGGAGGAATCCCGAATGAATGTATTGATTATTGATGACCAACCCGATGTTGTCGCCGGTATTCATTCCGGCATCAACTGGGATGCGCTTTCCATCCGACAGGTTTTCTGTGCTAACGACATTATCCGTGCGCGTGAAATTCTTTCAAACAATTCCGTGGATATCATGCTCTGCGATATCGAAATGCCGCTCGGCAGCGGTCTTGAACTTTATGAATGGGTTGCGGAGCATTTTCCAGAAATCAAATGTATTTTTCTCACCTCACATGAAGATTTTTCCTATGCACAAAAAGCACTGCAACTCGGCGGATTCGATTATCTGATTCAGCCCGCTCCCTACAGTGCAATTGAGGTTTCCATTCAGAAAGCAGTCCTGCAAATTCAAAAGGAAAGAAAGGAAAAATTTTACAGTGAATATGGAAACTATTTCAGCAAACGCGAAATGGATCTTCTTGATGTGCTTTTAAATGAATTTTTGCAGAAACAGCCTGCAGAACCGCAGAATATCCTGAGTTTTCTGGACACGATCTCCATAAAACTCGATCCCGACTGTTCCTGTGTTCTGACTTTGATTGATATTCTCGAACAGGACACGCCACATCCAGTTCGTGACCTTTCTCTCCTCCGCTCTATCCTGCAGAATGTCGTTTTCGAGCTGTTTGAGCCGTTCACTAAAAAACTGCTTTTCTGCCATGTCCACGAACAGGTTTTTGCCCTTATTTTATACGAAACCGATAATTTCACAAAAGATCAGGTGCAAATTTATTTGCATACTTTTGTGGAAGCCGCTTCACAGTATCTCCACTTTAAAATAGCATGCTACTGTGCTCATTCTGCAAATTTTCTTCTGCTACCAGATAAAATACAGCAACTTTTGGAACAGCGCAGTGAAAATGCGGCAAACTATAGTGGTATTTTTTATCAGAAATCCAGCATTTCCCAGGTTCCCTACACCCCTCCGGATTTTGTCCACTGGAATGTCATGCTCTCCTCTGGTTATTACGATGCCGTCCGTGCAGACATGCATGATTATCTGCTCCGCCAAAAAGAATCCGGTCATGTAAACCAGAAAATGCTCAGTCTCTTTTTACAGGATTTTCTTCAGATCTTCTATCAGATTCTGAACCATCACCACATCGGTGCACACGGTGTTTTTGAAAAAGAATACGATATTCACGCTCTGAACAACTCCTGTTATTCCATAGAAGAGATGCATAAACTGCTTGATTTTTCCGTTGATTATCTAAAAAGCCTTCAAATTAGCGCAGAACCAGGTGTTTCACAGATCGACCAGGTGATAAATTTTATTCAGAAAAATATTCACCAGAATGTTACCCGCACCGAAATCGCACATCAGGTATACATGAACCCGGAATACCTCTCCCGGCTTTTCAAAAAGGTAAAAGGAATTTCACTTTCTGACTATATCGTGCAGGAAAAACTGAAAATTGCGATTTCCCTGCTTGAGGGAACCAATCTCCCGGTCAGTGTAATTGCAACGAATATCGGCTACACGAATTTTTCTTATTTTACACAGGTATTCAAAAAAGTCTACGGAATTTCTCCGAGTGAATACCGTCAAAAGAAAAAATAATGCAAAAATAGTACTGCGGAGCGTAAAGTTTTCCCAAATAAATGTTAATACCCGGGTATAACGAAAATACGTTCCGCAGTATTTTATTTTTGCATTACTGTTTTATCTTCAAACAAGTTTTTATACCGGCATCGCCGCCACAAAATAATACATCACAATAAAATGACAGAAGCTGCCACCCATCACAAACAGATGGAAAATTTCATGTGTTCCGAACTTTTTATGTTTTGCATTAAACACCGGCATTTTTAAGGAGTAAATCACCCCGCCGACTGTATAAATAATTCCGCCGGCCAGCAGCCATCCAAACGCCGGCCGCGAGAGGGCCAGAAACAGCGGATGAAACGCCAGAACGCACAGCCAGCCCATTGCGATATACAGCACTGAAGAAAACCACTTCGGACAGTTGATCCAGAATGCCTTGACGAGAATCCCGCCAATCGCTGCCGCCCACACCAGTGCACAGAGTGCAATTCCCGTCCGTCCATGCAGTGCAATCAGGCAGATCGGTGTGTAGCTTCCCGCAATCAGCACGGAAATCATCATATGATCAAACTTCTTCAGTCGACGGTTTACCTTCCCATTTACATCAAACGTGTGATACACGGTGCTCGCCAGATACAGCAAAATCATACTCAGCATAAACACCGCCATCGCAACCACATGCAGATGATCCGGCTCCCGCGCCGCCTTCAAAAGTAATGGCAGCGTTCCCACCACCGCCAGGATCAGCGCAATCCCATGTGTAATCGCACTGCCAGGATCCTTGATTCCATTTTTTCTGATATACTTCATCCTGCTCATTCCTTTCCTGTCAGAAACACTGTGTATTTCAATTACTACTTTATGTAGTTTTCATTACTACTTGTTATCGTTTCTTTTATTATAGCAGGATAAAATTATTTTTCAAGTCAAAATATCTATTTTCTTTTGAAAATGTTTGACCTGCTTTGACACAAAAAAACAGACTGCTCGCTTACGCATACCGTTGTGCCTGTTTGAGCCGTCTGTTTTTGTATTTTTATTGCTTCTTCGCTTGAATCAGCTTCCATTTTTCTACCCGCGAAAGCTGCTTAATTTCCCATTCTCTCCGCATAGCCTCCTGTTTTGTTAAAAAGGTTTCAAAATACACCAGTTTTACCGGTTTGCGGCTCTTTGTATATTTCGCTCCTTTTCCAGCATTGTGTGCCTTTACTCTGCGTTCCAAATTATTGGTCCAGCCTGTATAAAAAGATCCATCGCTGCATTCCAGAATATATGTAAAATTCCCCTGTTCCATTTCAAATTCCGTTCCTTCTGTTCATCTGTATTCTATGTAACTTTAACACTCGGTTCTTTTAGGCGCAATCAAAAAAATAAGAAAGAGTCCTGCTTCGCAGGAAAATTCAACGAAGTTTCCTGTAAGCAAAAAACCGTCCGGATTTCTCCGAACGGTTTTCTCATTTTTATTTTTACTGCATTGCCAGCTCATCTACCGCCAGTTTCAATGCGCCCATGATACCCTGATTGTCGTTCAGGCTTGGAAGTACAATGTAGCTGTCGAGATCCTCAAGTTCTTTTGTTACAAGATATCCGTTCAGCTGTTTCTTTACTTCTTCTCTTACGAGCGGCATCATATGCTCCTGATGCATAACGCCTCCGCCCAAAACAATTCTCTGCGGGGAGAGCAGCATGATGCAGTCTACAAGTGCCTGTCCGATATAGTAAGCCTCAAGCTCCCATACCTCTTTTTTGTCTGCCAGCTCAATACCTTTTTTGCCCCAGCGTGCTTCAATGGCAGGACCTGCAGCAAGGCCTTCCAGGCAGTTGCTGTGATACGGGCATTTTCCGCCGTAAGTATCTTTCGGATGTCTGGTCAGCAGAACGTGTCCGCCTTCCGGATGAAGCATGCCGTGCAACAGCTTGCCATTTGAAATAATTCCCATTCCAACGCCCGTTCCGATGGTGATGTAAATGCTGTTGTCCAGACCTTTTGTGATTCCCCAGGTAGCCTCACCCAGTGCAGAACCGTTTACATCGGTATCAAATCCAACCGGGATGTCCAGTGCATCTGCGAAAGCGCCTACGATGTTGTAGTTCTTCCATGCTAATTTGGGAGTTGTGGTAATGTAACCATATGTTTCGGATTTTCTGTTCAGGTCGATCGGTCCAAAGCAACCGATTCCCAGTGCCTGAATGTCCTTCTCTTTGAAATACTCAATCATTTTCGGAACGGTAATTTCCGGTGTCTCGGTCGGGATAGAAATTCTCTCATAAATTTCTCCATTTGCGTTTCCAATTGCGCAGACCATCTTTGTTCCGCCTGCTTCTAATGCTCCAAGTCTCATTGTGTTTTTCTCCTCTCTTACGCCTCTGGATTTGAGCAGATCACGGAAAGTTTTCCTTCAAATCTGCATCCGTTAAAATTAGCCGGAATAATAAAGTGTGTACCTTTTTTCACCGTAATACCGTTTACAGTACCCTCTCCGGCAATAACGCTTACATTAGTATAATATTTTTTCGCATCTAAGGTGAATACACCGTCGATGTCGTATTTATCTACAGAGTAGAACTTGCATGTTACAAAATGGGTATGTACCGCGCCCGGGATTTCCTCTGTAAAGGTATCGATATCTGCCGTTTTAAACGGAGCCTCGATAACATCGATACTCTGCTCTACATGAAGTTGTCTCGGTTTGCCGTTCTGCAGTCTGTCATAATCGTATACACGATAGGTGATATCGCTGCTCTGCTGTGTCTCCAGAATCAGTGTGCCGCCTTTGATGGCATGTACGCATCCCGGATTGATCTGGAAGAAATCTCCCTTATGTACCGGCACTTTGCGGATGAAATCGCTCCACTCATGATTGCGGATCATTTTCTCCACTTCTGCCTTGTCTTTTGCATTGTGTCCGATAACAATTTCTGTACCCGGTTCGCAGTCCAGCACGTACCAGCACTCGGTCTTTCCAAGAGATCCATTCTCATGCTCTCCTGCATAAGCATCATCTGGATGAACCTGGATGCTCAGATCATTTTTTGCATCAATGATCTTGATCAGCAGCGGAACCTGGCTTCCCGGGTAATTTCCGAAAATTTCCGGCTCCTCTTTCCAGAGCTCACCTAATGTTTTTCCATCAAATCTTCCGCCTGCCACATGGCTCATTCCGTTGGCATGTCCGCTGATCGCCCAGCACTCGCCGGTTGTATCGCTCGGAATTTCGTAATCAAATACGTCTCTTAACTTTGTTCCACCCCAGATTGCTTCTTTGAACACCGGGTCCATAAATAAAAGCTCCATATTTTTCTAATCCTCCTTGTTTTCAGGATCTGTCCACTACATCTATTTTAACCGATAACATTCAAAAACGAAACCCCTAAAATGACAAACTTTCACATTTTCTGTAACCGGTTACTTTCCTTTTATTCCACCCTTTTTCTATATCAAAACAATCCTGTTTGTTATATGTAAAGCTGACTGTTTTCAGCCAGCCTTTTTTATAAAAAGCAATCGAAAAACGGTATTTTACCATCCGCGGTCTGCGCCGCCTTTTTTGTATTCAAAACCTGTAAAAAAGATTCGATTGCGAATCCTACACTTTATAATACTTTCCCGCATCCCATTTCGTGCAGGTCCTCTTTTTTATTCCGAAATTGCCGGGAGATATACCATAGGATCAATGGCTTTTCCATCTTTTTTCATCTCAAAGAAAAGATTGCTTCCCTCTTTTACATAATATTTCGTCGGTGCTGCAACTGCTCCGATCCGTGCTGCTTTCTGAACTTTCTGGCCTGCCTCGAGGGAAACGTCTGTGAGCTGTCCGTAGATGGCTTCGTATCCATTTCCAAGATTCATGGTGACGGTGAGGCCGGTTCTTGCATCATTTTCCACACTCACAACTTCTCCGTCCGCTGCCGCCAGAACCGGAGTTCCTTCTGCCGCCGAGAAAACAACGCCTGGATTGCACTGGTAAAGATCCAGTGTCGGGAAATAAACGGTATTTTCCATGTTATACGGAATCAGAACTGTTCCAGTAACCGGCAGTTCCATGATTGTCGCTTCGCTGAACATCAGATCCTGTGCAGCCCCTGCTGTCTCAACTGCCGTTTCCTGATTTTCTGCAGAATCCACAGTTCCGGATGCTGCACTCGTTTCTTCATTCGCCGCTGTTTCTCCTGATCCTGTTTCTCCGTTCTGATCCGCCGCTGTTCCGTTTACCGCCTGCGCGTCCTGTCTTTCTGTATTCCCATCTGATTCTTCCGGTGTATTCTGAGCCGTCTCTGCATCTGCTTCTGGATTTCCCACCGCCTCTTCTTCACACGCCGCTTCCATTTCCGGCGCCTGTTCCAGACTGTTTTCCACATCATCTGCCTGATCCTGTACGGCACGCGTTCCGTCTGCATCTCCCGTCGTCTCCTCCGTCTGCTGTTCTGTAGTTCCGGTGCTTTCGTCCTCTGTAAGCTGTGCCGTCTCTCCCTGTTTCGCCTGATCTGCCTTACCGTTTCTCGCATCCTGCTGCCAGGTCAGCACTCCGCCTGCAATCATCATTGCCAGTGCCGCTGTGATCACGCCGATTCTCAACTTGTCTCTTTTCATGTTCTTACCACCTCTGCTGATATCTTTTTAAGCATTTCAGAGGCGTTTTTCGATTTCTCGCTCTCCTCCTGCTTTTCTACAGTAAGCAGTATTTCCCATCCGGTGCGATCTATACACAAAAACCGGATTTTTCCTTTCCGTTATCCACAATTTTTCCCATGCGCTTCTTTCTTTTGTGGAAAACATAATTCTTTTCTGCGCATTCCGTGCAAAACATCCCCAATGTTATCCACACCTTATTTTCTCGACTTACTTCACGCAAAAAAAAGAGCCGGAACCGGGAATTTTCTCCCGTTTCCAGCTCTCGCTTTCACCTGTATTTACTGTAATCTTCCATACACCGTACTCGCATCCGCGATGCTGTCCACCGCAGATCCCGAATCCGTCATGGCCTCTGCCGTAACAAGTATGTACTCTTCGCCTCCATATTCTGCAAAGCTGACCAGGCACTGACCCGCCTCATCGGTAAATCCGGTCTTTCCGCCTTCAATGACTGCCCCGTTCTCCAGTGTCGTACTCATCTCATAGCTGGTAAACCGGTGGAGCATCGTATCATACAGCGTAATTCCCTCCGGGTGTGATGCGGTAGCCTCCGTTGTGTAAACCTCCCTCGTCACGATCTCGCGAAACGTATCACTCTTCAGACACTCACTCATCAGCACCGCAATATCACGGCAGGTAGAATAATGGTTGTCGTTATGCAGTCCCGTGCAGTTCTCAAAATGCGTATTGGTAAGTCCCCGTTCTTCTGCTTTCTGGTTCATCATGGCCACAAAACCTTCTTCCGATCCGCCGACTGCTCTCGCCAATGTCTCACAGGCATCTGCGCCGGATGGCAGCAGCACACCATAGAGAAGATCACGAACCGTTGGCTGTTCGTACGGATTAAATCCCGCTACCGACGCATCCTGTGCCGTCAGTTCCTCGAAGATGTCCTCCGGAACCGTAATCGTCTCGTTCAGATCCGGAAGATTTTCAATGGTAAGCAGCGCTGTCATAATCTTTGTCATCGACGCCGGATAAATTCTCTCATCTCCGCCCAGATTCATCATCTCAGCCAGATCGCTTTCCCGCACCAGCAGGGCATGCTGACTGTTCAGACCATCTGACGAAATCTGCTGTACCGGCTCAGGCGTCGGTGTAATCTCCTCCTCCGGGCTGGAATCCGATATCGGCTCTGAACTGTCCCCAGCAAGAGAGGATGACGAAACCGAAGAGGATGCACTTGCGTTTCCATCCGTCTGTTTTTTCTCGTTCTTCTGCATCTGATATCCAAGCACGCCAATCAATCCGATAATGATAACAAGCAGAACACTTAAAATCACTTTCTGCTGAAACTGGCGTCTTCGTCTTTTGTTTTTCTTTTTTTGTGCCATAAACAGATTCCTCCGTTCTTTTTTATTCTTTCAAAGCATAGTACATTTCCTGCTCTTTTGCAAGATTTTCGCCGTAACCTTAAGATAAACATAATCAAAATTGGTCCGGTGGACCAATTTTGGATATGCAGAACAAAAAAAGAACCCTCGAAAGGGTTCCACATAGTGAAGCATCGGGGATTCGAACCCCGGACAACTTGATTAAAAGTCAAGTGCTC
>CAJJOP010000034.1:0-16664 GCA_905193415.1 uncultured Roseburia sp.
AATCACCTCTTGACTCTATCATAGACCTGTTGTCAAGAGTGTGCAGTATTTTTTTGGAGTGCTATAATCTTCGTACCCTCAAAGGCAAAAGCTTATTGATCGAGCTTTTGCCCTTGCATGCGTAGGAAACCACCCTATTCGGATGCAATTCTCATTTCAAGTTCGTTGATAAAAAATCGGAAACTCGGTGAAATATTTTCTTCCAGCACAAGATTCACACCTATTTTATCTGCCCATTCACACTTGGCTTTTCCAATTTCACTATAACGATTTTGCGATTTCTTTTGCAATTCTGATAATCCGCCTGGATACACGGTATTTGCCAAGATTTGCCATGTATCACAAATTCCATCTTGTTCATAATCTCGAAGGAATTTTTTCTTTGCCGATGGATATGCTTCCCAAATGGCATTCTCATCTCCCAAAAGCCACGCTTCCATTTCCTTCACTGCAACGCAGAACACGCAGTCTGTTAGCTTAACTGTTTCTTTCGCAACATTCTCTAATTCCTGCCGAAAAACCTCTGGATCTCTCTTGTCATTATCTAAAACTACAATAATAGCAGCCTGCTTCATCGATGCAAGACTCCGGTCAAATCCCCGAAGATACATATGTAAATTATTTAACAGATTTCCACCTTTTCGTTCCATCAAATTTCCATGCGTTGCGAGATGTCCGATACCTTTAAAAGATTTTGTATCTGCATAAATTTCTCTGTCAGGATATTTTGCCTTTAATTTCTCTATTACATGATTTATTAAAATTTCTGTCGACAAATCTTCAATTAAAAACTGAAAATACATAAATTCCTCTTCCTAACCAAAATATCTGCTGTACCACATGTCACCCAGGCTGATGCCTTCTGCGGAAAGTTCTTTTACAAATTCATATTCTGAAGCACGTTTAATTGTTGAAAACCCATCTTCCTGTTTTGTCAATACCCATACATTTTCCGGGGACAACGCATTCACGAAAAACGGACTATGCGTTGTTACAAATAATTGCTTGGTATAACCGGTTCCTACGCTCTTTACCATTTCATCTGCCAATACTTTTAAATATTGATGATATAATCCATTCTCAGGTTCTTCTATAAATACAAGCTGTCTTGGATTGCTTTCATGCAGTAACAAATAGTAAGCAAATAATTTCAAGGTTCCATCGGACATTTTAGGAGAATAAAAAGCATTTTTAAATCCTTTTTCCCAGAATTTCAGCATCATCTGTCCGTTCTCGAATTTAACCGGTTCAATCTGCTCAATATCCGGAAGCTTTGTCTGAATCTCCTTCAGAACCTTTGCAAAATCTTTCCTGTTTTCCCGATACATGTATTGCGCCACATTGTTGATATTACTTCCGGTACGATTCAGATAAGGCTGCGGTGCTGCTGTCTGTATCGTTCGGGCTGCATCTGGCGTAAAATAACATAAATACCAGCTTTTCAGGAAATTCAGGAACCGTTCAATTCGTTCATACTGTTTCATGGCTCCCAATGTCACAATTCCAAGTTTCCGAATATCTGCCAGTTCAACATCTACTTTTTCGCCAATGACCGTCCGTCCCTCGTCATCCGCACCACCTTCTTTTCCTTCATAAGCATATCCCTTTCCGTTTTGCAAAAGCAGGAAAGAAAGCGGCCTGCCGATTTTTTTGACTCTCTGGCGCAGACGTTCCTCTTTGACATAGGGACGCCCCATAGAATCCTCGTCAATTTCCAATTCATAGGTAATGGGACGCGTATTATTTTTTTCCCGATAGTACAGTTCGAATTTAATTGGTTCGGTTACCCCCTGGGAACGGATCTGCTGAACTCCTCCCCTGTTCTTGGTATCGCAGGCAGATTCCACGCCAAATTCAAGACAATCTGCCAGAAAACCAAACGCATCTGCCAAGGTACTTTTTCCGTTTCCGCTTGGGCCGATAATAGCCGTCATATTCCCAAGCGCTTCCCCCTTTTGATTCGAAAGAGTTTTCCCCATAATAATATTTTTTAATGGACCAAAGTTTTCTATTTTTACTCCTTCAATTTTTCCCATTAAATTCTCCTACCTTTTTCAACATACATATTATTTATTTGAAACATGATCCTGCCTGTTGCTCACTTTACATCTCTTGAAAAATTGCTGGCAGCATGTACCATGGCCTCCAATAGTTTCCGTATCTTATAATCAGCTTTCGTTGTTCGTCAAAAGCGAGCAATATCTCTTTTGATTCACTTGCGCTCATTATACCACAATTCACACGGCAAATCAGCTTTGAAGATATCTTTTTTAAGATTTAATATTTGGTTTAATGCCCGGGATAATACGAACACGAATATTAAATGTCAGAATGTCAGTCCAGGCAAAGTTTCCGCCTTGACTGACAATTCTGGCATTCGATAAAATCAAGAAAGCAGTTCAACAAAATTCACACAGTTTCTGTTACACTCTCACTTTTCGTTGCAAATTTCCTTGCTGAATTTTCCGTAATATTCACTTTATTTTCACTGTGTTTTCGTACTGCCGAAAGTAACTGACGTGCTGCTATAGAGCGGAGTATTTCCATCAAATCCAAAGGCTTGTATTCGAAATGTATATGTTGTAGCTTTCTGCAAATTTTTCACATCATATTTCGTAATCTCATTTCCTTCGATTCTTGCAATTCGAACCCATTTCCCCGCTTTTTGCTGTTCAATAATATATCCAGATGCGCTGGCGTTTTTATTCCAAGACAGCTGTACGGAATCTTTTCCGGCACTTCCAATTCGGAATCCAGATGTCATGGCAGGCAGTGTTTTTGCCGAAATATACTTCCAGCTGCTATAAACAGGGAGCCCGTTTTTAAAATTAAACGCCTGTACACGATATTGGCAGGCAGCTGACGCTGCTAATTTTTCCACCCGGTACGTTGTTGTATAATTCCCCTCCAGTCTCACAATTCTGATCCATTTTCCAGATTTGTTTTGCTCGATAATATAGCCTCTTGCGGTTCTGTTCTTATCCCAGTTCAATCTGATCGCATCTGCCGCGCGCCCTGCAACCTTTAGTCCCGTCACACTGCCCGGAACAACATTGTCTGCATCGGTAAGACCCGATACGTAATTCCATTCTCCATAAAGCGGCGTATTATTTTCAAATCCAAATGCCTGCATTCGAAATTCATATGTTGTATTTGACTTTAAATTTTCAGCACGATATGTTGTTACATTTTTTCCTTCTATACGTGCCAGCCGCTTCCAGCTGTTTCCCTCCTTTTTCTCTATAATGTATCCCATTGCCGTTTCATTTTGTTTCCAGTTTATTCGCAATGCATTTACTGCAGTACCGCCTATTTTAACCTCTTCTACTTTCGATGGATTTGTCTTTCCATTCATCGTGCTATAAGTACTGTAAATTGGCCTGGATCCGTCAAAGGCAAAAGCGCAGATTCTGAATTTATATTCTCTGGAAGGATTTAATTTTTCTACCCTGTATGTACTTGTATTATTTCCTTCCAGACGCGCAATTCTTGTCCAGTTTCCTGCCTGATATTGTTCGATAATATAGCCCTCTGCCGTTTTTTCCTGCTTCCAGTTAAGCCGAAGTGCATTATCTGCACGCCCGCCAATCTTGAATTCTTTCACCGCATTCGGATTCTTCTTTTGCGTTTTACCGGAAATATTTTTCCACTCACTGTAAAGCGGTATGTTTCCATCAAAGCTAAATGACTGTATCCTGAAATTGTAGGTAACATTATCGCTTAACTTCTCCACCCGGAATGTAACAGTTGCGTTTCCCTCTATTCTTGCAATTCTCTTCCATACTCCGGCCTGACTCTGCTCGATAATATACCCTTGCGCAGAATTATTTTTGTTCCAGTTGAGACGCAGCGCATCTACCGCAGTTCCTCCTATTTTCAGACCGGATATCGTGGATGGATTAGTTTTTCCTGAAACATTACAGTTCTTTCCATATTTTGCTTCCGATCCTTCAAAATAGAAGATGCGGATCCGAAACTCATATGTTGTCGCAGCACTTAACCCACTTATTCTGTAAGTTGTCGTATTGGCATCGGCTATTCTTGCAATTCTTGTCCATGTTCCGTTCTTCTTTTGTTCAATAATGTATCCTTCTGCTTTTTTGTTCTTATCCCAGCTGATCCGCAAAGCATCCGCAGCACGTCCGCCAATTTTGGCACCACTTATGGTACCCTGACCAGTTGTTTCTCCCGCCGTTCCGCCAGACGAACCTCCACTACCGGAATCCGGCGTTGTTGTAGGTTTTGGTGTGGATGTTGGAACTGGTGATGTTGTGGGCTTCGGTTTCACATCCGATTTGTCATAGTTGTAAATCCACTCCACAAGATTTAACGGGTTGTCCTCCTGTGCCGGCAGCTCCATTTTTTCTCTGTCACTTTTACTTCCATTGTAGCGAATGGAACTCAAAGAAGTAACATCAAATGCATATGTTCCAATATACTTCAAAGATTTTGGAAATTGAACGGTGTTTAAATTGTTGCACCATCCAAATGCTCCTTCCCCAATGGATTCAAGATATTTTGGAAATATAACCTGCCGGATTTTCTCCTGCATGTTTAAAAAATTATCGCCAATTGCTGTAACTTTATACCCATGAATCAAATCCGGTAAAACTATTTTACTTTGAATGTCAATATTGCTGCTTATGATCGTAACTGTTTTGCCGTCCGGATTCAAATTATAATTATATTCCGGCACTGTATTTGTTTTATAAATCCAAGAAGCCTTATCCACCAGACTGTCCATATTGTTTATTTTTGCACGATCATTTTGTGATCCCGCATAATATACGTATAGATCATTTGTTCCTATCGCATCTTCTGAAATTTTTTTTATACTTTTAGGCAAAGAAATCGCTTTTACCATTCCCCCATCCATGGCTGGGCGAACCGCATTTTTTTCAATCTCTTCTACCCCTTCTGAAATTGTCAATCTGTCAATTTCGCAAAAAAACAAAGCATCTTTCGGAATTATTTTTATCTTTCCAGGAATTGTTAATTCTTTAAAACTTCCTGATATACAGCATTCGCTCATCTCTTCCAACGAATCTGGCAATACAATTTCTTTCAAATTTTCTCCACAGTCAAAAGCATAACGATTTAATTTTTTCAATCCCGAAGGCAGAGTAACTTTTTCCAAATTTTTGCAATTACTAAACGCCTGCTCGCCAATCTCAACAACGCTATCTGGAATAACAATCTGTTTCAAGCTTTCGCATAACCCAAACGCACTTCCTCCTATAACCTCTAAGTTTTTTGAAAAAGTAATTTTTTCTAAAGCAAAGCATTCATCAAATGCATATCTTCCTATTTTTTTTATACTGTCTGGAAGCACAAGCTGCTCTATACTATAACAGTGCTGAAAAGCATTTTCTCCTATTTCTGTGACTGTATAATCATCCATTTTCTCTGGCACTTCTACTTTACCATATATTAATGGATCCGCCTGTGTAATTTTGCAGGTTTTTCCATCTTCATTTACTTGATATTCATATTGAAAAGAAACATTATCATCGCTTTGATAATGCCATCTGGCGCTGGAATATCCTACCGAATAGCTGGAACCATAGTATTTTTTTCTGTCATTAACACTGCCTGCATAATAAATATCTTTAATATTTCGATCCGCACTTATCGCGAAGCTATCCATTCCAAACGCTGTATTTTTTGATAATAGCGTCAGTTTTTCAAGATTTTTGCATTCTCCAAATGCATTTTCTCCAACATATTTAATATTTTTGGATAATGTTACAGATTTGATTTTTTCATCATAATAAAAAGCATTGTCCCCGATTTCCGTTACCGTATATCCGTCAATTGTATCAATCACAATGTTCTCATAGGAAGCCGCAGATGCTTTAGAACTTCTTCCATATAAGATGCAGGTTTTTCCATCATCATTTACCTTATAATTCCATTCCTTTTCATCATTCGATAACTGATTCTGGTTATATAATATTTTTGTAGTTTCGGCCAGGAGAGAATCATTATATTCTCCAATTTCTATTTTTCCCCAATCGTCTTTATTCCCTTCGTAATAAAGATATTCCAGTTTGGAATCAAAATTAAATGCCTCGTTTTCTATCCTGGTTACACTTTTCGGAATAAAAATCTTCTTTAACGATGGACAATTATAAAAGGCACCCCACCCTATCATTTCCGTTTTATTCGATAACATGACCATTTCCAGTTCATCGCAGCTCGAAAACACGCTATCTTTCATTGTTTTTATTCCCGATCCCATTTTTACTATTTTCAATTGTTTACATCCTTGAAAAGCGCGAGTATCAATCTCCATAACACTCTCTGGAATTGTGAGCTCTGCAATCCCTGTTTCCGAAAAACTGCCCCCTCCTATTTTTTGAATTCCTTCCGGTATCTTCGTATTCAAAGAATAGCAAGATGCAAAAGCACTATCCCCGACTGCCTTAAGCTTATCTGGCCATATTACATTTTTCAGATTTTCGCAGTTTCTAAACGTTTCGTTGTTTATTTTTTCCAGATATTTTGGTAACTTAATTTTTTGTAAATTTACACACATTAAAAAAGCATAACTTTCTATCTCTTTTATACTATCCGGCAACGAAATTTCCACAAGACCGCTACATTCTTCAAATGCACTAAATTTTATTTTTTCCACTCCTTCCGGCACATTCACATTTCGTAGTTTTTCATCATACCGGAACATCTGTGACGAAATTTCCTTTAATCCTGCCGGCAGTTTTACAGAAACTAAATTTTGACATTCTAAAAAGGCATTAAACCCAATTTCCGTAACAGTATCCGGAATTGAAATATTTTCCAGTTCACTGTTCTGAAATGCACTATACTCTATTTTCAGAAGTCCATCCGGCAGCTGAATAGTCTTGAATTTGCAGCCGTCAAAAGCCATTTTTCCTACGACGGTAACTTTATATCCCCGCACTTTTTCCGGAATAACAATTGCATCTGTTCGCGTTCTGTCTGCTTCAACAATGGTGCAGGTGGTCTGGTCATCGTTTACTTGATACGTCACCAGCCCTTCTGTAAAAGTACCATCTGCACTTTGGGCATTTCGTGGTGTTTCTTCCTGACTACTGTCGATTTTCTGTTCTTCCTGTGTCATGCTCTTCTGCATGGCGAGCTCATTTGTTGCATTTCCATCATCTGTTTCTATGTTGTTCTCGTCCTTGTCAGAACCCGAATCTTCTTCCATATTATCCTCGTTCTTGCCAGAACCCGGATTTGTTTCTTCCTCTTCTTTTAAATCAGAGCTGTCATTTTCTCCTTCCGGTTTTTCTTCTGTCTGCTCGCTCTCTTTTAAGCTATCTTCTTCCCGTTTCTCTTCCGTCTGCTTTTCTTCTTCCTGCTTATTTTCTCCGTCTTTTGTTTCTAAACTGTCTTCTTCCGAGAGCTCTTCCACGTTCTCTGCTCCTGTGTCGACTCCGATATTTTCTGCCCAGACACAGTTTGTTCCTGAGCCAATCAAACTGACCACAAGCAGTATCGCTAAAATTCTTCTCTTCATATCTGCTCCTTCCTCCACATCATTGCTGTATTTCCGGCAGACATCATCTGTTTTTTCTTTCCTACTTTATTTTGTTTTCCACATATGGCGGTATAAAAAAGTTCATGATATCATATACTTTCCCGCATTACGATATCATGAACTTTTTTCTCATCAGCAAACTACAAACACATCTTTCTCAACCGCATTTGTAAAAATTGTGCCTTTGCCTTCTATGTTTTTAATTTGTATTTCCTTCAATGAAAGCATATTCACTGTAAAGTGGTGTACTTCCGTCAAATGAGAAGCTCTGCATACGGAATACATAATTGGATGACTTTGCAAGATGTTCTACCCGGTATGTTGTTGTCGCATTGGAACCAATTCTTGCAATTCGATTCCATTTTCCATTCACATACTGTTCAATAATATAGCCCGATGCACGATCATTCTTATTCCAGTTTAACCGTATTGCATCCGATGCTGTTCCACCAATTCTAAGCCCTGTTACTGCTGTTGGATTTGTTGTTCCTGCTGCTGAATTTGTTGTTCCTGTAACAGTAACCGTATCACTGTAAAGCGGTGTGTTTCCATCAAATCCAAAGGCCTGTATTCTGAACTTATAAGAAGTGCCACTCTGAAGCCCTGCAATTCGATAGGTTACCGTACTGTTTCCCTCGATTCTGGCAATTCTCACCCAGCTTCCATTTTTGTACTGTTCGATAATATAACCGGATGCAGAAACATTTTTATTCCAGTTAATCCGCAATGCATCCACTGCCCGTCCGCCGATTTTTACACCCGATACAGTGGATGGTTTCGTTTTGCCGTTTACTTTTACAAAACCACTGTATACCGGCGTACCTCCATCAAATGCAAAACTCTGAATTCGGAACTGATATGCTGTTGATGCTGCTAATCTTTCTACACGGAATGTCGTTACATTTCCACCTTCGATTCTGGCGATACGGCTCCATGCACCATTTTTATACTGTTCGATAATATAGCCGGATGCACCCTCACCTTTATTCCAGTTGATTCGAAGTGCGTCTGATGCCCAGCCTCCGATCTTCACACCAGTCAATGCCTTTAACGTTGTAGTTTTTTTCTGCGTTGTGCCAGACACATATGCCCAATCACTGTAAAGTGCAGTATTTTTGTCAAATCCAAACGCCTGCATTCTGAATTTATAGGTGGTAGATGCTGCCAGTTTTTCTACACGATATGTAACGGTTGCATTTCCCTCCAGACGTGCAATTCGGCTCCAGCTTCCGTTCTTGTACTGCTCAATAATATAACCAGATGCCGTATCATTTTTGCTCCAGTTGATTCGCAATGCATCCTGCGCCGTTCCGCCGATTTTTACATTTTTCACAATAGCCGGACTTGTTTTTGCTTTGATTTCTGTCGTGGTACCGTAATCTGAAACTAAAACCGTTCCGTTATCTTCTGCCTTTGTGTAGGAGGATACTCTAAATCGATACTCTGTGCCTGGCGTTAAGTTCTCGATCCGATACGTTGTCGTACTTGAATTTGTAACATCTGCAACCGTCGTCCAGCTGCTTCCTGCATATTTTTCGATTTTGTATCCATTTACACCGCTCAACGCTTTCCAGTTAAGCCGAATGGCATCGGAAGCACGGCCTCCGATACTCAGTCCTTCCATTTTTTTCGCCGGATCAATGACATATACTTTACACGTTGCCTTTATATTTCCGTTACTTGCCGTGATCGTTGTCACTCCAGCTTTTTTCCCAAGAATACAGTCTCCATCGTCTAAATTCCAGCTTATCCCTACAATCGATGGATCTGCACTTTCAATATGACATCTTTGATCTGTAGCATTTGATGGCAGATATTGTATTCTCAATGGTACTGTCTCATTCGTTTTAAGTCCAACTACCGTATGATTTAACTGAATTCCTGTTAAATCAATATGTTGTTTCAGTGTTTTAAATGTACCAACAGGACTCCATACTTTATTACCGCCGCTTACATAGTAAAACTGATAATAATACGTTGTATCCTCTTTCAATCCACTCACATCATAATCAATGTTTAATACCTTTGCATTTGGATATTCATATTCTCTTACCTGCATGGAGCTGCTCGATTCCCCCAGGACATATCCACATTCTGTAAGATAGGTAAGACTGATTTTCGCATACAGATGCGCTGTTGTATAGGACACATTCGATGACACAATGTTTTCAAAATTATTGGAAACTGTTTTGCTCCAGTCCGGACGAATAACACCCCAATAACTGTTGCCCAGACCATTATATCTGTATGTAACTTTTTCCACATAAGGATGTGAATTAAAGTTCTGATGATACGTTTCCCTGTCTGCTGCGTAAATAGCCACATGACCATACGGATTGGAAGAATTTCCCGAATATACCAGAATATCACCCTTCTGCGGCTGTACCCCCTGAAGTCTCTGCCAGCCGGACGGCAGTGCATTCCAGGAATAGTCAGCACCATTTCCACCCGGTGATCTCTGACCTAAGTATTGATAATAATAGCAAATCAGATCCACACACTGATTTCCATATACGCCATCGTAGTCCAGTCCTTTTCCAACCTGCGATTTTACCCAGTTGATCGCATCGTCTGCTGATTTTCCTCCTGTCGATGCCTCAGCACGCAGAGGACTGCATGTCAAAAACACGAATGCGCAGATCGCGCAAAGAATCCATTTGATTTTTTTACTTTTTTGTTTCATCTCTTTGCCCCCTTTTCTTTCTCTCTTTAAGATTGTGTTGTTCCTGCTGTAATCGTGGTATTACTATATAAAGGCGTATTTCCGTCAAATCCAAATGCACTGATCCGGAAAATGTAACTGGTTGCGGCCTGCAAATGTTCTACCCTGTAAGTAGTTACTGCGTTTCCTTCCAATCTGGCAATTCTGTACCACTTCCCTCCTTTGTATTGCTCGATAATGTATCCTGATGCACTTGTATTTTTATTCCAGTTTACTCGCAAAGCATCTTTCGCCGTTCCTCCGATTCGGAAACCGGATACGTTATTTGGATTTGTTTTTCCAGATAAATAACTCCATTTACTATAAACAGGTGTATTGCCCTTAAAATTGAATCCCTGAATCCGGAAATCATAAGTAGTTGATGCGTTCAGTTTTTCTACCCGATAGGTAACATTTCCGTTTCCTTCTATTCTTGCAATTCTAACCCAGCTGCCGGATTTTTTTTGTTCAATAATATAGCCGGATGCGCCTGCGTTTTTATTCCAGTTTAACCGCAAGGCATCTGCAGCTCTTCCGCCGATCTTTACTCCTGTTACCTCAGGTACATTTGATGAAACCGTATTTCCTGTTTCGGTTTTTCCGGAAACCGCTGCCCACTCACTGTATAATGGCGTATTTTCATCAAATCCGAATGCCTGTATTCTGAATTCATATTTTGTATTTGCATTCAATTTTTCCACACGATATGTTGTGGTTCCATTTTCTGCGATTCGCGCAATTCTTGTCCAGTTTCCTGCCTTTTTCTGCTCAATAATGTATCCTGATGCGCTTGTATTTTTATTCCAGTTAATTCTTAACGCATCTTTCGCTGTTCCGCCGATTTTCACGCCTGTTACCATGGACGGTTTTGTCTTTCCTGTTACATTTACATAATCACTGTAAATAGGCGTTCCATCATCAAATCCAAATGCTTTCACTCTGAATTCATATTTTGTAGACGGGCTTAAATTTTCCACACGGTATGTAACTGTACTGTTACTTCCAATTCTCGCAATTCTGGTCCAGTCTCCTGCCTTTTTCTGTTCAATAACATATCCTGACGCACTTGCGTTTTTATTCCAGTTTAGTCTAAGAGCGTCCGATGCCCATCCTCCAATTTTCAATCCAGATACTTTATCCGGAGTTTCTACAATACGCCCACTGTAATTTTCTGCTGCCATCGGATAACGCTGATAAAACTCAGGAGTTGCATAGTCCAAATCACGACCATGATTTCCAAAGCTGCTATCATTTTTCAGAAAATAATAATAATAGGAGTTTCCCGCATCCCAGGTAGAATCAAGATTGTAATAATAGCTTCCGATCTTTACAATATTCCATGCGTGTGGTCCTCCATTTCCTGTTCCTGAAATCAGTCTTGCATCAACACCGGACTGCAATGCCATTCGGTAGAATAATACCGCATATCCCTGGCACACAGACGTTCCATTGATGAGTGCCGCATACGCTGTATATTGCAGCTGATACGTCGGATCACTCAGATGGGAATAGTCATACGTTACATTGCTGCAAATATAATCATAAATCTTTTTAATTTTCGTATAATCATTCTGTCCTGTAAGACCAAGTGACGATAAAACCTGGCTGACCCTGGCGCTGACCTGCTGTTCCTGGTTAAAGTCTGTATAATATGTAACCGAATATTTTACCGTAAAATAATACAGCCCACCAATCTGTCCCATGGATTCCTCTGCTCGCCATCCTCCATAAGACCACTTCAGATAATCGCCTTCCGTACTTACTCCTGTGTGTTCCAGTGCCGCATCTGAGAGTTCCCTTGCTGCTATTCCAAAATTATTTTCTGTACTAGTATAGTTGACTACAATATATGTTTCACGGTTTTTCATCTGCTCTCGAAGGTAAGAAACCGCCTCTTCCGGAGTATTCAGATACCCGTATTCATTGCTGTATGTTGCAATTTCTGAGTTTGAATTTTCCGGAAGCGGCTCCAGGTTTTCTTCCGAAATCACATCTTCATAAATCGGGTTTACATACGTAATTGTTTTTGTCTGCATTTGAGGAATTTCTTCTGTCCTCTTTATTTCTTCCGAAGCTTCTGCTTCACCGGATGGTTCGGCGCCCATTGTTTGACTCTTTTCTTCTGTTTCTATTACCTTTTCATTTTCTGATGCTTCTGTTTTTTGCTCTGCATCATCTGTTTCTTCTTTCTTCTCATCTTTTATCTTTTCGTCTTCTGTGTTTTCGTTCTCTTTCTTTTCATCTTCTGTTTTTTTCTCTTCCGTCACAGAATCCCCAGCGTCTGTTTCTGCCTCTTTTTCATTCTCCTGTTTTTCTGTGCTTTCATCCATGTCGTCTTTTTTCTGAGATGTTTCCGCTGGCTCCTCCGACTGGATTTCTGTTACATTTGATGTCTTTTCAGAAATCTCCTGTGCAGGAACCATCACTGCATTCACCGGCAATACCATGCTGATTGTCAGAATAATGGCGATCAGTTTCTTTATTTTTTCACTCATTTTTCTCCTCTCCCGTAACCATCATTTTATAATTTGTTTTCATTTTCTTTATTCTTATTTTATTATATTTTTTTAACAATCGCAAGAATTTTGTAAGAAAAAGACTGTTAAAATTCAAACATATATTTCACACATTCTCATTCTAACAGTCTTCTTCATTTTTCAATCGTTACTTGGTATTTCCAGCGATCATCTGGTATTCACTATACAGTGCTGTTTCTCCGTCAAATCCAAAACTGCAGATTCGGAACACATAATTTCTCTGGCTCTGTAAGCCTTCTGCACGGTAGGTCTGGACATTTTTGTCCGCTATTCTGGCAATCCGTACCCAGCTTCCGTTCTGGTATCGTTCAATAATGTAACCGGATGCATTTGCATTCTTATTCCAGTTCAGACGGATCGCATCCGAAGCTGTTCCTCCGATAGACAGACCGCTTACTTTGGATGGAATCGTTGTTCCGTTAATGTAAGTGAAGTTTCCATATACCGGCGTGTTTCCCTGGAATCCAAATCCACGGATCCGGAACTGATAGCTCATTCCCGCTTTCAGATTTTCCACACGATACGTCGTCGTGCTTCCGCTTCCAATCCGGGCAATTCTTGTCCAGCTTCCATTCTGATTCTGTTCGATGATATAACCAGATGCGGATGTATTTTTATTCCAGTTCAGACGCAAGGCATTGTCTGCACGGCCTCCGATTTTTACTCCACTCATATTTCCTATCGTTACTGTCGGTGCTGCTGCATCTGTTTTTCCGGAAATATTTTTGTATTCACTGTAAATTGCTGTGTTTCCATCAAAGCCAAATGCACGTACACGGAACTGGTAATTCGTTCCCGCTTTCAGTCCTTCCGCACGGTAAGTTCCTGTCTTTCCTCCTTCCAGACGTGCAATCCGTTTCCAGGTGTTGGCTTCGTATTTCTCGATGATATAACCTTCTGCTCCGCTGACCGTATTCCAGTTCAGACGCAGCGCGTCTTTCGCTGTTCCTCCGATCTTCAGTCCACTCACAGATGTCGGATTGGTCTTTCCGCTAACGGAAATATATTTTCCATATACAGCTTCCGCTCCTTTGAGTCCAAACGCTTTGATTCGGAACTGATACGTCGTTCCTGCTTTTAAATTTTCCACACGGTAGGTTGTCGTATTTCCATTTCCGATTCGTGCAATTCGATTCCAGGTTCCATTCGTGTACTGCTCAATGATGTAGCCCGATGCATCCGCGTTCTTATTCCAGTTGATACGAAGCGCATCTTCTGCACGGCCACCGATTTTAACTCCGTTCAGGCTGTCCAGATTCAGGCTTGCAGCATCTGTCTTTCCGGATACTGTCTGATAGTTTCCATACACTGCGGTGCTTCCATTGAAGGCAAATCCTTTGATGCGGAACTGATATGTAGTATCTGCTTTCAGTTTCTCCACACGGTAGGTTGTCGTTGCATTTCCTTCAATTCTTGCGATTCGGTTCCAGCTTCCGTTGCTGTACTGCTCCAGAATGTATCCAGATGCACTCGTATTCCTGTTCCAGTTCACACGCAACGCATCTTTCGCATGACCGCCGATGACTACACCGCTCATGTCAGCTACACTGACTTTCCGTTTCATTTGCATTTCGAATGTTCCAGTTAACTGGATATTGTACAGTTTTGCTTCTATGTAATAAGTTTCACCCTTATTTAACTGGCACTCCAGCCGGAAGTTGCTTCCATTTCCTCCATCATCATTCGTTGCAAGCACTGTTCCCGCCGAGTTATAAAGTACCGCTTTTGTATCAAGTGATCCTGTACTTTCAATGCAATAGGTTCCCATTGTCTGCGGTGTAATCTTATACATTCTTCCGGCTCCGGCAATATCCACTTTTACATTTTGTGAATCTGCTATCGTATTCGCCGGATTCCATACCGCATACAGTGTTTTATCTGCATCCGTCGTATAATTTCCACCCGGAAGATATGCAACGTTCTGGCTGCCTGATGATGTACTCCATCCACGGAATTCATATCCTGTTCTGGTTGGAATTCCCTTTGCAAGTGTTAACGTCTTTCCGACCTGTTTCGTTTGTCCTGTCGGTGCCCCGCTTCCTCCATTTGCATTGTATTTAACACTATATTCCGATACAAACGTGTATCCTGTTCCATACGAACTCGAATTTCCATAAATATCGTATGCGTATATATGCGTTATATATTTTCCGTTTTCATTATTATGATCGCTCTTGTTTACACGATATGTTACTTCCCCGGTTGCCTTATTATAATTTCCTTTGTAAAAGGTTGAAGCCACCCATTTTGGATCCAGGTCGTCCTGTCCTTTATTCTCCGTCCAAGTAGGGAACTGCACTCGGTCGATTCCAGAATCATCCGACACCTTACATTTCACCGTATAACCAGTGTTATCTCCTGTAATTGTTACATTTGAAATCTTCGGTGCATTATGTTCATGGTCTATGGTTACCCGCTTGCTTCCTATACACGGATTATTGTTTCCGCCGCCGGCATTGATCGCATATACATATACATCATATTCGCCAACCAACGGAACTTTCAGAGTCGCATCAATTCCGTGATAATCTCCAACGTTATATGCTGCATTTACATCTGTTCTCTCGGCATTTGCCACAATTCCCGTTTTGATCCATTTAACCTGATCAGAACCCGCCGGACCTCCAACATAGACATGAAGTTCCAGTGCCTGATCCACCGCATCCCGGTCAAATACCCAGCCGCCAAGATAAATAGATCCTACTCCGCCATCAATACTATCCATATGTCCTTCTGGATCATGTGTAACCGGTGTGATCGTAACACGTTCTTTCCCTAAAAGGGTATGCGTTCCACCCCCAATATTAATAGCATACACATACACGTCATAATCGCCTGCCAGTGGTACATTCAGGGTATAATCGTAACCATGGTTATTTCCGACACCATAAACATTATTTACATCGGTCCGCTCTGTATTGGCTACGCCGCTTCCATCTCCCCAGATCTCATGACCTGATCCAACTTCTCCGCCTATGTAAACATGAATCGCAACAGACTGATCCAATGCATCACGATCAAATGCCCAACCTTTCAAATGAATGCTTCCACTTCCACCTTCAACGGCATCAATTACACCTTCCGGGTTATGGTATTGCTCTGTTTTAAAAATCGAATCCCAATATGGATATGGATTTTCATTATTCAAAACTGGATCATTTACACTTTTACTTGCATAACCATGTTTTCCACTTCTTACTTCTACATGTGTATGTGCAGCACTTGCTCCTTTTGATGCTTCTACTGCAATTGCCTGCCCCTGATTTACATTCTGACCAACAGATACCTTATAGCCACTTGCATGCAGATAAATTACAGACTTATTGTTTGCCGCATCATAGATTGCTAATGTACTTAATCCACTTGATGGATTATTAGCTCTTATGACAGTTCCTGACGTCAGCGAATATACCGTTGCTCCTCTGGCTTTTTTAAAATCAATCCCTTCATGTCTTCCTGAAGTTGTTTGGTATCCATCAAAATCACAGGATATGCTTCCGCCTGAACCTCCATATAAGCAATTTATCATTGCCTGCTGAGTACTGCTCCACCCAAGTGCTTTGTTATCTTGAAAACTTTCAATTGTTTCCGCATATGTTGAACTCGTTACACAAAAAATCAAAATAAAAATTCCATACAAAACACATCGAATTCTTTGTTTTATACTCATATTTTCCCTCCCTCGTATTTTGGTATATAATTTTATTAACTATTTTTATATAAATTAGTTGATTGTCTTGAAAAATGCTTGATTTACGGGCATATTCGCAGGGTTGCAGATTGATTTTACTACTCATTTACTACTTTTAACAAATTGAGCCTTGATATGCAAAAAACACCTGCGGGCTGCCGGATAGACCGCTGCACCACCTTACGCGGCACGTCGAAAAGAAAAAATAAA
>CAJJOP010000035.1:0-16094 GCA_905193415.1 uncultured Roseburia sp.
CCGGCGAGCTGGATGTCTCCGGCATCAATATTTAAGCCGCTAAATTCTTGTTTATCATTTCATTATTTATAATTTTTTCTTCAATATATTTTAAAATAGAAGAAATTTTTTTTTGATTTTCAAGTGAAACATATGGTATTTTTATTCTCTCTAAATATGGTATTCGTAAATTACTTACTGTTGTACCTGTTCCTTCGCTCCATGAAATTTGATGTTGAACATATTTCGATTGTATGCAATATAACAAATAGTAATTATCACACACCTCTGGATTTACTCGAAGTAAAACCATTCTTTGTCCTAGACAACATTCCATATTTTCCGGAACCATCCCAACTTCTCCCATTGGTGCTTCTCTTGTAATAATTAAATCCCCACCTCTAGGCATTGCTCTTTTTGTTCTTATTTCAAAATTTTTTTCATCTGTATATGATGGTGATGAAAAATTTATTTTCCCATTTTTTATATTATTACTTCTAATAACAATTTTCCCTGATGATGTCCACTTAGGTGTTGAATGTGGGCAGTCAGCAACTACCATACACAGTTCTTTTATTGTTTTAACTTCTATCATTAAATTATCCTTCATCTTAATTCGTTCATTTTTTACGTAAATAATAAATCGTCATCTCATTATTATCTTATATTTTGTAACCAATAGCCCCCAAATTTTTCCGTATTTCCTCTTCCAACTCATGACTCTTCGCAAACATCTCTGAAAGTTCCGATGTCAATCGATTCATCTTATCTTCAAATGGTTCCCCATCGTCTTCTTGCTCTTCGATGCCTACGTATCGTCCTGGTGTCAGGATGTAGTCCTGTTTTGCAATTTCTGCGGTATCTGCTACTGCACAAAATCCTTTTACATCTTCTAATGTTCCATCCACAAACACCGTATAAGTATCCGCAATTTTCTTGATATCTTCTTCTGTCAGTTCTCGAAGTTTACGGCTTACCATGGTTCCCATTTTACGTGCATCAATAAACAACGTCTTCTCGGTTTGTTTCTTATGGTTATTAATAAACCAAAGCGATACCGGAATCTGTGTGGTATAAAATAACTGCGTCGGCATTGCAATGATGCATTCTACCAGATCTGCATTGATAATATTTTTTCGGATCTCTCCCTCTCCGCCTGACTGTGAAGAAAGTGATCCATTTGCAAGCACCATACCGATCTGCCCGCCTGTAGGATTGAGGTGGTAAATCATATGCTGCAGCCATGCAAAGTTGGCATTTCCAGCCGGAGGTATTCCATATTTCCAGCGTAAATCTTCTTTTAACTTATCTGCTCCCCAATCAGAAAGATTGAATGGTGGGTTTGCCATAATATAATCTGCTCGAAGAGTAGGATGCTGATCTTCCAAAAAGGTATCTGCCGCATAGTTTCCAAGATCTGGTTCGATTCCGCGAATGGCAAGGTTCATCTGTGCCATCTTCCAGGTTGTCGGATTGGAATCCTGTCCATAGATAGAAATGTTACTGATATTTCCACTGTGATTCTCTACAAATTTAGCCGACTGTACGAACATTCCTCCTGAACCACAGCATGGATCATATACACGTCCTTTAAATGGTTTCAAAATTTCCACCAAAGTCCGAACCACACAGGATGGCGTAAAGAATTCACCACCACGTTTTCCTTCCTGTTCTGCAAACATAGACAGACAATATTCATAGGTTCGTCCAAGAATATCTTTTTCACTTCCATGCTCAATCATTTGGATATTTGTGAATAAGTCTACAACATCACCCAGTCTTCGTTTATCCAATTCCGGGCGTGCAAAATTCTTTGGCAGAATATCTTTCAATCGTTTATTTTCTTTTTCAATTGCACGCATGGCATCATCAATTACGGTGCCGATTTCTGGTGTGTGTGCTTTCGCCGCAATTTCATTCCAGCGGGCTCCTGCTGGTACAAAGAAGATTCCTTCGGAGGTATATTCGTCAATATCTTCCTCAAAACCTTCACCCTCTTCAACCAATGCTTGATATTTCTCATCGAATCTGTCAGAAATATATTTCAGAAAGATAAGCCCCAAAACTACACTCTTATATTCCGAAGCATCCAGATTACCACGCAGTACACACGCGGCATCCCATATCTGTTTTTCAAATCCAATATTCGCTGTATTTTTATCCGCCATTTAAAACTTTACTCCTTCTGTAATCGATCCACCATAACATCCTTTTTTACAATTTACATTGATAATTATACAAATAGATTTTCATAAACATCTCACTAAATCAGGATTTGTAGACCTGTTCTTTACACAAAATTATAGGACAAATCGCAAATAAAATCAATTCACATTGAATTGTAGTATTCATTTTTAATTTTTATTGATTTTTTTCGCACAACGTATATAATAAATATGCAGACATAAATATCTGTATTGGTTAGAGTGTCCAATCAAAACTCTCGTTTAAAAAGAATCGGACGGAACAATCCGCCCATTTATTTTTATTACATGTAATCAATTTTTCAAATATATACACATAAGAAATGGCCATCCTGCTCTTTTGTAAGCATGGATGACCATTTCTATAGTGTTTTAATATTTCGCCAGATCGGGTGATTGCGCTCACTTTCCGGCTGTCTTGTTAAGTATATTATATTGCAATCGTGTAATTTTGTCAAATCAAAATAGCGCCCCTGCTCTGGTAAAGTTAGGCGCTATTTTTAGTTAGAAGCTTTATCCGGCGGTCAGGTGTACACTGACCAACGGCTCTCTTGTCGAATATATTATATGACAGCATTTTCTTTTGGTCAACAGCCATTTTTCTTATATTTTCGCCATTATTTCGACCCAAATCTCTCAAAAAGAAATTGAAATCCCCTCTCCTCCACCTTATAATATTTTCTATAAGACACACATATGGGGAGATTTTTATGACGATCAGTATTCTTCTTGCGCAGCAGATCGCGCAGCTTTTTCTTATGATTTTTATGGGCTTTTTAATCGTAAAAGCCGGACTTTTAAAGGATGAGGACAGTAAAGTTCTATCGAAAATTGTGCTGTACCTGATTGTTCCCTGCGTGATTCTCAATGCATTTCAGGTGGATTACACGCCAGAGACCGTGCAGGGACTGCTGATTACGTTTGCGGCTTCGCTTCTGACGCAGGTTGTGCTTCTTTTGGCGGTTTCGGCGCTTGGGCGGGTGTTTCATCTGAATGAGGTGGAGACGACTTCTGCTTACTATTCCAATTCCGGCAATCTGATTGTGCCGATTGTGACGGCCATTTTAGGGGATGTATGGGTGCTGTACAGCTGCGTTTATATGAGCGTACAGCTTGTCTTTTTCTGGACGCACTGCAAAAAGGTGATCAGCCGTGAGGCTTCCTATGACTGGAAGAAGATTGTTCTGAACCTCAATATTATCTCTATTTTCGTCGGAATTCTTCTTTTTTTCACGGGCATCCGGCTGCCTGCGCTGGTCAACAATACGCTTCATTCTGTCGGAAGCATGGTTGGCCCTGCCAGTATGATTGTTACGGGTATGCTTTTTGCCGGCATGGACTTCCGGCAGATTTTTGCGAATAAACGGATTTACTTCGTGACCTTTCTCCGCCTGATCGCCGTTCCGCTGATGGCGCTTGTTCTTCTGAAAATCAGCCATCTTGCCGATCTTTCTGCAGACGGACCGACGCTGATTCTGATTGTTTTTCTCGCCGTCATCACGCCATCTGCCTCTACAGTTACACAGATGTGTCAGGTATACGGAAACGATTCACGCTATGCCAGTGCCATCAATGTTGTTACCACGCTGGCTTCTATTGTGACGATGCCGCTTTTAGTGATGCTGCTTCAAATGGTACTCTAATCACAATTAACAGAAAAACGCTGTCCCGCTTCCCCTTCCAGAGAAGCATTGACAGCGTTTTCTATTACCCAATTAGTACCTTTTTCCCTTCAAACGCAAATCCATAATGCCGGATTCTTTCTTTTGGAATTCCCCGTTCTTTTAGTTCCGCGTCGTATTTCTTTATTTCAATCTGCGCCAGTGCTTTTTGTACCGTTTCCTGCAGCGTTTTTTCTTCCGTTTCTTTTACTTTAAATTCCAGAATCATAGCATCTCGATCCAAATTTCTGGGAATTAGAATCACATCGTATCTTCCATACCCACTTTCCCGATTGGAACGCACCTCATAAAGATCTCGCACTTCCACCAGCAGCCCAAGTACAAATCCATGATAAAACCGCTCTGGCTGGCTCCGCTCGGACGCATGTTTTCCAGCATCAAAATTACTGAATGTAGCAAGTGCAATATCATTCATATAGAGGTTCATCGCTTTTACATCCCCATTCAGCAATGCTTTGATAAATTCATTATAATTGGCAGATGCCGCTGCAAACCAGCTTTTGAACATATTCGAAAACATGCTCACAGTCTCCAGATTTGTGATGGAAAGAGAATACCACGGCTCCAGCGTCAGTCCTCTGTATTCAATCTCCTCCACTTTCAGATAACCGCTTGCCACCAACAGACTCCATACCGCACTTTCATCCTGTTCTAATTGTCCAAATATAATCTGCTCATCAAAATTAACTACAATTTGTTGTCTGTTGATCAGTTTTTCCAGTTCTTCCTTCATATTTACCGATGCCGACTGCAGGAGTTTGCTGATCAATCCATTGGAACTTGTAGCTGCCCAGTAGGGCCGCAGTTTTTTCTCTTTCAGATAATTTGTAATAGACCACGGATTGTAAATATCACGATGCGTGCCAAAGCAAAATCCGTCATACCATTGCTTTACCAGATCTTTCTTTTCCGGCATTCCAAATTGATCTAATGATTGAAATACCTCTTCTTCTGTAAAACCAAAACAGTCTGCATAGGCATCCGATGTTGTTGTAATAACTGTCAGATTATTGAGGTCCGAAAAAACAGATTCTTTGGAAATACGGGTAATTCCAGTCATCACAGCGCGTTCCAGATATGGATTTGTTTTGAATGTCGCATTGAAAAGGCTTCTCATAAATCCTACAAATTCATCCCAGTATCCATGAATATAGGCTTCCTGCATGGGCGTGTCATATTCATCCAGAAAGATCAAAACTTTTTTTCCATATAAAAGATTCAAATAACTGGAAAGATTTTTTAATGCATCCTGTGCTGTCACATCACTCATTTTTTCTGTAATTTCCAGCATCTGCTGTTTCTCATTTTGCGTAAAGCATTCTTCCTGCTCCAAATACCGATGTTGGCGATAAGCATCTACAATAATATTTTTTATCTTCTGCACTGCATCCTGATAGTTATTCTGTTTTACGTCCGCAAAGCTCAGAAAAATCACCGGATAAGTTCCCTGCAGTCTGCGGTATTTTTCCTGTTTCCAGATGGAAAGCCCTTCAAAGATGGTACCTTTTTCTGCATACTGTCTGGAAAAGAAACAATTCAGCATGCTCATATTCAATGTTTTGCCAAATCTTCTCGGACGTGTGATCAGCGTAATGTCATCTCCACTTTCCCACCATTGTCTGATAAAATCGGTTTTATCAACATAAAAATAATGATTTTCTCGAAGGGAAGCAAAATCCTGTTTTCCTATACTAATCGCTGAAGTCATATTTCATCTTTCCTTTCTGAGCGCAGACACATCAGCATTTTCTGTCTGATAATGAAATGTTCCACTGTTTTCTAATCGACAATCTCATCTTATAGTTTATCAAATTCCGAAAGAAATTAATAGACTTTTTCTTCTGCACAGCAAAAAAATGGCCGTCCCATTCCTCAGTGCAAGGATCAGACGGCCATTTTTCACTATCAGTTTCCAGTTTTATTTCTCATACAAAAACTCTTCCGGAAGTGTTACGCCGAAGTCTTTTGCCAGATGGCGGAATTCATCCGGTGTGATCGTCTGGCGTTTCGTTGGCTGCATAGAAAGTGTTTTTACCAGGATTTCTGCAGATTTTTCTGCGGTATGCATCAGACCGAAGGTCAGGTCAAAATCAAAGCCGGCGGCGAACATGCCGTGGTGTGCCCAGATAGCAAGATCATATTTCTTCATCAGCTCGCTCGTGGCAACGGCGATCTCTCTGCCTCCCGGAACCATCCACGGAACGACACCGATTCCGGACGGGAATACAACAGGACACTCGGTTGCCATCTCCCAGAGTTCGCGGGTAAATACTTTATCTTCCAGCGGCAGAACAAAGGTAAGCGCGATCACGTTGGTGGTATGTGCATGGTACACAACGCGGTATCTTTCGTCCTGAAGTTTTTTTACCTCCAGGTTCATCAGATGGCTCGGAAGCTCTGAGGTCGGACGTCCTCCGTTGACGAGACCCCAGACGATGCGGTAATTTTCACCTTTTTCATCCAGCTCAATCATACAGATGCTGTCTTCCGGTTTGATTGTGACATTTCGGAAATATTTTCCGCTTCCGGTTACCAGGAAATACTCTCCCGCAAGATTTGGAACGGCGGTTCCGATCGGATTCCACTCTCTGGCCTCAAAGTTTTCTTTTACCTCTTCAACCTCTTCCGGTTTCACACGGTAAGAAAGGTTTCCGCCGTTTCTCTCATGCCATCCCTGCTCCCAGCCATCATTTGCCATACGGATAAAGCCTTTTACAAATTCTGCATCTAAAAATTTCATGTTTTTTCCCTCTTCTTTCTCTCTTTTCCTCTTCTTTTATTGATATTTACCGGCACACAACCTCTACCGGCACATCCAGGATTTTTGCAACTTTCAGAATCGTATCAATATGATGTCCGACAGCAGCTGCCATATGATGTGTTGGTCCCGCCTCACTCCATCTGTTGCAGAACTCTCTTGCCCCAATGGAGAAACGTGTTCTCATATTGGTATCGCCAAAGGTAAAGATCGGACCATCCTCATTGACACCCTCTGCAGCAACAAATTTAAAATGACCGTCTTTATCCTGCGTAATTCCAAGATATGTAACATCTCCGACTGGCGGATAAAACTGCGTCAGATATCCGCCGCCCGTCTTGCCATGAAAAACATCAACGATTTTCATGGACGGTTTTTTCGCCTGCGAAATATCAGCATCTCCCGATCCAGAGTGGCCGATAATACAGATATCCTCATTGAAATCGATCGAATACATCTCAGAAAGCTGACCGGTTCCGGCGATTGTTTTCAGAATGCTCATTGCCATTGCAACTTTCATATCACCCTCTACGGCACAGGCTGTACCCTGTTTGATCAGCATGGAAAATGCCGGAATTAGCATGCTGTCCAGTTTTCCGGCAACCCCTTTTGCAAAGCCGTCATAATGGGATGCCACCATACCAAGGTCTTCTTTTTTCACCCACTCTTCAAATGCAACGACATATTTTGCCATATCCCATACGGTCTCTACCGTTGCACCGCCCTCGATATCAAAAGTATCCAGAATCTCCTCTGCCTTGGCGCGGATTGCGTCCTCATCTGTGACAGGATCCGCGATTGCCCACATTTTCTCCCAGTCGAACTGTTTCGTGTAAAGTCCCATCCGGTTGTAAAGATTGGTTTCATCGATATACAGATCCATCATTCCCGGATATGGTCTTCCGATCTGGGCAATATTGGTGTAGCGGAATCTTCTGCGTACCTGGGCTGCCCGGCACCACTCGTCGATTTCCTTTGCCACGTAAGCATCTCCGCCTTCTACAACACCGGTGATAACGGCATGACGTTTTCCTGCACGCTCCAGATCGGCTACCATCTCACCGACTGCTCCACAGGCATACAGCTCACCGAGCCATTTTGGCGTATCGGTATTGGCATAATCCGGTGCTTTCCGTTTCTGCACATTCACAAGCACAACCGGCACATTCAGGTCACGGACTGCCGGGAGCATATTGTAGCTGGTCGCGTAGGTCAGAAGCTGTAAAATAACAAGATCTACATCCGCTGCACGGAACTTATCTCCTGCTTCCATGGATAATTCTTTCGTTGTAACGATTCCACCATCGATCATTTCAACGGTATCCGGAATCGTCTTTTTGAACGCATCATACTGTGCCTCAAATTCCGGAACCAGCGTCGGGAACTGCGGCAGATATGCACCCAGTGCGATTGCAAATACACCTACTTTTGCTTTTGTTTCAACTAACATGTTTTTCGCCCCTTTAACCTTTCATCTCATTTTTTATGGCTCATATTGTTTAATTTCGAAGGAATGGAAAATACAGTTTCTCGCATCCTTCAGATCATTGCATTCTTTTCCGGTGATCATCTGTACCGCCAGATTTCCGATGGCAGTTGCCTCGGTCGGTCCCGCCAGCACGGTTCTTCCGGTCCTTTCTGCCGTCAGTCGGTTCAAATCGTCGGCATTGGAGCCGCCGCCTACGATATGAATAGTTCGGTACCGGCAGCCTGTTTGTTCTTCCAGTTCTTTTAATGTCTTTGCATAGCATACTGCCAGGCTGTTATAGATCACTGCTGCAACCTCTGCAATTCCCTGTGGTATCTGCTGGCCACTTTCTTCACATGCCTTCTGTACCTCGGCTGTCATATTTTCCGGTGCAAGGAAACGGTCGTCGTTTGCATCCACGATAGATTGGATGGTGCATTTCGATGCCATTTCGCAGATCGTTCCAAAGCTTAAATCTTCTGCGATTTCTTTTTTCACAGACTGGACCATCCACAGACCCATGATATTTTTCAGGAAACGGTATTTTCTGTTGTAGCCGCCCTCATTGGTAAAATTGTGCTGCATAGCTTCTGTTCCGCAATCGGCCTCTTTTAATTCTGTTCCCATCAGAGACCAGGTTCCAGAGCTGATGTAGAGTACATGTTCCTCATTGCTTGGCACAGCGACTACTGCGGAGCCTGTGTCGTGTGTTGCGGGAAGAACAATCTCACAGTCGAAGCCGACCTGCTCCTGAATTTCTTTTTTCAGACGACCGATCACAGTCCCCGGTTCACGGATCGGCAGGAAGATTTTCTCCGGGTATCCCAGTTTTTGAATCATCTCCCTGTTCCAGTCCCCGGTTTCCGGATTGACGAGCTGGGTCGTTGTTGCATTTGTGTATTCCTGCGCTTTCACGCCGGAAAGCAGGAAATTCAGGTAATCCGGAATCATCAGCAACGTCTCTGCTTTTTCCAGCTGTTCCGGTTTTTTCTTCTTCCACGCCATAAGCTGATAAATACTGTTAAAAATCTGTTTCTGAATGCCGGTCGATGCATAGAGTTCTTCCTCCGGCACCGTGCGATAAACCTCCTCATCCATTCCTTTCGTGCGGTCATCGCGATAAGCAACGGCATTTCCGATCCGCTGATCATCCTTGTCCAGAAGGACAAAATCAACTGCCCATGTATCAATTCCGACACTCACCGGGATCTTTCCAAGTTCTCTGCATTTTTTCATTCCGGCCAACACGGCTTCAAAGAGTGCCTCGATATCCCACACCTTCTCACCGTCCCGTTTCTGCATTCCATTCGGGAAACGGTAAATTTCCTCGAGAACCATTTTCCCATCTTCCATATGCCCGAGAATATGCCTTCCGCTGGATGCTCCTATATCAATTGCTAAATAATATCTTTTCATACCCTTCCTCCATTTTCTGTCTCTAATTATAGATAACTTTATGTGGTAAAAAAAGAACACGCTTTGTCTAAAAAAGTGTCCTTATTTGCACTATAACGATGTCATTGATCGTATCCATCTGCATCCGTTCGCTCTTCTTCTCCTTCAGCCGCGCCGGAGTTTTTGCTCCATGGGGTAATTCAAGAAACGTTTTCACAGGAAATTACGGTAAAAAAATTCCGCAGCACTTCTGTGATTGAGGTGCTGCGGAACTTTTTTACATTTTAGGCTGATATCTCATGTTGGATACATTATAAACTGTGATAAACGCTTTCGGATCAAGTTTGTTGATAAAATTCATCAATTTCTGGTATTCTGTCTTGTCTACGATCGTGATGATTTCTTTGCGCTTCTGCATGTTGTAGGCACCATAGGCTTCGTAGATCGTAGCACCGCTGTGCAGCTCATGAAGAATAAATTCCCGAAGTTCTTCTTCCTTTGGAGTGATGATACATACCCGGCGTTTGATATTATGGTCAAAAATAAAATGATCCAGAACAATTCCGTTAAAATACGTTCCAAGAATACTCAAAACTACCGTTTTCTTGTCGTAAACGAGTGCTGCAGACAGAGCAACACACATACCAGACAGAGACATGGCTTTTCCAAGCTCCATATGAAGATATTTATTCATGATCTTTGCTACAATATCAAGTCCGCCGGAAGAAGCATTTCTGTTAAAAAGAATACTGAGTCCCACACTGACTACAAGTGTATAGCACAGAACATCCAGCTCCTGACTGTTTGTCATCGAACCAAAATCCGGGAAGATTTTTTCAAAAACTCCAAGAAAAACAGGAAGCATGATACTGGTGTAGACGGTTTTTACACCAAATTCTCTTCCGCAGGTAAAAAAGCCGATGATCAGAAGTACTACGTTCAGAATCATGGTGATGGCGGAAAGGGGCAACGGTACAAAGTTGGAAAGTACGATACCAAGACCCGAAATACTGCTGACAGAAGTATGGCTTGGTACCAGAAAAAAATAGACTGCCGCTGCAATAATAGCAACAGCTGCTGTCAGGATCAGGATTTCCAACAGAATCTGAGTATCCTTCAATTGTTTTTTCATGTTAATTCTCCGTATCTTATTTTTTATGGATGGGAAGATCCCTTCTTTATATTAATGGCATTTTGAAGATATGTAAACCCTTTCCAGAAATCATTCCAACATATTTGTGTATCGTTGTTGCTTTTCCGTCAGCTTTCTGTAATGCATATCCTTTTTATTGCTTTTTTTCGTTCTATGCTACAATAATTTTGATACTTAATATTATCTTGTAACACAATCAGGAGAACATCATGAATGAAAAGGGACTGACCAACATTAGTCTCAAAAAATAAATAACTCAAAGGTTTACCAATATATTTACAGAAAGAAAAAGACCTCCAAGCAGCAGATCGTTCAGGAACTGCAGATGGGTTTATCCACAGTCAGCCAGAACCTCAACCTTCTGGAGCAGGAAGGTCTGATAGAAAAAAAAACGGCTTTTTGCATCCACCGGCGGAAGAAAAGCAAACGCCATTCAGATTGTATCCGATTTTAAAATTTCTATTGGTATCGGTATTTTAATTTCCTCCCATCCTGGCTGTGTCCTGCTTCCGTAAAATCAATCAGCAATTCTTCCAATGCCACGATGTCAACTTTTTCTTCCATTTTTCAGTTCTTCCACAATCTCGTTATAACGTTTTTTATTTAACCGGTAGAAAAATAATACAACCGCAGTCACAATCCACAGTACACCTGGAATCGTCGTAAATGCATGTTTCATAATTGAAAGTACAATTGCATTTTGTGTCTGATTTGCAATATAACCATATTTTCCAAGTAATCCTGCTAAAAGTGCTGTTCCAACTGCCATTCCGATTTTATTTCCAAGTGAAATAAATGCATACTGAAAACCATCATTTCTAAGTCCGGTTTTCCACTCACCATATTCCACACAGTCTGGAATAATTGCATAGATTGCGGTATTAAATCCAGAGAAAAAAAACTGTGTGAGACCAGATAATGCATAAAAAATAGCTGATGATTCTTTGGCATTGAAGAAAAACATAGACAACATGGAAATTCCTGTAAACAAAGCAAAGAGAGATGCTGTTCTTCCTTTATTATTCAGCTTGCGGAATAATGGTTGAAAACAGGCTGCCCCGATGATAGAAGGAATAATGATGCACATCGAATAAGTTGTGTAGTAAGAGGCATTTCCTTCCACATATGTAAAATAATACAGAATATCTGCGTTTCTACCATATAATGTAAATCCAAATAATATCTGCCCTGCCAATGCAAGAAGATATGGTCTGTTCTGCATGACTGCTTTCAACTGTATCTTTACAGAAATTTTTTCTTTTTCCGGAGTAATCACTGCCTCTTTCGTCTTCGCAAAGCAGAAGAAATGACAGGCTGTAAAAATACATCCATATATGACCGCAACCGTCAGATATCCTGTCTTTGCACTGTGACCGCCGAATTTGCTGAGCAGTGGAACTGTGATAATATTTAACACACCAATTGCAATCATCGCTGCAACCGAACGGGATGTATTTATTTTTGCACGTTCATCAATATCCTGTGTCATAGCACCACACAAGGTTCCATATGGAATATTCACACAGGTATACCCCAAAACCAGCAGACAATATGTAATTACCATATAAATGATCTTTCCATTCTGCGGCCAGTCAGGTCTTGCCCAGAATGTCATCACAAGAAGAATTGCTGTAATTGGTGCCGCTACTAACAGCCATGGACGGTACCGTCCCCATCTCGATTTTGTTTTATCCGTAAGTCCCCCGACGATTGGATCATTGATTGCATCCCAGAATCTTGAAAAAAGCATCAGTGCTGACACAGCCGCCATACTGATTCCGAACACGTCTGTATAAAATATCATCAGAAAATTACTGACAAACATCCAGCTGAAATTACATCCAACATCACCAAACCCATATGCAATCTTACTGATCAGCGGTACTTTTCCATTTTTGCTTTCGCCTCCCATATGTCCCTCCTATTTTTATCAGATTTTCTGACAGAACTCTATTCTTTCCTCATTTGGTCCCTTAATCATAAAAAACTTCACACCATTTTCCCAAAATGGCAGTTCTTCGATTCCGTCTGTAATAACTGTGTATTTTTCATTGCAGATTTTCTGATACATACTTTCAATGTCTTCCACATCAAGTGCAACATGTTGGTATGCACCGTCTGACATTTCCGCCTTCCCATTTTCAAAAGTCTCTATGCAGTAATTTTTTATCTGTAAAAATGCCACTTTTTCCCCTGCTTTTTCATTATAAGACTGCATAATTACTTCAAATCCAAGACTCTTATAAAACTCAACTGTTTTCTGTAAATCGTTTGTCGGAAGCCCGACATGGGCAATTCCGACAATTCCATATTTATTTTCCATACGAACTCCTTACTTTTCACTGACGTTGATAATTACTTTCATCGTTGTCTCGCGGTTATCATCAATATACTGGTATGCCTTCAGATAATCTTTAAAAGCAAATGTCTTTGAGATGAGCGGTTTCAAATGAACTTTGCCCTCATTTACCAGTCTGATTCCATCTATGTAATCATCATGGCGGTACATCATCGTGCTCTTAATGTCAAGTTCGTGGTCATTTGCCACTGCAAGATCTACTTCTGCCATTCCTGCAAAAACAGCCACCAGTACGATCGTGCTTCCTTTTCTTGCATATTTAATTGCCTGTCCCATTGTGATATTGTTTCCGGCACAGTCGTAGATCACATCTGCCTTATCCGGTCCAAATGCTTCGATCATCGCCTCACCGAAGTCTTTATTTTTGGTATTCACACACACATCAATTCCACATTCTTTTGCCTTCGCCAGTCTAAGATCACTGATATCTGTGATCATCACTTTCGCTGCTCCCATTCCTTTTGCTGTCTGTGCCACGAGATTTCCGATCGGTCCTGCTCCAAGGACTGCAATATTCATGCCAGCCACATCGCCCATCTGTTTTACACCATGAACTGCCACAGCAAGAGGTTCGATCATAGCTCCTTCTTCATAGGACATATCTTCCGGAATAGGTGTTACTTTAGATGCATCCACTGCAAAATACTCAGATGCTGTTCCTGTCGTCTGAAATCCCATTACTTTTAATTCCTCACAGAGATTATACTTTCCATGACGACATGGATAGCAATGTCCACAATATACCTGCGGCTCTATCGTCACCTTCTGTCCCACATGAAACTCGGTGATATTTTTTCCAAGTTCTGTAATCTCACCAGAAACCTCATGTCCCTGTGTTACCGGATATTTTGTAAACGGATGTTTTCCATGATAAACATGAATATCTGATCCACAAACACCAATATTCATAATCTTTACCAACACCTGATTTTCCTTTACCTCCGGAACCGGAATCTCTCTGAAAATAATTTCTCCTGGATTTGTCATTACCTGCTGTAACATAGTTGTTTCCTCCTTTTTTATATTGTTATACGTTTTATAAAACGTTTTATTAAAGTAATTATATTATTGCCCTATAAACACAATTTGTCAATATGTTTTTTCATGTTTTTATATATTTCATAATTTCAAAATATATTTTTTGTATATTTTTCACAATTAATATGCAAAAAAACGGAAAGGAAACCGTAGTTACTGTTTTCTTTCCGTTTTTTACTATAATATCTTTTTCTAATTTTACACGACTTCTCGTTTTTCACACATATAAATCGGACATCGCATTCGCTTTGCAACCTGTCAGTGGGAGTTTTTAACTCCAACAGACTAAACATCCCCTTACCCAACGCTTAATTCCCTACGCACCAGATGCGGTGGACTGCTTATCTGCGTTCAAAAAAATTACAATTCTACCATATGTTTTGTAAAAAAGTATTTCGCGGCTCCAACAGCCGACGCTTCTTTCTTATACGAACAATTTTTCAAGTATGAAACATCATGCTCAAAGCCATTATATGCCATCACTTTTTCTCCCAGTGGTATCATATAATCTGACAATACGCCTCCCACATCACCTCCTAGTATGATGTCCATATCATATGCCATCCGCAGATTTGATATCAAAACAGCAAGATGATCCAAATACTCATTCCATGTCTGCAAATTTTTTTCATCACCACTTTCAATTTTTTCCATAAATGCATCCAGTGACTGCCTGTTATCTTGTGTCAGTACACTTGCTGCACAATATGCATCTGCACATCCTGATTTACCACAATAACACTTTCTTCCACCGGGAACGAGTATCATGTGACCAAACTCCCCTGCTTTCTGGTTCTGCCCTCGAAACAGCTTTCCATCTATGCAGAATGCACCTCCTAAGGTGTGGTTCAAAGACAGATATATCGCATTTGGATACTTTTGCTTTTTTTCTGCAAGCATTGCAGCATTAGCATCGTTTTCAAAATATACTGGAATTTCCAACGCCTGCTCTAAAAAGCGCAGACTATAATTCTCTATACCTAAAGCATGGGATTTTAAAACGATCCGTTCTTTCTGATCAATAATTCCTGGAATCGCCACTCCAATCCCAAGTAGCGTGTCCTTCGCTAATTCGCCTTCAAGAAAAGTTTTGACCTTTTGTGCCACCTCTGTACAATAGAATAATTCTGCCGTAAATTTTAAACGGATGCGATCTTTTTTTATAATCTCATCTCCAAGATTTACTAATACCATTTCTATATGATTCGCTGTAATCAAAATTCCCATTGCATGACAGTATGACTTATTAATCCCTATACTTTTTGCCTTTCGTCCACCGGTCGAAGCATATTCCCCAGTTTCTTCCAACACCATTTTTTCTAATAAGTCATTCACATTTGCTAACACAGTCGGCATACTCAAGTTTAACTCTTTTGCGATTTCCGCCTTGGATGTAACATGCTTGTTTAGCACATAATTAATTATTTTTTTTCTTGTTGTATTTTTTTTATCTTTATTTTCCGTTTTCTTACCCTCTTTTATTAAATATATTATAAAAGAATTATATGCTTTTTTATTCTTCTTGTAAAGTAATGTTTTATAATAAATCTCCGACAGAATTTATCTTATAAACAGCCAAAAGCTCCCGAAGGAGTTTTCCACGCTTTAGATCTACACCAATTCTTTTAGCACAAGTTCTTCTGCCATATTACGAATACCATTTACCAATCTGACCCATTCCATCTGATCACGAGCTTTCAACTCAGCACTGATTGCATCCAACTTCTAAATCTAAGTCGATCTCTATCGTGTCATCTGGCTTTTGTTGGGACAAAAGAACTACCGTCTCACAGAACATATTTTATCGCAAGGCTTTTAAAAATGGAATAGATTTTACCAAACGACAGTTTTCAAAAAAACTTATAAGGGATTTTCCCCTTGAACCCATCATTTATGATATATGGTGGCGCTTTTCGCCCCCAAATAGTGAAAGTGGGGGCACTTTCTGCCCCCACTCAGGAAATGTTGCTAAAATACTGTTTAGATTTATCATACATACAAAATGGAAGTTATCTATTTCTCCTCTTCGTTAAGACCTAGTTCATTACATATTACTTG
>CAJJOP010000036.1:0-12208 GCA_905193415.1 uncultured Roseburia sp.
CAAGAATCCGATAAGTTTGGAAAACTCACGCTTGAATCCCAAGTAGATACCGATAACAACAATCGCCATCAACACAAGGCTCTGTGCATTGCTTAAAAACCAGTTATAAAGGTTCTGTCCAAAATTCATGCTTTCTTTTCTCCTTTCAGTTCCATCATTTTTCTGTCAGACTGTCTGCCAGCCTGTAAAATACACATGGCAACCACGCCAACTGTTCCCCCTAAAGAGAAGAACAGGAAGTCAAATAATAATCGTTGCATTTTTCAATTCTCCTTTTCTAAAATCACATCTTCGGTAGATGTGGTCTGTTGTTCGATTATCTTGTAGTGCTTTTCCGTCAGTTTCGTGGATTTACGGATTTCTTTCAGATAATCAATCCCTGTTTTCGCTGTGATTGTTTCCAGCATTTTGAGTGTCGGGTCAACCTGCCGTTGAATCCAGCGTAGGGTTCTGTCCAGTGTGTAGGGTTCGGGTTTGGTCGTGAGCTTTAACGGCTCTCTGTTTTCCCCGATGAACCACGCCCAGCGGACAGATAATTTCCAGTCGCTCCGTTTCTTGTCTGCTTCCTTATCCACAAAGCGTACATAACGATTGATAATAGAAAATGCTGTCCGTTCAGCGTCATAGTAAGTCAGCAGGTCACGGACAGCATAATAAGCACGTTCATTTTTTAACCGTATTTCAAATCTGTTTTTTATCGGTGCTTCCTCAATGGGAATCCCAAGTTTGATGTACTGCTCATAGCTTTTTTCATAGACACAGAAGTACACCTCACTTTTCAGTGAACCGATATAAAGCGTATAGCCCATACCAGCCTTGTCCTGTTCCTCATGCTTGACCAGTTCGCCGGAAGCATAGGACTTAAAGGAACGGAACACCGATACACATTCCTCATTCCGGCATTTTTCGGTCAGTTCTGGAATATCCAACATTCCCGTATGGTCATTGATGGCAAGGTCAAGGCGTTTCATCACACCACCGTCCACCAGAGCGTCCATAAGGAAGTCATACCAGCTCCGTTCCTGTGCCAGCAGATAACTTTCAAACTGGCGACAGCCTTTTCCTTTCAGTTCCAGCAGGACACCTTTTTCTTCATCGGGAGAAGTATATACGAAAATATCTCCGATGTAGTAGTGTTCCGTGTAGCTGTAATGCCCGAAGTCCTCATGTATCATGTACTGGATATTGAGCTGTAAGATGTCCTTAATGATGTGTCCAATATCCAGTGTTGGAAACCGTATCCTCACATAATCAAACAGCATGGTAAGCGGTGCTTCTGGATTGAATTTTTCCAGAGCTTCCAAAAGTTTCACTTTCATTTCTTCTGTGACCGCCACCTTGCCGGATTCGATACGGCTTAAATGTTCACGGCTGATTCCAGCCATGACCGCAAGTTTCGTCTGGGATACACCGTACTGCAAACGCCTGTCTGCAAAATCCTGTATCCACTCTGTATCATTCAGTGCGATACCCCCTTTACGAAAAACTGTGACATTTTATATCCGATGTCACAGCAGTAAAAAAAGCTACCAAATGCTTGATTTCAGCCAAGAATCGGTAACTTTTGTGTATGTTTCCTTGTGATTTGTGCCCCTCTGTTAGATACCGAGGGGCTTGATATATGCTGGCGTGGCTACCGCCACACCAGCAAGGCTAGTCCGTACCAGTGGCTTTCGCTTCGCACGCCACCTGTCCGTCCTGCCTTATGTGTGCAATCATTCCATTTCCAGAGTAAATTTTTCTGGATTGTCCACAATATTGTATGTGCCGTCTATCTGGTTTTCTTGCCGATAGGAAAAGCTAAATGCCGAGTTGCCGGATTCAGCGTCTTTCTGGTTCTTGTAGACCGTAACAGAAAGTGCGTGGGGAATCTGAATATCATAACTGAAACGGACACTGTGAAAAGAGTTGTCCCTGCATTTTTCAAATATTTGTTCCGCACATTTCTGTTGATCGGTCACGACCAAAGTGTTGAGTATGACCGACACCCGTAGCTCATAATGGTTATCAGAGCCAGAGCCAGACGAAGAAGATACGTCCATCTGTCGTCCCCATTGCAGGTAAAGCAGGATTCCTGCCAAGAGCAGAAGTATAGTGATTGCTATAATTATTGTCCGTTTTCTTATCATTTTAATTTCCTCCGTACACCTGTATTACAGTACAAGTGTAGAGCAAAACAGCTTATTTTTCAATACAGCTATATTTATAATTTGATTAAAAGACGAGGTAAACAAAAATGACAGTATACATGGATTTAGAAAATCTTCTCAAAGAAAAGAATATCAGTAAAAACAAAGTCTGTGAAGCCTGTAATTTACAAAGGACACAGCTCAACAACTACTGCAAAAATAAAGTAACCAGAATCGACTTCTCCATCTTAGCAAAGTTGTGTGAATATCTGGACTGCACACCTAATGACATCTTGAAATTAAAGTAAGGCTTCGGATTGTTCCAGAGCCTTTTTTTCTGTTCTCCTTTCTGCAAGTTCCCCAATCGTACCCAAGAAATCATAGCCTTTGGGTACAAGGGGAGTGTAAAATTCTGATATGACACTTGTTCCCACATCACAGTATCCACGCCCTTTAATTCGCTTCTGGAAAAATTGTTTTTTCACATCACTTCCAAAGAGCATACCGTAGCCAAGTTCACTCATGCGACCAAGCCCCACACGGAAGTTAAAGTTATCTCTGATACCGTCCCCGAAATACTTTGCGTCTGGACGCTGGCAAGCCACAATCAGAAAATAGCCAGCCTGTCTGCCAAGCATGACGATTTTCTTTAGCTGGCTTAACAGGGCGGTACTTTCTTTTGTTGTGAGCATTTCTAGGAAAGCCACATATTCATCAAAGATAAGGAATTGTGGAGAAAGTCCCAAATAGGCATAGTTTTCTCCTGTACGGTAGTTCGGGTTCAGTTTCATTTCTTCCGAGCGTGTGACCATGCCCTCATAAAAGGTATTGACGCAGTCAATCATATCGTCTTTCGTGTGGTAGACATTTCCCATGACCGTTCCCAAATCTGCAAGGTCAGCGTTCTTCGGGTCAAGAATATATAAATCTGCATTGGTTCTAAGCAGTGCTTCAATGATGGTCAGTAGAAAATAGGTCTTTCCACCACCTGTACCACCGCAGATAAGGGCATGGGGAAGTGAATCATATTCCCACACCAGATTTTTCATTAACCGCAGACCGCCGTTTTCGGCAACCACTTCATCAATCGAAATACGGTTCGCTATCATATCATAGAGCAGGGTGTATTCGATATATCCGTCATGTAATGTCTTGTCGGTCAGCTCACAGTACAGCCCCGATTCCAGTTTATCCTCTAAGGACAGGAGCTGTTCTTGATATTTTCCCATTGTGATTTCACACAGGATATGGAGCAAGCCGTTGTCCATCTGGTAGTAGATTTTCGGAAACCACACGATTTTTTCTCTGGATCTGCTTTGCAGGTCAGTGAAAAAACCGCTGTCTTTGGTGTTTTCTACTTCATACCATTTATTTTCCAGCACCATACGAGCCAGCTTTTGTCTGTGTAACAACCGCTTGATACGGTCATATCCGTAACGGTAGTAGAGAAAAGCGACCAATGCACAAACACCAGTCGCTATCAGAACCGTAATGGAATTGTAGGCAGTCCAAGTAATTCCGGCATGGAGCAGGTTAAAATCTTTCCAGTCTATAACAAGGAGCTGTCGCAGATTCAGTAGCAGGAACACCGCAACAAACAGGAGCAACAGCCAGCCAATACAGAAATGATAGACCAGCGATTTGTCACTGGCACGAATCCTGTTACCTTTAGAGTTTTTCCATACTTTCATATAAACTCCTTTCTTTGGACGTAAGAAAAGCAGTCAATCATGTAGACTAACTGCTTTGTGAATATAAGTATTGAATTGTAAAACTGGAATTTATACCCGGTACTTGTCTCGATTTATAGTCATATCAACCAAATGAAATACAAGTAAGATAATAAAAAAAACGGAAACTATTATTATTCCTGCACCCAGCTTGATAAAATCAATTATACCGCCAAGACAAAAGAGCATTGCCCATGTCTTAATCCGTTTTCCAGTAACTCTGCATATTTTCTCTGTATTTAATCCAGTATAATCTCCTGATAAAAACAGCACACTTCTTTCTGTATTCCTTGATTTGATAAAAAATCTTCCAACAAAAAAGAGAACAGTTGCCATCAGTAAATCAATAAATATAATTATTATTTTCATTTTCAACACCTCTAATTCTAAGTTCACAACTACCGATTTTCTCAATTCTCCAAACTTGAATTTACTTTAATAAATATTTTTCAAACGCTTTATGATTATCAAAGTGGACTTCTCTAAAAAACAGAACTAACCAAATAATATAGGTTGGTATAGCTATATATGGGGTTAAAAAGCAGGATAATAATGCTCCTGCCAACATTATAATAGCCCACATAAAGCACTGATTTCTTATATCACGAGAGATATGAGCTTTATCATACAATGCCTGTTCTTCTTTAGAAAATGAATTAAATCCTGAAACAAATTTTGTTGCTTTTTCCTTAAAAATCGCAAATAACACACCTATAATCAGAAATGGTATTACCAAAATTATACACGACCAAAATCCTATATTCATAATACATATATTCATAATACATACCTCCGCTTCAAACTCCGATTTGATTGTTTTATATTATATCAATTACATTTGAACAATACAATGAAAATCCCTTAGTTACAGACTTATTTCTTCGGCGGTTGCTGTGGAACATTGTTCTGTGAATTTCCGGCATGAGTGCCTTTGTTCTTCAAAACAATATCGTCTGCTTTTACATACCAGTCCACATCTGCACCACGGTAATTTGCATTGGCTACCGTGTCTGCAACAGGATTGACAAGTTCCACTTCGGCGTTGTAGTCATAGTCCTTTAACGGAACAGTCGCCGGAACGGATACCTGTATCATGCGTCCCTGTGTGTTGCATTTTAAATCGTAAGTACGTTCCTTGATTTCCTCACTGACCGTCCCATCTTCATTCTGTACATGAACCTCACGGCGTAATGCGGAGAACTTCAACACTCCGAATGTCTTTTCTTTATCAATAACGATTCCATTTGCTAATCTCATAATCTGAATACCCCCTTATTTATTTTCTACTGGTAACATATCGTCTGCAAGTAAGATGTAATTGACAAATCCACGTTCCCCGATTTTATAACCATCGGTAGTAATACGTGGATTGATAAGTTTTACTTTCTGCTCCGGCGAGAAATGTTTTTCGCCAGCTTTGGCAGGAAGTGTCACAACTACATCATCGGCTCTCTGTACATCGGAATACAGGTTGTAGCTTCTGTTAATGACAGCCATACGCCCGTTGATTCTCTGCTGTTCCGTAGTATTTTCTCCGGCAAACTCCAAGTTCCCGAATGTCTTTTCCATGTTTGGTACGACAAATCTTAATTCCATAAATAATTGACCTCTTTTCTTTCTATTTATAAGTTCTTTCCTGCTGTACTTTGCGGGGAGCTACACTCCCCACGCCCCTAGTGGACTTCACGCTCCCGTAAATCAGAGCTTCACGGGAGCGTGAAGTTGCAAAAAGGGTGGCGACCTTGAACGCTCTATCAACCGCTACATTACTGCCTTACAATTTCTTTCTACGACGTTTGAAGTAGAACATACCGCCAAGCCCAACGCAGGAAAGACCGAGCATAGCAAGGTAAGCGTAAATATTTGCATTGTCACCTGTTTTCGGACTGTCGCTTGTCTTAGTCACAGTGGACGGAGTATCCGGCGTTTCGGTATCTTTCGGGGTGTCTGGAACTTCCGGCACTTCCTTAATTGTTACAGTCTGTCCATCGTCTGTGATGTCCTTATGTTCCGTCACTTTCTTTGGTTCGTCTGGATTGGTCATATCGTATAATTCCTCAAATGTGACAAGGCTCTTGCCACCAAGAGAAGAACCATCAAAAGTAAAAGCAATCTCAACCGTCATTTTTTCATTGTCGGCTGTAAACTCATAATCATTGGATACTTTCTTTCCATCAATCAGAAGTTCGGCATTTTCCTCTTTTAACATCTGCCAGCCGGAAAGTTTGTATTTTGTTCCAACTTCTAGACCATCTAATGTGACTTTATCCACAATCGTTACATCTTTTCCGGCTTCGATTTCTTTCTTGCCGTTCTTGTCCGTAGCGGTCGTATGGATTTTGATGATACGTTCCGTGATAAGAACGGTCTGTCCATCATCGTTGATGTCTTTATGTTCGGCAACCTTGACAGGCTCTTTCGGATTGCTCATATCGTACAATTCCTCAAAGGTAACAAGGTTCTGACCGCCAAGAGCTGAACCGTCAAAACTGTAAGTAATTTCAACCGTCATTTTTTCGCTGTCAGCAGTGAATGTGTAATCACTGTCTACACGTTTCCCGTCAATCAGAAGTTCGGCGTTTTCTTCCTTTAACATCTGCCAGCCGGAAAGTTTATATTTTGTTCCAACTTCCAAGCCATCAAGTGTGACTTTGTCCACAATCTTGATGTCTTTTCCGGCAACAATCATTTTTTCGCCTGTTTTCTTGTCGGTAGCTGTGGTATGGATTGTGATTTCTTTTTCGTATTCATCGGTCAGTGTCCCTAAATCTACGGTCACTTTATTTCTGGATACGACCACCTCAAAGGCTGGAATCAGCTTAAATCCGGCGTTGGAATCACACTTTAATTCCTTAATCACATAGGTATCATAAAGCAATGCACCTTTGCTGTCGTCTGGTTCAGATGTACCAAACCATACACCGTCCTCACTGGATTTTCCGGCATTGGTATTGACCTTGTGGGAAGCCCAGCTTGAAGCAGTAGAGAACTGACCGTTTTTGTCCGTGACTACAATATGGGATTCTCCCGTTGTCTTGCTTGTAATTCTGAATGGAACACCTGCAAGACGTTTATGTGTACCTGCACCGATTTTTACACCCTCAATATCGCCACGCTTAATCTGGTTGTAGACAGAGTGGGATTTATCGGTCAAGTCCACGATTTTTCTATCTTCTGTGATAGAAAAGTCGATTGCTTTTGCACCATCTGTCAAGTAGCCCTCTGGTGCTTTGCTTTCTTCTAATCTGTAATTTCCGTAAGGGAGCAAGTCAGCAGAAGTAGAAGCGATTCCGTCAATTCCTGTCTGAATCTTCTTGACAGTTTCATTCTTGTTATATAATTTTCCCTCAACCAGTACAGGACTGTCATTCAAGGAAATGATATTGAACTCTGTGTACTGTAAGGTTGCACTTCCCTGTGCTTTGGTATCCTTTGTTTCAAGGTCACGTTTCTGGATTTTTACACCGCCACGGATAATCTTGTCGGATACGGAATACTGGTTACTTCCAGAAAGTACGGCAAGTTCGCCATCTTCGGAAATCTGTGTAAGGTATGTTCCCTTAATCTGTTCGGAACTTCCGTCAGCCTGCATATATGCACCATCTAATAAGTAGCCATTTGGTGCTTTTGTTTCTGTGACAGTGAGTGTACCAAGTGGCAATACATTTTTACCGTCCTGTGTATAGAAGCTGTCGCCGGATACTTTGTAGCTGTCGGCAAGTCTGGATACATAATGTATAGTTCCGTCACTGTCTTTTTCGGCAACGGTTTTGGTTGTCCATGTACGGGTAGCTTTTGCAGGTAGATTATCTGCATTGTAGTATCCGTCATAATAGCTCCATGTGAACTCTGCACCCTCTAAAGAAGCAGTTCCCTGTGGAGTAGATTTTCCTGTTTCCATGTCAATTTTGAATAAATCAATCAAAGTCTCTGTGACCTTTGGAGTGTCAGCAACAGTTAATGTCGCTGTTTTTCCAACTTCCACATTTAAGGCATGGACAGTAGAATCCAGCTTGTAACCTTTTGGTGCGGAAAGTTCTTTGATGTAAACTGTTCCGGCTTTTACCTCAACTTCTTTGGTATCGCCGTTTCCATCGGCAGTAAGTGTGGCAAGCTGGCTGTTACAGCCCTTATCAGAATAGACACCAAATGTCGCACCCTCAAAGGAATAGTTGGCATTGCCATCTGTGACCGTTGGATTGGAAGAAGTCTTTTTGACCTTTGCATTTCCTACATTTAACTTCGCCCAGAACTGTCCGATGTCCTGTCCTTCGCCAGTATAAATGTAACCGCCACATTCATAGCGTCCCTTATTTGCTTTCACAAATGCTTTCGCACCAGCGTAAACTTCATTCTGTACTGCCTGTGAGATTTCATTATAGGAAGCTCTGACGTTATCGCACTGCCAGCCGAGCTGTTCACTCAACCTCTGCCAGACAACACACTGTTCCAGCAAGTATCCCTGTTTGTAATTCAAGTTCGTATGAGAAGCGGTATATTGCTTGACGTACTCTAAGGAAAGAGCAACGTCCGCAATCTGATCGCTACTCATACGGGAGCTTGCGTCAGAACGTGTTTTATATCCATTCTTGAAATTGGTGTTGATGTCCACGCAGTAGGCAGTTTCGCCCTCAACTTTCATGTGTCCCTCATTGAATGTAGATTTGATAGAACCATCATTCATAACGTGTTCAATGTAGCCGACACGTTCTGCTGATTCTGTCCAGTATTGATTGCCGGAAGCATGAACCGCCGTCACTGGTAATGCCGTGAGAATGGTTGCAAAAGCAAGCGTTCCTGTCAGCAATCGCTTTACTAGCTTATTCATATTTTCTCTTTCTCCTTTCGATTTTGGGTATGAAAAAAGACGCTCATTTCTGAACGTCCTTTAACTTAATTAAATTCAACCTAACGGGTATCTTGTTTCCATGTGATAAATGATTTTAAATACGATTGTAACAAATTATCAGTAATTTCCGAAAAAGTGGTTGGTTTGCTAACAGCCTGCTAACACTCTAAAGGATATAATTGAATATTAGAGTTTATTAACAGAGCCGTTGTGCAAGCCCCTTTTCCGCTTTTTGGGGCGTTAAACGTCCCTTACAGGATAATCGAACTACTGCATACTAACCGCCACAGGGAACTCCTAAGCGAGGGGTCGGAGGTTCAAATCCTCTTGGCGACGGTCTTTAAAGCGTTCGGAAATGTTAGCTGGATTAGCTGACAACGAACGCTTTTGTTGTTTTCTAAACACGTTCGTGACACAAAACTCCATTCAAAATAATCAATTTCCAGCTAACGCAATTCGATTTTTGTTAGCTGACAGCTAATCAAAAACACCGGTTTGCAAACATGGGTTTTAGGAAGTCTAGCTAATATTTGGGTTTCGCTCTGTTGTTACCCCTTATTTGAGGATGTAAATCAGAGAAAAGGTAAGAAAAGAAACATCATTCGATGCGGTAGCTTTTATCTGGGAGTACATGAAAGTACCGAAGAGCTTAAGAGAAAAAGTGAAAAATCTGATCAAAGATGTACATGAAAATGGCGTGAAATTAGACTATAAAGAGCCAAAACTGTATGATGTTGTTCCAAAGGAAGAAATCGCTGGATTTGAAGAGGTCATGCGTGAAACCATAGCTGACATTGTATCAGAAGTCAGTGGTGTTGCCTGCTGGGTATATGTGCAGAAATATATGAAGCATAAGACTTTGGATGAGATGCTGCAAGAATGATCGGGAGCAAGCCAGTTCATCCTTGCTATGGATACTTGGTTTGAAAGACTGATGGCGGATTAATAGAAGCTGTGATAGAATGAAGAAAACGATTTGATGTGCAAACAGGAATTTATAGGGATAATAGAAAGAGAAATAATTTATGGAAGAAGAATATTATCGGATAGGAGAGGTCAGTAAAATAACAGGGATATCAAAAGATACATTACATTTTTACACAAAAGTCGGATTGGTAACGCCAGACTATATTAATCCTGAAAATCACTACCATTATTATTCCAGATGGAATATGTATCAGTTGGATATTATTACTACTTGCCGAAATTTGAAAATACCATTGGAAAGCGTAAAAGAAATCATATCATCGAGAGATAATGAAAAAGTAGTGAAATTGCTCATGGAATACCAGAAAGAAGCATTACGCCTCGGTCAGTATTATAGGCAGGTGGCAGATGATATTAGCTTGTATTATGAAGAAAATGAGCATATTAAATCAAAAATTTCTGATTGTGAAGTGAGTATAGCATATTTTGAACCAGAAACCGTCATTATAGGAAATCAAAAACGAAAAGATTCATCTTATCATGCAAATCTTCAGGATGTTCTAAAACAGGAATTTCAGACTACAAGGTTTGTGCGTAGAAAATATGGATATTTTCTGGATATTGAACATTTTTGGAAAAATGGGTTCAGAAAATATCGGGAGTATGTAAAGCTCCCAGATGAGGATTATAGTTCTGTAAATCCTGAACATTTGTATACAATTCCCGGTGGAAGATATGCAGTATGTACAATACCAATCAAAAATGAAACTGCCGATTTTTCTGCATTGATAAACTGGATGAGAGAAAATCGTTACAGAACAGACGCTGTATTTGCAGACGAAGTGGGATTCCAGCTGTTTAAATATATATATCACTACAATTGCGAGATAAAAATGCATTTGCTTGCTGAATAAATGATATTGACCGTGGAGTTACTACCTGGTTTAAAATACCTTCTGAAGTTAATTCAGGAGGTATTTTATTATGGATGTGAAAAATATATCGGTTCCCAAATTATTGCTTAAAATGTCACCACCAGTCATGCTGGCATTATTGATTCAGTCTATATATAATATTGCAGACAGTTTTTTTGTTGCAAGATATTCATCAGAAGGACTTACCGCTTTATCTATTATATATCCTGTGCAGCTTCTCATTACTGCACTTGCAACCGGAACAGGTGCCGGTGTCAATATTCTGATTTCAAGGTTGGACGGAAAAGGAGAAACAGAAGCACAGCACAATATCATAAGGAGTGGATTGGTGCTAAATCTCTTACATTTTTTACTATTTGCTATTGTCGGGAATGTTTTGCTAAATATATATTTTTCTCTTTCAACTGGAAATGTAATAATAAAAACGCAAGGAATCATATATGGCAGAATTATTTTTTTCGGCTCATTGGGATTATTTGTAGAATCTATCTGTACTAAAATTCTTCAGGCAAGAGGAAATATGGTTGTTCCTATGATTGCACAGGTTATAGGGTCTATTATGAATATCATATTAGATGTAATTTTGATTTTTGGAATGGGGCACATTCCGGCATTAGGTATAACAGGAGCCGCAATTGCTACAGTAATTGGACAATGGGTGGCAATGCTGATAACTTTATTTTCCGTAACAAAGAGGTATTCATTAAAAGGAAAATTGAAACTGGATTCCTGCAAACAAATTTATGCAAATGGAATTGGATCAATTGTTACACAATCTTTATATACGATTTATATTGTGGGATTGAATATGATTCTGAAAATTTTTACAGAGGATGCTGTGACTGTACTCGGAATTTATTATAAAGTACAATCATTCTTTTTTATTCCGTTGCTTGGATTTCAACAGATATTATTGCCGCTGTTCAGTTACCATTATGGTGCAGGTGATAATCAGAAAAACAGGGAAATTTTAAAATGGTCTCTGATGAGTTCGTCTGGTATTATGGCAATGGCAACAGGTATTTTTTTCTGTTTCCAGAAAAACTTGTGCAGATTTTTTCGACAGAGTCTGCAATAATAGAAATCGGATCATATGCATTTCCTGTAATTTCTATTAGTTTCATTTTTGCAGGAGTAACCATTGTTACAACTTCTTATTTGCAGGGAATCGCACATATAAAAATGAGCCTTTTTATTATCGTATTACGTCAGATAGTCTTGCTTGTTCCGCTGGCATGGCTGTTTCACTTTATTGGTCTACATGCAGTGTGGTGGACGTTTCCCGTTACAGAGATTATTGCAAGTATGACAGTAAGTTTGATAATATTGATTTTGAATAAACAAGATAGCGTGATATGTTTATAATAAACAGAGAAATTCACGTTTGTTGAATTAAAAATGAAATAAAGTTCCAGAAATCATAGAGTGTATGGATTCAATTCCATATGCTCTTTTTCTTTACTTAATTTCATGAAAAAGTAGAAATCTAATGTTACGAGTTTCTTACGAGTCGTATTAAAAAAACTCGCAAGAAGACTCGTAAGAAAAAAAGTAAAAAAACTTGCTTTTGACCACTGTAAAATATGCTCTGAGCGTTTCGTTATATGAAGGGATAATTTTTCTTTCATATTTCAAAGA
>CAJJOP010000037.1:0-12174 GCA_905193415.1 uncultured Roseburia sp.
TGCAATCCATTATTCTGTAAGGGATAATGGCGTGATCCGAAAGCTTGCTGCTTATGCATCAGAAAAACTATTTCGAAGTGACAAGTCTTATCTTGGAAATAAAAGCATGCGGGTCTGTTCAGAGGAAGCACTTTCTTCCAAGATATTCATTCAGTTTATTGCTCTGATTCTGCGAAGCAGGATCTACACTGCGTTAAAAGATAAATGTGAAAAGATGCTGAAAAAACCGAATTATATGACGGTACCGGCAGCACTGAAAGAACTGGAAAAGATTGTAATGATAAGGCATTTGGACGGCTTTTATAGGCTGGATCATGCCGTCACAGCAACACAGAAGACCATCCTGGACGCATTCGGGTTAAGTGAAGGAAGTGTACGGAATCAGGCAAAAGAAATCGGAAAGACACTGCAAGATAGGACGGACAAGGACTAAAGGAGAAGAAAAAATGGCAAGAATACGTAGAAACAGTGAGTAGACATTGGAATTTAAGATCGAACAGGCTGAAGCAAAAGTAGCAAGAACAAGAGAAGCCCATGAAAAAGCGGTGGATGAACTGAAAAAGTTATACGATATCCGAAAAGCATATCAGAGAGATGAACTTCTAAAAGCATTAGAATCCAGCCATCGCTCGTATGATGAGATCCTGGCATTTATCACGTCATCCGCAGAGGAGAAATCATGATGATCAAGGAAAAGAATTTAACCAACGCAGAGAAAAAACGAATCGAATCACTGGATAAGCGAATCGAAAAAATCCAGAATAAAATTGCGGTCAACCGCAAAGAGTATGATGCCATGACAAAAGAACTTCAAAAGCTGCTCGAAGAGAGATATCCCGAGAGAAGGTCTGAAAAGATAAAACATTCTTAGCAAAAGACATAGGATCACCTCACAAATAATCTGAGATCATTATACCATTTCCTGACATAAATTTGTTGTTTTGTATGAAATTTTCAAGGTTCGCACGGGTGTACCTTTTGACCCCCTAATCATAAAATGGATTTTTTGTTATCATTTTTCTATAATTTCCAGGGGTTTTCGAATAATATTTTTTAAACTGAGCGATAAAACTTCCCTCATCCGAAAAGCCCACCTCCTGAGCGATTTCAGAGATCCGTGTGTTTGTGTCCTTAAGCAATTGTTCTGCATGAATAACCCTGCACTGTGTCACATACTGATTAAATGTCATACCTGTATTTTTTTTGAATAAACGGCAAAAATATTCCTTGGAGAAGAAAAAACGTTCTGCTACTTCACTGGTCTTGAGATTGCTGCTGTAGTTTTCATGAACATAATTAAGAACATGTTCAAAACGCTGAAAACTTTCCGAACTTGTCGCTTCGAACTTTTCCCGTTTCATACAACATTCTGTTGCAAGAATATACACAATTTCACAAATTTGTTTGATTGCATAAATATTCATATATGCTGCATCTTGTGTTTTACATTTCTTATTCATTTCTTCAAGAAGTAACTGTATCTTCCGTTCTGCCATATTGTTAAGAATAAAGTAACAGTTATCATAATCTGGAATCACTTTTTTTAGAAAATCGTAGCTGATTTGTATCGTAACCCCTGTAACGCAGATCCCGCCCTGTGGAAAAAAAGGGATAGATGAATGGACTTCTCTGCTGTTTATCACAACAACATGTGAAGGCGTTACATCTTCAATTCTTCCATTTATAAAGAAGCGGGAAGAGCCTTCAAAAACCGTATTTATTTCCAACTCTTGATGCCAGTGACTTTTTATGATTGCACTGTCCGCCCGGGTATGGCGAATCAATCGTCCAGGAACGATTCCGTTTAGTTTTACTTTTTCATAAATTCCATAATCTTTCATTCGTTATACCTCCCTGTCTGGATTTCAATCAAATAGGAGAGAGTGATTATTTTCCGTCATCAATAAACGTAGTACGCATTTCTGTATCCCATAGAGATATGTGTAGTATTCTCATTGCGAGAACTCATGCAAAGTATATCAGATTAATTTAAAAATGTCTAATAAGTATGATATGGATGTCAAAACACTCGTTTTATAGTAACTCATTAACTAACGTACCTTGAAAATTTCATATAAGACAACAAATATTTCATATTAGTAGTGTTTTCCATTAACATACATTCAGATTCTTTGTTGCTTTTTTAGCTGTTTGCTGAAAGTAAGGCGCACTGATCCAGACTGTCCAGATATGCTGACAGTTTCTTAAAATTCAATGCCGCAAGTTTAATTCCGAACCGAAGCTTTGTGGCTAAAAGTCCTCTGACCGGCATTGCCCTGTCTGCTTGATATAGCTGCAGCTTTTCGGGGCATTTCCGGCAGGACAGCTGATAACCCTGGTCCCTTCTTCTGTGAATAAGAAATTATTCATTCTTAGCAAAAGACATGGGATCACCTCACAAATAATCTGAGATCATTATACCATTTCCTGACATAAATTTATTGTTTTATATGAAATTTTCAAGGTTCGCACGGGTGTACCTTTTTTTACAAAAATGATTAGTCAATATTTCTAAATTTAAAGGTTAATTCTTCTATATCTTCCAATATACTATCCATGATATCTTTTAGATAAGTAAAAACGCGCGTGAAAATCTAAAATAATTTTGGAGAGTTATTGCAATGAGAGACAAATAATAGAGGTATTGTAAAATCTCAAATGTTTGGCCTTATAGTAGGACTTTCTAAGAATATAGGGAGGAATAACATGAAAAGGAAGAAAATTTTAGCTCTGCTTATGGTAGCAGCACTCTGCGTTGGAACAGTGGCAGGATGTGGCTCCAAGGATACGGAAAGCAGTAAGAGCGAAAGCAGCAAGAATGAAAACAGCGAGAGCAGTACTGGGGACAGTAAGGATGATTTGTCACCTATAACTTTCAAGTACTACAATGCAGACGGAAAAAATGGTAACTGGGAAAATCCTGTTGCTCAGGCGATTACTGAAGCCACAGGTGTGACTTTGGATATTTCCTATCCGGTATCCAGTACAGGCGATCCTGACGAGGATATATCTTTGATGATTGCTGAGGACAAATATCCAGATATGATTTATGCTAAGCAAAGTGTAAACAGTCTGTATGAGGCAGGTGCACTTATTGATATGACAGATCTGATCGAGGAATATGGTCCAAATATTAAAAAAATGTACGGCGATGAGTTTGAAAAGCTGAAATGGGGTTCTGGAGATGAAGGAATATATCAGCTTTCTTATGCTGGTGTAGGATACCAGATTTTGGCAACCGGAGGAAACTGCCAGATACAGTACGCAGCTCTTAAGGAAAATAATTATGAATATCCTAAGACTCTGGAGGAGTATGAAGCCCTGATCAAGCAGTACCTGGCAGCACATCCTAAAACCGATGATGGTCTGGATACCATTGGTATTTCCATGAGTGCTGCTGACTGGCACTGGCTCATTACACTCAGTAATCCCGCTGGATTTATTGCTGATGGTGCACCGGATAACGGTTCCTGGCTTGTTGATGATAACTATAACTGCATTTACAAGCATGTGAGTGATAAAGAAAAAGAATATTTCAGATGGCTGAGTCGTATGTATGATGAGGGAATTCTGGATCCAAACTTTGCAACACAGACAGATGACGATTACATTGCAAAGCTTGCCAGCGGACGTGTTGTAGCTATTACTGATGCACTTTGGCATTATGGACAGGCGGAAGCAACATTGAAAGCAGAAGGAAAACTGGATAAAACATATTGTCCGCTTCCTGTGACAATTGATGCTGAGACGAAGGCACCCACACTGATGTATCAGGGTCTTCAGGTTGGATACGGACTGGCAATCACAAAGGACTGTGAGGATCCGGTTCGTGCAATTAAATTCCTTGATTATCTCTGCTCCGATGAGGGTGCAGTACTTTACAAATGGGGTGTTGAAGGAGAAAACTATTTTGTAGATGAGAATGGAATGAGATATCGTACGGAAGAAGAGATTGCAAAAGCAAGTTCTGATCCGGATTACGGAAAAAATACTGGTATTGGCAATTATACGGGATTTCCGATTTATGGAGACGGTGCAGTGGATGAAAATGGTAATCCTTACACACCTGTTACGAGAGAATCTGTAATTGCAGAGTATAACGAGGAGCAGAAGGCAGCTTGTGAAGCATGGAATGTAGAGATGCTGACCGATATCTTCCCGCAGCCAGATGAATTCGAAACACCGCCGTATTCCCCACTTTGGGCATATGCGACACCGCAGGAGATTACGAACAATGTGGAAATTCTGAATGAGATTGCATGGCCGGGACTGATTAAGTGCGTAACAGAAAGTGTAGATAATTTTGATGCAAACTGGGATAAGCTGATTGCGGATTATGAGGCTAATGGATTGGAAGAAACAGAACAGATGATGACAGATTTCCTGGCAGAAAAAATTTCATAAACAAAAATATGGAAACTGATAAAGGGACCTGATTCGTAAGGAGTCAGGTTCTTTTCATAAATGGATAAGAGGGGAATAGAAATGAAAGGCAGGGAAAAAATATGAAAAGTAATACGATATATCCGCCGATGTCCGAACGTGAGATCAGCGGTGCTGCAATATCGAGAGAAGCGGCGACGCAGGGAATGGTACTTTTAAAAAACATAAATGGGGTTCTTCCGTTAAAGGGCAGGGGAAAGATTGCCTTGTTTGGAAACGGAGCTGCCAGAACAATCCGCGGCGGAACGGGATCGGGAGATCCTTTTAACGGCGGTCTTTCCGGCGGTGGTGATCAGGATGTGGATCAGTCTCTGCGTTATCATATTAATATTCTGAATGCTATGGAAACAGAAGGTTTTGAGATTGTGAACCGGGAACAGCAGATGGCGTGGGCCAGATGCTATGATCTGGCCAAAAGAGAGATGAAGGACCAGGTCATGAGTGTTTTTGCGTTTCCGGAGGAACCGCTGACAACAGAAAAACTGGAAGAATATGCAAAAGAAACAGAAACTGCTATTTGTGTCATTTCGAGAAATTCCGGTGAGGGAAATGATCGTTTCATGAAAAAAGAAGTATCCATTGGGGATAAAAGGTATGAAATTGGAGATTACAGGCTTTCTGCAGTGGAGATGGATAATCTTAAAAAGCTGCGGTCAGCTTTTTCTTCATTGATACTGGTGCTGAATGTTCCGGGCTCCATATCGGTGCAGGATCTGGAGGCGGCTTGTGCGGATGCTATTCTTCTCATGGGGCAGGCAGGACAGGAGGGAGGAGCCGCCGTTACCGATATTCTCACAGGTAAGGCAACACCGTCAGGAAAGCTGACCGCAACCTGGGCAAAAAAATATGAAGATTATCCTACGGCAGGCAATTTCCTTCAGGATTTTAATAAGGCAGTATATACGGAAGGAATTTATGTAGGTTATCGTTACTTTGATACATTTAATGTTGAGCCGGGTTATCCTTTTGGTTATGGACTCTCCTATACGACATTTGCACTGGGAAATCTGGAGGCATCGCTGGATGAGGATACACTGGTTCTTGGCGTAACAGTAGAAAATACAGGAGCGTTTGCTGGACGTGAAGTTGTGCAGATATATGTTTCTGCACCGGTATCGGAGATGGATATGCCGGAACAGGAGCTGAAAGGTTTCCAAAAAACGATGTTACTGGCACCGGGCGAAAAGGAAGATATCAAAATCCGCATACCGCTGCGTAATCTTGCATCTTATAGTGAAAATGCAGGAGGTTATATTCTGTCAAAAGGAGATTATGGAGTGCGTATCGGTACTTCTTCCAGAGATACAAAACCGGTGTGCAAGATTCGGCTGGAACAAACTGCTTTGACAGAACAGGTATTGGTGGAGCTTCCGTTAACGGAAACTTTGGAGGAAAAGAAGGGGTTAACTGACCGAAAGGATGAAACTATATGGAAGGATGTACCGGTTCTTCTGGCTGTGCAGATACCGGAAACGCTGGATTCGCGTTCAGCCTATAGCGATGAAAAGGTGGTTACATATGCGACAGATACCAGCTATCAGCCGGTTATGCCTTACGAAACAGTACGGTATGTGGAAAAGAAAGAATGGAAGCTGAATGATGTGGCTTCGGGCAGAGTGTCAATGGAAGAATTTGCCGCACAGCTTGATGCTGCACAATTGGCGGATCTTTGCTGTGGTACAGGCTGGGGTGTGCAGGATGAGAACAATCCTGTGATTGGAGCCAGTTCGGAATCTGTACCTGGAGCGGCAGGGGAAACAACACACGCACTGGAAAGTTATGGTGTTTCTTCTATTGTATTGGCAGACGGTCCGGGCGGTGTGCGTATCACACAGCAGTTTGAGGCAACCGATCTGGAATCGGGGGAAAAGAGGCAGGTATACCATTACTGTACGGCATGGCCGGTGGGTACGCTTCTTGCTCAGTCTTTTGATCCGGAAATTTTGGAACAGGTAGGATGCGGAATGGCAGCAGATATGCAGGCAATGCGGATTGATTTGCTTCTGGGACCAGGAATGAATATTCAGCGTGATCCTATGTGTGGACGAAATTTTGAATATTTTTCTGAAGATCCTCTCATATCTGGAAAGATGGCGTCAGCAATGGTACGCGGTCTTCAGAGCCTGCCAGGAGGAGGTGGATGCATTAAGCATTATGCAGCTAATAATCAGGAGACGAATCGGAATGCTGTGGATTCTGTGATTGGTCAGCGGGCACTGAGGGAGATTTATCTGGAACCCTATAAAATTGCTATTCAGGAATCTCAGCCGTTGTCTATCATGAGTTCCTACAATCTGATCAACGGTGTTCCTACAGCAGATAGTTATGACTTATGTACGGATCTTGCCCGCGGAGAATGGGGATTTGAAGGTCTGATCATGACTGATTGGAACGGAGGCAGCAGTACACCCTGGAAATCCATGCATGCCGGAAATGATTTGATTATGCCGGGAGGAAAAGGAAGGGCCATGAATATTCTTCAGGCTGTGAGAACAGTTATGCCGGAGTTTGATGAACGTGGGCAGGTAATTATGGTGCAGGAAGTACCATTTGCACCGGTTTTCGCAGCCCGCTGGAATTCCTTTACGGTTGATCCGGAAGGACCGGATACAGTCATGGCACCTCTGGGTGAAGGACATACTGCCGAGATGAAGGATGGAGAGATTTTGGTTGATGGGGAAAAAGTCTACATGCAGGCAAATGATATGAAAACATTTTTCAATGATCCGGCAAGCTTTGTGCCAAAGATATGCCCGGCCAATGAGGAAGTTGCTTTTATTTTAGATGATGGCAGAGCAATCGGGTACAAAGGACATTTAGATAAGAAACCTCGTCTGTGTCTCGGAGATGTGCAAAGATGTGCAGTCCATAATCTTCGGATCATTCTGAAATGTATGGGATTATAGTAGATGGGTATCAACAATTATTGCATAATGAGGTGAAAAAGTTTAGAAAATGAGAGGATGACTGAAGTCGGAAAAGAGATTGGATATGAAAATACGGAAAACTTTTTTCGTGCGTTTAAAAAGCATTATCATATGACTCCCTCTCAGTATCGGGCTACAATACAGGAAGAGACCAATATGCAAACTGTATGTGGAGATAGAGATGTAATAAAACGGTAACAAAAAAATGACAAAATGGTAATGAAATAAGATATACATAAAATTACTAAAGAAAGGTGGAATACAAAATGGGAGATTGTTTTTACTGTAGTAAGGCAGAACCGGTAGTTCAGACTAAGGCGGGTAAGATACGGGGATTTAAGATGAATTCTACATACACTTTCCATGGCATCAAGTATGCTGATGCTGATCGCTTTCAAATGCCCAGAGAGGTAAAACCATGGAAAGGTATTAAAAATGCTCTGGCCTATGGTTATGTGTGCCCTATGCTGATGCAGGATCATCCGTTGATGGAGGTTATGATCCCACATCGTTACTGGCCAATGGATGAGAATTGCCAGTATCTGAATATTTGGACACAGAGTCTGGATCCGGAAGCAAAAAAACCGGTTATGGTATGGTTGCACGGAGGTGGATTCTTTGCAGGCTCATCCATTGAACAGGTGGCGTATGAAGGAGATCATCTGAGTGAGTACGGAGATGTGGTTGTCGTGTCATTGAACCATCGTCTGAATATTTTGGGATATCTTGATTTATCTGCTTATGGGGAAAAATACTACAATTCTGCTAATGTGGGAAATGCAGATATGGTCGCAGCCCTTCATTGGATTCAGGACAATATTGCTGGTTTTGGCGGAGATCCAGGTAATGTAACCCTGTTTGGTCAGTCCGGTGGTGGAATGAAAGTTTATTCCCTGATGAATACACCGGCTGCAGAAGGTTTATTCCATAAGGGGATTATCCAGAGCGGCGTAATAGAAGAAGGTAAAAAAGAGGCAGAGGATGACGGTACCGCAATTGTGGAGGCCCTTCTGATGGAATTGAAGTTGGAATCCGTTGAGGATTTGGAAACGATTCCTTACTATTTCCTTGCGGAAGCATATAATAAGGTGTCACCCAAGCTGCAGGAGAAAGGACTCTACGTGGGAGGAGAGCCGAGAGCAAATTCATGGTATGCCGGTGATCCGCGCAGAGTAGGATTTACCGATGGAGCAAAAAAGATTCCGGTGATAGTGGGTAGCGTTTTTGGAGAATTTGATTTCAAGCCGGTTCTGGAGAATAGGGATGAACTGACCCGTGAGGAAACGATGAAACTTCTGGAAAAATGCTTTCAGGAGGATGCAGAAGAGATTGCAGCAGAATTCGAAAAAGCATATCCAAATAATCGCCTTGTAGATGTTCTGTCGCTGGATTATATTTTCCGTTATGCATCGAAAGATTTCATTGCGAAGAAGTCAGTACATAAGGAAGCTCCCGTATATTCCTACATGTTTAATTATGAATTCCCATATGAGGGAGGAAAACTGGCATGGCATTGCTCTGAAATCCCGTTTGTTTTCCATAATATTGACCGAATTCCTATCTGCAATGTGCCGGGAGAAACAGACCGCCTGCAGGAGAGAATATGTGGTGCCTGGATAAACTTTGCGAGATACGGAAATCCTTCCGTTCCTTCTCTTCCGCAGTGGCCGGTATGTGAGCCAGGTAAAGAGGCAATTATGATTTTTGACAATATCTGCGAAGTTAAAGATAATTATGACCACAGGCTGATGGAGCTTCTTGTTAAACATGCTCCGGCATTTACTGTACCATTAGATGAGGATGCAGAAAATGTATTTATGCACTGATGCGGAAAGGATGGAATGCATATGGCAAAGCTGACTACATATCAGGTGACGGAGATTGCAAAAGACACCTGGGTTATCAATGAGGCTGGTATGACAGCCATGTTTTTGTTAAAAGGTACGGAACGTGCATTACTCATCGATACGGGTGTCGGAATGACAGACCTGAAAAAGCTGATTTCCTGGCTGACTCCGCTTCCCTATGATGTAGTGCTGACACATGGACATCCGGATCATATCGGAGGAGCTGCTCAGTTTGAAGAGGTATATATTCACGAAAAAGATGAGGATAGTCTTAAACCGATAAATTATGATAGCATCGCAGATTATGTGGAACTTTTGGGAAATATGGGAGCTTACGATGTGTATGACTGTAGCCCTGCGGATATCCGGCGGATACAAAAGATGCCAAAATGTCTTCCTTTGAAGGAGGGAATGGTGTTTGAGCTGGGGGGACGCAGTATCGAGGTAATTGAGACACCGGGTCATACATCGGGAGGCTGTTGTTTCCTTGATCGGAAAGAGCGAATCCTGTTTTCTGGAGATGCCTGCAATGGTAATCTGCTCTGCAGAGACAGTATTAATACACTATTGGGAGCTCTGGATAAAATCAAGTCCTATGAAAGTGAATTTGACCGCAATTTTAATGGCCATGTGGGATATGCGGGAATGCCTTTCGTTGGTTCCATGGATCATAGCATCATGAATACAGCGATACGCATCTGTGAGAATATCCTTTCAGGAACTGCGAAAATCGAGGATGGCGGTAAGAATGCGTTTGACGGAGATTGCAAGGTTGCGACAGACGGAAGAATCCGTATTGTATTTTCCCCAGACAGACTGATAGATGAAGGTGAAATTCCAGTAAGATAAACACAACAGACTCCGCTGGGGTTAACTTAAGCCTGAAAGCCTTGAAATCAAGACCTTTGGGCTTTTTATAAGTGTGCCATCAAGGCAGAATCTCCGGTTCTGGTGGCTTACAGTACCATAGACATGATGAGGTAATAAGAATGAAAAAATATTTTTTGTATTTTCTTGGTTTGAATTTAATAGCTTTTGCTGTTGTATTAAATGTTCGCTTTGATTTAGGAGTTGCTGCTTTTAGTTCTGTGATGTATTCAATATCACAAATCTATAACATTTCTTTAGGAACAGCTTCTATTATCTGTTACTTAATATTTGTTATTATTCAATGTATTTTATCCAAAAAGATCACAGTTACTTTTATTTTAGAAATTCCGTTATCGTTTGCTTTTGGTTGGTTGACTGATTTATATGATTTTATAATTCCTACATTATCGTTAAGTTTATACTTAAGGGTTATTTGTTTTATTATGACGATGTTCATTACTGCAATGGGCGTATTTTTAAGCGTGAAAACAAATCTTATTTTAACACCAACTGATGGTATTGTAAAAACTATTTCAGAAGTCTTCTCTTTTCCTTTTTCAATAGTGAAAAATACTTTTGATATTACACTTGTGTTTGTCACTATTATTTTATGTTTAATTAATCATACCCATTTTTATGGTCTTGGTATAGGAACCATACTGACAGCCTTATTTATAGGAAGAATTATTAATATTTATGAAAAAAAGATACAGTTATCTTTTTAAAGGTGGCAATTGGGTATTACGATGCTAAACTGTTGGGGTTTAGTCATATATTGAAATGATCGTATCTGTATGATAGTATATCAGATGGAGAATGTCTCCATCTGATATGTCATTTACGGCGAATACCTATTATAATTATAGGGACTGTATTCAGAAACATATTATTCCCAGAATTGGCGGTCTGAGGCTGCTTGCGCTCAATCAAGGGCATCTGATGAAAATGTATAAAGAACCTGTAAAACAATATTCTGCTATTCCTAAAAGGGCAAGAACAATTATGAATACCTCTATGAGATACGCATTATCGAAAAGGTTGATTATGACGAATCCCTGTGAAGGTTTGGAACTGCCAAAAGGAGTAAAAAAGTCAAAGTATTATACGATTATTGTAGATGAGACTAAAACATATACTTTGGAGCAGGTAAAACTGTTGCTGGAAGCATCGAAGGAGACACGGATCCATATGCAGATGGTCTTTGCCTTGTTAATGGGGCTTAGCCAACCTTGATCATAGCGCACAATAAAACACTTGCAGCACAGCTGTATGGTGAGTTTAAGGAATTCTTCCCGGAAAACGCAGTGGAATACTTTGTCTCCTAGTATCTTGATATTAATTTGCATACCATATATTGATTTGGAAAGGTAAAATAATACTATATAAAGCATAATAAACGATGCGTTAAAAGTAAATGGACATGATGGATTGGCTATAACGGTGAACAAAATTCGTCGAAGAAAGTAGTAAAATTGATACATGGAAAATACTGATTGAGAAACGAAGGTAAACTGGTTATAATAAAATCAAGAAGAAAGATTTGTGAATCGAGAAACTTATAGTATTATCAGCAGAAAATGAGGTGATGATGTATGCCAAAGATTATGCAGGATTTAATTAAACAGTATGTGGAAGAGGTCAAGAAGATTTATGGTTCCCATGTACGTCAGATAATCCTTTATGGTTCTTATGCAAGGGGTGACTTCCGTCCGGATTCTGATGTGGACATTATGATTCTGGTAGATATGTCAGATCTGGAATTAAAGGCATATGCACAACAGCTCTCGTACATGACCTATGACTTTAATATGGATCATGACACGGATATTAAGCCTATTGCAAAAAGTGAAGCACATTTTAACAAGTGGATTGTGAACTATCCATTTTATTCCAATATTCATAAAGAAGGGGTAGTTTTGTATGGAGCAGCATAATCAGGAAATCGGTACTAGACGGGATCTGGTGTTATATCGTCTGGAAACAGCCCGAAATGATCTGAAATCAGCAAGAGCATTGTTTTCTATTGAAAACTGCGCGTCGCATTCTCGTTACTTTAGCCTGCAAATAAAAAGTCAATACTAAAATTG
>CAJJOP010000038.1:0-11369 GCA_905193415.1 uncultured Roseburia sp.
ATGGTAATCTGTATCAGCTGTATCTCCATATCATCCACAATGGTAGCACTGGGCATGTCACCGCTAATGGCATGGCTCAGCGTAGTCATCGGAAACGTGATCGTAATCTTCCCGATTACTCTGAACGCAAAGATCGGAGCAAAATATGGTGTAACGTTCCCGGTCTTCTCACGACTGGTATTTGGTAAAAAGGGATCCCATATACCGACACTGTCCAGGTCGATTGTAGCCTGTGGATGGACATCTGTCAACTGCTGGATCGGCGGAGGGGCCGTAGCAGCGATCCTCGGATGCTTCGCACCGAAGCTCAGTGACATGACAAACACCGTAAAGATGCCAGGCAACCCGGCAACACCGGTAGGCCAGATCGTAGGATTCTTCATCTTTATTGCGATTGCATTCTTAGTAGCATATAACGGACTGGATAAAGTAAAAGTCGTACAGGATATCGGAAGCCCGATCCTGATCGCAGTCATGATCGCATTGTTTGTATATTCTGTAGTAATGCTCCGTCAGACCGGGCATACCATCGGAGATGTCTTCCGTGTACAGAATGATGCAAAACTGATGGGAGCCAACGGAGGATTCTTATTTATCTTCTGTGCAGGATTAACGAGTAACATCTCCTTCTGGGGAACGATGGCACTGAACATCCCGGATTTCGCAAGAACATCCGTAGACCAGAAAGCCCAGAGAAACGGAATGCTGATGGGACTGCCGATCCCGATGGCGATCTGTGCATTCGTAGGAATCATCTTTGCGCAGGCAACGAAATATGCGACCGGAACCGCAAGCTGGGATCCTACAAGCGTACTGTATATGATCGACAATAAGATCGTAGTCATTATCGCGGCAGCAGGCGTACTGATCGGAACACTGACGACCGTAGTAGCAGCGAACATGGTATCCCCGGCAAACGGATTTGCCAATATCAACCCGAAGAAGATCACATACAAACATGGCGTTATCATTACTGTGATCATCGCCATCGTAGTGTTCCAGCCATGGTGGGTATACGGTTCCGCAGCAGGATTTGTATTCGGATTCTTGAACAACTACGGAACGATCATCGCACCGATCGCAGCGTTGTTCATTGCCGACTACTACCTGGTAAAGAAAGGCCGTGTAGATGTTTACGGACTTTATGATGAGAGCGACAAATACACTTACAAAAAGGGATGGAACCTTGCAGCCTATGTATCCTGGATCTGCGCATTCATCCTGCCGCTGACAGGAAATACGGTATGGTCTTACCAGAACGGATCCGGATTGGTTCCGAATGCGATCCAGTACATCGCAGCAAACGGATATATCTTCTCATTTGTAGTAGCATTTGTACTGTATCTGTTATTGATGAAAACTCCACTGGCAGGCGACAGAGTCAGCAATGGAGCGCTTACAGAGGAAGAACTCGGGGCAATCACAGCGAAAGCAAATATGGTGGCTTAATTCTGTAAGATAGATGTATTCACAGAAGTTTCAATATTAAAAAAGGAAGCTTTTCGGGAATGAGTGAAATATGCGGACATGTTTTTTTAACAGAAAGCATGCATATAAAAAAGAAAAACAGAATTTTCAGGAAATCCTGTACGGAAATAAAAATTTAAAACGATCATGAATCATAATGGAAGACTAAGAATCTACAGGTATGTGTTAAAATGCATAAAAAAACTTAAAATATGTGGGAAATATTAATATATATCACAAAAAAGTGAGGCAAAACTATCCGACACGGGGAGAGTTTAGCAAAAAAGGAAAAAGATTTTCTGTAAAAAAATTTAGAAAGCAATTGACTTTACGCACACAGTATGAATTACACTGAAAACAACCTGAGAACAGGTCGGAAACATGATTCTAATATAGGAGGAAAAAATAATGAGTGCAAGAAGAAAAGCAATGTTAAGTTACAAGATGACTACAGCAGATGCAAATGATCCGGAAGGAAGAGTTCCATTTGGACGCCAGTTTGATTTCATAGGAGATGTTGAAACCGAATTAATGATCCTGAACGATGGCGATGAATCTCTTTGTCTGGGTTATACAGATGTAGAACTGTTTGAAGATGCATATGTTGGAGATCAGTTAGACTTTACAGCTGAGATGATCAAAATTGGAAATACTTCCAGAACATGTAGAATCGCTACCTATAAAGTTGCAACACTGGCATCCAGAATGGGCATTGAAGATGCAAAACCGGGAGATATGTATTACTTTGAAGAGCCGAAGCTCATTTCAGAGGGAACCGTTGTACTGGTAGTTAAGAAAGAACTTCAGCGTGGTGAGCAGCCGGACGGTGCAGTTATTGATCCATGGAGAGAGATTGAATATTAAAAACATATTGTGAACGCATTTAGAGATAATGTGCAATTGAAAAGTTTTCTTTGAGTGGTTTCAGATGTACATATAGATCAAGAGGAGGATTTAAAATGTCTAAAGAAGTAACAATGAGATATAGAATGTCAGATAGAGATGTATTTTATGGTGGCGGCGTTGTAAACGGTGCGCGTTCCATTACATATATGGGAGATGTAGCAGACAGACTGATGGCTAAATTATATGGTAATGTCAGCCGTTGCTGCAAAGTACGCAAGATTCGTCTGTTCGTACCATGTCATGCCGGCGACTACATGGAATTTAAAGCAAGATTAAACGAAGAAGTTGATGGAAAAGCAGTGATTGAAGTACGTTCTTTCAAAGTATGTGAACTTCCGGCTAACCCGCCATTCCCGAGTTCTATCGATATGGAAGTAGATCCGCCACTTTCAACAGCTGCAATTTTCGAGTACGAAATTCCGCAGAAATAATAACGAGGGGAGCATTTTAACATGAAAGCATTGGAAGGATTAAAAGTTCTGGATCTTACCAGCGCGCTGAACGGACCATTCTGTACAACGATGCTGGCAGATCATGGAGCAGATGTTATTAAATTTGAGCCTCCAGCAGGGGAACAGTGCAGATCCTGGGGACCGCTGGATGAGAAATCAGGAGAGAGCGGATTTTACGCCTTCCTGAACAGAAATAAAAAAGGATGTACGCTGAATCTGAAAAATGAAAAAGCCCGTGAAATGTTTTATGAGCTGGTAAAAGATGCAGACGCGGTTGTAGAAAATTATCGTCCGGGTGTTACAAAAAAATTAGGTGTGGATTATGAAACGCTGAGAAAGATCAATCCGAGACTGATCTATGCATCTGGATCGGGATTTGGACAGACCGGACCAATCGCTCACAGACCATGTTATGATATCGTTGCACAGTCTATGGGTGGTATGGTAAATCTTACAGGATTTAAAGACACTCCGCCAGTAAAAGTTGGTCCTTCCATTGCTGATCATGTAGCAGGAATCTATCTTTGTGTCGGATTTTTGCTTGCATTGTATCATCGCGAGAAGACCGGCGAAGGTCAGCAGGTAGATGTATCCATGTTAGATACAATTTTTACACTACTGGAGAATTCTATCGTAAAGACAACAATGCAGGGAATTATCCCTCAGCGACAGGGAAATATTGATCCGTCTATTGCTCCGTTTGATATTTATGAAACAACAGATGGATACATTGCACTTGGCGTTGGAAATGATCGTCTGTTCAAGACATTCTGTGATGTTATCGGAAGACCGGATCTTGTGGAAAATCCGTTGTATCTGACAAATGATCTGAGATGTCAGAATTATGAGGAGGGTCTGCAGAAAATCATTCAGGACTGGACGAAACAATATTCCAAATCAGAGCTGGAGAAGATTTTTGATGAAGCCGGAATCCCGTGTGGACCAGTGCTGGATATGAAAGAGGCAATTGAGCATCCGCAGATTCAGGCAAGGGAAATGATGGTTCACTGTGAGCATCCACTGATCGGAGATATGTATTTCCAGGGATGCCCGGTAAAACTCAGCGAAACACCGCCAAGCATCGATACACCGGCACCGCTTCTCGGCCAGCATAACAAAGAAATTTTCCATCTTACAGATGAAGAATATGAGAAGCTGAAAGCGGAGGGAGTGCTGTAGAAAAATACAGGCGGATATAGAAGGAGGACAGTATGGATTTTAAGTTTACGGATGGGCAGCTGATGTTGCAAAAAGTTGCAAAAGATTTTGCAGAAGAGATTATAGAGCCGAGAGCAGAAGAAATTGACCGTACAGGGGAATTCCCAAGAGATATTTTTGATAAAATGTGTGAGGTTGGATTTGCCGGAATCGGCACACCGGTAGAGTATGGCGGAAGCGGAGGAAATGATATTGACAAAGTGCTTGTTGTTTCTGAAGTCGCACAGCGGGATGCGTCCTGTGCGGCAATCTTATCTATTCATACCATTTTTGCATCAGTACTGATGAAATTCGGTACCGAAGAACAGAAGAAAAAATATCTCCCGGAAACAACAAACGGTGGAGCTCTTGGAGCATTTGCATTGACGGAGCCAAATGCAGGTTCTGATGCCGGAAGCGCAAAAACAACAGCAATTCTCGATGAAGAGACCGGTGAATACATATTAAATGGAACAAAATGCTTTATTTCAGGTGGAAGTCAGGCAAAAAATCTTCTTATTTTTGCACTTACAGATCCGTCCAAAGGAACAAAAGGACTGTCCTGTATTCTTGTTGAAAAAGATACACCTGGTTTTTCAGTAGGAAAGATCGAAGATAAGATGGGAATTCATGGTTCAGAGACAGCTGAGCTGATTTTTGATGACTGCAGAGTTCCAAAAGAGAATCTTATCGGAAAAGAAGGTCAGGGCTTCAAAATTGCAATGACAGCATTGGATGGCGCACGAATCGGTGTAGCAGCACAGGCATTGGGAATTGCACAGCGTGCATTGGATGAGAGCGTAAAATATATGAAAGAGCGTATACAGTTTGGAAAACCAATTGCGGCATTACAGGGCTTACAATGGTATATTTCCGACATGGCAACAAAGATTGAGTGTGCGAAATGGATGGTATTCCGTGCTGCATGGCTGAAAGTAGATGGACAGCCATATACAAAAGAGGCAGCTATTGCAAAACTGAATGCATCAGAAACAGCAAACTTTGTTGTAAATAAGGCACTGCAGATACACGGCGGATATGGTTATATGAAAGATTATCCGTTAGAGAGAATGTACAGAGATGCTAAGATCACAGAAATCTATGAAGGAACATCCGAAGTACATAAACTGGTTATCTCCAGATCAGTGCTGAAATAATTGGGAGGAAAAGATATGAATATCATTGTATGTATCAAGCAGGTGCCGAATACAAATGAAGTAAAGATCAATCAGGAAACCGGTACGCTGATTCGAGAAGGTGTAGAAAGTATCATCAATCCGGATGATAAAAATGCGATTGAAGAAGCTCTGAGCTTAAAAGCGCAGACAGGTGGAACAGTAACAATTGTTTCTATGGGACCGCCACAGGCAAAAGGGGCTTTGAAAGAAGCACTTGCAATGGGGGCAGATGAAGCATATCTGTTATCTGATCGTGCGTTTGGAGGATCTGATACATGGGCAACGGCAACGATTATTGCAGCAGCTCTGGAAAAGATTGGAAATTATGATATCGTATTTTGTGGTCGTCAGGCAATTGATGGAGATACTGCACAGGTTGGTCCTGAAATTGCAGAATTCCTCAATATTCCACAGATCACATATGCAAAAAATGTAACAGTAGTGGACGAGCATACCCTTGAGGTTACCAGATATACAGAAGCAGCAGATGTGGTGCTCAAAGTTGCGACGCCGTGTCTGTTGACAGCAATCAAAGAACTGAATACCCCAAGATTTCCATCCGTACAGAGAATTTTAGATGTATATGATGGACCGGATGACAGAATTAAGGTTATTACATTTGATGATCTTGAGATTGATCCGACTCAGATTGGACTGAAAGGTTCACCGACAAACGTACATCGTTCTTTCGTTCCTGTAAAAGATAAACACAGCGAACTGATCGATGGACTGAATGAAAAAGAAAAAGCCGGTACGCTTGTGGATAAGCTTGCTGAGCTGAAACTGATCTAGGAGGTGAACAAACAGTGAGAGCAAAAGTAAATCAGAATATAAATTTAGATGATTACAAAAATGTCTGGGTTATCGCAGAACAGTGGCAGGGCGTTATCGCTCCGGTTACCATTGAGCTGATCGGCGAAGGACGAAAACTGGCAAATGTTCTTGGAAAAGAATTGATGGTAGTTGTAGCCGGATACGATATGGATGCTGAAGTAGAAAAACTTCTCCATTACGGAGTAGATAAGGTATATTACCTGAAACACGAATTGCTGCAGGCATTTTCTACAGATGGATATGTAAAATCCTATGCAGATCTGATCCATGATAAAAAACCGGAAATTGTTCTGGTAGGAGCAAGTTCTCTTGGACGAGATATCGGACCGAGACTGGCTGCAAGAATCGGAACAGGTCTGACAGCAGACTGTACAAAACTGGAAATTGATGAGGAAGATCATAAACTTCTCATGACCCGTCCGGCTTTTGGCGGTAATATGATGGCTACCATTGTCTGCCCGAAGAACAGACCGCAGATGTCTACGGTTCGACCGGGCGTTATGGAAAAAGCTGCATATTCTGAGGAGAAACATGGCGAGATCGAAGTGATCACACCAGCTTTAGAGGCAGCAGATATCCGCACAACGCTGGAAGAAATCGTATCTGATGCACAGAAGAAAGTAAATCTTGTAGATGCTAAGATCGTAGTATCCGGAGGTCGTGGTTTAAAGACACCAGAAGGTTTTGAGATGATACAGGAACTGGCAGATCTGATCGGTGGTGTTGTAGGATCATCCAGAGCTTGTGTAGAGGCAGGATGGATTGATTCCAGTCATCAGGTTGGACAGACAGGTACAACAGTAAGACCGGATCTTTACATTGCATGCGGTATTTCAGGAGCTATCCAGCATCTTGCAGGAATGAGCGAATCCAAATATATCGTAGCAATCAATAAAGATCCAAAAGCACCGATTTTCGAAATCTGCGATTATGGTATTGTAGGAGATCTCAAAAAAGTGATTCCGGCTATGATTGAAGCTATCAAAGCAAAGAAAGATTTTGTTTTAAAATAAAAGTATATAATACTGTTTTATTTATGCGAAGAGCAGAGAAGAACACGTGACTGTATGCTACGTGAATCTGACAGGCATCGCAAAAACTATAGGAAACTCGCTTTGCGGGTTTCTTATAGTTTAAAACAAGAAGGATTGTAAAATTGGATTTAAGAAAAACGTATATGGCAGGCTGAAAAAAGGTATTGCATATTTTTCTAAAATCAGGAGAAAATGACAATATTTTTGATATACATACAGGAAAGTATATATATTTGATAAAATATTGTCAAATATGCTAAATAACGGTATAATGAGTTTCGGCCCATGTGGAGAAGAAGAGATTTTAAAGGTACGAATGTTGGGAAGGAACTAGCCTATGAAAAACAAAAAATATTACTCGATTGGACAGGTGTCGAATATCTGCAAGATACCTATTAAGACATTACGTTATTATGACGAAATGAAGATTTTGATACCAAATGTCCGAAAAGAAACGAGTAATTACCGTTATTATGAAAGAGAACAGCTGACAACAGCATTTATGATCCGTCAGCTCAGACAGCTTGGATTTAACCTGAAAGATATTAAAGAAATCATAAGCCGTGACGGTATGAGCAGTTATACCAGTTATTTGGAAAAGAATCTGGAGGAGATTCAGGCGGAGCGAGACCGTTTGGATAGACTGTATGATGAAAATTTAAGACTGCTTGATCGACTGAAATGCGGAAGTGATTGTCTGGAAGATGAAAAAACAAGAAGAGAACCTGCGGAACTGTTTCATATTGAACAGCTCCCACAGATCGCTTTGTTAAAAGCAAGAGCAGTATGTGAGTCTTATCATAATGAAGAAGTTAATCTGGAACGATGGATTGAAATTTATGAGGATGCAGTCGAACATCATCAGGAAGTATCCGGACCGATACATGTAACATATCATACAGAGATGTTTGGACAGTTTTTTCAGAAAGACTGTGACATTGAGTTTGCTGTTGAGGTAAAGCAACCGGAAACGGAAGCCGAAAATGTTTGCCAGTTTGGTGGTTTTCAGGCAGCTGTTACCACATATTGTGGTCCTTATTCTGATATTTTTAAACGATATATTTCATTAAAACGCTGGATAGACGAACAGGGATATGAAGTTTGCGGAGAAGTAACGGAACGTTTCCTGATATCACCAATTGATACGGTAAACGAAAAAGAGCATGTAACGCAAATCCTTGTGCCAGTTAAAAAACTGAAGTAAGAGAAAGAACCGATTGTTCTGAAATGACTATGAATACAACAGGGTATTCCGTAAAGGAGTACTCTGTATTTTTTTGCATCCTTTGAAAATATAGATGATTAGATCAAAAATAAAAAGTATGTGCAAACTAACCATAAAAGACTCATCAGAAACGGATTTATGTATTTATAAAAAGACAGAGACAAATTTTCAAAACTCTACCATTGTGGAGAGTTTATAAAAAAACACGGAAAATAATTTTAAAATTATGCAAATTATACTTTACTTGCCATTAGGGGCAGGGGTTACAATAAAGTCACTTAATAATTCGGAGGAAATCACTAAGAAAATAAAAGTGAGAAAGAAAAGAGAAAGGATGGTATTGAGACATGAGTAAGACGATTATTTCATCTTATGCCAGCGAATTGGAAAAAGGGTACGATTACAGACTTGCAATGGAAGAGGCTTCCCGATGCCTGCTTTGCCACGATGCACCGTGCAGCCAGGGATGTCCTGCCGGAACAGATCCGGCCAAATTTATTCGTTCCCTTCGTTTCAGAAATATATATGGAGCAGCGGAAACAATTCGTACGAATAACCCGTTTGGCGGAAGCTGTGCGAATATATGTCCATATGGAAATCTTTGCGAAGAAGCCTGCAGCAGATGCGGCATCGACAAGCCGATTCAAATCGGAAAACTGCAGAAATTCCTTGTAGAACAGGAAAAAGCGCTGAACATGAACTTGGTGGAAGCAGGAGAGCCGAATGGTAAGAAAGTTGTCTGTATCGGTGCAGGTCCTGCATCCCTTACCTGTGCAAGAGAACTGGCAGTACAGGGATATGACGTAACTGTTTATGAGGCAAATGACAAAGCTGGCGGCATGCTTACTTATGGTATTCTTCCATCCAGACTTCCACAGGAAATCGTAGATTTTGATGTGGAGCAGATTGAAAAAGCAGGCGTTAAGATTGTATATAACCATAAGATTGATGCAGCTGAACTTGCAAAACTGAAAGAAGAAAATGATGCAGTATTTGTAGGTGTAGGTCTTTGGAAATCCAAACCGGTTGATATTCCGGGCGCAGATCTTAAAGGTGTTGTACAGGCAATTGATTACCTGAGAGAAGCCCGTACAGATACAGAAAACTTCCACCCAGGAAGCAATGTCGTAGTTATTGGTGGCGGAGATGTTGCTATGGATTGTGTTTCTACAGCAAAACAGTTAGGAGCAACAGCTACAATTGTATACAGACGTACTATTGAAGAAGCACCTGCAAATATGGATGAAGTAACTGCAGTACAGAATATGGGTGTTCCGATCATTACACAGTTTGCACCGGAAGAGATTCTTGGAGAAGGCGGATATGTAACCGGATTTAAAGCAAAAGGAAGAGATGGATATTCAGAACTGCTTTTGAGGGCAGACAGAGTAGTATTTGCAATTGGTCAGTCACTGGATGAGACATATGAAGGCATAAAAGAAGGCGAAGGAGTGTTCCTTGGCGGAGATATGGCTCATGGAAGAGGACGTACAGCAGTAGAAGCAGTTGCAGATGGCAAAATTGCAGCGTTTAAAATCGCAGAATATCTGAAATAGGAGGCTTAATTATGGCAGCGAAGAAAGACTTATCCATTGATTTTTTAGGAGTGAAATGTGAGAACCCGTTTTTCTTATCATCTTCTCCGGTAGGAAGCAATTATGAGATGTGTGCCAAAGCGCTGGAAACAGGCTGGGCAGGTATTTATTATAAGACAATCGGCGTATTTATCCCGGATGAATGTTCCCCACGTTTTGATAATGTAAAAAAAGAGGGAACACCATGGATTGGATTTAAAAATATGGAGCAGATTTCAGATAAACCATTGGAAGTAAACCTTGGTTATCTGAAAAAACTGAAAGAAGATTATCCGACCAAAGTAATCGTAGCAAGTATCATGGGAAGCAATGATGAGGAATGGGCTTATCTTGCAAAGGCTGTTACAGAAGCAGGCGTTGATCTGATTGAGTGTAACTTCTCCTGTCCACAGATGACATCTTCTACGATGGGATCTGATGTAGGAACCAAACCGGAGCTTGTAAAACATTACTGTGAGATCGTAACAGCAAATACAAATATTCCGGTCATAGCAAAAATGACTCCGAATATTACCAATATGGAGATTCCGGCAATTGCAGCTGTAGAAGGCGGAGCAACCGGACTGGCAGCTATCAACACGATCAAATCTATCAGCCATATTGATCATGAACTGAATGTCGGTATGCCTGTTGTAAATGGTAAATCTTCGGTATCCGGATATTCCGGAGCAGCAGTAAAACCGATTGCTCTTCGTTTTATTTCTGATATGAAACATGATCCGAAATTAGTAGATATTCCGGTAACAGGTATGGGTGGTATCGAGACATGGGAAGATGCCCTTGACTTTATTCTTCTTGGATGTGCGAATCTGCAGGTTACAACAGCAGTAATGCAGTATGGATATCGCATTGTAGAAGACCTGATCAGTGGACTTTCCTTTTACATGGAAACACATGGTATTGATAAATTAGAAGATCTCGTAGGAAAAGCACTCCCGAGTATTATCGGAGCAGATCAGCTGGATCGTTCCTTTATGATCTATCCTGAGTTTGATGAAGACAAATGTGTAGGTTGTGGCAGATGTTATGTATCCTGCTTTGACGGTGGTCATCAGGCAATCGCCTTTAACGGAGAAGACAGAAAACCGGAACTTTTAGAAGATAAATGTGTGGGATGTCATTTATGCTTGAATGTATGTCCGGTTATGAACTGTATTACTCCAGGAAAAGTTGTGATGAAACCAAACAGAGAGGAACATGAGATCATCATGAAGACACATTACAATTAAGTCTAAACCGATAAGGAGAAGGGAGATGTGTTATGTTAAAACAAACACAGAAAGAAGTTGGGGGCGGCATTTATGAGCTGACCCCGGAAGCTACCGAGAGTCTGAAAGATTCCAAGTATTACAATGATGATCTGGCCCCCAGTACAAAAAAGGACAGAACGTGGAAAACCGGAAACTATTTAAACCTGTGGATCGGTATGGTAATCTGTATCAGCTGTATCTCCATATCATCCACAATGGTAGCACTGGGCA
>CAJJOP010000039.1:0-10019 GCA_905193415.1 uncultured Roseburia sp.
CGTGCAACAGCCTTGATTTCGGCGGCGTACTGACCGAGTTGAATCTGCCTGTCACAGAAGACCAAAAGCTCTGGGATCAGATCATGGAGCTGACGCCGCTGAAACGGTGGATGACCGTCGAGGAAGCAGCGGACTGGGCGTATTTTATGACCGTGACGAACCGTTTCTGCACGGGGCAGAATATTCTGATTGACGGCCTTGAAGCGGGAAACGCACACTTTGTGTGGCCGGATGAATGATTTGTTAATTTCCTGCACAAACAAAAAACAGGTTCCCTGCACGGAAGCTTTTTGAGCTTTTCCGCTGCCGGGCTGCCTGTTTCTTTTTATTTTTTTCGTTTTTTCTTACGCTTTCTCAAACACCAGAATTTTCTCTGCGAATTTGTGGACGATCGGCATCCACATCACCGGCTTGTAGATGGGATTCAGTGTTTCCATACCGCGGGCGATGTTGTCGTCTTTTACTTTTCGGAAACCGGCGGCAATGTTGCCCAGGTCTGCAAAGCTGTTCGCACCCCAGGTAAATGTCGCGCCTGTCGCCTGGATGGATTTTTCGATGTTTTCTTTCTTTACAAAGTACGGGCACAGCGTTTCCATGCAGACGTAGGCATTGTCGAAATGATCGCGGATGATGGCGAGCATCATTCTGACCTCATCCGCTTTCATGTACATGGTCAGACCTTCGATAATGAAAAGTATTTTGCCCCGCACTTTTACCTGATCGGCCCATGCCGGATCGAGCACGGAACACGCAATCGTGGAAACGCGGCCGGATTCCTGATAGATCGAATCGCGTACCTCAATCGTCTCCGGCAGATCGAGATTGTACCAGGTAATTTTTCCATTATCCATGCGGTAAAAACGAGTGTCCAGACCACAGGCGATGTTGACGACGGTACAATCCGGGTTCTTTCGGATAAAGTCGCTGACCAGCTCATCAAACACAACACTCCGCGCTACGATTCCGCCGCTCATTGCTGTGTCCTTTTTCGCATTGCTGAAATCATAGTCGATGCGGTCAATCAGCTCTTCTGCTTTGGTGTCGCGGAACTTGTTTTTCGGATTTCTGCTGTGCATGGCGCGGGCGTAGAAGCACTGCAGCATCGTCTCGGCAGTTCCGGTCCGGTCTTGTTTTATTTCGGATTTTCCACCTTGTCCCCCACGAACCAGTAATCACAGACCTCACCGCCGCCTGCCAGCGTATGGTCACGGTAGAGCTTCGCGTGCATCAGGGCTGCTGTCTTGTAATCAATGTCGCACATAATCGGCAGCACTTCCAGATAGCCCTCTTTTCGGGCGAAGGTGTTCAGGGGACATTGGGTGAAGTGGTAATAAAAACCGTCCTGATGCTTCGTCTCATCAAAATGAAAATCCCACGAATACGCCTTATACTGCGGATGTGCTTCCAGCCAGGCGGCATCCTTATGCATCATCTTCGCAATCCGCGCCATGCCGCTCTTCTTATTCGCATTAATCATCAGGCCCATGGCTTTCAGAAACGGGAAGGACATCATCTCCTCTGAGATTGTACGCAGTTCATCCACAGAAATCTGTCTGTCCGACGCATCCCAGAGCGCAAGAAAAATGAGGCCTTCATAGAGATTCGACGCCATCGGGTTGTCCTTTCCGATATCATCGGCGCGGCGAAGCATGTCGCGGTAGATCTGGTTGGTCTTGCGGAGAAGCTCTGCGGTCTCCTCTTTTCCGTAGCGTTTTAGCAGACTTTTCTTTATTAAAGGAGTCAGCATGTTCCAATATTTGCTGGTGTATTCCATCATGGGCGGGTACCTCCATCTTACTTTTGTTAGGATTCACTAACTTGTAGGTGTAAAATTGCCGCCTACAATGTTGAAAAATAGGCGGAATTTTACTTTTCATTATGAGGTTATTATATCACACTTTTTATTACTTTGTTTTAAAATCGCAAAAATTTCTTGACTATAATTCAGCCCTCCTTTATTATAGAAATTAAGAAATGGGTTTTTTGTCGTGTACAGCCTTAGGGCTCAATCGGGTTGCTCGTTTCTTTTTTATTTTCGTAAGTTTTCTTTTCCATACAAATCAATTTTGATTTTAACCTGGCAGATTTCTTTAAAATACCAATCCACGATAGAGTAGAAGCGTTTTTATCCTTCCATTTTTCTTATATTCTCAGTTGTTTTGCATATTCAAAAGAAATATTATCTCTTGGTAAAGTCCTCTCATACGCCTGCTCTTTATGCATAAATGATACAATTTCATTTTTTGACATCCGACCAAGTTTTTCTATTACAACATCCAGAATTTTAATATCTTCCCCTGACAATGCAGAAAATTTCTGTTCCCCTTTTAAAGAAAAATGATACGCATTTGTCTCTCCCATATCTACTTCTTCGCATGGCACATCTTTCAAATCAATAATTGAATTATGTCCCACCGGAACAGCCCCCATTGGCAATGCCTGGTACACCAATCCAGTAATAGCAAATCCTCTTTTTTGGTAAGATAATGCATCTGCATACCACATAAGCTTCATCAACTTGACTTTATAAAGATTCGTAACTTTTTTGGATGCGGCCAGATATCGGATCACATCAACAACTTTATCCAGAGACAATTTTGTATTTCCCTGCGCACTTGTATTTCCCTGAAATTTTACATAGCTCGCTTCGATTGCTTTTTTTAAATAAAGATCCTGATCTTCTTCATATAAGGACGTTGCTTTATTTAAATACTTTTCATAAGCAATCTCAGATAAATCGCTCTTTGCATCATCCAGCAGTGTCAAAAACCATTCTGGATCCTGATCTATCTTTTTCAAAATAGTATCGTGCGCTTTATCCTGGACCTGATGACTTTCATATCTGGTAATTGTTTTGCCGCCCCATCCAAGCAACGTGCATAAATCACTCTGGCTAATTCCATATTTCTCCCGAATGCTCCGAATCTGTCCCGATGTCAAAAGCCCTTCTTTTTCTCGATAGGCATCTTTCAGATGTATATCATTTTCCTGTATCTGCTCCTCATCCATATAGAATTCTTCAGCTGCATCACAATAAAAATAGGTCGCTTTATAAGCAACTTTCACATTCTTAAATGTCATCTGCTCCTCAACAAGAACTGTTTTCACTTCATGCTCTTCCATGCAGCATGTGCACAAACGTTTTTCACTTTTTATAATTTTCATATCCATGAAAACACCTCCTACCTCCTATAGGGAAACATTTCTGCTGTAAATGGTTTCTCAGCAAAGTGGAACGACATGACAAATGTTGTTGCATTTCCATACATTCCAAATAATTCCACTCTTATTTTTATGTATACGTCATCTTTCCCATTATAGACTTTTCCAAATTCCCGCATTTCTTTTCTCCCGGGAAAGCGAGATCTTTTACCGTTCTCATATATTCTTCCACAGAAAGTGTCAACAGTTCTCTTTTCAATGCCTCTAATGGGTTCTCATTCGGAAATAAATGCCTCTACTGTATATTGATTTGTATATCTTTCTTCCCGCTTTTCGTCCACTTTTCTCCGTGCCTGAAAATCTATTCTTGCTCCATTGTTGAGAGCAAACTTTAAATCTTGTATATATGCTTTAACTTCTTGTTCCGACTCAATTCGAGATCTTGTTTCCATAGACAACTTAGTCGCTCTCCATGTGGTATCATTTGATACCTACATAGTACAATTTCTATCTTATTTTGTCAATGGAAATAATTTTCTTACCCTTATTATTTTTTCTTCCCATATCCCCCATCTTCTTCTGCCACCATTCCAAGCACCTGCTCCTGATTCATGGCATAGACTGTAGTTTTTTTCTCTATCTCTGGCATTTCTGCGTGATCTGTCCATAACTCACACTGGCTAATCACTGTATTAATTGCAAAGTCATAATCTTCCGGCGGATACTTATATTTTTTCAGAAGACGCTTAACCATCTTTCGCATAGATGCTCTGGCTGTCTCCTTCTTTTGCCAGTCAATGGTACGATTTCTACGAAGCATTTCTGTGAGTTCTTTAGTCATCGCGATAAGATCTTCGTTTTGATAAAAATCTTTGATATGCTCCGGCTTTGTCAGCGCATCATAAAATGCCAGTTCTTCCTGTGACAAGCCTAGTTTCTGACCATTTTTATGTAAAGCTGCAATTTCTTCCGCTGTTTTCAAAAGCTCTTTTATAACTTCTTCATTTGTAATCAATCCATTATAATATGCATTCATTAACTTTGCGATTTTCTCAGAGAATTTCTGCGACTGCACCACATTTGTTCTTTTGTACAGTGTAATCTGCTCAGCCATCAACTTCTTCAAAATTTCTACAGCAATATTCTTTTCCTTCATCCTCGAAATCTCATCCAGCACCGCCGGATCAAAAAGACTGAATTTTTCTCCGCCCGTTTTGCTGCTGTCGAATAAACTGATCACACCTTCACTCTGAATTGCTGCTTTTAAAAGTGCATTGATCTGCTCATTGATTTCTTTCAGCGACAGATTCTTTCCACCTGTACCACCGTAAGTAATCTTCGTAACCGTAGACCGGACAGCCTCCATATATGCTGCCTCATGACGCTCCTGTTCTGTCGTCATGCTGGAGCACAGGGAATGAGACTGCTTTAAAAGCATAGCTTCTTTCAAAAACAGCTCTTTCCGTTTCGGTACTTTTGCATCCAATACAAAATTGACGCCGCCTGTAATAAGTTTTGCCATCGTAAGCGGCGATCCGTCAATAAAACCACTAAAATCAAATCCATACAGTAAATCCTTGCAGACCTGCAGCTTCTCCTGAAATTTCGGATATGCCACTTTTGCGATATTCATATCACCATATCTTGACTGATCCCGTTTCGTATATTCTTTCATTGCCGCTTTTAACGCTGATGCAATGCCGACGTAATCCACAATCAATCCGCCTTCTTTATCCTTAAACACACGATTCACACGCGCAATCGCCTGCATAAGATTATATCCATGCATCGGCTTGTATACATACATCGTTGCCATCGAAGGAACATCAAATCCCGTGAGCCACATATCCACAACAATCGCAATCTTCATCGGATCGTTATTGTCCTTGAATTTTCTCGCCAGTTCTTCCTTATGTGCTTTTGTACCAATTACCTTTTTCCAATCTTCCGGATCACTATTGCCTCCTGTCATGACCACTCCGATTTTTTCTTCCCATGTTGGACGAATTTTCAGAATCTGCCGATAAATTTTCATTGCGATCTTTCGTGAATACGCTACGATCATCGCTTTTCCAGTCAGCAGATTTGCCCTGTATTTTTCATAATGCTCAACGATATCATCACAAAGAGACTCAATCGTAGAATCCGCTCCCAGCACACTTTCCATCTGTCCCAGCATTTTCTTACTTTTCTCAATCGTTGCGCTGTCAGACTGCTGCTCCAGGATATCGTAAGTGGAATCGATCAGTGCTAATGTATTTTCATCCAATTTCAAATGAACAACTCGGCTTTCATAGTAAACAGGTCTTGTTGCTCCATCTTCTACTGCCTGCGTCATATCATAAACATCAATGTAATCGCCAAATACTTCTCTTGTATTTCTGTCTTTCGCTGAAATAGGCGTTCCTGTAAATCCGATAAACGTTGCATTCGGCAATGCATCATGAATAACACGCGCATTTCCAATCACGGTACGGGCCTCTTTTTCTCCATCTTCATTTTCAGAAATCACGATCTTTTCATCAAATCCATACTGACCTCGATGCGCTTCATCCGCCATTACCACAATGTTTCGTCTTTCCGATAAAGGCTTTTCGCCCCGTTCGAACTTAAACATGGTGGTAAAAATGATTCCATTCGCACTTCTTCCTTCCAGAAGCGATTTTAAATGCTCTTTACTCTCCGCCTGCACGGGTGTCTGGCGCAAAAAATCTGCACATTGTGAAAACTGTGCATAAAGCTGGTCATCCAGATCAATGCGGTCTGTCATAACGACTACCGTCGGACTATTCAATGCTTTTTGCAGTAAATGAGCATAAAATACCATAGACAATGATTTTCCTGATCCCTGTGTATGCCAGAACACACCGCCTTTACCATCTGTTTTCGTTGCTATTTTGGCTTTTTCAATTGCTTTACGTACTGCAAAATACTGATGATATCCTGCTAAGACTTTAAAACGACCTGCTCCTGTGCCAGAGAAAAGAATAAAGTTTTTCAGAAGATCTAGCAGCCGTGCTTTCTGAAACATACCTTCGTAAAAGGTATCAAACTGCGCATATGCTGTCTCTTCATAGTCCCCGTCTTTTGTTTTCCATTCCATAAAACGATCCAGCCCAGATGTAATTGTACCTGCCTTATTCGTGGACAAATCACTGATTACACAAATCGCATTATAATAAAACATCGATGGGATATCCTGCATATAGTTGCGGATCTGATTATATGCATTTTCAGCTCCAACCTCATCTTTTGCCGGACTTTTCAGCTCCATCAGCACCAACGGGAGACCATTGATAAACAGAATAATATCAGGGCGGCGATTATTTCCATTTTCAATAAAAGTAAACTGGTTCACTGCATAAAATGTGTTATTCTGTTCTTTCTCAAAGTCAACTAACCGCACAATAGACGACTGTTCTTCCCCTTTTACAAAGAATTTAACTGTGATTCCATTTTGCAGATAGTCCATAAAAATGATATTTTTCTGCAACAGGCTTCCTGTATCAAAGGTTCTTAATTTCGTTATTGCCTCTTCAATCGCATCTACAGGCAGACCACGATTAATGCGCACCAAACTATCCCGCAAAACAGAATCAAGCAGAGGACTCGTGTAGTCTCTCTCCATCTCTGGGGCGTACAGGTGATCATAGCCCATATTTTCGAACAGCTCGATGACGGCTTGTTCGTAGGTATCTTCTGTAAATAAACTTGGCATGACTGGCCTCCTGTGGTTTTTATTGTGATTCTATGAAAAATATCATAGTCCTCTTTGCTATAAAAGCGACATACTTTATTACCTTCCTTATATCAATTTAAGCTGTTTTTCCATCTGCTTTTTTATATTATCCTTAGTCACGGTATCGTATGCTTTTTTTAACTTCTCTCGTGCGTCATAAAGACTCTCCCTATATTTTTCTTCATGAAACATCTTCACATAAAATTCAACTTCTTTACGCTGTTTTTTATTTTGTTTTTCATTTTCTTTCATCATTTTATCAATGATAATTTGATATTGATACATCGTAGCCAACACAGATTCATAAGCTCTCAAAAATTCGCTATATGTTAATGCAACTTCTCCCTTAAAAATCAGTTCGACCTCCATTGCTGTATTTCTAAGTTCTTCGCGTTTCCGCAAAAACTCTTTATGAAAAGGTTGTTCCAGCGGATGATTAATGGCGTCTGTCTGACTTTCCATATAAGCGTTATTAGTAATCAGCATAAAAATATAATCATTAGCCCACTGAGGTTCTGTCTCTCTTTTTTCCAAAAGCCATTTGTAGTTTTCCTCGCAAAGAGAAATAAGTCCATTTGCTAACATATATGCCTTCAACCTGCGATCAAATAAATTCTGTTTATTACTGAGTCTCATTTGACGAATTGATAAAACTAATGCCCCTATAGCTGTTATAGCCGTTACTATAGAAAACAAAAAATTCCAGTCCTTAAGCATAAAATCTTCCTCCACGAATATTAAACAAGAATTTACTTGAGCAAGCATTAGCAATTTATAAAGACTGGTTTTGTGATTATGCTCTTTCAGACGGAATTCTCCCCGAAAACTGGAAGATTACAACAATTGGTGCAATCTCCAGCTTGGTTACCAGAGGTATCGCGCCTAAATATGATGATAGCAGCGATCAAATAGTTCTTAACCAAAAGTGCATTCGTGATCACACCATTGATATTTCTCTCTCTCGACGACATCTTCCGAAGAAAATCAATGAGAAATGGATTTCAAAGGGTGATCTACTCATTAATTCTACAGGCACTGGAACGTTGGGGCGTGTTGCTCAAGTTTGGTTTGAAGCAAATAACATGACTGTAGATTCCCATGTGACTATTGTTCGCCCAAAAGATCCAATATTACAAAGCTATATCGGCTTTTGGGGCCTTTCTCATGAAAGTGAAATTGAAGCTCAACACACAGGAAGCACTGGACAAACGGAACTTCCAAGGGACAGAGTCAAAGCTATGGAACTTCCTCTGCCCGATGAAGATACTCTCAGTAAATTTAATGAACTGGTCATTCCAATGACAAGTACTGTTATATCTAACCAAGAAGAGAATGCCCGTTTATCACAACTCAGAGATGCATTGCTACCTAAGCTTATGTCCGGCGAGCTGGATGTCTCCGGCATCAATATTTAAGCCGCTAAATTCTTGTTTATTCTCTCATTTTCATCAATCTTTTTATCAATAGAATTTAACACACCAACTATTTTTCTTTGAGTTTCTATCTTCGGTAGCATAAGCGGTATCTGTTCAATTACATCTCTCTTTGCAATATTTACTTGAACAGAACCACTTGAACGTGAGACAATAGCATTGTATCCATCTCTTGACGAAAAGAAATATTTCAAATACAAAGGCAATATCTTATTTTTATCTACTCTTAACAATAGAAGTGCTTGACTAATAATTCCCTTGGGGTCGTCATCTCTAATAATAGAAACTTTTCCAACAGTTCCCGAACAACTAATTATTAAGTCATCGGTATTAACCTGAAATCGTTTCATCTCAACAAATTTTTGCTCATCAATATAATATCTAAAACCCCTGCTGTCATAGATGGCGTGTTGTTGTTCATAAACAGGAACACCATTCTCTTTCATATCTCCTCTTTTAAGTGCTGAACCAAAGGGACCTCGTATATATCCCTTATCTACTAAAATGTCAGAAAGCTGTGTTTTGCTCCATTCAGCCATATTTGTTTTCCTCTCTATCCTATATATTTTCGATGAGCAATTTTTACATTGCTCTGCTTGACCATTGCATACTGCAAGGTCGTATCTATTCGTTTATGCCCTAAGAGCTGTTGTAATTGTTCTATAGGCATTCCCTTATCAATCGCCATCGTTGCAAGTGTTCTTCGGAACTTATGTGGATGGACTTTTTGAATATCCAACTGCTTACCCATTTCACGCAGGCGAGATTCGATACCGCCAATTTTGATTCTCTCATGCGGAGAACGCAGAGTGACGAACAATGCCGGATTATCATCCGTTCTGCTGTCAATGTAGTTTTGCAGATGAATCTTTGTCCGAGCATCAAAGTATACGATGCGTTCCTTATCACCCTTACCGAATACTACACATTCACGCTCGTTAAAGTTGATGTCTGCTTTGTTCAACAAAACCATTTCACCGATACGCATTCCAGTAGAAGCAAGCATATCAATTATCGCTAAATCCCGAAGTTCTGTGCAGCTATCACGCATTTTCTCCAAGTCCTCATCTGTATAAGTTTCCTTGATGTTAGTCGCCGTTTTCACCTTATGAATGCGACGAACAGGACTTTTCAGAATGTAATCTTCATCCTCCAACCAAGAGAAAAAACTGGATAAAATCCTGCGGATATTGTCAATCGTCACACGGCTAGACTGATTCCTGCTCTGATAATCTGTCAAATAGGAACGCAGGTCTTCCGTCTGAATATGACGAATACCTTTGTCTGTAGAAGCTACCATCGTTTCAATGGTTGTTCGATAATACTTCAAAGTCTTCTCTGAGCATCCTTCAATCCGCTTTGCTGAAACAAAAGCGTCTATCAGCTTCGGGTTATCATTCGTATCCTCCTTTTCTGTCTGTGCTGTAATCTCGCAGCCAAACAGTGTGTTTTCAAGCACCTTTTGCAACTGCTGCATTTGGGCATTGTCGAGGTGTGGTAGCATTTGCTGCATCACCTCTGAAATAATTTGTTGTTTCATAAGTCATTCTCCTTCAAATTTATTTTCCAGAGAACGACTCAACGGCAGTTCCGTTGGCTTTATCTCCCGCCGTTGGTGGGAGTATTTAGGTTAAACAAGAATTTACTTGAGCAAGCATTAGCAATTTATAAAGACTGGTTTTGTG
>CAJJOP010000040.1:0-9435 GCA_905193415.1 uncultured Roseburia sp.
AAGATATTATTCCTATGCCGGATGATTTTGATATTGAGAATTACACAAAGGAAGTTTTCTTTATGTTCTCAGGCGAGAAAGTTCTTGTGGATTTACGGTGTGATAACAGCTTGATGAAAACAATGGTTGACCGTTTTGGAGAAGATGTGACAACCCTTGCGTATGATATGACTTCTTTCAGAGTACAGACCGAAGTATCAGCCAGTCCGACCTTTTTTGGTTGGGTGTTTGGCTTTAATGGCAAGGTACAAATACTTGCACCGGAAAGTGTGAAAGAACAGTACAGGCAGATGATTGCACAAGCCGATGAGGGTATGCAGCAAAAAGAAAACAAAGAACAGGAAATCTAACACTCCAAAGCATACGATGTCAAGAAACGGCAGAATCTTCTTGAAAAGCTCGCAGTATGAATATGCCGAGGGCGTGGAGTTTGAAGTTTATCCGTCTGCGGATACAACCGACCCAAACTATTATTGTGAAAATTTGTTAGCCGTGAACGAAAAAGCTGAGTAATAAGGACAGCAACTGCGAGTTGCTTGTTTGAGATAATGCGTGAGACTATAATAAAGGTGTAAGGGAGGTACTGCATAATGGATACAAAACAGGTTATACTTGAACTTCGCACTCAAAAGGGAATGTCGCAGGATGAGCTTGCAGAAAAAGTTTTTGTAAGTCGTCAGGCAGTTTCACGTTGGGAAAACGGAGAAACAGTTCCGAATACGGAAACATTGAAATTGCTGTCAAAAGTATTAGATGTTTCCATAAATACACTTTTAGGCTCACCGAGAAAGCTTATTTGTCAATGCTGCGGAATGCCGCTTGAAGATGATGATATTATCGGACACAATCACGACGGTTCTTTCAACGAGGACTATTGTAAGTGGTGTTATGCCGATGGAACATATACTTACAATGATATGGACGATTTGATTGAAGTTTGTGTTAAGAATATGGTAAGCGAGAATTTCACGGAGGAACAAGCCCGTTCTTATATGAAAGAGCTGCTTCCTACTTTGGATTACTGGAAGAAATATGATGAGCTTAGTGATAACGGTCAGTTTGAAGAATTCAAGAAAAAGTTAATCAATGAAATTAACGAATTGAATGTTGACGGAATGCCAAAGGTGGAAAAACTGAATACCCTTGTGGGAAAGTATGTGAATCTTGAGTACCGGCTTCCGAATGGGCAAGCGGCTAAGTTTTTGAATGAGGCAAAGACATATCTGGGCAATCAGCTTGAATGTGAATACGGCGGCGATAGATGTTTCGGCGTTGTTGCAGATATGGATTTTATTCTTATTTGCACTTATGAAGAAGACGGTAAGAATCCGGAACTTGTATTGTATAAGAAAAGATGAGGATAGAGAAAAATAGTAAGCCATTGGAGTTAATGATTTCAGTGCAAGCAAAGAAATTTTGAGGTGTTAGCAAATTGCGACACCTCTTTTCTTTTGCGAAAAACCTACTTGAAAAATTTTTCATATCAGGTATAATAAAACTATCGAAAGCAAACTGCTTCCGATAGAAAAGAAAGCGAGGTGCAGGTATGAGAAGCAAGAGTCCTGAACTTATGAGTGAAATAAAAAAGTATATTGAGGATTATTACCTGCAAAACAGACAATCCCCATCGACTACAAAGATTGCTGAAGCTGTTGGCATTGCCAGAGGTACAGCATATAAATACTTGGTAGAGATGGCTGAGAAGAATATGATTGAGTACGACGGGCAGGAGATTAGTACCAATGTGACCCGTAAGTACAGTGGCGAACAGACACAGACGCCGATTGTAGGTTCTATTCCTTGTGGAAGTCCTCAGTATGAGGAAGAAAATATTGAAGAATATGTATCACTTCCTACTGCTATTTTCGGCAAAGGAGATTTCTTTATATTAAGAGCAAGCGGTCAGTCTATGATTGAAGCAGGGATTGATGACGGCGACCTTGTGGTTGTCAAAAAGCAGGTAGAAGCCAAAGAGGGCGATATAGTAGTTGCCCTTGTGGATAATCAGAATACATTGAAACGTTACTTCCGAGATGATGAGAATCAGAAAATCATTCTCCACCCGGAAAATAAGAAGATGAAAGACATCATTGTAGATGAGTGCTGCATTCAGGGTGTGGCTTGTCACATCATCAAAGAATTATAACAGAGGACAGACGAATGAGAACACTTGAAGGAATTCGCTATCTAATCAATTTGGATAGTGCGGAAATACAACAGAACTTTGCCGGAGGAGTTGCACCACCGGACAAGGTGGAGTCGGAGGTGGACACAACTTGAGTATTTATATGTCAAGAGCCGAGTTGGAAGAAATCAGCGAAGGCTTGATAACAGCTTATGCTAATAAGTTTAGCAATCGAGTGATTCAATCCATCGACATAGAACATTTCATTACAGAATTTCTTATGTTACGAATTGAATACGCTTCTTTCGCAGAAGATGATGCAGGCAGGATTGGCTTTCTGGCAGATGGAGCAACACCACTGCTGGTACATCAGGACGGAAAAATTATTCCCTTTGTTTTCCCGAAAGATACCATCGTACTTGATAAATTTCTTCTTGCTGAAAAGGAGCAGGGACGTCGCAGATTTACAATGGCACACGAAGCGTCACATCATATCTTGAGTAAGATGTATGCAATGCCGAGTGAAGGACGCTTTCATGCAGAGTATGACAGTGAGCGTAGTTATTCCAAAGAGGAACTGGCTCAGATGTTTGCGTCTGTTGAGTGGCAGGCAGATACAATGGGAGCTTCGCTTCTTATGCCGAGAAGAATTATTGAAAATGCCTTGGCGAAATATAATCAGTCAAATCCGATAAAAGTTTATGGCGATAATACCATTACTTCAAAGGATAAAGCAGTTATCCGCAGAATGGCAGCTTATATCGGAGTATCTTATACAGCCTTGGTTATCAGATTGAGAGATATGGGGCTATTTGAGTATCACAATATCCTTGAGTACATTTCCAATGAGTTAAATCTGGGAGGTGTTTCACAATGAGGTTACAGACTCAGGTAGCACCTGAAATACAAAAGAGATTGCTTCTGTCAAGAGTAGAAGCAGAAAGTCTGAAAGAGCGTGATATTCTCTGCCCGACTTGTGGGTTCAGGATACAAAGAGTATTTTCAGACGCAACCGGACATTTGAGTGTGAAGTGTCAGAAATGCAAGAATGTCCATATCTTAAATCTCGCTTACTTCCGCAGAATCCGCAGGAACGGATATAGTAGGAATTGCAGGCGATGAATATTACAAGTAAATATCGAAACGATTTCTAATCGAGTAAGCGGAGATAAGCAATTTATTTGCTAAACTACCAAGCACCGTACGAAGCCGGATAAGTGAAGAATAGAAGTATTCTTTGCTGTCCAGATTCGACGGTGCTTTTTTTGTTGCTGTTTTATTCGATTATGCTTCGTGCAGTATTAGGTCTTTTCCCTTACTTGGGAAAGGACTTTTATGTTTTATAACGCATGGCAGTGCCAGATAGCTGAGTACCCGTAATCTCCGAATTTTGAAACTTATCAATTTTTCAAAATTCAAAGGAGATTACGAAAATGACAAACATACTTACATTAGCAGAACAAGAAGAATTATTTGCAAAGGATTGTAAACTGATAAACCTTAAATACGAATATAACGGTTATACCGGAGATGAAAGATGGGCGATTATTACGGAATTATCGGTAAAAGAGCTTTGGGAGAAGTATCCCCTTGTTATAGAAAGATATTCTCCGTTTGTTCATCTTTCCATTGCACAGGGAGAAGTGATTGACGATGCAAACCGAAATGAGGACAAGTATGCAAAGAGAAGCAGTCGCACACTTGACTGTTATGGATACGACGATGAAATGTCCTCACAGTTCCATAAAGAACTTGCCATTATGTTTGACGACCCGTTTGAAAGAGCAGAGGAAGAAAGACTTGAACTGGAAAGAGAAGAATTGCGTCAGTGTGAAATCGGGAAAGCAAGAATAGCACTTTCAATGTTGCAGCCACTTCAAAGGGAACGCCTTATGAAGAATGTGTGCTGCGGTCTGAGTTCCAGAGCAATTGCAAAGCAGGAGGGCGTATATTACAGCTCCGTGGATAAGTCCATTGCAGCGGCAAAGAAAAACTTTATCAAATTTTATGAAAATCTCTGATTTTGGGTGTGCATTTCAGCACCCTTTGTCCAAATGAGTGAAGGGGTTATTTCATTCCGGATACGAATGACACTTTAAAAATTAGATTCTTGTGAGGTTATGTATATGAAAGAAAAAATGATTTGTCGTGGGGATTTATTCTACTATGACTTTGGAGATAACAGTGGTTCAGTACAAAGCGGAGAGCGTCCGGTGCTTGTCGTTCAGGCGGATGATTATAACCAGAATGCTCCGACGATTATTGTTGCAGCGGTTACAAGTGTAATCAAGAAAAGATATTTGCCATCGCACATTATTCTTGGCGAGGAGTTTGGACTGAAGAAACCGTCAATGGTTCTTCTGGAGCAGATACGGACAGTCAATAGAGAGGATTTGCGTGAATACATAGGTACGGTAGATGACGATAAACTTTTCAGGCAGATTAACGCAACTTTGAAAAAGACTTTTGGACTTTGGGTTTACAAGCCGGAGGGAAAAGAAAATATTCGATGTCTATGCCCGAAGTGCCTGAATGATTACATTCACAATCCAGACTATATTGTAAGGCGACTCGACCCATTTGCAAAGCGAAAAGACAGATGTGATAAGTGTGATGGAGATGGTTGGGATTATGTTGTTACCGACAGATATTCATCCAAGAAAGAAAAGAGGTGCAAGAATGTCTAATAGCAGTGTAAAGAAGATGAGTTATAATGTGCCGCTTTGGCATAAGCCTAATTTGTCGATTGAAGAAGCATCTATATATTCCAATATTGGAACAGGAAAACTTTATGAAATGACGGAAAAGCAAGATTGCCCATTTGTACTTTGGATAGGAAGCCGCCGAATGATAAAGCGAAAAATTTTTGAGGAATATATTGCAAATCAGTATTCTATTTAATGAAAAAGTCAAATCTGCGATGAGCAAATTCGCATCGTTGGCTCAGTGTAGATTTTTAAGTATGCTGTAACCACGCAAAGGAGGTTACAGCATATGAACAACGAAAAAGATGAAACAATCTATAATGTCCCACTTTGGGAGAAAGTAATGCTTACAATTGATGAAGCCGCAGCTTATACAGGTGTTGGAAGCCGAAAAATCAGACAGCTTACCGATAATGAAAGATGTCCGTTCGTTTTATGGAATGGCTCAAAGCGACTTATCAAGAGAGAAGAATTTGTTGAATTTATAAAAAAGCAGTATTCGATATGAGGAGGTATTATTGTGAGTAATCCAGTAAAAAAAGAAAGATTAGAAGTACCGATATGGCATAAGCCGTATCTGACCATTGATGAAGCTACTGCCTATACCGGCATTGGCAGAGAAAAACTTCGTGAAATGACAAGGTTTGCTGATTGTCCATTTGTGTTATGGGTGGGAAAACGCCGAATGATAAAAAGAGAATTGTTTGATGAGTACATTGAAAAAATGTATGAGATTTAGGAGGTGGAACGATGAATGTGGATTTTGCAGATGAAGAAATGATTGCTTATCGGGAAAGTCTTATAGAAAAGAAAAAAGAGCAGCCATTTTGGAAAAAGAAATGTTTGTCGGTAAATGAAACAGCCGCTTATACAGGTATCGGAAGGGGAAAAATACGAGAGTTGATGAAAAGGAAAGACTGCAATTTTATGACGACAGACGGTTATCAGGTGTATGTCATCATCGATAAATTTGTGGAATTTTTAAATAGCAGGAATGAAATATAGGAGGAACAGCCGTGGCAAGACCAAAACGAAAAGATAAAACAAGGACAGTTCTTCGCACGGGAGAACTTCAAAGAAGTGATGGAAGTTATCAGTACAGTTGGACTGATGAAAACCATAAAAGAAGATATGTTTATTCAAAAACGCTTGAAGCACTCAGGATTAAAGAGGAAGCGATTGAGAAAGACAAAAGTGATGGCATAAAAGCGGAAGCACGATATGTTACACTCGATGATTTATATGAGTTGTGGAAAGACCTGAAGAGAGGATTGAAAAACAACACTTTTGAGAATTACAAATATATTTATGAAACCTTTGTACGTCGGCAAATCGGTTCTAAGAGAGTTTCAACATTTTTGAAATCAGATATTAAGAGATTTTATAATTATCTGGTTGATGAGCGAGGATTGAAGCCAGCAACGGTTGATGGTGTCCACAACATTCTTCATCAGATATTTGATATGGCGGTTGATGATAACTATATCAGAAACAATCCGACAAATAATGGTTTAAGGGAATTGAAAAAAGCTCATTGCTTCAAGACAGAGAAACGCAGGGGACTTACTCGACCTGAGCAGGAATTGTTTATGGATTATCTGAAGAACTCTAATACAGCAGTGTATTGGTATCCGGTGTTTGCAGTAATGCTTGGAACGGGGTTAAGAGTTGGAGAAGTTACTGGACTCAGATGGTGTGATATTGATTTGGAAGATGGGATTATAGATGTTAATCACACGTTGGTTTATTATGACCACAGAACTTCTGAAGGAAAAAAGGGCTGCTATTTCAATGTGAATACTCCAAAGACAGAAGCAGGAAATAGACAAGTTCCGATGCTCGATTTTGTTAAAGAAGCATTTGTTATGGAAAAAGAAAGACAAGAACTGCTAGGGGTTCACTGCGAAGCGACCATAGATGGATATACAGATTTTATATTTCTCAATCGCTTCGGACAGCCACAACATCAATCGACTTTGAATAAGGCAATCCGACGCATAATCCGTGATTGCAACGATGAGCAGTTTTTGAAAACAGAAAACCCAGAAGTGCTTTTACCACATTTTAGTTGTCATTCGCTCAGACATACATTTACAACAAGAATGTGTGAAGCAGGTGTAAATATAAAAGTTATTCAGGATACACTCGGACATAAGGATATAACAACAACCTTAAATATCTATACTGATGTAACAAAGGAACTAAAAAGAACCGAGTTTGATGGACTGGATAAATACTTTAATAATTCAATAGCGTAGGAAAAAGTGGCGTACTTTAAAATGAAAATTGGTACGCTGCTTTTTTTGGTCTGATTGACTTATTCAATAATAAAGATTATAATTTAGTAAGTAATCCGATTGAAGAACCCATTCTCTCAATCGGGATTTACATCAAATACATCAAATAATACAACTGCTTATGCGGAAAGTAATCAATTTTAAAGGTAAACAAGGCTTTTTATCTGGTTGAAAAAAGCAAAGTAGGGAGTTGCTCAGGAATATGAGTGGCTTCGGAATTGTGTCGGAGAAAGTCCCGACAATGAAGTCTCTGGACGCTGATAAGATTGCAGCCAAAGTAGCAAAAAAAGCAGTTGCTCCGGAAGCTCCGGTTGAAGAGAAAATTGATTTCTCCAACGTAAAGATCGAGCCGTTATTTGAGGACGAAGTAGATTTTGAGACATTCAGCAAGTCAGATTTCCGTGCAGTAAAGGTTAAAGAGTGTGTTGCAGTACCGAAGTCAAAGAAACTCCTTCAGTTTACTCTTGATGATGGAACAGGCACAGATCGTACGATTTTAAGCGGTATTCACGCTTATTACGAGCCGGAAGAACTGGTTGGTAAGACACTGATCGCCATCACAAACCTTCCACCGAGAAAGATGATGGGAATAGAGTCTTGTGGTATGTTATTATCAGCAGTAAATAATCTGAAAGACTCAGAAGATGAAGAACTGCATCTGATCATGGTTGATAACCACATTCCAGCAGGTGCAAAGCTCTATTAAGATGATGTATGGATGTACCGTTTCACTAAAATGACGGGATGTACTTCATTTGGTCAAAACCATATAAAACAGTGATTTACATCAAACTTACATCATTTGATGCAGAAATTTGTGCAGAGCATGAAAAATCGCATATTTTTAATAATAAATGGGTAGTTCCGATTGGGATTGCCCATTTTTTACATCATAAACCGATGTTTGCACAGAAGTGGGATAACCGTTAAGATGTTCCTGTCGATACGATATTGTATGAGCTTTAAATCGGAGGAACAAGAAATGTATATGCGACTGACACCAATACAAAAAGAAATGGCAGACATGTTTGCACAGATGAGCAGGGAAGAACAGGAAATTATGATCGAGCTTGCCAAAAGAATGCGGACGGAGGAACCTGAAAAATTATTAAAAGAAATAAAGCGGCGATTGCATATAGATGATGATGTGTAATTGATGGAATACACTTATTTCTACACGCTCAGGCGGAAGCAAGTGCCCTTGTTGCAGTGGCTATACCTTTATAAAAGGCAGGAATGATTTGAAAACAACACATCCGGAGATTGCTGAAGAATGGTCAGAAAAGAATTATCCGTTACAGCCTGATGAGGTCAATGCAAAGTCGAGAAAAAATGTGTGGTGGCATTGTAAGAAATGTGGCAATGAATGGAAGTCAGTCATCAATGCCCGAATAAAAGGAACTGTTTGTCCGGTATGTGCCGAAAGAGAAGTGCTTGCAGGATACAATGATCTGGCGACAACGGATAAAAATCTACTCAGTGACTGGGATTATGAACAGAACAGAATACAGCCGACAGAAGTATCACGAACTTCTGCTAAACGAGCATGGTGGAAATGCAGACACGGACATTCATGGAGTATGAAGATCAATGAACGGACAATTCTCGGAAAAGGTTGCAGGATATGTGAGCAGGAGTATTTATCAGTGTTTCCGGCTTTTGCCCTCAGTTATTATTCACATATGAAAGGATTGAAAATCGAACTCGGCTCAGACAGAGTTTTAGGGATACCGCTTGATACTTATATTCCATCTGAACAGGTGGCGATTGAAGTGAACAGCGGTTCAGAAGATATGGAAATCTTAAAAGAACATCTCTGTCAGCAAAGAGGAATTAAACGGATCAAGTTGCCTATGAAAACCAATGAAACAGAAATCGCTTATGCTCAGCGTATCAAAGCAGCCTTTCAAAGCGTACATATATTTATTACTTCCGATACGGAAGAAGATGTCGGGACTATCAGAAACGTATTTGAGAACTGGAGGAACAGCCAATGAGAGAAAAAAAATATCATATTTACTTAACAGCCGAAGAACAGAGCAGAGTTATTCAGTCACTTATCCGGCTGAAAAATGAGCTTCTCGAACAAGGCAGATATACTGACGCAGTGGATGATGTTCTCTGTAAGGTATTGGCAGCCAAGAAGAAGCATAATTTATTCATCTAATCAAATTGCCCAGAATATAAGAGGACCGCCTACACCGAAGTGCAAGCGGTCTTTTTAATGGGAATACTATCCATACAAACTTGAAATTAGCGATTTCTTTTTCCGGTATTCTCTGTCCCACGGATTTCCTCATGATAGAAA
>CAJJOP010000041.1:0-8151 GCA_905193415.1 uncultured Roseburia sp.
AAATACCACTCATACGGAATTTGTCCTGATCTTCCAAATAGGAACCATCACACCACTTCATGACCAGAACCGCTATGCTGTTCTCTCCGTCCCGAAGGAGGTCGGTGATATCAAACTCACTGGTCATATGAGAAACCTGGCTATACCCTACATAAGAGCCATTGATCCATACATAAAAGCAACTGTCTACTCCTTCAAAATTCAAGAAAGCTTTTGGTGCATTTTCATCTTTGTGATAAACAAAGGTATGTGCATATGTTCCACATGGAATATCCTGTGGTACATACGGTGGATCAAATGGGAACGGATACCTGATGTTTGTATACTGATGTGTGTCATATCCTGCCATCTGCCATACACTCGGAACCTGAATCTCATCAAAATTTTCTGTATCATAATCTTTCTCAAAGAAGGGTTCCTGAACATCATAGATACTGTTAAAATACTGGAACTTCCAAGTTCCGTTCAATAACTGCATTCGGTCTGACTCTTCTCTGTGTTCCACCAGGTTATCCATTCTTCTGGATGCCGGAATAAAATAGGCTCTGGCTGGCATTGTGTTTTCGTGCAGTACGCTTAGATTTTCATAATAACGTGGTACGATCATAAATAACTCTCCTTTAATACATATACATTTTTTTGCACTTTGTTTTTCCAAAGCAACCCTTGTCTTTTACTTTTATGTTTACGTTTCTCTGTTTTACTATATATATCTTATCCTAATCTGCAAAACATGTCTATGAATTGGATTAGACAAAATATGCACTAAATGATACAATAACCAAAAAAGGAAAAGAGGTGCTACCATATGTATATGAATACCGGTTATTTAAACCACTCCCATATGGATTTCAAAGACAAAAGTCACCCACTGGTTGTAGGAAGTTGCGGTACTTACCGCCTTTCCAGCCATCCAAAGTTACCAACCTACCGTCCAAGGGGACGCCTGGATTATCAGATTATCTATATCACTGCTGGTTGTGGGCATTTTCATTTTGACAATGTGGATAACGAAACGATTGTCCCCGCCGGTAATATTGTACTGTACAGACCGAAGGAACTTCAGAAATATGAATATTATGGAAAAGATAAGACAGAAGTATACTGGATTCATTTTACAGGCAACAATGTAAAAAATATCCTACGGCAATATGGATTCCTGGATAAAGAGCGTGTATTTCAGGTCGGAACCTCTATGGAATACGAACAGATTTTCAAGCGTATTATCATCGAGCTTCAGCGTTGCCAAGATAATTATGAGGAAATGCTTGTCCTTCTGCTCCGTCATCTTCTTATCATCTTTCATCGGGAACTGACCAGGGAATATATCTCGAAAAATGAATACCTGGATCACGAGATGGATAACGCAGTTACCTTTTTTAGTGAAAATTATAACCAGAATATTAGCATAGATGATTATGCTGCCTCACGTGGAATGAGTGTCAGCTGGTTTATCCGAAACTTCAAAAAATACACAGGTTCTACACCAATGCAGTTTATTGTGGGAATCCGAATTAACAATGCCCAGATGTTACTTGAAACAACAACCTATTCCATCAATGAAATTTCTAAAATCGTCGGGTATGATAATCAGCTTTATTTCAGCCGGATTTTCCACAAGCTGAAAGGATATTCCCCAAGAGAGTACCGAAAGATAAGAAACAAGTTCTAAAATCCACAATATCATAAATCCAGTTTCCCCTCCAAAAGAGGATGACACGGAATCATCAAATCAACGATTCCATGGCATCCTCTTCTCTCTTTTTGCTATTCTTATTTTACAAACTCAACCGAATAATAATACATATACTCATTATCTGTATCTATGTATTCTCCTGTAATGTCCTGTATCGGCAACGAACTCACTCCCTGTTCGCCATAGATCAGTGCTGCCAATCCTTGCTCTGTTCCGTACTCTATCGTGCTTTTGTTCTCTATAGAGGTCGCAGATCTTCCATAATATTCTCTGTTTGCAACACCTTCCAAGATTGGCGTTTCTGTCATATATTTTGAATATTCATCTGCTGCAATAAGCTTTGCAGTAAAATTATCAAAATCCGGAGTGATGACAATCAATCCATTTTTTGCAGATTTCACGTCCTCATAGAAAAGTTCCAAAACTCGTTTATGAGAAACTCGTTTTCCAGAATGATATTCTGACAAGTAAACGTATAATGCTTGAAATGTATCTTTTGAATTGTATCGAAACATCATGGTTCCATCAATTCCGGACAACAATTCAGCCGTTTTCATTTCTACACTATCCGGATCTACTGCTTCTATATAATTTTGTGGTTGCCGCAATTTATTACATACCATGATTCCAAGAGTAATAGCAAATACTCCCACAGCAATAAGAAGTACAGCAATAATCTTCTTTAAATAACGCTGTTTATGACTACTATCTTTTGATATCTGTATCAGTGTATCTTCCGATTTTTTTTCTACATTAGTTACCTCAATATCTTCACCTGCCAAAAATTCATTTAGACTGATGCCTAATATTTCACATAATTCTAAATACACAGACACATCTGGTAAACAAATCCCACGTTCCCATTTGGAAACTGACTTATCACTCTTACCCAGTTTCTCAGCAAGCTGTTTTTGAGTCATACCAAGTTTTTTTCTTTTTTCTGCAATATAGCTTCCGATTTTCACAAGGTCCATAAATATTTCCCCCTTTCAGAATTATAGTATCTATTTTGTCCCAAAAAGTACACCCCTTAATGGTAGAATCGTATTATATAGGCAGAATCTCATCCAATTTCATAAAATAAAAAGGACGCTGTATGCTCTCGTTTCTTTCGGGGCTGCAGCGTCTTTTCTGCTTTCACGGCTCGCGCAGACCGCAGGGCAGTCAAACAGATTTTTCAGCAGACATAGTTTAAGCCCGATCGATTCTTTTTTCTCTCGACCGGGCTTTTAATGAATTTCCAGTAATTTCATTTTATACACCTGCTGCTTTCATTGATTTCGGGGTATTTCGTTATGTTCCTTTTGGACCGTACCTCCTGGATTTTTTTGTTTTTATTTTTTCCCTATGGGCCTCTGCCTTTCATTGGAATCATCTCCTTTAGGTTCTATATGTAAACTCTTCAGAGATTTTTTTGATGTTCAGATTAACTATGCCATTGGACTGTACCTCTTACTTTCTTAGATTTCGTCTTGATGTTTCTTTTTCGTTTTGATGTTTCTTTCTTGTTTTTATTTTTGTTCTCTTTTCTTTTGTTGATCTTATATTAACTCATCTTCTCCGTTTTGTCAATACTTTCTTTTAATTTATTTTACATTTTATTATTTTCAGAATATTATGACATCAAAATCGAAAGATCAGAAACCTGATGCAGTCTCACTTACAAAGAGGCGGCCGCAGGCTTTCGCAAAATTCAACCCCCGGCTTTTTTTGACCCACCGCAGGGCGATCCTGCTCCCTCCGGAACTCCACAGAATCTTCTTTCCAAAAGAGGAGAACGAAAGACTCCGCTGTCTTTGCCTTTCGCAAAGTCCAGCGGAGCATTTTTCCCATATTCTTTCTTCTCTTCTTAATTTCTTATTTGCAGAGTTCTTCGGCCAGTGCCTCGATCTCTTTTACGTTCTCTTCCTTCACAGCGGACATTACTTTTACATTATTCTCTGTCCAGGTGATATTTTTGCTCTTCTCAAACATGCCCTTCATCACTTTTGCTGCGGTCGGTGCCCAGCTTCCGTTTTCGATCAGACCGATGGTGCGGTTCTGGAAGCTGCGCTCTGTCAGACGGTTGATGAAATCCTGCATGAACGGGTAAATGCCTGCATTGTAGGTCAGGGTTGCGAGAACCAGCTTACTGTAACGGAAAGCATCCGCTACGGCAGCAGACATATCGTCTCTTGCCAGATCGTAAACAACGACCTTCGGGCAGCCTTTTTCTTTCAGCTTATCTGCAAGCAATTCGGCAGCTTTTTTGGTATTGCCGTAAACAGAAGTATAGGCAACCACAACGCCCTCTTCTTCCGGACGATAAGAAGACCAGATATCGTATTTTTCAATGTAGTGGCCAAGATTTTCCGTCAAAACCGGACCGTGCAGGGAACAGATTTTCCGGATATCCAGCGTACCTGCTACTTTCAGGAGCTTCTGTACCTGCAAACCGTATTTTCCGACAATACCGATAAAATAACGGCGTGCTTCGTCATCCCATGGTTCCTCGCGGTCGAGTGCACCGAATTTTCCAAAACCGTCTGCTGCGAACAGAACCTTGTCCGTGCTGTCGTATGTAACCATAACCTCCGGCCAGTGTACCATCGGAGCGAACACGAAGGTCAGAACGTGTTTTCCGAGCGTAAGGGACTCACCGTCCTTTACTTCCAGTTTCCTTCCGGCGAGATCCATCTTTGGGAAAAAGTTTTTCATCATGGCAAAGGTTTTTGTGTTTGCAACAACGGTTGCTTCCGGATATGCTTTTACGAAGTTTTCAATATTCGCAGAGTGATCCGGCTCCATATGCTGTACGATCAGGTAATCCGGTTTTCTGCCATCCAGTGCTTTCGCAACATTTGCCAGCCATTCATCCGCAAAGTTTGCATCTACGGTATCCATAACTGCCGTTTTTTCATCGAGAATTACGTAAGAATTGTATGCCATGCCGTTCGGCACTCTGTACTGACCTTCAAAAAGGTCTACCTGATGATCGTTGACTCCCGCGTAGATAATATCCTCTGTAATCTTCATAAAAATCCATATCCTTTCCATCTTGTTTTTTCCTGCCCGGAACCTGCTCCGAACCGTATATTTTTATATTATCCTATGATGGAGAAAAAAGCAAGTAAAAATAGTAAAGATTACTATTTTTACTTACTCTCCTCCGTTTACACACACGATATCCCTTTTCCACAGCTTGCAAATCATCACAATACTTCTATTTTACAGGCATGTTCTTTTGTTTCTTTATCATAACTGATTCCAACCGCCAGTCGCAAAAGCAAGTGCAGAAAGATTCCGAGCGTACATGCTGATACTATCAGTATAGTCTTTTTCTGTGGGAGGCGCAAGAATGGAATCCCGTTTCTCACTTCTTATTTATTTTCCGGGAAAACAATCTCTTTCTCTGGTACGCCTTCTGATTTGATGACGTAGCCGTCAACATCATCAAAATGAATCTTGTACTGATATTCGCTTTCACGTCCCTCTTTTGCGTCATCGGCATCAGCGTAATAGGTAAGGCGAATTTCGAAAGTATTTTTGTTTCCTTCGCGCCAGGACTCATCGCCGATCAGCCAGTCGTTTTCGAGGTTTTTGTTTCTTTTCAGCAGCACCTCGGCGTACTGCTGTGCGCCGCTCCAGATTCCTGTGTTTTTGTACCGGTTCTGCATGGTGTTCTGATACTGCCACAGTGTTACAAACATGATCGTCGCCATAATTGCCGTGAAAAGAACGGTTTTGTATTTCTTTTCTTTTTTCTGTCTCTGTCGGCGGATACATCGAATGGTTCCGATCATCATCATTACCAGAACAAACAGATACCACAGGGTCCAGAAGATCTGCTCTTTTCGTTCCAGACCGCCGGGAATGAATTCTGCCAGCTGATCGCCCCAGACGAAATTTACCAGGGATGCCAGAATGCCGATAGACAGAATGGATGCTGCCCCATAGACTTTCCGGCTTTCTTCATCATCGAGGTTCTGGAAGAAATACCACAGCGATACAAACGCTGCTGCCACCAGACCGCCTAGAATCAGGCCGCCGCCCACGTTTACGATCTTTGCCGCCCACGCTGCCGCTGCCACACCGATCACCAGAAATCCCGCGATCACGTTTGCGTTCCGGTCCTGTTTTTTCTGCTGCCTTGAAATGTCACCTGCGTTCTGCAGCATTTCGGCCACCTCCTTCTGAGTATACTGAATTTCCGGCGCCGCCTCTTCCTTCGCCTTCTCCTGCCGTTCGGAGCGCATCAGTTCCAGCACAGAAATCCCAAGTGCCTGAGCCAGCGGCTCAATCGTCTGGATATCGGGAAAGCCAAGTCCCCGCTCCCACCGGCTGACGGCTTTATCCGTCACATGAATCTTTTCCGCAAGCTCTGCCTGCGTCATCTTTTTCTCTTTTCGCATTCCGGCAATAAACCGCCCGAACTCTTTCGCTTCCACGTCGTGTCCCTTCCTCCTGCTGTTCCCGCACCGCCTCATGTTGCCCAGCGGAGCGTTTTTACAGTCTCAGAATAGGCGAAAATAGGCTGTTTTGTCAATCTACGAATCCTTTACCTGCGTTTTTACGCCAAAAAATCCCCGATTCAGCACAAAAGTGCCAAATCAGGGATCTTGTATTTTCCTGTATTTACAGCCCGATCATATTTGCAAACAATACGATCAGCGGAATGGCAATGATGGTTCTCTCCAGAAAGATCACCAGCAGTTTCCAGAAATTCAACGGAATTTCACTTATAAATGCCGGGGCGGGAACTTTTTGTTAAAAATATCGGAATCTGCCGAATTCTGCGATTCCCCCTGTTTCTTTCGTTGCATAGGCAAACAGTCCCACTCTGCATCCTGTGAAATGATCCATTTTGAAATAGAGCTGATGCCATGGTCCGATCTGTTTCCATTTTTCATCGCTCCAGTATAAAAACCGGACTTTATCGTGCTGGTTCTGGAAATCCGCTTCCATCCGGATTCTTATTTTCGATGATTCAACCGCCACTGCTTCCCATTCGATTTCTTCACTGTTGCCCTGGTTTCCTTCTATGCTGTCATGTTCCTCTTCGAGAGATCTCATAACCAGAAGCATCTGTCCATCACGCTTTGTAACGGCCGCCATGCCGTAACATCCCTGTAATGCACACATTCCTGCATAATCTCCGTCCTTTATTCCTTCCGCGTCAACGGTTACTTCTGTTATGCACACCGGAAACTTCATTCTCTGGGTGATCGTATTGACTGCCTGCGTGACATTTTTGCACTGCTTTCTGCAGACCATTCTAAGGCATCCTTTTTCTGCATCATTCTCAATCCAGGAAAGTTCCGGTTCGTGGTTGAACTGCCAGCAGCTCTTCCATCCAAACGTTCCAAACAGCCGTTTCTGTTCCGGATTCCATTCCGAAAAATCATCACTCTCCACAAGCGGATGATATTGTGCATCCGGTCTTGTGCTTTGTGTTTCCACTTCACAGAGTGCCCTTCCCGAATCACCCAATACCGGATAATTTTCTTTTATGATCTGCTCTTTTTGTTCGCCCGGCGCCGGCATACAGGTAACTCTGACATTTTTCTCCCATTTTACTGGCACAAGAACCGGGATTCTGCCGACGGCACCTCTATCCTGAAAAAGCACGGCATACCATTTATGGTCCGGCGTATCCACAATTCCTCCCTGTGCAACGCCCTGCCCACAATATCCCATAGTGTCACACAATACATCTCCGCCTTTAAATTCTCCCGTCAGGCTGTCTGATACATAGCACGCCTGCGTCCGCATCCACCTGTCCGGAAGGGAATGAATCAGGAATAAATAATACATTCCATCGATTTTATAAAAATGACTTCCTTCAAAACCAAGCCCCGGATTCCGACTGTCACTGACCAGAATCCGATCCAGTCCGCCTTCCTTTGGACCGCTCAGATCTTTTTTCAATTCCTGCAGACGAATATTTCTATTGCCGGAAACAATATAAACATGATCATCCTCAAACAAAAGTGAGCAGTCATGATAAAAGCCTTCTATGATGCGTTTTTCCCATGGTCCTTCGATATTATCAGCAGTATAAAGGTATGTTTTTCCGGTATCATTCGCCACAAAGCAAATATAATACATCCCTTTATGGTATCGGAGCGATGCAGCCCACATGCCTTTTCCATAGCAGTTTTTCTCCCCGACAAGTCTCTGTTCCTCTGTGCTGTCCAGTCTTTCATACACATAGCTCAGATGTTCCCAGTGAACGAGATCATAAGACCGCAGGATTTCACACCCCGGCACAAAGTGCATTGTGGTGCTTACCATGTAATACGTATCGTCTACCCGGATGACATCCGGATCCGGATAGTCCAGCCCTGTAATTGGATTTTTTCCTATTATCTTCATATAGTCTCTCCTCGTATGATATTTCAGGGTCATACTATAGCAATCTAATAAATTATTGCACATAATTACACGAATGAAACCACCCTATGCAGTCCGTTGGA
>CAJJOP010000042.1:0-7961 GCA_905193415.1 uncultured Roseburia sp.
TATCATCGGTGATCTGGAACTGGATGAGACACTGACATCCAGAGAGACGATCAATACAAAGATGCGTGCGTCTCTGGACATTGCAACAGATCCATGGGGCATCAAAGTAAATCGTGTGGAATTGAAAAATATTATTCCACCACAGGCAATTCAGGATGCCATGGAAAAACAGATGAAGGCAGAGCGTGAACGAAGAGAAGCTATCCTTCGTGCTGAAGGCGAGAAGAAATCTACGATTCTCGTGGCAGAAGGTAAGAAGGCCTCTGCAATCCTTGATGCGGAAGCTGAGAAACAGGCAGCAATTCTTCGTGCAGAAGCGAAAAAAGAGGCTACAATCAAAGAAGCAGAAGGTCAGGCAGAAGCGATCCAGCGGATTCAGCAGGCGAATGCAGACGGTCTTCGTTTCCTCAAAGATGCAGCTCCGGACAGTGCAGTATTACAGCTGAAGAGTCTGGAAGCATTTGCAAAAGCAGCAGATGGCAAGGCTACCAAGATTATTATCCCGTCTGAGATTCAGGGAATTGCCGGACTGGCAAAATCAGTGGTAGAAGTAGCTGCAGATGTCAAAGAAAACGAATAAATGGTTGTAGACTCTGCGAAATATAGTCGTATCAAACGAATTATTGTTATGAAACAGAATTGTACAACAATATAAAAACGAAACAGTTCAGAGGATGGCTCAGGAGTGAGGCATCCTCGTTCTGAATATCTGTTGTACGGCCGCGGTATAAAAATGTGAAAAACAACGGGTAATTACTGTTATTATTAGAGTATAGAAAAAGGAGAACATAAGATTATGAACTTAAAAGGAAGAAATTTTTTAAAACTGCTTGATTTTTCAACAGAAGAAATTTTATATATGATACAGTTGGCTGCTGAACTGAAAGAGAAAAAGAAAAAAGGAATTCCACATGATACCTTAAAGGGAAAAAATGTTGCTCTGATCTTTGAAAAGACCAGTACGAGAACAAGATGTTCTTTTGAGGTAGCTGCCTATGATCTGGGTATGCATGCAACGTTCCTTGATCCGTCTGCTTCTCAGATTGGAAAGAAAGAGAGCATTGCAGATACAGCCAGAGTCCTTGGTCGTATGTATGATGGCATTGAGTACCGTGGTTTCGGTCAGAATATTGTGGAAGAACTGGCAAAATATGCAGGTGTTCCGGTATGGAATGGTCTGACAAATGAGTTCCATCCGACACAGATGCTGGCAGATATGCTGACGATTCAGGAGCATTTTGGACATCTGAAAGGAATCAAACTGGTATATATGGGCGATGCCCGTTACAATATGGGAAATTCCCTTATGGTTGTCTGCGCAAAACTGGGTATGAACTTTGTGGCATGTACTTCTAAAAATTATTTCCCGGCACAGGATCTTGTAGATAACTGTAAAGAGATTGCTGCTCAGACAGGCGCAACAATCACTCTGACAGAAGATGTCATGGAAGGTACAAAAGATGCAGATGTTATCTATACAGATGTATGGGTATCTATGGGCGAGCCGGATGAGGCATGGGAAGCGCGTATCAAAGAGTTGATGCCATATCAGGTAAATAAGAAAGTAATGGAAAATGCAGGACCGCAGGCAAGATTTATGCATTGTCTTCCGGCATTCCATGACCTGAAGACAACTATCGGAAAAGAGATTCATGACAAATTTGGTCTGGATGAGATCGAAGTTACCGATGAAGTATTTGAAAGCGAGCAGTCCATCGTATTTGATGAGGCTGAAAACCGTATGCATACTATCAAAGCTGTTATGCTGGCAACGCTTGCATAGATTACATAACTTTCATATTCTTATAATGCCATATTATCTGCAATATAAGAATATTTAAAGAATTGCATGAAAATATATCTTTATAACTATTTATGCTGTCGTAAAACTATCGGAACAGAAAGTGGTGCGAGATGTTTATTTGAACAAATCATTACGGTATCTGATGCAGAAATCTTACAAAAAACCATTGTATTTATATTTCTGCCGGCAGATTGTGGCGCGCATATTTAGATATGGAAAATATCAGATTAGATATGGAGAATATCAGAATTGAAAGAAAAGATATTAACTCTTTTATTAGAAACAAAGGAACATATCTCCGGTCAGGAGCTGTGCGAAAGATTTGGTGTATCCCGTACTGCGGTATGGAAAGTCGTTCATCAGTTGCAGGAAGACGGATATAAGATCGAGGCGATACGAAACAAAGGGTATCGTCTTGTTTCTGTACCGGACCGGATACTTCCACAGCAGATCCGGAGGGAACTGCATACCAGATGGGCCGGTGTAAATCTGATTTGCCTGAAAGAGATTGATTCCACCAATAACGAGGCAAAGCGCCTTGCAGAAAATGGCACGGCAGGACATGGAACTCTTGTAGTGTCGGAATTGCAGACCGCCGGAAAAGGACGCAGGGGTCGTGGGTTTATATCTCCGGAAGGCTGTGGAATTTTTATGTCTCTGGTCATCAAAGATGAGATTCGGCCGGAGCGGGCTTCTATGCTGACCCTTGTTATGGGACTTGCGGTACAGCAGGCGATAAAGAATCTCACAGATCTGAAACCACAGATTAAGTGGCCAAATGATATTGTAGTAAACGGCAAAAAGCTTTGCGGAATCCTTACTGAGATGAGTATTCAGGAAGATTATATCAGTCACATCGTGATTGGAACCGGTGTAAACGTAAACAATGAAAGTTTCCCGGAAGAGTTGAAAGAGTTGGCGACATCTGTCTATATGGAAACCGGAAAGAAAGTCAGCCGCTGCGAGATGATTGCAGAGATCATGAGGTGTTTTGAAGCAGATTACGAAAAATATCTGCCGACACAGGACCTGCGGGAGCTGATCAATGAATATAATGCTGTACTGATCAATCGTGGCAGAACTGTTCGGGTTCTTGACCCGAGAGAACCTTACAGTGGAACAGCACTGGGCATCCGTGACGATGGAGAACTAATGGTAGAGACAGAAGACGGTGTGCGTGTCGTCTCCGCAGGAGAAGTATCTGTCCGTGGTGTATATGGATACGTGTAGAAAAATATCATGAAGCTTTTATGAAGAACTTCTTGTTGCAAAATAAACAGAATTTCCATATACTGAAACAATAAATCAGAATACAATGCAGGCAGTATCCTGTAAAAAACAGAGCGAAAGGAAAATGCGGTCATTTGATGAGAAAACTGATAAAATGGCCGGATCATACAAAAACATGTATCAGGAAAATGTTGTATTGTGCGGTTCAAGCGCATATACAAAAAAATATTATTTAAATGAAGATTTTGAAGGACTCCCGGAGGCTATCAAGGATGAATTGAAGATCATGTGTGTCTTGTATACCGAAGATATCGGCGGAGTGCTTCAGTTAAAATTTGACGATGAGGGAAATCTCCAGTTTGAGACATCCGCAGATGAGGGAGATCTTCTGTATGATGATATTGGCAGCGTATTGAAAATCAAGCAGCTGCAGAATACAAAATCCGAGCTGCTGGAAGCGCTCGAGACGTACTATCGGGTTTTCTTTTTAGGAGAAGACTGGGAGGAAGAGGAATAATTATGCTTTTAACTGTAGATATAGGAAATACAAATATCACATTTGGCGTGTTTGAAGGAAAGAGACTGATCACAACTTTTCGCATGAATACGATTCAGACCCGTACTTCAGATGAGTATGGAATGGTTATGTGTGAGCTGTTGGAGCATAATCAGGTTCCCGTTGCCACAATTTCAGATGTTATCATTGCTTCGGTTGTGCCGAATGTCATGTATTCTCTGACCAGCGCCATTATTAAATATTTTCATACAAGACCAATCATTATCGAGACAGGCATTAAGACTGGCATCCGTGTGGTATCCAAAAACCCGCGTCAGGTTGGTGCTGACCGTATCGTGGATGCGGCTGCTGCATATGAACTTTATGGCGGACCGGCGATCGTTGTGGATTATGGAACGGCTACGACATTTGATCTTATCGATGCAGACGGAGCATTTACCGCATGTGTGATCGCACCGGGTATCCGCACTTCTGCACAGTCTCTGTGGAGCATGGCAGCGAAGCTTCCGGAATTTGAAATCAAGAAACCTGACAGTATTCTGGCTCAGGATACCATTACCTGTATGCAGGCGGGACTTGTATACGGACAGATCGGTCAGACGGAGTATATCATCCGTAAGATTAAAGAAGAATCCGGACTGAAAGACATCAAAGTTGTAGCCACTGGTGGTCTTGGCGTTTTGATAGAAAAAGAAACGGAGCTGATCGATATTTATGATCCGATGCTGACATTAAAGGGAATGCGTCTGATTTTTGAGAAACAGAAGAAACATTAGTATAGTTTTATATGCATTGGAAAATAACAGAAATAATTCTTCTTGTAATGAAGAGAAGAATATTCTGTTGTTCAATTGTTTTTGCTGAGCAAATAGTCTTCAGCAGAAACATGTCGGGAAATGATAGTAAGTAATGCTTGAAAACAGTAATTTGTAAACAATAGGAGTTTTTGAGATAACAAAGATGGAAACATTGAAAATTGGAAACGTAACGCTGGACAATCCGCTTGTTCTGGCGCCTATGGCAGGGGTTACAGACCTGCCATTTCGTTTGTTATGCAAAGAGCATGGCGTCGGTCTTGTCTGTATGGAAATGGTAAGTGCCAAGGCAATCTATTATAAAAATAAAAATACAGAACAGTTGTTGGAAATTTATCCTCAGGAGAGGCCGGTATCTCTGCAGCTGTTTGGCTCTGATGCAGATATCATTGCAGAAATGGCGACGCAGATCGAGGAACGTCCTTTTGATATCCTTGACTTTAATATGGGCTGTCCGGTACCAAAAGTTGTGAACAACGGCGAAGGATCAGCTCTTATGAAAAATCCGAAACTGGTGGAGGAGATCCTGACGAAGCTGGTGCGTGCAGTGAAGAAGCCGGTAACTGTGAAGATCCGAAAAGGGTTTGACGAGGAGCATGTGAACGCTGTGGAGATTGCAAAGATTGCGGAGGGCTGTGGCGTGGCTGCTGTAGCGGTGCACGGCAGAACCCGTCAACAATATTATTCTGGTCATGCAGACTGGGACATTATCCGACAGGTCAAAGAAGCGGTGCAGATTCCAGTCATCGGAAACGGCGACCTGCATACGGCAGAAGATGTGTGCTGTATGAAAGAACAGACCGGTTGTGATGGATTCATGATCGGCCGCGGCGCACAGGGGAATCCATGGATCTTTGAGCAGATCCTGCATAAACTGGAAACAGGCGAAGAGCTGCCAAGACCAACGGTTCAAGAAGTGACGGAAATGGTAATGCGTCATGCACGGCTTCAAGTAGAGATCAAGGGTGAATATACAGGTATGCGTGAAATACGAAAACATGCAGCATGGTATACAGCTGGATACCGCAATTCTTCAAAACTGCGGGGCAAGATTAACGAAGTGGAGACAATTCAGCAACTGGAAGAGCTGTTTGCGGGAATGAGCTGACAATTCAATCCATGGAATGTGTTGATGATCGAAAGTGACTGTCGCTGAGAATTTCTTGACAGCCCTATTTCTATCGGATATAATATTATGACTGTAAAAAGGGGAAATAGACCTTTTTCAGAGTGATGACAAAGTGGCGTATGATTGTAATTGATGAATTGTCTGGTGGTATCTGTATTTTACAATTGGGTAAAACTATATATGTTGAATCTACAAATATTCTGGCACGGCCATATTTGTCATATTGTGTATAAGATAAAAGAATATCATTTTTTATAATATAATGAAGATTATTGAAAATATCAGGAGGATCAGGAACCATGAATAAAAAAAATCTGTTGACGTATCAGGGTTTACAGAAACTGGAAGATGAACTTCAGAATCTGAAAGTCGTTAAGAGAAAAGAAGTAGCTCAGAAGATCAAAGAGGCAAGAGAGCAGGGAGACCTTTCCGAGAATGCTGAGTACGATGCTGCAAAAGATGAGCAGAGAGATATCGAAGCGAGAATTGAAGAGATTGAAAAAATCCTGAAAAATGCAGAAGTCGTTGTAGAGGATGAAGTAGATCTGGACAAGATCAGCGTTGGCTGTCAGGTTAAGATCCTTGACTGTGAATATGACGAAGAGCTGGAATATAAGATCGTAGGTTCCACAGAGGCAAACAGCCTGAAAGGAAAAATTTCCAATGAATCACCGGTAGGAAAAGCTCTGCTGGGTGCAAAAGTAGGCGATACGGTTAATGTAGAGACTCAGGCCGGTGTACTGCAGTACAAGGTTCTGGAGATCCAGAGATCCAATTAAGGAGAGAAGAAAATGGCAGGACAGAACAAAGGACAGAATAACGGACAGGAGCAGGATTTAAACAAGCTTCTGAAAGTACGTCGTGAGAAATTACAGGAATTACAGGAGAACGGAAAAAACCCGTTCGAGATTACAAAATATGATGTGACACATCACAGCATGGAGATCAAAGAGAATTTTGATGAGCTGGAAGGCAAAGAAGTAACTGTTGCCGGTCGTATGATGTTCAAACGTGTCATGGGAAAAGCTTCTTTCTGCAACATTCAGGATCTGCAGGGAAGCATTCAGTCCTATGTGGCAAGAGACAGCATTGGCGAAGATCCTTACAAAGATTTCAAAAAATACGACGTGGGTGATATCATCGGCATCAAAGGAGAAGTATTTAAGACAAAGACCGGAGAAATCTCCATTCATGCGGCAGAAGTAACGCTATTGAGCAAGAGTCTCCAGGTGCTTCCGGAGAAATTCCACGGACTGACCGATACAGATACCCGTTACCGTCAAAGATATGTAGACCTGATTATGAACCCGGATGTAAAAGATACATTCATCAAACGTTCTAAAGTCATCAGCAGCATCCGTCGTTATCTGGATGGACAGGGCTTCATGGAAGTCGAGACTCCGATGCTCGTATCCAATGCAGGTGGTGCAGCAGCAAGACCGTTCGAGACACATTTTAATGCTTTGAACGAGGATCTGAAACTCCGTATTTCTCTGGAACTGTATCTGAAACGACTGATCGTAGGCGGTCTGGAGCGTGTATACGAAATCGGACGTGTATTCCGTAACGAAGGTGTAGATACAAGACACAATCCGGAGTTTACACTGATGGAGCTGTATCAGGCATACACTGATTACCATGGCATGATGGATCTGACAGAGAACCTGTATCGTCATGTAGCAAAAGAAGTAACCGGATCTGAGATCCTGAAATACGGCGAGCACGAGATGGATCTGTCTAAACCATTCGCAAGAATCACAATGGTAGACGCTGTAAAACAGTATGCAAACGTTGATTTTAACGAGATCCATACAACAGAAGAAGCAAAAAAAGCTGCAGACGAGCATCATATCGAATATGAGGAACGTCATGAGAAAGGCGATATCCTGAACCTGTTTTTCGAGGAATATGTAGAAGATCATCTGATCCAGCCAACATTTATCATGGATCATCCGGTAGAAATCTCTCCGCTGACAAAGAAAAAACCGGAAAATCCGGATTATGTAGAGCGTTTTGAGTTTTTCATGAACGGATGGGAAATGGCAAATGCATACTCCGAGCTGAACGATCCGATCGATCAGAGAGAGCGTTTTGCAGCACAGGAAAAAGCATTCGCAGCAGGCGATGACGAAGCAAACCATACAGACGAAGATTTTCTGAATGCGCTGAGCATCGGTATGCCGCCAACAGGTGGTATCGGATTCGGTATCGACCGTATGGTTATGATGATGACCAACAGCCCGGCAATCAGAGATGTATTGCTTTTCCCGACAATGAAGACCCTGAATGATGTAAATAAGAAAAATGATGTAAAATCTAAGGCTACTGAAGAAGTGAAAGCAGAGCCTGAAAAGATTGATTTTTCTAAGGTAAAGATTGAGCCTTTGTTTGAGGAAATGGTAGACTTTGATACATTCAGCAAGTCAGATTTCCGTGCAGTAAAGGTTAAAGAGTGTGTTGCAGTAC
>CAJJOP010000043.1:0-7357 GCA_905193415.1 uncultured Roseburia sp.
ATCTTGGCACGTTTCTGGTAAGTATCCAGTTCAGGGTATTTATATCTCCATTCATCATATTCTTCCTTGCTGATTTCACCGTTTTTCAGTTTGTCAGCCTGTTCCATCCATGAACGAAGCATTTCATCGACAGAGGAGCCGGGAGTAGATATGGAAGAGTCAAGGCAGAGATGAGGCTGCCCATCTACATTTTTTACCTTTAGACCATACATATCTTCCAGTGCAAATAGTGTATGCATCAGACCTATGTGAGTATCAATATCCGGCACTGTTAAAGCATGAGTATTGACATCAAAAATCTGAGACATTTGTTTTACAAGATCAATCTTAGGAACTCTGGCTTCAGATTCATACTGAGCCATGCGGACATCTGAGGTTTTTCCCATGAATCCCAGGTGTTCTCCGAGTTGCTTTTGTGTCATGCCGATGCGGTTACGAAAATATTTGATACGTTGTCCGATTGCCATTCTTGTTTGCCTCCTTATAGTGGTCATTTGTGTTGCCGTAATTAATTGTGATAGAAAATAAAACAATTCTGTTTAGGTTCAGTATAGCATGAGCAATTTCGGATAGCAAGAAGAACTTAAACAAAAAAATTTAATATTCTCATAAAATCTCTTGACTTAAATCAAAATGTTTAGTATCATGCAAATGTAACAACCTAAACAAAATACGTTAAGATAGAAAGGAGAGATGCGATGTGACGAACAGAACTTTTATGACAGTAGAAGAAGTTGCAGCGGAACTGGGAGTTTCCAAGTCTTATGCTTATAAGATTGTCAAACAGCTAAATGAAGAATTACAGAAGCTGGGTTATCTTACGGTAGCTGGCAGAGTAAACACTAATTATTTCCGCAAAAAAGTATGTTACAGCGAAATGTAAGAGAAAGAGAGGAGAATTTGTATGAGTATTCATAAAGATAATGCCACTGGAAAGTGGCGAGTAGTCTATCGTTATACCGATTGGACAGGAGAAACGCACCAGTCATCAAAAAGAGGATTTCCTACAAAACGAGAAGCACAGATGTGGGAACGAGAGCTATTGCTGAAGAAAGAAGCCAAACTGGATATGACTTTCGAAAGCTTTTATGAGATTTATGTGGAGGATATGCAAAATCGAATTCGTGATAATACCTGGGGAACGAAAACAAATATTGCCAGAACTAAAATTCTTCCTTATTTCGGAAAGCGTAAAATAGGAGAAATTGAGCCAAGGGACATTATTGCATGGCAGAATGAATTGCTTGCGATCCGGCAGCCAAATGGAAAGCCGTATTCCGCCTCTTATCTGCAGAAAATTCACAGTCAGTTAAGTGCTATTTTCAACCATGCAGTTAATTTTTACCATCTTCCATCTAATCCAGCACAGAAAGCAGGAAATATGGGAAAAGAGGAACACCGGGAAATGCTGTTCTGGACAAAAGAAGAATATTTGAAATTTGCAGATGCCATGATGGACAAGCCTGTTTCCTATTATGCGTTTGAAATACTTTACTGGTGTGGGCTTCGCATGGGCGAATTATTAGCACTTACACCGGCAGATTTCAATTTTGAAACGCATACACTACGGATTAACAAGTCCTACCAGAGGTTGCACCGGGAAGATGTGATTACACCACCAAAGACATTAAAAAGTAATCGAACCATTAAGATACCGCAGTTTTTGTGTGATGAGATGCAGGATTATCTGAAAATGCTGTATGAGCCGAAAGAGGACGAACGGATTTTCACAATTTCCAAATCTTATCTGCATCATGAAATGAATAGAGGCTCAAAAATATCTGGGGTGAAGCGAATCCGTGTGTATGATTTGAGACATTCCCATGTATCGTTATTGATTAATATGGGATTTATGGGATTAGCAATCGCAGACCGAATGGGACATGCATCAATCTGGCGGTGCTGATTCACGTCGATCACGATTTAGTATGGATATGCCATTTTTTCTTTGCATGGCATTAACCGGTTTCTCCAATATGTTTGTCAATATTAATGCATCCAAGATTACTGCAAGTTGGTTTGAGCAGGAAAAGCTAGGAATTTTGATGGGTATATTTGCATTTTGCGGACAACTTCCGGGAGCCTTTGCGATAGCAACGACGGCAGTTTTGTTTGATAGCAGGACATCTGCTTTTATTGTATCAGCAATATTCTGTATTAGTGTATTTGTTTTATGGTTGTTTTTTGTGAAAGATAAGCCAGAGGATACAATGGAAGAAAGGGAGAAGATAGATCAGGAAAATCAACCTTCCATTGGGGATTCTCTTAAGGTAGTACTTTCTAATAAAGGTATATGGCTGGTTTCTATTTGCATTATGATGGCTCTTGGCAGTACGGTAACTTTATCCACTTTTATGCCGATGGCATTGCAGACTATGTATGGAATAGATTTGAAAGTATGTGGTACGATTGCATCTATGTTGACATTGGGAAATTGTATTGGTTCTATTACAGGTCCCATTGTATTCTCTAAAATCAAAAATGTTAAAGTGTTTGTATCAGGAGCTGCCGTGTTGAGTTTTGCCGGAATTATTATGTGTTAGAGATTTCCGTCCATATTCGTTTTACACATACTGGTTCTTTATACTGGAATTATGCTTGGAGCGTCAAGGCCTATTTTCCTTTCCGCACCGGTTTTGTTAGAAGGACTTGGAACTAAATATGCAGGAAGTGCGGCGGGTGTCATCTCTACATTACAGCTTCTTGGAGCTGTTTTGATTCCAACTTATATCTTAACACCGATTGCGGGAGATAATTATAGTTTGTTGTTTATGCTTGCATCCATATGTATGGTAATTATGTTCCTCTGTGGGCTGTTACTCCCTCAGTTCGGAAACAATCAAAAGTAAGAATCACAAAATAAATGAAAATCTTCCTATGTTGCAATGAAATTGCTGTCGCAAGCCAAATTTCAAGCATAGGAGGATGTCCAAATTAGAGTGTTTCGCAGATGAAGCAGGATATTAATAAATAGAGAAGCATATTTTCATCCAGGTAATCCAGTGAAATATGGAGCAGGTCTTCGATTTTTCGTAGCCGGTAGATCAAGGTGTTTCTATGAAGATGAAGCGTCCGGGCAGTCTCCGCTATATTTCTTCCGTTGATAAGATAGCATTTTAAATTATGAATGAGCGTGAGATCCTGCTCCATATGGCTTTGCCACAGGGATAAAACAGCTGGATGGCAGAAGCCCGGCAAGGAGTTTTTTTCCTTAAGGACACCATATAAAACATGTAGAAAGGCTTCATCAAACCTTTGAATATGTTTTTGAGGCTCCAAAGGGTAAGATTTCATAAGCCTGCATTGTCCATATGCCATGGAAAGCTCCGTGAATCTATAAAAACGAGTGCTTATATAGACCTTAAGGGAAAGCCGTTTTAGCAAATCCTCCAGTGCGGCGTATGATTTTTCATAATCAGGATCAAAATCCCGCCTGCGGCAAACCGCAACAATAGAATGTTCAAAATAGAGGACAACTCCATGAGGCAGAATATTTTTTATCTGATGAATATAGGCAGACTGACGGGTATCCGAGATGTCAGATTCCAGAAGGGAAAATTGATAAAGATACCAAATATCCTCGTTCGTATAATTTCTGGCTTGGAGATAATAAGAGGTAGAAAGCTCATCTGCCGGATATCCCTGTAAAAGCCGTATAACATAATAGTTTTCTTCATCCTGCAAAAGAAAAGCCTGAATCTGGTGATTCATAGCAAGCTCTGTAAAATGAACGACTTCTAATAACAAAGCCTTTTGTGCTTCCGTAAAGGGACCGTTCATATCTGTCGTACCGAATGCTCCAAAGTTTTTTCCCTCAAAATAAAGCGGAGCGGTCAGAGAGTGATGGGATGGATCCTGACGAAAGACGCTGGAGATTAAGCGGTTTCCGCTGTGAATTTCCTGCATAACTCTCTGGTGTTCGTCAGGATATATGGATTCTGTCGGTGTAAAGCCGAAATTGATAACCTCGTCCCAGAGAGTTCCCTCGATTTTTTCCTGAAATTTCCCGGTATAATGCAGCAGCTTTCCGGTTGGAGAAAAAAGGGCAATCGGGTTGCAAAGAAAGGTGGCCGCATAATCAAGCAGATCTGAAACGTCTTTGTTTTCGATAATTATCTTTAGGCATTGCTCATACCAGGCATAGTACTTATCAAAAATATCCAGAAACTCATGGAATACCTTATGAAAAGGCTCGTCCGTATATAAGATGGCGGCATGCTCCATCCAGGAAGGGTTTATCTGTCCCTCCTTTGATCCGGTTTTGGTACAGAAAATCAGGAACCGGGGCTTACGTATATCCCATTCCCTATCAAGGAAAGAGCTCTCTTGTGTTAAATACAGAAAATCATTATCGATTATTTCCATGGAATCATCAAGCATGCGGGCATGCCGGAATAATTGATCTAAGCCCGTAGATTTATAAAAAATCCTGTATTTATCAGGAATCCAGTCAAGGATGACAGAAATGCTCATAGATTTCATTGCAAAAAACTCCTTTGGTTATTTTTGACGAAAAAAGACGGTATAAATGAATTATATAACTGATGACGGGAGATGGCAACTGCTTTACTATGAATATATAGGAAACACTGTTCAGGCGCCGACAGTTAGAGAGGAGATAATATAATTCAGACAAAAGGAAGGAGGCAATAAAAAGAGCTGAGGGAGTATCCTATAAAGGGGTATCGATTTTTTAATATTATAACTATATAATTGAAAGGATTATTTTTTATGAAAAAGATATTGTTAAATGGAGTAGACGGAAATTTTGGAAGCAGATCAGCCCGTGTATTGCTGGAAAAATATCCTCATGAAGCTTTGATTTTTACGGCTCCAACAAAAAATGGTCTTGAAAAATACCAGGAAATGGGCATTGAAACCAGAATTGCCGATTTTAACAATGCGGAAAAACTGACGGAAGCATTTAAAGATGCGGATACAGTTATTCTGATCTCCATGCCATTCGTTGGACCGAAAAGAAGAGCGGCACATAAAATTGCAATTGATGCGGCTGTGGCGGCAGGTGTAAACAAACTGGTTTATACATCGATTGTAGGAGCCGGACATGAGGATATCAATGCTTACGAAGTAAACGATCATGTATGGACCGAAAGGTATATCAAAAAACAGCCCATCCATTATTTGATTCTTCGGGATTCCCAATATGCGGAAGCAATGGTCTCCACATTTGTGGAAGCAGTTGAAAATACAAACGGCATCATCCGCAATAACATGGGAGATGGGAAAATGGCATTTGTTTCGAGGGATGACTGTGCGCTTGCGGCGGCCTGTGCGGCAATGTCTGATTGGGAAGATCGAATTGTTGATATAAATGGAGCCGAGCTTCTGACAATTGCACAGTACATGGCAATCGCCTCGGAGGTTACGGGTAAAAAGACGGAATATCAATATATCAACGATGATGAGATGTATGAGTTCTTTGACTCCATCGGCGTTCCAAGGACAACGGAGGAAATGTGGGCGGACACGGCGAAGAACTTTCCATTTTGCTCAGATGGAATGGTGTCCTTTGGCAGGGCAATCCGTCTGAATCAAATGAGTACATTTACAGATGATTTTGAAAAGCTGACAGGGCAAAAGCCCATCACGGTAAGAGAAATGTTTGAAGATATGGAAAATCATTTAATCGGAACAAGAACATCTACAGATAATTAAAAACAGTAGGAGGACGAAAAATGGCAGAAATGATGAATCCGGCGCTGGAAGGCGCCACCTTATTGTTCCCACAGGGATCTTTTATTACGGCATATGCTTATACGGGTGTGGAGGATGAGATCAAGGCATATCAGACCAGCGCATGGATTGGAACGGCGCTTATGACATCCCCCATTTATGATGTATACGGACCGGATGCCGTTAAATTAATGGGACAGGTTTGTACAAATGATTTTACCACGCTGGGAATGAACGGCATACGCCATGCCGTAATGTGCAATGAGAAAGGTCAGATTCTGACAGACGGCGTTGTAATCCGTATCGGAGAAGATCGTTACAGAACCTACTGGCTTGATCCGGTGATCTCTTATTATGTCAATACATCAGATCTGGATGTGCATGGCGAAAACATGAGCGGAAAGGAATATTTTATCCAGATTGACGGTGAAAAGTCCTTAGAGATTCTGGAAAATGCATTCCAGGCCAATCTTCACGACATCAAATTCGGCAGACATAGAATCCAGGAGGTAAACGGAAAACAGGTACGCATCATCCGGCTTGGCATGTCCGGCAACCTTGCTTATGAAATTCACGGAGATATGGCGGATTATGCGGAGATCTATAATCTGGTATGGGCGGCAGGTGAAAAGCTGGGAGCAAGAAAGCTTGGGCTCCAGGCTTATAACCTGTTTAACCATACGGAGGCTGGATTCCCGAATATCAATCTTCACTATCCGCTTCCGTGGCTGGAAACCAGCGAGAAAATGACAGAATATATGCGCACAGTGCCTCAGTTATCCATGTTCAATCTCAATCGAAGGCTTCTCGGAAGTGTGGGGGATGATCTTCAGGCTCGCTTTGTTACTCCCTATGATGTGGGATGGGATTTCCTGATTAAATATAATCATGACTTCATTGGAAAAGAAGCCCTTCTTGAAATGTCGGAAAAGCCACAAAAAAAATGCGTAACCCTGGAATGGAACGCCAAGGATGTGGCAGAAGTCTTTGCAACCATGCTCAGCCCTGGGGAGGAACCCTGCGAGGATATTACCAAACCATCCGCTCTTGAATACTATTTCTGTGTCAGAGAGTTTGGTTTTGAGTACCGGGCAGATAAGGTGCTGGCTGCAGATAAGGAGATCGGGATCACAAGCGGAAAAATCATCTCTTATACCTATAACAGCATGATTTCTCTGGCCTTTATTTCCGCAGAATATGCCAAAGAAGGAACGGAGCTTGAAATACTCTGGGGAACGCCGGGAACCCGCCAGATGAAGGTTCGCGCAAAGGTTGCCAGATTCCCGTATAATCAGGATTATATCCGTAATGAAAAGCGGGATGTTTCGGATATACCTGTTTTTGAAAGATGAAACCGGAGATGATTACATAGGGAAAATAAAATTTATGTGTTCCCCTGCAGAGTTTTCAAGCTTTGCAGGGGATCTGCTGTTTACGGGTTTATCCTTCTAACTTAATACATATACCTGTATTAATTATTGAACATAATATAGAATTTATCCTGAATTATTCACGATCGTGAATAATTCAGGATAAATGTTGTCAAACTTATTTACACCATTTACAATAAGCTGGCAACAAATTGGCAACATTTTGTGGTTATTCGGTGAATAAAAATTTTATTTCATAACGTATATAAAGAAACCTTACTGATTTTCAGAAG
>CAJJOP010000044.1:0-7309 GCA_905193415.1 uncultured Roseburia sp.
AGGGAATCCCAATCGGTGGATATACAAAACTGGTTGCAAATATGCTGGATGGCATCGAAGTACGTCTCAGCGAAGATTATTTCGAGAAAAAAGAAGAGTACGATGCGATGGCAGAAAAAGTCGTGTACACAGGTGCGATCGACGCTTACTTTGATTATCGCCTCGGCACTTTGGAATACCGTTCCGTTCGTTTTGAGACAGAAGTGCTGGATACTCCGAACTTCCAGGGAAATGCAGCTGTGAACTACACTGACAGTGAGACTCCATGGACAAGAATCATCGAGCATAAATGGTTTGAATTTGGTACACAGCCAAAGACTGTTATCAGCCGTGAATATTCTTCTGAGTGGAAACCGGGCGATGAGCCATATTATCCGGTAAATGACGAGAAAAACAGCAAACTTTACGAAGAGTATAAGAAACTTGCAGAGGGCGAGAAAAACATCATCTTCGGTGGCCGTCTCGGCGAGTACAAATATTATGACATGGATGCCGTTATCGACAGCGCGCTTACCATGGCTGAGAAAGAGCTGCAGGATTAATGGACTGGGATTACAGTTTCAACCATATCGGTATTCGCTGTACGGACAAGCTGGTACAGGTCATAAATGATGAATATCTAGTGGAATTTCTGAACCAAGATGGTGTCGGTTCCATGGAGCTGGCAGAAGTCATGCGGAATATGTATCAGGAGAAGATCGGGCGGGAATTGCAAATCTCGCAGAAATCCCTTGCCATTGAACTGCTCGGTCACGTATTCTTTGGAGAGTTTGTACAAAAACTGGAAAATCTGCCATTTTCAAGGAAGAAAGATTCCGGATATCTTGCGGTTCTTATGTCTGTCTGATTTTTGCAGACAGATTTGAAAAAGAAGGCTATGGCAGACAGCGGAGCTGGATTCGGAAAGGAACAGGAATGATTATGGAAAAAATGATGAATACAAAGACACAGGAACACACATTTACAAAGAAAATCGGACAGACGGTATATGTTGTCCGTCATCACTTTAATGAGAATGCGAAAGAATCCATGCAGGAGAAGATTAACCAGATGCTGAAAACGGAGGTAAGCAGGGAGGTTGTTAAAAAAATAGGCTGAAGTGAAAAGTTTATTTCCACTTTAAAGAAGTTGATTTATGAAGTGGCATTTACTCTTACAGAAGAGGATAAATACCACTTTTTTCTTAACATTTAGTTGCATTTAGTGTTACACTATTATCATCAGATGCAGGATTATCATAAATCATGGCTATTTTATTGCATGGCAAACAAGCGGACTTTAGGCGAACATTTTGTTGGGTGTAGGACTAAATTCCACTTTGTAAACGGATATGATGTTAGTCCTGACAGCCATCTGTGAAGATTATTTTTTGAGAAGATAAGGTTTTAAAACAACCTTATCTTTCTCTATTTTGTGAAGTCCAAAGGTTTCGAATTTTTCAAATAAATCGTGATACATAAACTCTGCAACATCAAGAGGGCTCTTGCTGCCTAACTTCTCTACAGGAGCTGAATTAACGTGGCTGAGAACGGTGTTTAATGAATCCTGATCTGTAAGCCCTGAAGCGTATAAGTCAGTACCCTTGGGAAGAATATATCTTAATTCGATATGCTTGTTTTCCAGAGATCCTTTCTGACCGGACTGCATTGGATCGCAATAAAATATTCGTGTACGTCTTGTGCCATCTGCACCTGTTTCAATGGCATCAGCAGCGGAAAACTCCGCGCCTCTGTCTGTTAAGAGGATGTGCACGTATATTTGAAATACTTCTGTACCTAAGATGGATTCCAAAAGATCAACGCCCTGTTTCATGGATTCTGCTGTTTTTGAATTATGAAGTATAGCAAAAATAAGACCTGCGTTGATGAACTTGAACGTCTGAATGAAAGGGCCGTTGATTTCATCGTTATAAATCGTATCCATTTGAGTAACGAACACATTTGAATTTTCGTTGATATAAAGCTTGTAATCCTTGTAGGTGCGTCCCTGGAGATACTTTTTGTCTACACGTTTTTTGTATCCCTTCGATTTCTTTTTGGACATCTTGCATTTGTGTGTAAGTGAACGGTGCAGCTTTATTTCTTTGCCAACAGTAGACTTATCTTTGCCGATCGTCTGGGCAATGGCTGTTTTGGATGATCCATTGGTAATGCCGGTAAGAATAATACGTCGTTCTTCTAAAGTTAAATGTGAAAAAGAATTATTAGCACTCATATATACCTGCCTTTCCAATGGCTGTCAGGTATATAAAGTGTAAGACTAAATACAACTATAGTGTAAGTGGAAATAAGTGAAAGACTAAAATCTACTTTGTCCCTTTCAAAGTGAAAATAAACTTTTCATTTCAGTGTTAAAAAAATAGTACTTGTATCTGCAAATGAATTAGACAAAAGCAGGATGATATAGTAAAATATAGCAGTCAACTTAATAGAAAATCAAACGAAACCATTTTTTTGTTTTTACTTTTAATCGGAATGCTTCTAAAAACGCAATTAAATACTTGCTGATAAGTGGTCTAATATTTTTTTCGTGGTTACAGTTAAAATAATGACATGTGATGACGAAAAGAGGTGTATTTGCTTGCAATTGGAGAAGTATGTTACGGATAATATTGCTGAATTGTGTAAGAAGCGTGATATCAGCAATTACAGATTGTCCCAGTTGTCCGGAATTTCCCAGTCTTCACTGGGAAGGATCATTGCAACAGGAAGTCGTGCTTGCAATGATCAGAGGATTAAAAAAATAAGGAACAGTTTAAAAATGATATTTTGGATTGTTCTTTTTTTGTGCCATTTAAACAATTTAAAGAATAAGAATATGTTGGATTTGTAAAATGGCAGCCAGTTGCATATGAAATAGCAAAGTGATACTACGGTTAATTAGTAGTAGTTTCTTTGCTTTTTATTATGGTTTAGCTTGCACTAATGGCAGAACGTGCAAAAAGAGAAAGCGAAGCAAAAACTGATTTTCTGTCACAGGTTTCTCACGACATACGGACACCGATGAATGCAGTTCGTGGATTTACGAAAATTGCAAGAGAAAATATCGACAATAAAGAAAAAGTGCGTTATGGTCTGGATCAGATTGATATTGCAAGCAACTATCTTCAACAGATTGTTAACGATGTATTGGATTTAAGCCGAATCGAAAAAGGAAAACTAAATATTTTGATGGAGGAGATGAGTGTGTCTGAGGTGTTTTCACAGTTCCGGGATACCATACAGGAAGTAATGCCGGATAAGCACCAGCAAATCTCATGCAGATTGAAAAATATAGAATATGACAGAATCATTCTGGATGAACTCCGTCTGAAACAAATTTACATGAACCTTCTTTCAAATGCGATAAAGTATACGCCAGATGGATTCAGAAAGTGCTGAAATTCCGATCATTGCTGTGACTGCCAATGCTTTTAAGAGTGATGAAGAACATTGTGCTGAAGCAGGAATGAATGCTCATCTTTCAAAGCCTTTTGATATAAATAAACTAATGGAAGTACTTACATCCCTGTTGGACTTAGAATATACGGAGAATGAAAATGTTCAATAAAGAAAAGCAAAGTGAAAATAATATCTTTTCACTGGATAATACAAAGTTAAATGAAAACTGTCAAAAAATCGTACAGGATGCAGTGAGCGAACTGAATATTGTTGGATTCATGACAGGATATTATGATGAAAATCTTACAATCACACAGGTCAGTTCACACATGTTGAAGAATCTGGGATATACGTTTGAAGAATTTCAAAAGAAAACATCAGGTTCTCTGAGAAATCTTTTCTATGGAGAAAACCAGACCTTTCTTGAACACGACAGGTTCCAGCACCTTCAAGGGTGTGGGGAAGGACAGATGCTGATGAGCGATGGCACACCTGTATTTGTCCGTATGTGCAAGAAAGATGCCATAGCAGATGATGGAAAGCAGGTATGGGTATTGTCTGTTCAGATTGACTGGATGCAGCAGGATCTGAAACTGATCAATAACGTGATCCATTCTGCGATGTGGCGTTTTGATTGTGACAAAAGCGGAAATATTAAGGAAGTGTACTGGAGTCATGAGTTTCGCACGATGCTTGGATATCATGACATTCTTGATTTCCCAAATAAACTGGAATCGTGGTCAGATTTGTTACATCCAGAAGACAGGGAAGCAACACTTACACTGTTAGAGCAAGCAATTCAAGACAAAACAGATAGTGTGAAATATGACTGTGAATACCGCTTGAAGATGAAAGATGGTTCCTATCAATGGTTCCGGGCAAATGCCGAGACAACCAGACGTCTGGACGGAACAGTACGTCTTATTGTCGGTACATTCATAAATATTGACAAGAGAAAGCAGAGCGAGATGAAAGCACAGAGAAATGAGGCATTTCATCGCGCCTATACAGAGGGAAATATCTGCGAGTATTATGTAAATCTAAAGGATAATTCTTTTGAGTCACTAAAAGTAGAGGATTCCCTTCTGGAGATTTTTGAAAAGAGCCATACATGGGATGAACTGATTCAGGCATACTTGGATAATTATGTTGTTGATGAGGACAAGGAAGCGGTTTCTCATTTTTACAACCGTAATTTTATTGTTGAAAAACTGAGTGAAGGTTCAAAAGAAATCACTCTTGAATGCAGAATACGGATAAAAGGTGAGGAACGTTTGGTTCGCAACGTCCTTATGAGAGGAGAAGAAAATGACGGTTCCCGTTATGCAATGATTTTTGTCCGGGATATTACAGAAGCCAGAAAAGAAATGGAAAACATATTGGAGCTGACACGTAAGAATGATGCGATGGATCTGCTTCTTCAGGGAACAATGCGTCTGGTCAATCGTTTTGCTATGTGCAATCTGGAAGATGATACTTATAAGTTTTATAGTCTGCACGGAAAAAAGCCACCATACGATGCTTACGGAACATATCATGACCTGATCAGGAGGATTGCATCCCACTATAAAGTGGTGGCAAAGGATGAAACGATTGACAAAGTCATTTCAGCAGACCATATCCGTGGCATGATTAGAAGTATGGATGATATTTATAAGCTGGAATATTGTACGGAAGATGAAAATCATTTTAAGAGCATGGCTTTCATTCCTTTGTCTTGGAAAGACGGAGTACTTGAAAAGGTGCTGTTGATCTCACAGGATACCACTCAGGAAAAACTTGCGGAGATAGAATCGAGGATTGCTTTGAAGGAAGCTTATGAAGCGGCTAACAAGGCAAACAGGTCAAAGACAGAATTTTTATCAAATATGTCTCATGATATTCGGACTCCGATGAATGCAATCGTTGGTATGACAGCCATTGCCGGAGCAAATATTGATTATCCGGATCGTGTGATTGATTGCCTTGGAAAAATAACCAAGTCGAGCCGTCATCTGCTTGGTTTGATTAATGAAGTACTGGATATGTCACGCATTGAAAATGGAAAGATCGAACTGACGGAAGAAGACTTTAATCTGGCTGAACTGGTAGATAACTTGATCGCAATGACACGTTCCGAGATTGAAGCTCACCATCATAATTTTGAAGTACAGCTTAACAAAATTGAACATGAATATGTAAGAGGAGACAGTTTAAGAGTACAACAGATATTTACTAATATTATGAGTAATGCCATCAAATATACCCCAGATGGCGGCAAGATACTGTTTTCTATTACGGAAAAGCCTACCACTTCCCTGGATATAGGATGCTATGAGTTTGTGATTCAAGACAACGGCATGGGAATGAGCGAGGAATTTCAAAAGGTTATGTTTGACCCGTTTACTCGTGAAGATGATAAACGCATCAGCGAAATCCAAGGAACCGGTTTGGGAATGGCAATCACAAGAAATATTGTCAATATGATGAATGGAAACATTAAGGTAGAAAGCAAGCTGGGAAAGGGAAGCAGATTTACCGTTACTATTTTCCTTCGTCTGCGGGATGAAAAGTCAGAGACGATTGATGAACTGGTCAACTTGCCCGTGCTGGTTGTGGATGATGATAAGATATGCTGTGAAGGAACAGTGGCTACTCTTAATGAGATTGGAATTGACGGAGAGTGGGTACTGTCAGGAAAAGAGGCAGTAGAGCGTGCGGTAAAACGTCATGAGAATGGCAATGATTATTTTGTATATATTATTGACTGGCAGATGCCGGGAATGGATGGAATTGAAACAACAAGGCAGATACGCCAAAAGATAGGACCTGATGTTTCTATCATTGTTCTGACGTCCTATGATTATACAAAAATCGAAGAAGAAGCCAAAGCAGCAGGGGTAGATGAATTCATTTCAAAACCGTTGTTCCGCTCAAGACTTACCGCTGCACTGCAAAATATAATATCCGGAAAGCCGAGTCAGGATGCAAGAGATTACCTGAAAAATATCGCTGCAAGTGATTATACAGGAAAGAAAATCCTTTTGGTGGAAGATAATGAACTGAACAGAGAAGTTGCAGCTGAGATCATAGGTATGACAGGTGCTGAGATTGAAACGGCTGTAAATGGAAAAGAAGCTGTAGATAAGGTAGCAGATCATCCAAATGGATATTATGATTTGGTCTTTATGGATGTGCAGATGCCGATTATGAATGGGTATGAGGCGGCTACAGCTATTCGTTCCCTGCCTAAACACAAAGGTGAGCTGTTGCCAATCATTGCAATGACGGCAAATGCATTTACGGAGGATGTGATACTTGCAAAGAGTGCAGGAATGAATGAACATATTGCGAAACCTCTTGATATGGAAAAATTGAACAGAATGTTGCACGAATGGATGTAAGTCATGATAATAAAAAATCAACTTTCAGATGACTGATAATTGAGAGGAAAAGGAAATAATTATAAATAGAGTGTATAGAGAAATCTATATGCTCTATTTTTTGCCCATTTTTAGAAAAAAGTGATTAAAAAACTATTGACATTTTGTTTCCTTGTGAATGTTGAATTACCTGAAATTTGAGCTTTCTCAGAACAATTCAAATTGTCTTTGGAATGGATAAGTCGCAGGAATATATGAACGCTATCAGTATCATAAACTGGAGTGGCGAGATTGATGCAGTAGAGGCTTCGAGAATAGAAAAGGTACAAAAAAGATATAGAAATTTACAGATAATCTTCTAATATATGCTAAAATATATAAGAGTCAGCGAACGACGGGGGGAAAGGATGCCTGGCTGACTCTTATAAAGAGGAAAGTTTATGAAAAAATAAATTTGAAAAGCTCTTTTGCTTTTATGAGTATTATCATACCGGGAAAATGTGTTTATTTTATGTTCAAAATATGATGAATTTGTAAAAACAGACACATTTCATGTTTTTTGGCAGG
>CAJJOP010000045.1:0-7081 GCA_905193415.1 uncultured Roseburia sp.
TGTATAGCTATAAATGAGCAAATTTGAAAAACTGTACAAACAAATCTGCTATACACGGACATTAAGAGGATTAAACAATTTATTGTCCGCTACACTTGGCGGTAAATACCCGTGACTGGACTTGCACCAGCAAGATTAGTGCCATGCTCGGCACACAAAATGACTGCCCCGCCTGCTCAAATGCAGGCAGAACAGTCATCTGATCTTTTTATTCACTTTTTATGAAACAAATTTTCCAACGATCAGACAGATTACAATCGTAATCACCATATCCGGCAGAGTGTTTCCCAGCGGCATGTCGATGTTCATCAGAATTCGGTATACCACAAATCCAATCACCCAGATGATCAGATTCGGAATATGTACGGCCAGGCTGCTCTTGTCCCGTTTCAGCAGGAAAAAGTCGGCAATCTGAATTGCGATCATCGGTGCAAAGACCGAGCCGATCAGATAGAGGAAATCTGTGATGTTGTCCATCGGATATACAATCGCTGCGATGGTTCCAATGACGGTGACAACGATGGCCACATGCTTTCCATTCCATTTGCTTACGACGGTCTCGCTGGAAATTCCTGCGGAGTAGGCATCCAGAAATGTCGTTGTTACTGTTGAAAATACAATAATCAGAAGGCCCGCAATGCCAAGGCCTGCCTTCAGCATGATCTGCGCGATGTCATATTCTCCGGTGATGATCGCTGCTCCCATTCCAATCACATACATCCAGCAGCTGACGATTCCATAGACAACCGCGCTGATGGCCGTTGCTTTGACCGGTTCTTTTGCTTCTCTTGTGTAATCGCTGATCAGCGGCAGCCAGGATAACGGCATCGCAACCGCAAGTTCTACTGCTGCACCGAATGTCATACTGTCATCCGATGGCGCTCCTGCTCCGCCTCCGGCAAAGATGACCTTGCTCAGGATCAGGCTAAGCAGAAATAATGCTGCCATGGCAACCGTGTTGATTTTACCAAGATTCGTGATTCCGATCACAATCCAGAGAATAATCAGGACTCCGATCACAAGGCACCAGATCCATCTGCCCGTATGCATTACGCCGTCTGCGGCGAGCGCTCCGTCATAGATCATGATGGCGGTCCAGCCAACGAGCTGCAATACATTCAGGACAGCAAAAAGGATGCTTCCCTTCTGTCCAAAACTCATTTTTACAGTTTCCATGGCACTTTTTCTGACCCTTCCGCCGATCACGCCCGCCAGAAACAGCATCAGGCATCCGATGATATGGCCGATAAGAATCGCTGCCAGACCTTTTCCCATGCCGAGCGGTGCAAGGTAGGTTCCGGTCAGGATTTCGGCAATCGAGACACCTGCCCCAAACCAGATCAGGCCATTCTCGAACAGGCCGGTACGTTTTTCGTTCATTTTCATGTTCCTCTCTTTGCTTAAATTTTCATACCGGAAACCATTTTAGCACAGAAGGGAAAATGCGGCAATGAATTTACTCTATCCGTTCATCTGACTCCCAATCTTTCTCCAATCATCCCAGCTTTTCAGACCATTCTGCTTCCTTAAAGCCGATCAGCACGGTATCACCATCGATCAGCAGCGGGCGTTTCACCAGCATACCATTCGTGGCAAGAAGCTGCAGCTGTTCCTCTTCGCTCATGGCAGGAAGTTTGTCCTTCAGTTTCATTTCTTTATAAAGAAGGCCGCTGGTATTAAAGAACTTTTTAAGTGGAAAGCCGCTCTTAGAATACCATTCCTTTAACTCACCGCAGGTTGGATTCACATCCACGATGTTGCGCTCGGTATATTCTATTTTCTGTGCATCTAACCATTTTTTCGCTTTCTGGCAGGTTGAGCATTTTGGGTAACATATAAATAACATTTCTCCATCTCCAATCAAATATAATTTATCCATAATCCTGTATCTTTTGCCGGAATCATTTCAGCACAGGAACGGAGGATCGGCAATTATTTTCCTTCTTCCAAGATCAATTCCAGCACCTTCATCAGCTTCGGAATCCAGCCCATCTATCTTATATAGACGAGCTGTTTGAGCTCTTTTGGTCTTTCCTTTTTCACAATTATGCAATAATAATCTATAACTTTGCACATACCAAATCATACAAAGCACTCATAAGTTCTTCCCCGTTCCGGCATTCTGCGACCATCGAAATAACCGCATTCTTGTCCGGAAGGATCATAGAAATCTGAGAATATTTTCCATCCGCCCGGTAGGAATTGTATTCTCCTCTCCAGAAAAGATAACCATAATTGTCTGTATCGGATGCTGCTGTACTTTCTTCTATCCATTTTTCGGATAAAATCTGTTTTCCATTCCATTTTCCCTTATTCAGGTAAAACAATCCGAATTTATGAAGTTCAGAAAGTGTAAGGAACAATCCACCTGCGCCAAAACTGTTTCCAAGAGGATCTGTCTCCCATGTCGGCCGCTTGATTCCAAGATGTTTAAAAAGCCTTGGTGTAAGATAAGAGACCAGATCGCATCCGGAACGTCTCTGTACAAGAATGCCTGCCAGGTAGGGACCAACATTATTATATACAAAATGTGTACCTGGCTTATATTGAAACGGAATCGCCAAAGACATTTTTACCCAGTCATCCTCTTGGTATAATGGCCGCTGTTCTCCCATAAGGCTGCCCTGTTCCTGTCCTAAACACATCGTAAGCAGGTCTCGAACCGGTTGCCATTTTCAGATTATCATCGATCACATCGGGTAAATCTTCGGGAAAGGCATCGGTCAGTTTTTCATCCAAGGACAATAATCCCTCCTGGACAGCAAAACCAACTGCACAGGATGTGAAGCTCTTCGTTGCAGAATAGATATTTCTACGGCATTCGGGTTCGCTGTACCATTCATTTATGAGGTCGCCATCTTTTGTGACCTTTATTCCAAGAACGTGAAATGTTTTTGCAGCTCCTATAAAATCAGATATGTCCATAGCTAGGTTCCTCCTTTATTTTTACTATAATAATTTGTAGTATCTTTGCCATGTTGTCTTTCTGAAATTTTTATAAACCTATGTATATTTCCTCCTCATCAACCACTTCTGATCAATACATTTCACCTCACCATCAAACCGAATATGAAGATGAACTCCACCAGATCTCAGATTAATCTTTTCTATGATTCCATCTCCGAATTTCGGATGTGTGATATTGTCTCCAATTTTATATTGAACAACTTCATCCTTCTGCTTCTGTGCTTTCTGCTGGCGCTGATACGTATCTCGAATCGGCACTGTCTTATCATGAATCCGGCTTTTTAATACTTTATCATAGTTATGATCCAACAGCGCCTCTCCTGCCTTATAATAAGGTGTCGGTGCTGCACCTATAAGAGAACAACAATATTTCCACGCACTTCCATGTGTTCCAGCCTGCCATTTATACTTCTCAGGTATCCGCATATTGTACTGCATGTAATGCGCATATTCATGCTTGAATAAATCGATACGGTCCTCTTTTGACAACGGATTGTTGACTCCATACGCAACAAAGAGCAGGGAAAAATGAAAATGTTCCTTTTCATGAGCACTCTGCCTTGTATAGGATCCCAGAGAATCTGTCTCAAATCCAAATGTTACCGGTATTTTTGCTCCGTTCAAATGAAACTTCCGGTCCAGGTCCTGATACAACTTCTGGATTAATGCTGTCAAGATCGGGATTTCTTTCTGTAACTGCTGGCGTAAAAACTGGTTTTCTTGATCATAATAAGTCATTCTTTCATGTTTCCTCCCAGCTTTTCTATTGCCACTTCTTCCATATCTCCGGCTGATAACCGAGCGTAGAAAGTTTTCCATTTCTGACCACCGGCGTCTTAATTACAGATGGATTTTCCAGCACTTTTTGAAGCTTATCCTCATCGGCAATGTATTTAATCAAAGCTAATAAATCTTTGTCTTTGCCATCCCAATTAATCATATTTTCCAGTCCGCCATTTGCCTGAGCTACAGAATTAAATTCCCCTTTACTCATGCCTTTTTCCTTCATATCTCCAAACTGATACTTGATGCCGCGCTCTTTGAAAAAACGCTCGGCTTTCTTTGTATCGTTGCATTTCTTTGTTCCAAATATTTGTATATTCATTGTAATATTCCCTTCTGGAGCCAAAATTGCCGTATGCCATAATCTTGCGTATTATCTTACATACTTTCTTCCTTGATTATACAAGATTTCAGTTCTTACTTTTTAATTCCGACCTTTTGAACCTTTATCTGCCTAGAATCAGCTTTACTGCATCAATCAGATCCTCACTAAATCCTTCGAGCTCATCCATCTTAATAACTCCATCTCCGACTAAATATGCAATATCCCAAATTGCCGTAGATTTCCGAAGTTCAATCAGAACTCCTAGATTTTTCTTGTCCTGCCTAATGCGCTTCTCAAGTGTCCAAAAATGATCTGATGCATTTCCCGTGTTCGCGGGGTCAGGTACCTGTTGCAGATGTCGTCTTGTATAGGATCCCAGAGAATCCGTGTCAAATCCAAAAGTTATCGGGATTTTTGCTCCGTTTAAATGAAACTTCCGGTCCAGTTCCTGATACAAATTCTGGATTAATGCCCTCAAAATCGGGATTTCTTTCTGCAATCGCTAGCGTAAAAACTGGTCTTCTCGATTATCATAAGTCATTATTTTATGTTTCCTCTTGATGTAAGGCGCTGACCCCAATGCTATGAATCTTCTATGTTCTCGGTCACTTAATTATATATTTTGTTCCTCTGCCTTTTCCTTCAACTGCAACCACACCCTTTTCTCCCATGGTTTTAAGTAAATGTGTTGTTTTTGATTTTCCAAATGGGACATATGGTGCAATTTCACTTATTGATTTTAACATCGTCTTACTTAATAATTTGTAAATTACTTTTTCGTCCTCAGTCAAATTAACATTCGTTTCAAATAGCGGCAGCACAATTTTTATAGCATTTTCTGATACCTCAAAATCTGGTTTTATCAGACTCTCTGTATACAGTTGTTTTATTCGTGTAATTCCCGTTCCAAATATCTCTACAAATCCCAATCTGTAAAACACATTTGCAAGATTTCTATTCCTTAAAACAGAAAGTTTACCTGATAAATATTCTTCGGCTGTTATTCCAGCTGGCAATCCACCAGGAGATACAACCTCTATTCTATCATCAAACATAGAAACTCTGATGTGTGAATCAATATCCCATACCCTATGAATTAAAGCATTTGCAATTGCTTCTCTGAAAGCTGCTTGTGGTATTTTCTCCATCGTTTTTCTATCAGCGCCCTGTATGACTTCATATTGGTAATAGTCTTTAAATACAGCAAGTGTTTTTTCATATACATCTAAAACTGATACATTTTCAAAGGTTACTCTTTTTTGAATAATACTGATGTTCTCACCGAACTTAACAAGATCAATTCCGGAAAAATGATTTTTATCTGCTAAAAGTCCTGCTGCATTATTAAAACCATTTACATTGTCATACAGATTCAGTGTCTTTAAAGTATCCTGATTAAAACTTTCAATCTGAATATTTTCTTTTAGTTTATGCTGTAAAAAATCAAAAGATAGCTCCTGATCTTTACACTGTAATTCTTCAAAGCTAATATTTTTTCCTTCTAATACAAGCCTTGAAAATTCAAGTGTGTCTACCTCTATCGTTGCTGTATCATTTCGTTTGTATGCTTTCGATTTATATAAATATGGCTTCTGAAGACCACTTTTTACAGTAAGTTTTATCGTTTGATCATTGTTCTGTAGTTCAAGCATATAATTTGGCTGAGGCGAAATACTGTCATTGATTTTATTTTCGATATCCAGGCAAGCCTGCTTTACATCTGGCAAGCCTTTTACATTTCCATCATCATCTACGCCAAAAAGAATCATTCCGCCATTATAATTCGAAAAGGCACTGACTGTTTTCAAAAAAGTATTCGTAATCGTTTCCTTGAATTCCAATATTCTTGTTTCACGCATAGCAATCATTTCCTTTCCCAGTCTTAATGATTATATTATATGTTTAAATACGCGAAAAATCAATCGTAACTTTTTACGATTGATTTTTCAATTGATTTTGAGTGTATTTTTCTGTTATTCTTCTTCATTTCAATTCACGTCTTCACGGGAGACGACCAAGGCCGCTTCACTTTATAGTAAGTGTTCTACCGGTTGCGATTTTTCTGGGATGGTATAATTTATTTATGTTTTTTTAGATTTTTTTATTTTCTCTTTCGAGTCCCAGACATCCTGACAAATGCTTTCATCATTATTTTTATTTCTTTCTTTCCTGAAACCTGGAACTTTAAATATGCTTTATAAGTTTTTTCCAATATTTTCAAGTTCTTTTATAGAATCCTTGTTTTTTGCAAGTTCATCACTGGCTGTTGCATAATATGATTTTTGGAAAATCATATCCCATGAAAGATATTTCGCCATGCAGTCGAACTGTTTGTCAATTAACTCATACTGGATACTGTCCACCGGGGATCCTCCCACAACGATTGTTCCAACTTTTTTATTTTTCAGCTGCAAACCGCGGCAGTAGCACTTATCAATGATAAGTTTCAACTGCGCAGACATTCCCCACCAATATACCGGAGTAGCAAAAAGAATCACATCTGCAGCAGTAATTTTATCAATCGTGGGATTTGTATCATCCTGATCAATACATCCTTTATAACATTGACAGACCCCACATCCCTTACAAGGTGCTATATGAAGTCTGTCTGGTTGGATGATTTCAATCTCATTCTTTTCTGATGCCCCTTTTATAAATGCGTCAATCGCCGTCAGCGTGTTTCCCCTTCTGGCACTTCCGTTAATAATCACAATTTTCATGTATGTTTCCTCCAGCTTCTGATTTCATGAAATCATTATACCTTTTTTCGCTTATCCTGTCATCACATTTCATCAGATCAGAACCTGTCAAAACCTTTCTCCTTCGCGATTGTCGCACGTGTGCGGCGCTTTGGACGATATGGGCGATACAGGTCTTCTACTGCCACAAGCGTTTCCGCTGCCAGAATCTGTTTCTTTAATTCTTCTGTCAGTCTCTGATTAATATCCAAGCTTTTTAGTTCTTTCCACTTTCATAGGCGTTCTGCACCCGTTCGGTCAGCACTTT
>CAJJOP010000046.1:0-6920 GCA_905193415.1 uncultured Roseburia sp.
ATATTTAGGACACCATACTACATGGTATTTGCACGAATAGACGACATTGTTGTTTGATTTATATGTTGTATTCATGTTTGTATTATACTATATTTTTCCATTTAATACAACCGCTATTTTGTCCATCTCAATTACTTGCGTAAATTCGATGGACGCGTCTTATATCCCCATAGCTAAAGCAAGAGGTTTTACGACGCATTGGATAAACCACATCCATACTCCAACTACTATAAGCAATATACCCGATATTCTTCCTGCAAATTTCGACTTTTTATATCCTAGAAAATTTATTGTTTCGGGAGTTGTAAATGGCAATAAAACAACATCCATACCCATTACTATAATTCCAATTCCTATTATGAAGACATTATTGTTAGAAATAATGCCATAAAACATAACTAAGAAACCCAAAATAATGCCTAATATAAAATACTTGATTTTATGGCTGTCTTTATCCACCATCTTTTCATAACAATTTTCACATTTACTGTTACAAAATTCAAAATTGCCATTTAGTTTTTTTACCACAATATTTGCATTTTTTCATACTGTTTCCTCGGTAATCCACAAAAATTCATTCAACAGCTCACGATTTTCTCAATTCTCCAAACTTGAATTTCTGGATGAGTATAATATGCGGAAAATAAACTTAACTCCATCTTAAATATAGTGCTGAGTTTCACTGCCACTCTTTAACACCATTTTCGCCACACCAAGCAATGCTGCAAACAAAACACCTGCAACCGGCCATACAATCCATGTAATATCCCAGCTCATCGTCCAGAAGCTCCATGCAAGGTAAATCGCTGTAGTCAAGCACCAATATACACCAGAAAACGTGTCAGTCTTTTTCTTAAACAGTTTTTCTTCTTTTGTATATTCCCCTTCCTGAAGAAGGGTATCGTAACTGCTTTTTACCATCCCAACACGAACCAACAGATTCACTCCTATTGCAAGTATGAATAGCAGTAATCCAACGGAAAGACCACAGTAATAGTCGGACGCTTCCATAGATTCGGCAATAATTGTCGGAATCACTGCCAGTATACAAAGCACTACCCCAACAGCTGTTCCTCTGATAAAAATTGGTTCATAGGAATCTTTTTTTTCTCGTACCATTCCAGATACACCATACTCTGTTTCAAAGCATTCTTTTTCAAAATGTTCCATATGTAATTCACTCATTCCATATGTAATAAACAAAAAGACGGCTGCCGCAACCATTCCAAGCAAAAAAACACATCCAAATACTGTTGCCAGAGATTCCGAAACATGAAATACGCTATCTTCTGCCATTGTCACAAGAACAATCAATAATATTGGACTTAAGATACACATACTTGTTGCGTTTGCCACTACTTTGGATCCATTTCTTTTCATGTCAAGAAATTCATTTGCATTCTCCATAGTTACTTTTTTCAACGGTTCTGCATAGCTTTCAGTACTTTCGTGATAGGTGATATTTTCTGCTTTCATTTCATCTTTTAATAGGTAATCTGTACTAACACCAAAAAGCTCCGACATCTGTAAAATTCTTTGCAAATCTGGAACAGCTCCTGCACTTTCCCACTTAGATACTGCCTGTCTGGATACGCCCAACTGATTGGCTAGTTCTTCCTGTGACCATCCATTCTTTTTTCTTTCCTCTGTAATCTTATCAGCTAAAATCATTTTTTCCTCCTTTTGCAGATTTTATGAGCTAAATATAACAGTTTTGCTGTTTGCATTCCACCATTTCAGGCTGTAAATCTGTCAACCAGCAGTTGCAAATCACAAAAGGACTCTATGAATCCCGATTTTCCAGCAATACAAGCAGGAAATTATTTATCATCTGTATTGTTTTCCTTTTTCTTATGAGTCGAACCCAAGCAAAGAAACGAAGAACCAAGACATAACCATACTATAGCCATAGAATTTTCATTTCCACTCGTAAAGCCTATAGCTGAGGCTACGAGAAACAGAACTGATGCAATATAAAATAAGATTGATTTATTTATTCCTTTTTTCATAAATAAGAATCTCCTCCAAATCCCGACTTTGATAAACCCATTATACCCTTTCTGAAACATCCTGTCACCACATTTCATCAGATCAGAACCTGTCAAAATCCTCCTGCGTGGCAACCTGTCTCCATCCCTTATACTCATCGTTCCTGCTTTCCACAAACATATCATTCACCATCCCGATAGTCAGCAGATCCAGATCCCGGATGGAAATCCCCAGCTGCACACACCGGAGAAGAAACAGGGGAGTTGTCATTTCACGGTCTGTTGCATGAAGTTTTTTAGCCTCCACATCCGTCCTGATGTTCATCCCCCACAATTCAATCAGCTTCGGCAAAACCTGATAAATACTGAATCGCAGGTATCTCTGTCAATCCTGCTATCTTTGCCGCATTGGTTCTGTTATGCCCTGCAAGCATCTCATATCCCCTTGCAGCTTTCCTCACAATCACCGGATTCAGCACACCATACTCCCTGATGCTCTGTACCATATCTTCCAGGCGTTCTCCCTCATACAGCCGGAACGGATGATCATGAAACGAATGTATTTCCTCAACCGGAATAGAAACAATCCCGTTCACAGGCACTGGCGTATTCTTCACCGGATCCTCAGCAAGAAGATCCAGTGCGTCCTGAAATACTTTTCTTTTTGGTGCATTAGCTTTCATCCCCAACCACCTCCTCTGCCAGATTCCGGTATGCTTTACAAGCCTTATTCTCCGGTGCATACTCCAGAAGCGGCTCACTGTAATAAATTGATTCTCCCACCTTTACTGTGTTTGGTATGATACTCTTAAAAATCCGGATCTGTCCATCAAAAGTATCCGTCAGCTGTTCTGTGATTACCTTACAGAGATTTGTTCTGGCATCACACATAGTCAGCAGGATCCCTGCAATCTGCAGGCGGTCATTCAGTCTGCTTCTGACTTTCTTCACTGTCCGGATAAAATCCTGCAATCCCATCATTGCCAAAAGCTGCGGATTGACGGCAATAATCACCTCATCAGCCGCCGTCAATGCGTTAATCGTCAATGTTCCGAGCGATGGACAGGTGTCTACAATAATATAGTCATACAGCCCTCTCAGCGGCTCCAGAATACCAGTCAGCATCTTCTCTGAACCCATCTCCATCCGCAGCTTACTGTCCACTGCTGAAAGCATCATGGATGATGGAATAAAGTCCACACCATTTCTACTCTGTATAAACTCTGACGGATCCGGCATTTCCTCATCTTCCAGCCGATTCATCATCAGATGTCCAATCGTCACCGGCACAGCCGCAGGATCTTCTACTCCGAAGCAGGTTGTCAGATTTGCCTGGCTGTCAAAATCAACAGCCAGAACCCTTTTTCCCATCTCAGCCAGTGAATACGCCAAATTCCAGGAGCTGGCAGTTTTGCCAACTCCCCCTTTAAATGATCCACACATTATAATCCTTGCCATACATTCTCCCCCTCTCATGCTTTCTTTCCATAACAGCCTGCACTCTGCTCTGCCACATATTTTGCAGTAATTTCTTCTTTTTCATTCTGGTATCTGATTATCAGTTTCTTAATCTCCTCATCCATAAATGCGGTCTTCGCTTCCTGCTCTTGTGCTTTATCCACATCCGGCGTGATAATCAGCTGACCATTTTCACATTTCACCTGCACATAATCCCCAAGATGAAATCCCAGTTCTTCCAGCCACTTTCCTTTTAATGTAATTGCCGGAACTGTCTCATATTTATAACCGCTCTGTCCACAAACCTTCATATTCCTTACATTTTTCTTTGCCATAGAATTGACTCCTTTCAGATTTGACTAATAGATTTTCAGATAAAAAGAAAAAGCCGCTGACACGTTATCTTCTAACGCATCAACAGCTTCTATCCTGCTTTAATTCAGTGTATTATTCGATTTTATTTAGGCTCTTTACCATCTTTAATACGGTAGTAATCGTCCATATCCACGCTGATTTTTACCGTGGTATCTGGTTTTCGGTTGCTCAAGAGGCACACAGTTTCAACGGTACTTTCGTTGTCCCAACAAAGTTCCTGTGTCTCCCTGTCTCCAAAATACACTGGAAAACGGAACTTTATGTGCTTCAGGAATCTGCCATCTGGCTGCTCCTGCTCGTAAATGTCCACCTGTTCTACAAAACTGTTAAGAAATTCTTTCTTCTCCAGGTCGGTGAACTTATCATATAGTTTATCAAAATATAAAAGAAATTGATAGACGTTTTCTTCTGATATTTTCTGTTGCTGAATATTCAGCAGGCGGTTCTTGACTTCTTCTATACTGTTCTCCACGCCTTCAATTTCATCATACAGACGGTATAACCTTGTCTCCATATCCTGATATTTCTTTTCATAAAATTTATCCATGATGTCCAGGCTATCCATCTGCTGTCCAAGTCTTGCTTTTGCTCCGGTCAGCTGCCTGTACTGTTTTTCCAGTCTTTCAATCTCTTTTTCTATTTCTTCTGTATCTATTCTTGAACCAATTTTATTCAGAATTGCTTCTTCAAATTTCGGATTCTTCACCAGTTTCCGGATAACTTCTTCTACTGCATTGTTAATCTTCTCTTCGCTCCATTGTTTACGATATCCACATTTATGACCGTCTACCAGGCGACGATGTTTGCAGGCATAATAGAAATAATCCTTATATAAGGTTCCGTCTTTCTTTTTCTTTCGGTTCACGTTTCCATACATACCGCTTCCACATAACGGACATCTCAATATTCCGGATAAAATATGCTCATGATCGAGGCTATGTGTCTTTTCATATTTTACACCTGTTTTTTCCCGTTTTTGATGTGCCAGCTCCCAGTCTGTTTCCGAAATGATTCCTTCATGGATACCATCGTGTAGCATATAATTTTCCTGCTTTACAATACGGTATTCATTTCTTGTACCAGATACTTTCTCATTCTTCCTTCGTCCATAAGCCAGCTTTCCACAGTATACCGGATTATCCAGAACGCCTTTTATAAATGAAGCGGCAAATGCGTCCAGTGTATTATTCTGTCGTTTTTTCTTTTTATATCCATGCTGGTTCAGCCATGCAGCAATCACAGAAATTCCCATATTTGTATGAATAAATTTATCATAGATCAGACGAATAATCTCTGCTTCGTCCTCTGCGATCTGCAATTCTCCATTTACCAATTCATAGCCATATGGAGCAAACCCGCCGTTCCATTTTCCTTCCCTTGCTTTCTGCTTACGTCCTTCCATTGTCTGCACAAGGATATTCTCCCGTTCAATCTCTGCCACCGCAGACAGAACAGAAATCATCAGCTTTCCACTATCTTTTGAGCTGTCAATCCCATCTTCAACACAGATCAGATTCACTCCAAAATCCTGCATCCTCTGCAAAGAGTTTAATACATCTGCCGCATTACGACCGAATCTGGAAAGCTTGAACACCAATACAAACTGTACCTCATCTGTTCCATTCTCAATATTATCTAACATTCTCTGAAATTCCGGTCTGCCCTCTACGCTCTTTCCAGACTTACCTTCATCGGAATACTCATTTACGATTTCCATGTTCTGAAATTCCGCATATCTCTTGAGTTTTTCTTTCTGAGCATCCAGACTGTAGCCATCTACCTGCATGGTTGTGGATACTCTGGTATATATATCGCATTTAATCTTTTTATTCTTCATAATCTTCCTCGCAGTATAACTCTGTTTTATTGTCCCAACCTTATTTTAGTACTTGTTCCAACTATTTTCAATACTTATTCTCCGTATTGACGCATTTCTTCGCCAATCGTATAATTAAGTTAGATACAGAGCATTTCTGTTATCAAAATATTGTCCGCCCACCATTGGCGACTTATAAATGATTGGCTCGAAAATATTGTTCGCTTACCGGAAGCGTCTAATAAATGTCCGGCTTGAAAATTATTTAGAAATTATTTTTGTTTTCGATATTGTGTTTTTATCACACATTGCATATACTATAAATACACAAAAAAGCCAAAAAAGAGGAGGTGTTAGTATGGCTACTTCAAGTATTACTCATAATTTTGTCGTATCCAATCCAAATAGCGTAAAGCGTTTTGTCGCAGCAATTGACGAAGCCGACCGTGACCGCACACCAAAGCAGACACTTCCCGGACGTCAGTTAACGAACCCACAGGAAATCTTAGCTTTAATGTCAAAAAGGAAGAAAAAACATGTCTGATAAATATTTTACCGTTAATATTCGGGCATATTTGTATAAAGACGAACCGACATATATCGGAGAGGAAAGTCTTTACGACTTACTCTCCGATTTTTCTTGTCCCAAAAATCCCGATGTGGAATACTTTTTATTACATAATGCGATTGAGTTTACCAAAAAAGATCAATCTATCACTTATCTGGTATTTGATGCTGAAGATGCTTCACTGGTTGGTTATTTTTCACTTACAGTAAAACCAATCTCTGTCCGTGCTTCAAATATCAGCAAGACAATGGCAAAAAAGCTGTCCCGTGTCAGTATTTTGGATGAAGAAACACAATCCTATACTACCGCAGCTTACCTGATTGCCCAGTTGGGAAAGAACTATTCTCTTCCAAAGAATAAACGAATCCCTGGAAATATTCTACTGGGATTTGCACTGGAAACCATATCCAGTCTCAAATATTCCGTAGGCGGCGTTATGGAGTTTCTTGAATGCGAAGATAATGAATTTCTTCTGAGCTTTTATACACAGAATCATTTCAAGCCATTTGATACTCGTATTACCGCTTCCCAGAATAATGAGCCACACACTCTGCATCAGCTTTTAAAATTTATTTGATTTAAAAATACACGAAAAAAGCGACAGTATGATTTACATTTTGTATTTCAGAAAACTGCCGCTTCTTTTTCTTGCTTATTCTGTTTTTCTTCCTCCAACTCCCGGAGGACTTCTTCGCCGTACTTATCAATCATCCGT
>CAJJOP010000047.1:0-6276 GCA_905193415.1 uncultured Roseburia sp.
GGCAGCGATTATGATGATGGCTATGTCTGTCACAGCATTTGCCGCAGAAGGAGCAACAGGAGCACACACACTTACAGTTAATGTAAAATCAACAGAACCAGCACAGGATTTGAAAGGTCAGACAATTAATCTGTACAAATTATTTGATGTGACAGAGTCAAAAAGCGGAGAAACAACAAACTACGCATATACCGTAAATAATACTTATAAGGCTGCCCTTGCGTCCGTATTAAAAATTGATGAAACTTCTAAAGATGAAGATTTTGCAGCAGCAGTTACTAAACTTGGATCTGATAACGCTACTGCAGTACAGAAGTTTGCAAATGATTTTACTGCAGAGGCACTGACAAAGAATTTATCAGCTACAGCAAATTCTGGAAAAATCAAAGAAGAAAATAAAACATCTTATACATTTAATGATTTAGCAGCTGGTTACTATCTTGTATATGTAACAGGTGGAAAAGAGATTCAGTCTTCTTTAGTTACAGTTGATGAGACAACAACTACAGTAAACTTAAAAACAGAAGCGCCAAGTATTACAAAAACAGCAGATAAAGAAACAGCTGAAATTGGCAAGGTAGTAACATATACAGTAACAGGTGTTATTCCGGATACAACAGGATATGCTGAATATGTATATAAAATCCATGATGAATTATCAGCAGGTCTTGATTTTGTAAACGATGCAAATGGAGCAGCTCTTGAAACAGGTGCTACAAAAGTTAAAGTAGCAGTAGCATTTAAAGATGCAACAGATGCTAGTACAGCACCAATAGAAGCAACACTTGATTCTAAAAACAACAAAAAGATGAGTCTTGATCTGTCTGCATGGGTAAAAGCAAATCAGACAAATAAAGGAAAAGAATTCACAGTTACATATTATGCAAAAGTAAATAAAAACGCAGTTGTAACAGAAAAGAACAAGGCTCAGTTAGAGTACGGAAACAAGCCAGGTGATACAACAACTACAACACCAAGTGAAGCAAAGACACCGACATATCCATTAGATATCAAAAAGATTAACAAGAATACGAGTGGACTGTTAGCAGGCGCAAAATTTAGCTTATATAGAACTGCACAGGATGCTAAAGGTAAAACAAATGCTATCACAGTTTCTGGAAGCAACGGAAGTTATGTCGTAGACGCTGATTCGAAAAATACTGTATTTGAATCAGTAGCAACAGAGGTAGGAAATGGATATAACCTCCACCTTAACGGTCTTGCAGCGGGCGATTACTGGTTAGTAGAGACACAGGCTCCAGAAGGATTCAACAAATTGACAGATCCAATCAAAGTTACAATTACAAAAACTGGCGATGCAGAATGGACTGTTCAGAAAAATGATGCACCAGAAACTGACAAGATTATTGATGTTGAAAACAGCACAGGTTCCCTTCTTCCATCTACTGGTGGACGTGGAGCAATTGCATTTGCTGTAATCGCAGCTCTTCTTGTATTCGGTGTAGCAGTAAGCTTCATCCGTGACAAAAGAAAAGAAGCATAATAATTTTACCAGAGATATAAGATAATATTTAAGGAATTGGCGGTTATCTTCCACGGAAGGTAACCGCAATTCCAAGTATAACAACAGGGAGAATGAAATGAAGAGTAAGAAGAAAAAAAAGAAGGTAACAATAAAAGATATTATTCGTCTGATTGTGCTTTTGGTTGCATTCTCCGTATTGTTATATCCAACGTTTAGTAGTTATTTGAATGAAAAGAATGGTTCCAAAGTTGTATCCTATTATGATGAGGAAAGCGTAAAGTTAAGTAAGGCAGAAAAAGAGCAAATGCTGGAAGATGCGAGAGCATACAATAAGGAAATGCTGGGAAATATTGATTTGATTGATCCATTTTCGCAGGAAGATGTGGAAATAGATGCTCGCTATGAGAGCCTGTTAAACGTAGATGGTTCTGGAATGATGGGATACATTCGCATTCCTAAGATTAATGTAGAACTTCCAATCTATCATGGAACAAGTGAAGCTGTGTTACAGGCAGGTGTCGGACATTTCTGGGGTACATCTCTTCCGGTTGGTGGAGAAAGTACACATACAGTTCTGACTGGACATAGAGGTCTTCCGACAAAAACACTATTTACCAATATGGATAAACTGGAAGTAGGGGATATTTTTTACATTAAAGTCTTAGATGAAACACTGGCATATCAGATTGATCAGATATTAACGGTTTTGCCACAAGAGACAGATAGCTTGTCCATTGAACCAGGTAAGGATTATGCAACACTTGTTACGTGTACACCATTTGCAATCAACACACACAGACTTTTGGTTCGAGGAGAGAGAATACCTTATGAAGAGGCAACAAAGCAAGAGCCTGATACAAATATAAAACCAGAGTTGTCTTTTACTGCTAAAGTGCTGATTGTAACAATTATATTAATTTTTATAGGGCTGATGATAGCTATAATTTATAGTATACGAGATAGAAAAAGGAGGAAAGTAAGGTGAGAAAGAAGATAAGAAGTATTCACATTATTTTATTCGTTTTGCTTTTTCTTGTCGGTAGTTTTATAGATATTTCAACAATCCATGCTGAAGCAGGAAGCAGAACAGGAAGCATTCAAATTATTTACAAGGGGAGAAATAGCTCAGATAAAGAAGTGACTCTTTCCGGAGCAGAGTTCTCGATATTTCCAATTCAATATATGAAAAATGATGAGCTGGTCTGGGAAGATGGTTTTAAAGATTCAGGTATATCGTTACAAGATACCAGTGCAGAAGCAAGAGAAAAACAAGCAAGACAATTGTTTGTATTTGCGAAAGAAAATAATATTTCCGGATTAATGCAAGAAACAGATACTTCGGGACGCACGAGTTTTGGTGAACTAAATGAGGGAATTTATTTGCTTGCACAGATCGGAAATGTAGAAAGTGGTACAGATAAATTTGAATCTGCTCCATTCCTTGTTAATATACCATCTGAAATTAATGGGAATGTAGAATATAATGTAACGATAGAGCCAAAAGCTGAATGGGTTTCACCAGAAACACCACCGAACAATCCAGATAAGCCTAAGGATCCGACACCTTCAAAACCAGATAAGCCAAATACTATTCAGAAAATAATAAATACGGTAAAAACCGGAGATACAACAAATATAGTTGCATGGTTTTTAATAGCGATTGTTAGTCTTGGTTTGATTGTAGGATTATATAAAAAGAGAAAAATGAAGTAGCCATTATTTAAAGAAAACTGATCCATTGCGGTGGAATCAGTTTTCTTGTGTTATACGGTTTAAAACGTTTCTGATATTAGTGTTGAAGTGGTGGTGCAACGGTACGATTGATATCGTTGTTTGATATATGAGGAGCATTGAGTAGTACTGTGAAATTCTGCTGGATGATATCTAGTGTTTTCTGTTTTTTCTGCAATTCCTGTTTTTCTCGGACAGTAGCAGCTTGTTCAGATTCAAGATGTTCAATCCGCTTCTGAATTTTATTAGAGCTTGGGATTTTGGTAATACCGAGATCTTGCAGCTCTTTTTTTAGTGAATCGTGGAGCTGGTATTCTGCCTGATGCTTGGTACGGTAAGCTTTTGGATTTTTTGCAGATTTGCAATCTTCAATCACTTTACGGCAGAGCCGGTAAGAATCGCAGTGTTTTTGAATGACTTTCTGTGTACTCAGCTCACTGGTGATTTGAGCTATTCTCTGATCAGTCGCTTTAACAGAAGAAGCAATGAATCCGGAAGAAGATATAACTAATACTATTATGTATAAGGGTAATAGAAATTTTCTGATGCAATTTTTAGTAACAAGTTGCAAAAAAATGAAGGTGTATTATGTTGGTGACTCCCAGAATCGGGAAATGATTTTAGATAAATTCAGATTAGCTCTTTTAAATGAAGAGTATATTATTTCCACGGATATTCAGGAAATATTAGGACGTGGTTCTGTCTTGTCATTCCGGTAATCATTGCTGTATAAATTTTCTAAATCAAAGTTAGAGAAAATGTCTGCATAAAACAAATTCGTTTTACGCAGACGTTTTTTAGCTAGCGGGGAAAAATCAACCCAACTCTGCCCCAAGTTCATACCTCCAATACTCCGCGGCCTCATACTCTCTGGGTTCTGAGAGTACCGGTACGGTAAAGAGTTCAACCGGAACACCGAGTGTTGATGCGAAGAGTTTCATAAGATCCTCTTTCGGTGTTCGGACATCGCTTTCGTACTGAGCAATCCGGACATCGGCACAGCTGTCGGGAAAGCCAACAGCCATGCCAAGTTCTTTCTGAGTAAGATGATTTTTCTGTCTTAAGTGTTTTAATTTTCTTCCAAATGTAATCATAGTATTATTCTCCTGTACTTCCAAATGCCCCAGTTCCTCGTCCTTCACCAAGGTCCAGGACAAAGTCTGCGATCACGACTGGTGTGATTACCAGCTGACCGACGCGTGTGTCTTTATGAATGGTCTGAGAAGATGTGCTCACGTTGCTGATAATGGCATGGATCTCACCACGGTAACCGGAGTCGATCGGTGGAAGTTCGCATACCAGTCCTTTTGCTGCCATGCTGCTTCGTGGAAAGACATATCCGGCAAATCCATCTGGGATGATGAGACCGAATCCAAGTGGAATTCTTGCAACCTCGCCTGGTTTTAATACGCAATCATAAGGCATGAATACATCCGCACCGGCATCATTTTCATGTGGTCGGAAGGGATGATGATCTGCTTTCAGACCAAAGTCAATCAGTTTAATCTTTATGGCTGCTCACCTCCTTCCTACTGAGCAATGGATAATCAGTCTTTAAAATATCAGACGGCATCCAAAGTTTTGAAATAGGATTCTGGCAGGACATCTGTTTTTCCATGCAGCTTCCTCTCTGACAGAATGGACCGGTCAGATCCGGTGCAAAAAGGATCGGACTTAATTTGTACAATCTTTGCCAGATATAGAGCATCACGATCCTGGTTTCATCAGTATTTCTTCGGCAGGTTCTTTGACCAATCATATGCTTCCACTGGTAAGGTGTCGTGCTGATGATCAATACGTTTCGAAGTCCCTGAGGTGTAGCATATCCGGCTGAATCATGATCAATGCCTAAGGCACAGAGTTCTACATAGTGATCCAGATCTGACTGACAGCTTTTCTTGTAAATATCCTGGATTTCTTTATCTGCTTTCATGATTCCATATGGAATAGCAAATGCAGCGTGACCGGAATAATTGCTGTACTGCAGAGATGCACTCATGTACTTTACTTCGTTCTGATGCCTTGTGATCTGTGCCAGAAAGCGTTGGCTTGCACCGACAACAGCCACGGTAATGACCATGAATTTCTGTACTGTCGGATGGGGAAGTCCTGCAATATTTTCTACGGTTTTCTGACTGTAGGATTGATGGTAAAGATCCATCAGATCTGCCATGTTCTGGATCGTATGACCGTGTTGTGTGAGCCTGGCAGCAAAGACCATATTCTGTTCTGCTTCCCGGATTCCATAGCAGTTTAAGATAGCTGTTTCAATGTGATCCATAAGCCTGTTCCTCCTTTACCAGAGCTTTTAAAAGAATCAGATAATTGATGCAGTCTGTGATCTTTTCATCCCACTGTTCCATGTCAAAATGTAACAGAGTGGAATAACACATATCGTAAAGGGATACGACATGTTTCGACATCATACCGGCCAGTGCTGCTTTTGGATCGCAGTTTTGTAAAGCGGCAGCAATCTTGAATGCACTGAGGCGGTCAATATTGTCACCGGTATATTCTTTCTTTTTATGTGCCAGGATATCAGCACATTTCCTCATTTGAAGTTCAAATACAACATTAAATTCTTCTTGTGTCATGTAATAGTTCCTCCTTCGTTTTGTGATAGTTATCGTTCGAGATCTTTGGTTTTTGATCTCGCTGCTTCTGGAATCTGCATCTGAAGAATGGCATCAACATTCTGATCGGCAGTATCCAGATCTTTTAATTTTTCTTTCAAGCTGCTTATTGCTTCTTCTTCGGAAGCTATCTGCTGTTGCAGTTTTTCTTTTTGCAAAACACAAAACTCTGGATGAAATGCTGCAAGAGTGGAAAGGGGCAAGCCAGTTTATTATTGTCATGGATACTTGGTTCGAAAGATTGATGACAGAATAATAGATGCTGTGATAGAATGAAGAAAACGATTTGAAGTGCAAATCGAAGTTTGGAGAATTGAGAAAATCTGAATTTATAAAGGAGAATATTGATGAAACTATTTTTATGTTCGCATTTTTCAAGTGTAGGAAGTCTGATAAAGGAAGAAATTGAAAATAAGAAAGTCGCAT
>CAJJOP010000048.1:0-6039 GCA_905193415.1 uncultured Roseburia sp.
TTGGCGTAAAACTGATTTGTCTGATTCTTGGAGCAGTAGGAATTGCCAATATGTGGCTTGCAATTTTTGCAGATGTAGGTGTAATGATTCTGGCTGTATTAAATGCGATTCGGGCATTGTTTGTAAAGAAAGATTAAAGATGATTCTGGACTCGAAGAAATGTGGAATCGTTTTAAGTGTGTAAACTATTTTGTTGATGATCTTTCGTGGGGAGAAGTATCGGAAACAATAGTAGATAATATTGAAAAAATTTCTTTTTTTAGCGACCAGGTTTCCTGAATCAGTGATGAAAAGGGAATAAAAGACAGGAACAAGTTTTGAAGAAAAATCCTCTAAGAGATAGTGAAATACCTATTGTCTTAGAGGATTTTTGCTGAGAAATTTTAATATTAAAGAGTTTGTTTTTCCTCTTTGACATTAAAGCTATGGAGACAAGGTTATACCGTTTGTATGATGAGATTGAAGGCGTGGAGAACAGTATAGAAGAAGTCAAGAACCGCCTGTTGAATATCCGGCAACAGAAAATATCAGAAGAAAACGTCTATCAATTTCTTTTATATTTTGATAAACTATATGATAAGTTCACCGACCTGGAGAAGAAAGAATTTCTTAACAGTTTTGTAGAACAGGTGGACATTTATGAGCAGGAGCAGCCGGATGGCAGATTCCTGAAGCACATAAAGTTCCGTTTTCCGGTGTATTTTGGAGACAGGGAGACACAGGAACTTTGTTGGGACAACAAAAGTACCGTTGGACGATGGTTTTGATACAACGGGTATAAGCAGGAGACGATAATGTTAATGCTGCGTTAAGTTTGGGAGCAGGGGAACAGTTTGAAATAAGGCTACCGCAATCCCACTGGCTTTAGACGGTAATATTTTTCTTGTATACCGTTAGGTATGAGTGTATAATAAAAGTAGTTTTTCGTATAAGTTTAAAAGTGGTAATATGATGATCGGCAAATTGAATGAAAGTCGGCGACACAAAGCTACAGAGCCTGTAAAATGGCAGCCGGCTGCAATAATAGTATGCGCTGTCCTCCTGACAGTGCTATTTTATTTTTCAGATAATGGGAGGTAAGATGAAAAAGAGAAAAATTATTAACTTGTCGTGATCGAACAGATGGCTGCAGAACAGAATATACGGATTGTGTTGGAGAAAAAAGAAGGTGCGCACTGTAATCTTATTGGAAGTCCGGGACACGTGAAACGGATTCTGATGAATATTCTGTCCAATGCGGTAAAATATAACAGAGAAAACGGATGTCATTGCAATGACAGCAAATGCGTTCACTGAGGACAGGCTCAGATCAAAAGAAGCGGGAATGGATGAACATATTGCAAAACCTGTTGATGTAAAACGGTTAATGAGAGTAATTAGTGAATTAGTGGAAAAGAATTCCGGAAGGGGGAGTCGTGTTGAAAAAGAAAACATGGAATAAAGTGTTTTGTGTGCTTTTTGTAATGGTAACAGTCATATCGCTTCTGTCAGGCTGTGGTGGAAATCGTGCGGAGAAAGAAGATGCAGAAACGATCACGGTGTATTTATGGAGCACAAATCTGTATGAAAAATATGCGTCATACATCCAGAAACAGCTTCCGGATATCAACATTGAATTTGTAGTAGGCAATAATGATCTCGATTTCTACCGGTTTCTGAATGAAAACGGTGGATTGCCGGATGTTATAACCTGTTGCCGTTTTTCATTGCATGACGCAAGTCCGCTCAAAGACAGTTTGATGGATCTTTCTACAACCAATGAGGCAGGCGCTGTCTATAACACATACATCAGCAATTTTATGAATGAGGATGGCAGCGTGAATTGGCTTCCTGTGTGTGCGGATGTACATGGATTTGTAGTGAACAAAGACCTTTTTGAAAAGTATGATATTCCTCTGCCAACAGATTACGAAAGCTTTGTTTTTGCGTGCCGGGCATTTGATGAGGTAGGCATCCGTGGGTTTACGGCAGACTATTTTTATGATTATACGTGTATGGAGACATTGCAGGGACTGTCTGCATCAGAGTTGTCTTCAGCAGCCGGACGCGAGTGGCGTACTGATTACAGTGCCCCGGATAATACAGCAAGAGTAGGCCTGGACAGTACAGTCTGGCCAGAGGCTTTTGAACGTATGGAACAGTTCATTCAGGATACAGGGTTGAGCCGGGACGATCTGGAGATGAATTATGATGATGTAGTCGATATGTATAAAAGCGGTAAGCTTGCAATGTACTTCGGCAGTTCTTATGGTGTGAAAATGTTTCAGGATCAGGGCATTAACACAACATTTTTGCCGTTTTTTCAACAGAATGGCGAAAAGTGGCTGATGACTACACCATATTTCCAGGTGGCGCTGAACCGTGATCTGACACAGGATGAGACACGCAGGCAGAAAGCATTGAAAGTGCTGAACGTAATGCTTTCAGAGGATGCCCAGAATCAGATTATTTATGATGGCCAGGATTTGCTGAGCTACAGTCAGGATGTAGATATTCATCTTACAGAATATCTGAAAGATGTCAAACCTGTAATCGAAGAAAACCATATGTATATCCGGATCGCGTCAAATGACTTTTTTGATGTTTCCAAGGATGTAGTTTCCAAGATGATTTCGGGAGAATACGATGCAGGGCAGGCTTATCAGTCATTTAATACCCAGCTTCTTGAGGAGGAATCCGCTTCTGAGAATATCGTGTTGGATTCACAGAAATCTTACTCCAATCGCTTTCATACCAGCGGTGGGAATGCAGCGTATTCTGTTATGGCAAATACTTTGCGGGGCATTTATGGGTCGGATGTGCTGATTGCAACAGGAAACAGCTTTACGGGAAATGTGTTGAAAGCTGGCTATACGGAAAAAATGGCGGGCGACATGATCATGCCAAATGGTCTGTCGGCTTACAGTTGCAAGATGAGCGGAGCGGAACTAAAAGAGACGGTAACAAATTTTGTAGAAGGTTATCAGGGTGGCTTTACCCCGTTTAACCGCGGTTCTCTGCCTGTGTTTAGTGGGATTTCTGTGGAAATCAGGGAAACAGATGATGGTTATACACTGAGCAAAGTCACAAAGGATGGAAAACAAATTCAGGACAATGATACTTTTACGGTAACCTGCCTGGCAACACCACAACACATGGATGTTTATCCGGCAGACGAAAATATTGTGTTTGATGGAGGAGATATCTCAGTGAAAGATACATGGATTGGATATATTTCTGATGGTAATGCCATTCTTGCAGAGCCTGAAGACTACATGGTGCTGAGGTAAGAAGAATGGATATTGAAAATCATAATACAAACAGAGAGAAACATGTCATGAGAAAACGATTAAAGATAGCTGTCTGTATTGTTTTCTGTATTGGGCTTGTTTTAGCTGTGTTCCGATATTTTGAGTTTGTGTCAAAAACTGTTTATGAGGAAAGTGTATCTCATTTAACGGAAGTATTTCATCAGTCTAATAATGTGTTGGGGGAACTGACAAATAAGAATCTGACTTATCTTCACATGTGGGGAGAGTATCTGCAGAACACTTCCAGTGAAAGCGAAATTCGTGATTATATAGAGAAAGCGCAGGAAGAGGCAGGCTTTTTATATTTCTACTTTCTGTCAGCTGACGGTAACTATAAGATGGCAACAGGTGAAACCGGATATCTTGGGTTGCAGGGAAATCTGGAAGATGAGATCTGGCAGGGCAACGATATCATAACAAATGCATCAGTTCCAGGGAGTTCCCAGATGCTTGTTTTTGCCAGCCCAGAGTCTCATGGAAGTTATCAGGGATTTGAATATGACGCAATTGCCATTGCTTATGAAAATTCTGATATAGTAAATGTACTGGATATTTCTGCTTTTCATGGGAATGCAAAGAGTTATGTTGTTCATCCGGATGGTCGAGTTGTGATCGATCATTCTTTTGAGTCATGGGGAAATATGTATAATTTTTTCGGCATTCTAAGAGAGCATTCCAGTATGTCTGAAAAAGAGATCCTTGATCTTTCAGAGAAATTTAAAGAGGGACGTACAGATGCGCTGCTGATAAATCTGGATGGAAACGATTATTATCTGGTTTGTGAAAAATCGAAAATACAGGACTGGATATTTCTTGGACTTGTCCGGGCTGATATCGTCAATGCCAGTATGAATAATCTGCAGCTAAGCACGATCTTCCTTGTGGGGGCAGTAGTGTTCTGTATTGCTGCTTTTCTTGTTGGATTTATTCTCCAGAAGAACAGGGCAAGACTGAAGAGAAAGGATACGGAGATCCAGTACAGGGATGAGTTGTTTCAAAAGCTGTCAATGAATGTGGATGACGTCTTTTTGATGCTGGATGCGAAGACATATAAGGCAGATTACATCAGCCCTAATGTGGAAAAATTGCTGGGCCTTACAGTAGAACAGATCCGAAAGGATAGTTGTGTTTTGGGCAATCTGCATGCCGGGGATTCTGAAGATCCGAAGAAGAATTATCTGAAGGAGATTCAGGTTCAGGAACAGCAGGAATGGGATTTTGAATATGTTCATCAGAAAACAGGGGAACGACGATGGTTTCATATTGTTGCAATGGGCAGTGAGGTAAACGGAAATAAGAAATACATCGTGGTTATGTCAGATCGTACCTCTGATAAAAAAATGAATCAGGCACTCTTTGATGCGGTTCGTGCTGCGGAGAATGCCAATCGGGCAAAGAGTACGTTCCTTTCCAATATGTCTCATGATATCCGGACGCCAATGAATGCTATTATTGGTTTTACTACACTGGCTGTAAGCAATATTGACAATAAGAAAAGGGTCAGAGATTATCTTGGCAAGATCCTTTCATCCAGCAACCATTTGCTTTCACTTATCAATGATATACTGGATATGAGTCGTATTGAAAGTGGAAAGATCCATCTGGAAGAAACAGAGGTCAGCCTGTCAGAGGTATTGCACGATCTGAAGATGATTATCAGTGGGCAGATTCATGCGAAGCAGCTGGATCTTTATATGGATGCCATGGATGTTACGGATGAGAATGTCTATTGTGATAAGACGCGTCTGAACCAGGTGCTGCTGAATCTTTTGTCCAATGCGATTAAGTTTACTCCGGCAGGTGGAACAGTTTCAGTCCGGCTTAAACAGTTTCCGGGAACACAGACAGGTTACGAGTTGTATGAGATTCGGGTAAAAGATAACGGAATCGGTATGAGTCCGGAATTTGTGCAAAAGCTGTTTTCTCCTTTTGAACGGGAGCGGACTTCTACAGTCAGCAGGACGCAGGGCACGGGACTTGGCATGGCCATTACCAAGAATATCGTGAGTATGATGGGAGGAACTATTGAAGTTCAGACAGAACAGGGCAAAGGTACCGAATTTATTGTCCGGCTGGAATTGAGGGTTCAGCCCGGGTGCCGACATATAGAGAAGATTGAAGAGTTGGAGGGTCTTAAGGCATTGGTTGTCGACGATGATTTTAATGCCTGTGACAGTGTGACAAAGATGCTTGTACAGGTTGGGATGCGTTCGGAATGGACGCTTTCCGGCAAGGAGGCTGTTCTCCGGGCAAGGCAGTCTGTGGAACTTGGTGATGCATTCCATGCTTATATTATCGACTGGCGTTTGCCGGATATGAATGGCATTGAAGTTGCCCGTCAGATTCGCAGTCTTGGTAATGATGCGCCGATTATTATCCTGACGGCTTATGACTGGTCAGATATTGAAACAGAAGCCAGAAAAGCAGGGGTAACTGCATTCTGTGCGAAGCCTATATTTATGTCAGATATCAGAGAGACCTTGATGTCTGCTATTGGTCAGAAACAGACGGAGGCAGATGACAATATTCTTCCGGCAGTAAGTTCTGATTTCAGTGGCAGACGGATATTGCTTGTGGAAGATAATGAATTGAACAGTGAAATTGCGTCGGAAATCCTTACCGAATATGGTTTCCAGGTTGATACAGCAGGAAATGGAGCAGAGGCAGTAGAGAAAGTTAAGAATTCAGCGCCGGGCGATTATGATCTGGTGCTTATGGATGTTCAGATGCCTGTAATGAACGGATATGA
>CAJJOP010000049.1:0-5888 GCA_905193415.1 uncultured Roseburia sp.
GTTAAAACGATACTGTTGTGTCCTAGTTAATCCGCCTTGTTCCTCGGCTGTTTCAGCAAGAGCATATAATTCTTTTTTTATAGCATTTGATGTTTTATCATACATTTTTAATAAGTCCATGTTTTGTTCTTCTACATCATTGTATGTTTTCCATGTCTCTCTTGCTATACGATCTTCCCAATAATCACTGTTTGTGTGCTTACTCATCTGTTATACCTCTGATGGGTACTTTATCCTGAAATGCCATATTTTCAGCTAGTGCTAACTTTTCTTTTTCTACGTCGTCAACCCACACACACTTACTTAACCATGTATCTTCTGATATACCTAAGTTTTTAGCAACTTGGCAGTTTTGTAGGTTTTCGGTCTCATTAACCTTCATATTCATATTTAATGAAAACTTAACATCTTCACTGGTGCTGATATTTAGATGTACATTAATAAAATATAATAAATCTTCAAAAGCATTTTGAAATTGTAAATTGAGAATGCCTGCTTTTAAATCCATGAAACTGTACATGAATGATAATGCAACGCCTGAAGGCGAATTTCCGAATTTATCCAAATCTTTTAAAACACCCTGTCCAGCTTCCACGATATCTCTTTTTAATTGTTCACAGTGTTCTTTTGCTGCTGTAATATCTGTTACAGATGATAATATAGATGCACTGTTATCTTCATCTTCATCGTTATCAAGCATCAATATTCCACTATTTAAGTTTTGACGTACTTCTTCTTGGTCGGCGTTTCCATATCCTTTTATTACATAAATTAAATCCCTTATTTCCTCTATATAATTTGATACCTCACTGCGCGATTTATCATATCCATCTATTAATCTCTTTACAAATTTTATATCCGGCTTCTCTATCAGATTGTTTTTAAATGCAATAAACGGTACCTTTCCCCATGATGTCCAATCATCATTTGCTATAAAGTGACTTATTTTATTTCCATAATCATCAAAACTTTTCTGACGATTAAGAAATAAGACAGATCCTTCTTGTGTGTAACATGTCATTCCGTCCGCTGTCCAATATTCCATGTGTGTGCGTATTTTATCTTCACCGTTTTCACGATATGCTTCATCATAGAAATAGACAATAGATTTTAATGACTCATGGCTATTATCTTCCCACTCTGGTATGATTTGTTCCGCCGGGCAAATCATGAATTGTAAATCACCTTGCTCATTTATATAAGGATGTAACCATCCAGTCCCTTTATTTGACGCTTCGTATCCCAATTGTAACAATTTATAGCTGAACTTTTTACCTAAAGCACTTTGAACTTTAGCAAGGTACTTTTTATCTTCACACGTTAATGTATATTCTTTCGATAAAGTGTAGCTAATTTTTTCATCTACCATATTTTGAATTTCATGATAGAAGTCCCCAATAGCGAATTGAATGTTGATACCGATTCCACAATCCGGATTGGTATCTGTGTCCAGGTGAAGCAGCGGCTTATCGCCCTCTACGGCTCGGTAGATGTCATACATATTGATTTTATCTGCCGATTTTGCAAGAGCGGCATTCGCATGACCTTGTGTGTTGACAACAATGCCTGCATTTTTCAGGGTTGCCATAAGCTGTCTGACATAAGCCGGGTTTGTCTTGATACTTTCTGCAATTTTTGTGCTGGAGAGTTGTTCGTCATCTCCAAGAGCAATAAATATAAGAATATGAATGGTGTCACTAAGCTTTGTGGAATATTTCATTTGTCACCTCGAATTTTCTTCTTGCAATTTTTAAACTTACATGATAATATGATTTTAATGCTTGATGTAAATTTAATTTTAACAAGTAAAAAAATAAAAGTCAAGCAAAATAAAAAGTGTGGAATCTGATATAAAAAAGGAGATAAAGTGGTGTATGCAAAAGGAGGAACAAGTCAGTTTTCTGGCAGAAAAAATCCGTCAGGCAGATGCCGTTTTAATAGGCGGTGGTTCTGGTCTTTCCAGTGCGGCGGGATATAACCATTATCATTGGCTACCCTAAAATGGAGTACAGTTTATAGTAGTGTATAGCGTGTACCAAGTTATAATTATGGGGTTGAAAATAACAGTATACACAGATAATGTGGAAAAATGTGTATGACGTTTATATAGAAAATAACATTGAAAAAGAAATTCAAGAATGGGTAAATTCATTAAATTTAAAATAGAATAATAATTACATGAGTGACAGAAGATAAGAATCTGAATTCCCTGTCACTTTTATATTATTTGATAAGAAAAAAGAACTGGTTTATATCCGATAAGAATATAGACTGGTTCTTATTTTTAATATGCTATTATATACACAGGGAGTCGGGGAATGTCGAACTATAGCAAGCCGGAAAAGAAAGCATTGATATCGGTATGAAAGAGTTTTGCAAGTGCAACTAATTCAGATGCCTTAATGTTCATGCGATTTGTTTCCAGTTTGGCATAGGTACTTTTGGTGATGGAGATACCCATAAGATTTAATTTTGCAACTACTTGGTCTTGAGTCATATTGTTTTTATATCGAATTGCTTGGATATTTTTACCAATATCCATATCTGGTCTAATCTTTTGCATAATGATGAACTCCCCTTATAAAATAAAAAGATTCGTAATACAGAAATATATATATTGATTCTAAAGAATTTAAATTTTATAATGTTTCGTAATAAGGAATTATTTTTAACAGGAAGAGGTAAAAGTATAATGGATGTGGAGATGGAAAAGAGAAAATTTTTAAATCTATGTGGCAAAAGAGATCGAGCATTATTGTCAGGTGAAAAAAGAATGACATTGGGGGATATGGAACGATTGACATATCTGACAGAATTTTTTGAACTGGAGAACTATGGAATCGCCTTATGGAAAGAATTTGGTGATGATGTAAAAGAGCCATTTGAAGCGATGATGAAAATGTTAGATGAGCCGGAGTGCATAGAAGATCGATGGCTTGATGACGAAGCAAAAGGGGAAAAGTGGTTGTTAGAATTTCAGGAACTGGCATTAACGGAAGAATACAGGGAATGGATTCGAAATTATATCGATAAAAAATATGAAGAAAGAGGATTACCATATCCGACAGGAGCAGACTTCGATTAAGAGGTCTGCTTTTTTCTGGTCTTTTGGGAGGTGATAAGAGGTGGAAGTAAGTATTTATGAACTCTTGGCGGCAGCAAGAGAATCGGCTAAATCTGATTATATAAAAGGGGACAGCATTTTGTGTGAGAAGAGATTTCATCCAGATACCCATTACATGGTAGAAATAGAACTGCTGAAAAATGATAACAAGCTGGGAAAAAAGGGCAATTATATACGGAAGTTTTTGACAGAACCGGAGTATCTTCCCATTTTACAAAAGCAGGAAAAACATCTCATAAAAATAAAAAGACAGGCAATTGTTCAAAAAGGAAACTTGCGATATATCCCTCCCCCGGACAGGCTGGACCGCCGCCGGGAGAGGGATCTTTTATAACCGGCTGGGAAGGAACAGTAGTGTTCCTCTGGCGATAGTGGTATAAAAAAACCAGATTTTCCGCAGGTTTTGGGACGCTGGAACATAGAAAAGTGTTCACGAATGGCACTTTTGCAACGATCCGTTGCAGCAGTGACAACATTTTTGATCTTACGTTAAACAGAAAAAATGAAAGGATGTGATTGCGATAATCATAGGAATTGATCATGGCTATTATGCCATTAAAACAAGACAAGTGTCTTTCCCAAGTGGAATTATTGGGTATGATTACGAGCCGTATACCATGCAGAATGTTCTGCAATATCAAGGAAAGTATTATGTCTGCGGTACGGGAAGACAGACGCTGGTAAAAAATAAAACGTCCAATGATAATTATTATCTGCTGACGTTGGCAGCCATTGCAGAAGAAATCAAGCATCGGAAAGCGGAACGAAAGACAGAGGTAATTCTGGCTGTTGGACTTCCGCTTTCAAGTTTTGGAAGAGAGAAACAGGGATTCAGGGAGTATCTGTTGCGGAAAGAGCAGCCAGTGCGATTTTTATATGAAAGTGAGTTATATGAGATAACAATAAAAGATGTGAAACTGTTCCCACAGGGATACTCTGCGCTTGCTCTGCATCCAGAGTATCTGAAGAATGAACCGTCTGTTCTGCTTGTTGATATTGGTGGCTGGACCGTTGACCTTATGAGGCTGGACAATGCTGTTCCGAATGCAGCAACGTGCAGAAGTCTGGAACTTGGAGTAATCCGATGTATTGATGAGACAGCAGAACAAGTGCGTAGAAATACCGGACTGTCTGTGACAGAAACTCAAATTGAGCGTGTGCTTCGGAGGGAATCTTGCAGTATGGCAGAGGAGGCCAGACGGATCATACAGGAAAACGGACGGAAATATATAGAAAGAATACTGTCTGCGGTGACAGAATCCGGGTTTGATCTCCGGGCAGTACCCACCGTATTTATGGGGGGAGGCTCCGCAATTTTAAAACGCCACGTGACCGCACAGGACGCGATTTGCCGCCCCGTTTTTATAGAGGACGTCCATGCCAACGCAACAGGGTATGAACGGATTGTAGAGCAGATGTGGACGAGATGACACGCCCGGTATATTCGTTCCGCCCGAACCTGAAAAATCCAGAACACCAGAGGGCATGGGAGAAATTTCAAAGTGTTCCAGAAGGGCAGAAAAGCCAGTATCTGGTTCAGGCAATTCTGGAAAAAGAGGATCGGAAATGGATGGAAGAAGTCATTCAAAAGACGATAAAAGAAAGTGTTCGGGAATTAGGAATATGTGGCACTACGGAACAATTGAAAACGAAACCATCATCGGAAGAAATACCAGATCAGATGATGGATTTTCTATCTCAAATGGAAAATTTGTAAAGGGGGTGAGGCCTATGATTGCACGATACATACATTGTTGGATCTGCTAGGGGTAAGGCAAGAAATGCATCGATATCTTTGGTGGGTATTGTGAATAGCTTTCCATGCGGCTTTGGAGTATGTTGTGTGTAGCAAAAGTGAAAGGAGAAAGGTTATGGCAGAGATGAAAAATATCTGCGGAAAGATCCCGATGGACTTACATGAGAAAGTAAGAGAAGAGATTGAACTCACAGAAAGCAGCACACAAAAATTTTTACAACAGGTCATTGAAGAACATTTCAACAGAGTGGAAGGAAAAGGAGAAATAAGCATGGGAGCAGTAAGAACAGTAGCAGTACAGGTATCAGAGGAATTATTCCAGAGATTAAAAGTAGTCATCGGAAAGAAACACATGAAACAGAAAGACTTCTTAATTCAGATTATAGAAGAAGCACTGGAAAAGGTAGAGGTCGAATGGCAAAGCAAAGAGCAGCCTGAAGAATCCGAACAGACAACTGGAGAATTGGGAACAGAAGAAACTCAACCGGAAGAAAGAACTGAGCCGGAAAGGGAAAGTGAACCAGAAGAGGAAGCCGAACCGGATGGAGAAAGTGAACCGAAAGAGGAAAACAAACCAGAAGGGGAAAGTGAACCGGAAGAGGAAACTGAACCAGAAGGAGAGACTGATCCGGAAGAATCCAAAGCAGAAGAACCAACAGAATGGTAACCAATTGATACAGAATAACGAAGGGCGGTATGAGAGATCATGCCGCCTGTTTTTATCAGCAAAAAGGAGGTTGATAGCCGCAACCATTCAATTTTTTGATCTCTTTAGCGGAATCGGGGGATTTCGTGAAGGCTTAAGACGGGCAGGAAACTTTGTCTGTGTCGGACATTGCGAGGTGGATACTTATGCGGATAAGAACTACCGATTGCTGTTTGATACGGAAGGGGAGTGGTATTGTAATGACGCAAGAACAATCGAACCAGAACGAATGCCAGATTTTGATTTACTCTGTGCAGGATTTCCTTGCCAGGCATTCTCTATCGCCGGAAAGCGAGAAGGAT
>CAJJOP010000050.1:0-5803 GCA_905193415.1 uncultured Roseburia sp.
CATGATTGACGAACGGCGAATGTTGATCATAAGCCGCTTTTGCTTATGATATAATGAGTGCAAGAGAGCCGACATGCTCGCATGATTGGCGAGCGGCGAATGGCGATCATAAGCTGATTTTGCTTATGATATATTAAAAAAGCTAAAAGTAAAAAGATTAGGAAAGAAGAGAAAATATGAAATATGATTTTGACCGCGTGATCGATCGGAGAGATACCGCCTGTGAGAAATATAGTTTTCTGAAAAAACATGGTCTGGACGAAGATGTACTCCCTATGTGGGTGGCGGATATGGATTTTGAGACTGTTCCGGAAATAAAGGAAAGACTTCGACAGATTACAGAACATGGCATCTATGGATATACAGGAAGAACAGATGCTTATAATGAAGCTGTAATCTCCTGGTTTTCCAGAAGATTTCAGTGGAAGATCGAAGATCGTTGGATCATTAGTACACCGGGTGTGGTATTTGCACTGGCCACAGCAGTCCGTACTTATACAGAACCTGGGGATGGCATATTGATCCAACAACCGGTCTATTATCCGTTTGAACGAGTGATCGGCAGGAATGGAAGAGTGCCTGTTATCAGTCGTCTGATCGGAGGAACAGAGCAATATGAAATGGATTTTATTGATATGGAACGTAAGATCCGGGAGCAGAATGTCAAAATGATGATCCTGTGCAGCCCACACAATCCGGTAGGACGCGTCTGGAAAAAAGAGGAACTGGAGCAGCTGGGGACTTTGTGTGAAACATATGGTGTGACCGTTGTGGTAGATGAAATTCACTGTGATTTTGTGAGAAAAGGCTATAAGCATGTGCCGTTTGGAACATTGGAACATTTTGGAAAAAAGGCTGTGATCTGCACGGCACCGAGTAAGACCTTTAATCTGGCGGGATTGCAAGCTTCCAATATCATTATCGCAGATCCGGTCCTGCGGCGAAAATTTGTGACAGAGCTGAATGCCCAGGGCATGTTCGGCGCAGGGCTGTACGGACTGGCTGCCTGCCAGACTGCCTATGAGACCGGGGAGGAATGGCTGGAGCAGCTTCTGGATTATCTGGAAGGAAATTATCAGTATATCAAAACGTATCTTCAGGAGAAACTTCCCAAAGTACGTCTGACAGAATTGCAGGGAACCTATCTGATCTGGATGGATTTCCGTGCGTATGGTTACACCGATCAGGAGCTGAACCGGGTCATGCAGAAAGAAGCAAAGCTCTGGCTGGATGATGGTCCCATGTTCGGACAGGGCGGCAGTGGATTTATGCGGCTGAACCTGGCTGCACCGAAGAGTTTGGTGGAAGATGCCATGGAACGGCTGTATCATGCGTTCGGTCAGCTGTAAGTGGAAGCTTGATAAGTGCAAAAGGAACAGGGAGGACTATGTATCTGTGATTCTCAAGGCAACATCGGAGTATTAAAGAAATTTTTTAGGGTGTGTATGTTTATTTCTTATAAAAAAGCGGCATGAACAGCAGAGTAATTGTAAAAAATAGAAAAAAACAGGGTGTCAAGAAAAAATGCTTGACACCTGTTTGCGTTTTGTGGTAATCTATCTCAGGTGATAAGCGATGGAAAAAATTGCACAGCAGGGTTTTCTCTATGATTTCTATGGAGAACTGCTTACAGAGCATCAGAAACAGGTTTATGAGGATGTGGTATTAAATGACATGTCCTTGAGTGAGATCGCACAGGAATTTGGAATCAGCAGACAGGGTGTACATGATCTGATCAAGCGCTGCGATAAGATACTTCGTGGTTATGAAGAAAAATTACATCTTGTGGAGCGGTTTCTCCGGAGCAGAGAACGGATTGCCCGGATCTGTGAGCTGACAGATCATTATCAGGGAAATGTGGAGGCTACCATGGATGAGATTCGGTCGATCTCCCACGAAATGTTGGAGGAGTTATAAGCATGGCATTTGACAGTTTATCAGAAAAACTGCAGAACGTATTCAAAAACCTGAGAAAAAAAGGCCGTCTGACAGAAGAAGATGTTAAGACAGCCCTGAAAGAAGTCAAAATGGCACTTCTGGAGGCCGATGTTAATTTCAAGGTAGTTAAGAAATTTATCAAGGCTGTACAGGAACGTGCAATTGGCGCTGATGTTATGAACGGTCTGAATCCGGGACAGATGGTCATCAAGATCGTAAACGAAGAGATGGTCAACCTGATGGGTTCAGAGACAACTGAGATTCAGTTGAAACCGGGAATCGCCATTACAGTCATCATGATGGTAGGCCTTCAGGGTGCAGGTAAGACTACCACCACAGCAAAGCTTGCCGGTAAGTTAAAACAGAAAGGCAAGAAACCATTGCTGGTAGCCTGTGACGTATATCGTCCGGCAGCGATCCAGCAGTTGCAGGTCAACGGAGAGAAACAGGGTGTGGAAGTATTTTCCATGGGAGATTCTCACAAACCTGTCAACATTGCGAAAGCAGCAGTGGAGCATGCATCCAAAAACGGAATGAATGTAGTCATTCTGGATACAGCCGGTCGTCTTCATGTAGATGAAGATATGATGGGCGAGCTGAAAGAGATCAAAGAGAATGTAGATGTGTCTCAGACCATTCTGGTGGTAGACGCCATGACAGGTCAGGATGCAGTCAATGTGGCAAGTACCTTTGATGAAAAGATCGGTATTGACGGTGTCATCCTTACAAAGTTGGATGGCGATACCCGAGGCGGTGCGGCATTATCAATCCGTGCAGTTACCGGTAAACCGATCCTGTATGCCGGCATGGGTGAGAAACTTTCCGACCTGGAACAGTTCTACCCGGATCGTATGGCATCCCGTATCCTTGGTATGGGAGATGTGCTTACTCTGATCGAGAAAGCGCAGGAAGAACTGGACGAGAGCAAGGCAGCAGATATGGAGAAACGTCTCCGGAAAGCGCAGTTTTCTTTCGATGATTATCTGGAGTCCATGAACCAGATGAAAAAAATGGGTGGACTGACCAGCATTCTTGGCATGATGCCGGGAATGGGCGGCGCACAGATGAAACAGATTGAAGATGCGATGGATGATAAGAAGATGGCTCGGATCGAGGCGATCATCTATTCCATGACTCCGGCAGAGCGAAGCGGGGATGCAGCATTGAATCCCAGCAGAAAGATACGAATTGCCAAAGGCGCAGGCGTAGAAGTGGCAGAAGTCAACCGTCTGGTCAAACAGTTTGAACAGGCCCGCAAGATGATGAAACAGATGGGCGGACTGGGAAAAGGCAAACGTGGTAAATTCGGTGGTTTTGGAGGATTAGGGGGAATGAAACTTCCCTTTTAACCTATAGAGTGCATAAGAAACGCACGGGGGCGGCGTTGTAACAAAGCCCCCACAGATAAAATCGAGGAGGTGAAAACAGATGGCAGTAAAAATCAGATTAAGAAGAATGGGACAGAAAAAAGCTCCTTTCTATAGAATCGTAGTTGCAGATTCCAGATCCCCGAGAGATGGAAGATTCATCGAAGAGATTGGATATTATGATCCGACTCAGGAACCGTCAGAGATTCGTGTAGATGAAGAAGCTGCTAAAAAATGGCTTGCAAACGGTGCACAGCCGACTCAGACAGTAGAAAAGATCTTCAAAACAGCTGGTATCGAAAAATAAGATTAGTGAGGTAAAGTGATGAAAGAATTAGTAGAAGTAATTGCAAGATCACTAGTCGATTACCCGGAAGAGGTTGCTGTGACAGAGACAGAGAAAGAAAAAGCTGTCGTTCTGGAACTTCATGTAGCGCAGTCTGACATGGGTAAGGTAATCGGTAAGCAGGGAAGAATTGCGAAAGCAATCCGTGCGGTAGTTAAAGCAGCCGCATCAAAAGAAGACAAAAAAGTAATTGTTGAGATCGTACAGTAGTAGATTATAACAATGAAGCTTATGAGAAGGGATATAGGTTACTATATCCCTTTATTCATAATGATGATTTTGGCTTTTATATATTGGTGGAAAATAATCTGCTGTATATCATCAATAAGAAATATATTGTAGTAGAAATAAGAAAACGTTTTGGACAAAGTAAGTAAACTCTGATGTCAAAATTTTATATAGATACAAGAAACAGGATAAGTCAGGTTAATAATAACAGGAGAAGATAAATGGAAGATGTTTTTCAGGTAGGAGTTATATCCACTACCCATGGAATCGCCGGAGAAGTAAAAGTATTTCCTACCACGGATGATATGAACCGTTTTAAGAAGCTGAAAGAAGTCATTCTTGATACCGGAAAAGAGACACAGTTGCTGCATATCCAGCAGGTTCGTTTTTTCAAAAATATGGTCATCGTGAAATTCAAAGAATTTCAAAGCATCAATGATGTGGAGCGTCTGCGGGGAAAAAGTCTCTATGTGACGAGAGAAAATGCTGTGAAACTGCAGAAGGACGAGTATTTTATTGCAGATATGATAGGCATTCAGGTTGTATCGGATGAAGGCGAAGACCTTGGCATCCTGCAGGATGTGATGCAGACTGGGGCAAATGATGTTTACGTTGTGGAAAAAGACGGAGAGGAACTGCTGATCCCGGCGATCAAAGACTGCATCCTTTCTGTGAATGTAGAAGAAGGAAAAATGGAAGTACATCTGCTTCCGGGATTGAGATAGGTATGAATTTTCATATATTAACATTATTTCCGGATATGATCCGGCAGGGATTGAATACAAGCATTATCGGAAGAGCAGTAGAGAACGGTCTGCTTTCTGTCAATGCAGTCAATATCCGGGATTATACGCTGGACAAACATAAAAAAGTAGATGATTATCCCTATGGCGGTGGTGCGGGCATGGTCATGCAGGCACAGCCGGTGTATGATGCCTGGCGTTCTGTGATGGAACAGATCGGTTATCATCCGAGATGTGTGTATCTGACGCCGCAGGGCAGGACGTTTAATCAGGATATGGCAAAAGATTTTGCAAAAGAAAAAGATTTGATCTTCCTGTGCGGTCATTATGAAGGTGTGGATGAACGTGTCTTAGAGGAGATTGTTACAGATTTTGTATCCATCGGCGATTATGTGCTGACCGGGGGAGAACTTCCAGCGATGGTCATGGCAGATGCAATCTCCCGTATGGTTCCGGGGGTGCTGACCAATGCAGAATCCGGTACCGGAGAATCCTTTGAAGGAAGCCTGTTGGAATATCCTCAGTACAGCCGGCCCCCGGTATGGAGAGACCGGGAAGTGCCGAAAGTCCTTTTGTCCGGAGATCATAAAAAAGTAGAAGCATGGCGCCATGAGCAGTCTGTTCTGAGGACGCTTGAGCATCGACCGGATCTGCTGGAGCATGCCAAGCTGGATCGTCAGGATGTAAAGAAAATCTTATCACATTTGAATGTTGAAAAATGATAATCAGTGGGAGTTGCTATATGATAAATGAGGAAGAAGGTAGTTTTCAATATAATCAGGACAATGAAGGCTGCCAGTCAGTGCATTAACGATATTATAGTAATTTTTACCTGTTACCGTTGTCATAGAATAACTAGGTAAGGTTTCAAGTAACACAAATAAAATCATCAGGAACAGACAATAAGAATCTACAAAAAAAGCATTGTTTTTAGTGAAAAAAGTTCTTGCATATCTATTGCAAATATGATAAAATTTTAAATCGTGAGAAAAGAAGAGATGGTCCTCTGTTACAGAATGTCATGTATTAAGAACATCCAAATATAGGAGGTCACAAAATGAACGCAACAGAAATTATCAAAAACATTGAGGCTGAACAGCTCAAAGCAGAAGCACCGGAGTTCCGTGTTGGTGATACTGTAAAAGTATACGCTAAGATTAAAGAGGGAAACCGTGAAAGAA
>CAJJOP010000051.1:0-5708 GCA_905193415.1 uncultured Roseburia sp.
TCTGTCACAATTTCTCTTGTCACTTCGGATAATGTTCCATACTTGATAAATTTCTCTATCCAGTTTTCATAAGATTCTTCTGCCTCTCCAAAGCTGTCTTTCTCTTGTTCTGCCAACTGAATCTTCGCCCTGATCTCTTTATCCTGCTTTTCATATTCTGACTTATAGGAGAGATATTCTTCTTTATCCAGAACACCATCTACATAATTTTCGTAAGTTTTCTTTTTATACTTCTGGACAGCCACAAGTTCTTTTTGTAACCGTTCAATCTTCTGATTTGCTTCTGCACATCGTCTTAGCACCTCCTTCTTCCTGTCTGCTGCTTTTAATATTTCATCCTTATCACTCTCTTTTAGTGCCAGTTCCGCTTGTCTTTGGATTTCATTTTTCACAATAGAATCTAATACTTCTTTTTTAATGAAATGAGAATAACAAACTGTGTTTCCTTTTTTATGATAGGTACCGCACTCATAACCATCCCGACAGGTAACCCTCTGGAAATTATATCCGCAATCTCCGCAAACAATAATTCCTGCGTATGGATTTACCTTTCTCACTTCGCTATTAAATCCCGGTGTCCGTGTTCTTTTCTTCATAAGTTTCTGTACCTGCTCAAAAGTATCTTTGCTGATAATTGCTTCGTGCATTCCTTCCACAATATACTGCTGTTCCTCTGGAATATATTGATACTTTTCCACTTTATAGGATATCTTTTCTGATTTATGCTGTACCATAGCCCCTGTATAAACTCTGTTTCGCAAAATTACATTGATCGTAGGATATGCCCAGCCCTTTGCACCCGCTTTTTCTAATGCATTGGCATATTTCAATCCCTGCACCTTTCTCTTATACTCTGACGGTGTCAGAATTCCTTCCTGATTCAGTTTCTTTGCAATACCATCCCTGGAATATCCTTCCAGACTCATATAAAAGATTCTCCGTACCACTTTAGCTGCTTCTTCATCTACAAGAAAATGATGCTTATCTGCCGGATCTTTTACATATCCATATGGGGCAAACCCAGACATAAACTGTCCCCGTTTCTTCTGGGCGGTCAATGCACCTCTGATTTTCTTAGATATATCACGACTATACATATCATTAAACAGCGTCTTAAACTGTGCCAATTCTTCATTACTGTGATGAACAGAATCCACGCCATCCAAAATTGCAATATAACGCACACCCAAAGATGGAAAAACACGCTCGATATAATTACTGGTTTCAATATGTTCACGCCCAAGCCGGGAAATATCTTTCGTAATAACGCCTTGAATTTTCCCTTTGTAGATATCCTCCATCATCCGCTGAAATTCCGGTCTATTCGCAAAATAAAGCCCCGAATAACCGTCATCAATATAAATATCTGCGATTTCCAGATCCTCTGATTTAGTCACATACTCACGAATCAGTTTCATCTGATTTTCAATACTCTCACTAACTTTATTCTCTCCATCATCCTTCGACAGACGACAATATACACCCATCTGATACATCATATCACCCCATCTTTCTCAAGTATTCTATCTGGTGAACTCTCTACTGAAGCAAACTTAAAATATATATCTATTTTCTGCTCTGGATATACATAAATTTTATCAACTAACTCCACAAGCACTTCTCTGGTAAGCTGCTTTACCGTTATTCTTCTGCGATTAAAATGCTCCAACCATATCTTTGTTTCATTGACCGCCGCCCGCTGCCTTTGCTCTTCATGATTCAGTTCTGATAATTCTTTTTGATATTTCTGATTCTCTGTTTCATACATCTGTTTTAATTCCAAATATTCCTCTTTGGAAAGTACTTCATCCATAAACTGTTCATATACTCGTTTCCGGTATTCCAGATTTCTTTCTATTTTTCCCTGCAATTTTGCAATTTTACCATCCAGTTCCGGCTGTTTCTGTCTGATCTGAGTTTCCAGATTCTTCATATCCATCTTCATCTGTTTCAATTGCTGGTTGATTGCAAATACAACCAGTTCATCCAGCTTTTCAAATGTAATATGATTCAGCTCACAGTAATTCTGCCCCTGCTTCTGGTGAAAACCACACATATATCCGTCATAATCTTTATGAGATGCCAGATAACGTTTTCGCATGGCTGTTTTACATTTCCCACAAAAGAGCAGTCCCACATATTTATGTGGTTCATTGCTTTTATCAAAATAGGAAACTCTGCGCCCCTTTCTTATTTGCTGAACCCTATCAAACTCGTCTTTAGAAATGATTGCTTCATGTGCATCCGGCACCAGCTCCATTTCTTCCAGTGGAATTGCCTTTTTGTATTTCAGCTTATAAGACGGTCTTTCATGCTTCCGAATCACAACCGCCCCAGTATAGACCGGATTCTTTAAAATTCCACTTACAGTAGACGATGTCCACAGACCTTTTCCCGAATCCCATACATAATTGGTTTTTAAAACTTCCTTTTTATATTTTGCGGGACAAGGGATTTCATCTTCATTCAAAGTCCTGCAAATAACCGTACAGCCAAATCCATTTTGATACATTTTATAAATTCTTCGGACAACCTCGGCTGCATAAGGATCAACTTCCAGATGATTATGAATTGTTTTACTTTTCACATATCCAAAGGGAGGCTGTTTCGGTGTATATTCGCCCATACTTCTTTTTGTCTGAATGGTCATTTTAATCTTTCTGGATGTATCTCTCAAATACATATCATTCAGCAAAGTTTTTATTTCTAACATTTCATCATAAGTTCCAACTACTGAATCATAATTATCCAGAATCGAAACAATCCGAATCTGTTTCTCCGGGAAATATTTGCCTAGATAATAGTTGGTATCAATATGTTCTCTTCCAAGTCGAGATACGTCCTTAAAAATCACCATATTGATAACACCAAGCTCAATATCTGCCAGCATCCTCCGAAATTCAGTTCTTTCAAAATTACTTCCAGAAGCCCCATCGTCTACATAAACTTTTTTCTCTGCAATATCTTTATTCTCTGCAATATAATCTCTTGCCATCTGAATCTGAGAGTGAATACTATTGCTGTATTCACCCTCTTTATTTTGCTCTTCAATGGAAATTCGGCAATAAATTCCTGCCTGATACATTCTATCCCTCTTTTCATCGGTCTTGCATAGTCATTGTCTTTAATTGTCTTCATTTTACAACAAGAACTTAAGAAAATCAACCTGCAATTTTTCGTTCAGTAAGATTCTGAATGCACTGGATCAATGTCTTTTCCCCATTAAAATGCACTCGAATCTGATATCCTGCATGTTCATAGCTTACATTCTCTTTTTGGATTTCTTTTTTTGTATCCAGAACTTCTACAGAATCAAATAACGTATTCATGCTATATGCCTCCTTCAGCATACAGTTCTCTCTACATCCTATGCCGGCAGGATTGTACAAAAGTTCTGTATGAATTGAATTCGGCTTTCGAAAGCCTGATTACATTCTAAAATTATTCTGCACCAATCACATTGAATTGAAATTGACCGCAGATTGAGTTTTTAAGATTCATTTTCTTCCTATACAGTATCAATTCCTATTGTCCGGAACATTTGTTCGTGTTATAATAAAAAGACTTTAAGAATATAAAACACGAAAACCAAAGGAGGGATTTCTGTTGGAACGATGTGATTTTTCTTCTATTAGCACATGCCTAAAAAATCAAATCAGTGAAAGCAATCAGATGAACCAACCTGATTTTTTATACGAATTATTTGAAGATTTTATGAATGATCCGATAAATGAAGATTTTTCTATGGATAATGGTCTAATTTGCCGCTGGATAACCGGACAGGCAAAAATCAGTCCCAAAATAACCTCATATTATGCAAAACCCAGCAATCAGAAAAAACTGGCAACAACCATTCAGCGGAACTTACTTCCCTTAATGGCAGACTGCAACATGGTTATACAGGACATTTACACGTTATTCATACAGGACGATACGATTTCGGATACAAAAAAGCAGGAACTTGTATCTCTATATAAACCTTCTGATTCAAGGCTGTTGTTTTTAGCAAAAGTACTTTCTTTTGGTATGGAACGGCAATTTATTAAACGTGATACAAGAAATCAAAAACTGATTGCAGGAGGTGTTCTATCTCCGATTGTTCTGGATTACATTATGGACAGCGAAGTCCCGAAACCATGCCGTCATTTTCTAGGAAGAGAAGAAGAACTGGATGAACTCCATACTTTGTTTAAAGAGAACCGACATATATTTCTTTATGGAATTGCCGGAATTGGAAAAAGCGAGCTTGCTAAAGCCTATGCAAAGCAATACAGAAAACAGTACACCAATATTCTCTATATGGAATACACCGGTAATCTATATCAAAATATCACAGACATGGATTTTATTGATGATCCACCAGAAATCAGTGAGCAGGAATGTTTTCAAAGACATAACCGTTTCTTACGCTCTTTGAAATCTGATACACTGCTGATCATAGACAATTTTAATGTCACATCCACACAGGACAGTTGCCTGTCAGTCGTATTAAAATACCGTTGCCGGGTTTTATTTACAACCAGAAGCCAACTGTCTGAATACTGTAGTTTTCAGTTAAAAGAACTAAAAGATATAGCCACTCTTTTTCAACTGACATCTGTATTTTATTCAGAAGCAGAGGAACACCGGGCAATCGTAGAAAAAATCATAGAAACTGTACACTACCATACTTTTGCTGTCGAACTGGCAGCCAAACTTCTGGAAAATGGAATTTTAACTCCAGAGCAATTATTGATAAAACTTCAAGAGGAAAAGGCTTCTCTTCATAATGAAGATAAGATTAAAGTAATGAAAGATGGTCAGAGCAAAAAAGCCACCTATTACAACCATATCCATACCCTGTTTTCGTTATACTCCTTATCACGGAAACAGCAGGATATTATGTGCAATATGTGTTTTATGCCTTCATCTGGTATTTCTGCCCGTATATTTTCCAAATGGCTGGAGCTGCCTACTTTAAATGACGTGAATGATCTGATTGAGACAGGTTTTGTACAGTCAAGTCTCCGGCATACTATTTCTCTGCATCCAATGATTCAGGAAATTGCAGTTTCCGAGACCGCACCTTCTATTACAAGCTGCCACACGTTATTGGATTCTCTGCGAAAAATATGTTTGATGCATGGCATTGAAGTTAGCTATTATAAAAAATTATTTCAGACAACAGAAAATATCATCCAATTCATTGAAAAGGATGATATTCCCCAATACCTGTTATTTTTAGAAGATGTTTTTCCATATATGGAGAAGTACCACTATCAAAAGGGTATGAAAAAAATCATTCAGGAACTACAGCATTTTATAAAAGCAAATACTTACGGGACTGCATCTGACCGTGCCTTACTATTGGATTATCAGGCAACTCTGGAACCCAAAACAGAAAAAGCGATAAAATTAGAAAAAGAAGCACTTGCTCAAATAAAAGAAACCACAAAAAAGAATGCACACCTTGTTTCCAACCTCCATTCCAATCTTGGGGGGCTTTACCGAATCAACGGACAACTTAATCTGGCTAAAAAACACATGGAAATGGGTATCTCTCTTTTAGAACAATACCAGCTTCTTTATACTAATGACAGTATTCCTCAGATTAATAATTATGCTGTCCTCTTAACTGAAATACAAGAACCTGACCTTGCCCTGTCTGCTCTTCAGAAATTAGCACAGATTATCAAAGAATATAATTCAAACCACTGTTTGGATTATGC
>CAJJOP010000052.1:0-5696 GCA_905193415.1 uncultured Roseburia sp.
TGTTTTATATATAACAGTTGTTGAATGGCATGTCAAGAGCAGGCGGTTTTCCGCCTGTCTTGATCGTCGGTTTACTCGTTATTCTGGAAGACGACCTTCGTACATAATACTCAGTTCGCCATATACCTGCGCCCAGTTTCGAATCGTACTGGTCCATTTTTTCGTAGCCTCAAAAGTGGCCAGGTACAGCGCTTTTAAAAGGGCCGTATCGCTTGGGAATACGCTTCTCTGCCGATTCAGCTTCCGATAGGTGGAATTCAGGGATTCAATCGCATTGGTGGTATAAATCATCGTTCTGACCGTCGTTGAAAACTTGAAAATTGGAGAGATGGCATCCCAGTTATCCTTCCAGCGTTTCATGGAATTCGGATATTTGGGAGACCATTTTTCAGTTACACGATCTAAGGCTGCCAGCGCTTTCTTTTCATCTGCGGCCTGATAAATGGTCTTCAGATCCGCTGCAAATGCTTTTCTGTCCTTGTCAGGGACATATTTCAGTGTGTTTCTTACCTGGTGTACGATACAGCGCTGATACTCGGTTTTTGGAAAAGCAGCAGCGATTGCTTCTTTGATGCCGGTTAAACCATCTGCACAGATGATTAATACATCTTTGACACCCCGGTTTTTCAGTTCGTTCATAACGGAAAGCCAGTATTTTGCGCTTTCGTTGTCTCCAACGCTGATGGTCAGAACCTTTTTCTTTCCTTCCGTGTTGATTCCAAGAATCACGTAAGCTGCAAGCTTTCGGATCACACCATTATCTCTTACGGAATAGTGAATTGCGTCAATGTAGAGAATGGGATAGACTTCGTCCAACGGCCGGTTCTGCCAGTCTTCGATCTGTGGCAGGATCTTATCGGTTACATCAGAAATAAAACTCTCCGAGGTTTCAAAGCCATAAATATCTTCGATGGTTTCGGAAATCTGTCGGGTAGTCATTCCTTTGGCATACATAGAAATAATCTTCTGATCAATATCAGAAATATCTTTCTGACGTTTTTTCACCACCTGTGGTTCAAATGTTGATTTTCGGTCCTGCGGCACTTCGATTTCCATTGATCCATATCGGCTGTTGACCTGTTTGCGCTTATACCCATTGCGGTAATCATCATGATCCGAACGTTCTGATTTTTCATAGCCGAGATGATCGTCCATTTCCGCTTCCATCATTTCCTTAATGGTACCGCCTAAAAGATCCTTGAGCGCATCCTGGATGTCTTCAGCAGACTGGATATCATACTCTTCCAGGAGCTGATGGATGATGTTTCGTTTTCCTTCGGTCATTTGTACTCGATGTACCGGTTTCTTTTGTCTTGCCATAATAAAAGGTCCTCCTAATGATATTTATTGTATCATAGAAGAACCTTCCAAACATTATTTTACAGAAAAAGTTTCATACTCTCCGAGTTTCAAACAAATTTGCTTAGTATCTGGAAACAAAATGGCAACATTTTGTGGTTATTCGGCGAATAAAAATTTTATTTCATAACGTATATAAAGAAACCTTACTGATTTTCAGAAGTAAAAAACTGAATATCGGTAAGGTTTTTTCTTTTCTCTTATTTTTCTTTTTTAGTCAATTCTTTTACAAGGTAATCACTCAGTTCCTGAGATGGTACCTTGGCACGTTTCTGGTAAGTATCCAGTTCCGGGTACTTATATCTCCATTCGATAATATGTTTCGGGTAGAGCTGTTCCGTAGTTCATTTCCGATGACAAATGGAAAAGAAAACATCGGAGAAACATCGGAGAAGCATCGGAGGTAGTGTGGAGAACAGACCTCAACGATACACAGCAAAAGATTATAAAGTTACTTTCATAAGATCATCAATTATCAGCAGTTAAGTTAGCTGAAAAAATTGGGGTTGTCAGTCGAAATATTGAGAACAATATTAAGAAGTTAAAAGAGTATGGTATTCTTATAAGACATGGATCTCCAAAGAATGGTTACTGGGAGATTGTAGATAAAGATCTACAGGAGTGAGAAGTAAATTAGTCCAAGATAGCTCAAGATTAGTCCAAGAGAATATATATATATAAATAACAAAAATAGATTGACATTTTGTAGTAATCAGTAGTAAACTGTACTTGTGGAAGGGAAGTGATATGTTTGGCTAGAAAAACACCAAAAGATGGCAAAGAAGAAAACATACGAGTACGGGTGACTCCAGAACAAAAACAGAGACTTGTTGAGTATGCAGAAAGACACTATCAGAGCATGAGTGGTGTTGTATGTCAGGCATTGGATCTCCTGTACGCAAGAGAAGAACAACAAAATAATAAAGAGTAAAATGGAGTTATTTTGGAGTTTATTTCTTCATAAGCGGTGCGAAAAACACAAAATCAGAACGTATGTTCGAAACACAAACTTCTAATAACAGCCTTTGCGTGTCATGAAACGCAGTCCGCAAAGGAGTTCGAGTAACGGACTAAAATGCCGAAAGCCTGTATTTATGCGGGTTTTCGGCATTTGTTTTATCGAATGGCTCTAGTTTGGCTCTATTTGTGGGGAGAGTAATAGCAAGATTAAGGAGTAAAAGAATGTAATTACTCTGTTAGTAAATTGACACAAGTTGGCTGTAGAGTATAATTATAGTAAAAGTACAGCAGAAGCTGTCGCAAAGATATTTATAAAAATGTTGTGGAGGTATTGAACATTAATGAATGTAAAATTAAAATCTGCAAGCAAGCAAGCGACTGTAGCCTGGAGGGTGGGAGAAAGATGAAGAAGTGCAAATTAGTACAGAATATAAGAAATTTCAAATTTTGTTATTTTATATTTTGCATAATGATATGTTTGGTTGTTTTTCCTGTTTCCACATCTGCCCAAGAAAATTCTGATCATGTTATTCGGGTAGGATCTTTTGAGGAAACTTATAATGTAGTCAATGAAAAGGGAGAAAGAAGCGGCTATGGTTATGAGTATCTTCAAGATATTGCAGGTTATGCAGGATGGACATATAAATACATAACAAGTGATTGGAAAAACTGCTTTACACAGTTGGAAAATGGAGAAATTGATATTCTTGGTGGCATTTCCTATACAGACGAACGTGCTGAAAATATGCTTTTTTCCGATATGCCTATGGGGGAAGAGAAATACTACATCTATACGGATGCATCCAATATGGATCTTACAGCAGGAAATTTGGATTCTTTTGAGGGAAAAAATATTGGTGTGTCTAAAGATAATATAGTGGAGGATGTGCTTAATGAATGGGAATCAAAATATGGTCTGCATACGAAGCATATCAATGTTTCTACAACCACAGAAATTATGGACAAACTGTCGAAACATGAAATTGACTGCTTCGTTTCGGTAGAAGAATCCCGTTGGGAAGAATCGGATATTTCACCGCTTACAAGTATTGGAGAGACAGAAATCTATTTCGCTATAAATCCAGAACGTCCGGATATCAAAGAAGCATTGGATAGTGCTATGCGCAGAATCAAGGATGACAACCCATTTTACACTGATGATCTCTACAGGCGTTATCTTTCTGCACAGAGCAGCTCGTTTCTTTCAAAAGAAGAAAGGGAGTGGATCGGGCAGCATGGAGCAATCAGGATAGGGTATCTGAATCAGGATGGAGGTATCAGTAGTGTAGATCCATCAACAGGCAAATTGACAGGTGTTATTACAGATTATGTGGATCTTGCAGAAAATTGTCTGCAAGGTCAGACTCTGGAATTTGAATTAAAGGGGTATGATACAAGAAGTGAACTGCTTCAGGCATTGCAGGATGGAAAAATAGACCTGATTTTTCATACAAACCAGAATCCATACTTTGCAGAAACAAAAGGAGTTGCTTTGTCGGATACGCTATTGACTCTCAATATGGCAGCAATTACGGTAAAGGATTCTTTTGATGAAAATAAAGAGAATACAGTTGCCGTTGAAAAAGATAATTTTTCATTGAAGGCATATCTTTCATACAATTATCCAAAATGGGAGATTATAGAATATGGGACATCAGATGCAGCAGTAAAAGCGATGCAGAAAGGGGAGGCAGATTGCATTGTAAGCAGTTCAGGTACTGTTTCTGACTATTTGAAAAATAATAAGCTTCATAGTGTTTTCCTGACAAAAGAAGCCGATGTTCCATTTGCTGTTCGGCAGGGAGAACCGGTTCTTTTGTCCATTCTGAATAAAACACTGACATCTATGCCTACAGCTCAATTTTCGGGTGCAGTAGTTTCGTATAATGCTTCCTCACGAAAAGTTACAGTGAGGGATTTTATTCAGGATAATTTACTGACAGTTTCACTTATCGTTGGAATTTCTTTTTTCGTTGTTCTGTGTATCATTCTTCGTTCTTGGAAGAAGTCAAAACGTGCGGAGGAAAGATTCAAGAAATCTGCTGAACAGGCATTAAAACTGAATCAGGAACTGGAAGAAAAACGGCAGGAATTACAAAATGCACTTGTAGAAGCACAGAGTGCCAATAAGGCTAAGACTTCCTTTTTAAATAACATGTCTCATGACATCAGGACACCGATCAATGGCATTATGGGCATGCTTACAATTCTTGAAAAAAGCGGAAATGATGGTGAGCGGGCAAAAGATTGCCTGAATAAAATAAATGAGTCTTCGAAACTGCTATTATCATTGGTAAATGATGTTTTGGATATGGCAAAGTTAGAATCGGATACCGTGGTTTTTGGTGATGAATCCATCAATCTGGATCAGGTATGTAAAGAAATCACGGAGTCGCTATACTTTCAGGCAGAAGAAAAAGGACTTCATGTTATAGGAGAACATGATGATTACAGTGGTATATATGTTTGGAGCAATGCAGTTCATCTGAAAAAAATATTGATGAATCTGTTTACAAACAGTATGAAGTACAATAAGGTGAATGGTTTTATTTACATGAGTATGAGAACGATTGAAAGATCAGAAGATCACATGACATGTGAATTTAAAATAAAAGATAATGGAATTGGAATGTCAGAAGAATTTATAAAAAATGAATTGTTTACTCCATTTGTACAGGCAGATAATTCCCCACGTTCTGATTATAATGGGACAGGTCTGGGAATGCCTATTGTGAAACAACTTGTAGAAAAGATGGGCGGAACCATAACCGTTGAAAGCAAGCTTGGTGAAGGAAGCTGTTTTACTGTAATACTTCCATTTAAAATTGATACGAATGCACGACCGGAAGAAAAAGAAGATTTTGATGCAGATATATCAGGTGTCCGGATATTATTGGTTGAAGATAATAAGCTGAATGCGGAAATAGCAGAATTTATACTGACGGAAAATGGGGCTAAAGTAGAAACAGTGAAAAATGGGTTAGAAGCTGTTCAGCACTTTGAAGCCTGCGAATCAGGAACATACGATGTTATTTTAATGGATGTCATGATGCCGGTGATGGATGGGCTTACTGCCACAAAAACAATAAGATCCCTGGAACGGCAGGATGCAAAAACAATCCCTATTATTGCTATGACTGCAAATGCATTTAGGGAAGATGCAGAAAAGTGTATGGAAGCAGGAATGAACGCACATCTTGCAAAGCCGTTAGATGATAAAACAATCAAGCAGACTATATGCGAAGAATTGAGAAGCAGTAGGGACAGGTGAAAATTTATTAAACCAGGAGGTTGACAAGGAGACGTATAGAGAAATATATTTGACAGACAGGAGATTTAATATGATTTCGAGAGCAAAGAAATATGTGGCAGTGTTA
>CAJJOP010000053.1:0-5139 GCA_905193415.1 uncultured Roseburia sp.
ACTTATGAATATTTCCAATGTGATGAATCGCACCGCCGATGGCATCTAAGAGTGCCGTGCATCCGCGAACCGTATAATCCCGGTCAGTCATTGGTCGGATGTCCTTTACATCTACACGGTCGTGCAGGACTTCACTCACATTATCAAACAGTACCGTTGAAATCAGTGCTTCGCCCTCTGTTTTTTTCTGCTGCTCAATCATGGAATTGAATCCGCCGATGGTGTCCCGTTCCAGTCCGTTCATGGATCCGCTGCGGTCTAAGATAAAAACGATCTCTGTTAAATTCTTTCTCATATGCTTATCCTCCTAAAAGATCTCGCCCTTACGGGCTCGCTGTCGCAGTATTCGCCAAGGTTTCGAGCAAGCTCGAGCTTTGGCTCATTCCTCACGCAAATGACTGCTCGATTTCGTACCTTACAGCCATAGTATAGCGATTTTCTTTTGCGGAGTGGTCGCATGGAAAGCGACATTTCTTTTTCCTTATGCTCCGATCAGACTCTGGTCAAAGGCAAACAGTGCCTCGTTAATTTCATACACATTATAGTTTCCCCGTTCGACAAAATATTCTACAATGATGTCAAATTTACTCGAATGGGACAATGTGAATCCTGCCTTGCCGAGCATCTCCTGCATCTGGGCAAGCGGCAGCTCCAAAGCGAGGGCAAATGCCAGCACCGTAGGTTTGGATGGCTTATAGAATCTATCCGAACGGATTTTTGAGAAGAGCTTTCTGTCAATATTTGCTTTCTTGTAGCACTGTGCATCCGTCATACCGCTTTCCTCAATCTTTCGAAGCAGCATTTCTGAAAAGCTCTCATCCATCTGTCCCAGCGCCTCTTCCAGAGACTGACTGCTGCAGGATTTACAGATTGCTTCGGGCGGCAGCGGGACAGATGCAGCTTCAAAGCAGGATTCCTCTTGCCATGCTTCGGAACACCGACTCTGTTCTGCCCTCCTGTCGGTATGTTCTTCCACATACCTGTCATCTATGTACACTGCGATGTCATCAAACAGCTTTCCGCTAATCTGATATGTCTTTCGGTCAAAAATAACGATATAGACCATCATCTCGTTTTCCAGCAGAAATTCGCTGATGGTATCGACTGCAACCTTCAGAGCCTGGTCTTTTGGATAGCCGTAAACACCGGAAGAAATCAGCGGAAAAGCTACAGACTGACAGCCATTTTCTTTCGCCAGATTCAAAGATGTCCGATAACAGGATTCCAGAAGCTCCTGCTCCCGATGCCTGCCATCCCTCCAGCGCGGACCGACTGCATGGATCACATATTTGCAGGGCAGGCGGTATCCCTTTGTAATTTTTGCACTGCCGGTTTCGCAGCCATGCAGCGTACTGCATTCTGCAAGCAGTTCCGGTCCGGCCGCACGATGAATGCAACCGTCCACACCGCCGCCGCCCAAAAGGGACGTGTTGGCAGCATTGACGATTGCGTCAACGTTCATTTTTGTAATATCGTTTCTGATCATTTGCAACGGCATGAAGCACCCCTCCCATTCGTCCAGCAGTTGAAAATCAACATTAGTAAATAAAATATCCCATAACATAAGCTTCTTTAAAAACACTTTGATTCTTGACTCCAGGAACTTTATCGAGATATTCCATGTCATTACTTGCAATCTTAACTCTTTTTAAGTTAAGATGCAATATTTGAGTTAAAAGTAGTTGAAAATCAACATTATTAAAAATCATTTTCGAAAAAAGTCCGATGTAGCATGAGCATTACACCCACACTGCACCGGACATTCCACATCATCAACTGCTCTGTCTATTTTCTTCTTCCTGCTCATGCAGCTGCTCTTTTTTCTACTCGTCCCCTTTCAGGATTTCTTTGCCACAATGTCAAGTGATGAATTAAAAAAAGACAAGCAACATCAAAGAAAAATTTCTTTCACAGCACTTGCCTTTTTCTATTATATTATCGTTATAAAAGCTCCTACTTGAATGCTTACAAACTGTTCTTCAAAATCTCCAATACCTCATCATGATTCAACACCTTATATCCACCTTCCATGATGATGGTTCCATTTGCAATACCATGCAACATTTCTTCTGTTGCCCCCAACTCATGGAGATTCATTGTAAGTCCCAGTTCTTTCATCCAAACTTCCATACAGGAAAGCCCTTCTCTGGCAACCTGTTCATCAGCTTTTCCAGCAGGATTGACCTCCCACACATTCACAGCAAAACGGCAAAACTTGCTAAGACCATAAGGCATAATATACCGATATTGAACTTATTATAAATGAATCTATATCACCTGAAATGTTTTCCATTTTCCGGACTTCTGCCTCCAGAAGAAAATGACCGCCCGAATGCTCCAGTCACAAACCATTGCAATAGCAATCCCGATCACGCCCATTTTCAAAACAATTCCCAAGAGCCATGATAAAAGCAGACGCACCGCTATCGTGGAGATAACCGAAACATACATGGTAAATTTCACATCACCCGCTGCCCGCAGCCCATTACTAAGCGCACCGGAAAAGGGATATGCTGCTGCATTAAACACGTTATGGATTAAAACCAGCCAGATTACAAGCCGTTTGGTCTCCGGCTGCAAAGCATAAAATTTCATAAAGAATGGAGTCAGAAGAAAAATCAAAAGATTCCATGCCGATGAAATCAGCAATGTGATTCTTGTCAATCTCTTAAAATAATGCTCCGCAGCATCTGCATCCCCATTTCCCATACACTGTCCAATGACCGTTATAAATACGGGACCCATAGCGACTCCCGCCAGCGCAGCCAATGACCAGATACTTTGTGCAACACCATTTGCAGCAATCTGATATGTTCCAAAAAGTGCAACGATACCGCTTAATGCTACTTTAACTAACTGGAATATACCGTTTTCCATCCCATTTGGAATAGCGATTTTTAGAATTTGTTTCATGAAATCCACATTCCACCGGAAAATCCACTTGCAGCGATAGAACACTTCATTTTTTCTCTGAAAACAAAGTACTGTAATCATCACGGCTGAAAATGTCCGAGCGATCAGTGAAGGGTATGCAACACCTGCAACACCTGCACGCAAAACAAGTACACCAATGAAATTTCCAATAACATTGATGATATTGGAAATTACCGACAAATACATGGTCACACTGGTTTTTCCAATACTGCGAAAAAGGGCAGCGCCAGCATTGTAAACCGCCAATGCCGGATAGGAATATGCAGAAATCCTAAGGTATGTAATACAAGAGTGCATCACAGAATCTTCCACTTTACCGAACATCAGACGAAGCATCCCTTCATTTCCAATTAGAACCATCACTACGATCAGTATGGAAAAAATCGCAGAAAATGAAAGAAGCTGACTGGCGGATTCTCCAGCGTCATCATTTTTCTTTCTACCAATATACTGGCTGATCACAACCGCCCCTCCAGATGCCAATGCTGTAAACAGATAAATAAAAATAGTATTGAACTGATTTACCAGTGAAACACCGGATACTGCCACTTCTCCTGCGTAGCTGACCACCAGTGTGTCCGCCATCCCTACAAGCATTATCAGCAGCTGCTCTAAAAACAGGGGAATAATCATAGCCATCAACTTCTCGTTTGAAAACAGAGTTGTTTGCTGATTCACGCCTTTTCCTCCTCTTATTGTTATTTTTTTGTTTTACAGATCATATAATCGATTGCATCAAGTGACTGCTGCTTTTCATGTACCTCATCAAGCAATTTGTACCGATATTTTCGCAACATCCTTATCTGCATTTCTTGATCTTCGCATCCTGAAATTTTTGCGATTTCTTCTTTGCTTAATCCGGCGTTTATACGGGAATCATAATCCGGTTTCATGAAATGGCACTCCCTCCTCAATAAAAAATATAGGTGCAGAAATTAAAGCTGTTTGCTTTATCTCTACACCTATATTATAATTTTCTAATTGAATTATATCAAATACTTAGTTTTTATGGTTTGTCCATGCCTAAAAAGCATTGAATATGTTTGATGAATTTTGTGGTTGCTAAGCTAAACGGCTGACCACGTTTCCATGCTAATACACTTGTTGCTGTAAGTGGCGGATCAAGCGGTCTGAATGTAACCTTTGATTGATTCCAGAACGGTACAGCCCCTTCAATCACCAATGAATATGCCAAGCCTCCATTCACCATAATTGCGCTGTTCGTACTTAAATTGCTGGTAAAAACAATATCCAGTTTCTCATAGTAGTTGCCAAACCAACTTGCCAACTCACTCTGCACATTCATACGCCTAGGAAGAATCAAAGGCAGTACAGACAAATCTTTTGCGCTTACCGTTTCTTTCTTGGAGAGTGGATCATCCGATTTCATCAGAACCACCCATTTTTCCCTTATATTCAAGCGAATAAATTCATATTTTTCCATATCAACCGGCTCAAGAAGCAAACCAATATCCAGTAGTCCCTTCTCCATTTGTTCCTTTACCAAATCTGCTGTGGCTGTAAAAATGTCAAAAGTAACACGGGGATATTTCCGACGAAAGGACTCAATTATTTTAGGAAGAAGTTGTACAGCAGCAATTTCTCCACACCCAATGGAAATTTTACCTTCCACCTGTTCCTCTTGCTCCACTAATTCTTTTTCTGTCTTATCTACAAGCTGCAAAATTTCTTCCGCACGACGGCGAAGAAGTATTCCTTCATTTGTCAATTTGATTTTCCGTGTCCCTCTATCAAACAGCTTTACACCAATATCTTCCTCCATCTGTGCAAGCTGACGCGAAAGTGTCGGCTGCGTGATATGTAAAACTTCTGAGGCTTTTGTGATACTTTCTTCCCTTACTACAGTCAGAAAATATCGAAGAACTCTAATTTCCACGAAAAATACCTCCCAAATTCATCATGCTTAATAAGTATATTTTAACGTATCTATACTCGAAAGGCAATAAAAAACATCTGCTCATCGTATGCTTACCGGTAATATAATTTTATGTAAAACTTGATAAACACCTATCATTTAATCGTTCTGTCTACATTGTAGAGCGGGGAAAATCGAAAAACAATGGACGGAGTACAAGTCCTTCCAAGAGGGATAAGAAAACTTCTGAATGGGTAAACAGTGCTAAAAAAGGTTCTGACATTGAAGCACAGCTCCATGTCAGAACCCATTTATTTCACAAATTATTT
>CAJJOP010000054.1:0-5110 GCA_905193415.1 uncultured Roseburia sp.
TCAAATCCACTATCCAGACAAATGTTTGTAATAGAATCACTCGTATTTTCCAAACGATGGCATGCATAGTTCAGCCTTGCATCGTTAAGATATTGATTAAAGTTTCTATGGAATGTCTTAGAAAAGAGTCTGGATAAAACATATTTGCTCACGCCCAGGTCTTTTGCCATCTCTTCCAACGAAAACTTCTTCTTGAAATTTGCTGATATATAGGAAACTGTCTGGTAAATAAGATCGTTGCTCCCCACACTGCTCTTTTCTACCAAATTTAATTTTCCTATGCAGCGTGCCAACACAATTTGAAGATATGCCTGTGCAACAGTAATATCCGACTGTTCTGTCTCTAAAATTGCATTTATAACCCTATATACCTCCGGTTCAACCTTTTCCGCTTTGATGATTGGGTATTCAGGAGCCATGGATTGCATGATATCTGCAAATTTGGCTATCGTAAATGGCGATGCGATCAGATAAGTCGCTTTATTTACACCGGGTGTCAGTACCTGATAGTGATGAATAACATCTGGAAATACAAAGCCTATATCTCCTTTTTCCATATGGTATAGTTCCTGTCCGACACCAAGTTCTAATGATCCACTTGTTACACAAACGATCTCCAGTGCATTATGAAGATGTGGTTCAATATGTTTTGACTTCCTATTTATTGCTATAATCTCCTCTTTTGTGTCAACATATTTTAACTGCATGAAATACTCCCCTTTGCAACATTTGTCTATATCTTCTTTCGATTTGGCAAGCAATCCTTTTACACCTATCTTATAATCAACTTGTAAATAAGGAAAGGAGGAATTGCAAATGAGCAACCTAAAAAAATATCTGAATGACCTTTTAGTATTCTACACTGAATATTTTGAGCATCCTTACCATGTATAAATACTAAAAGGACTATTTTGTGAAAACTGAATATTTTCTTAAGGCCATTTCACAAAAATGAAGTGGTCCTTTTTTATTTTCAAAATACAGTTCTATCACTTTATATATAGAAAAAAGCACTGTCTCATCGAGCAACGACCAGACAACGCTTTCTCCTGTCAATTCTAATTTATGTCTAATGCATCCGTTACTTCATCTGCAGCAATTCCTTTTTCTGCTTTCAGTTTTTTATTTGCATCTTCTACATTCATTCTTGAAAGTGCAAACATAATCAATACATCAAAGATTAACGGAAGCCAAAGATACATGAACTGCATCATATCAAGTGCAGACTGTGGCTGAGTTGCATTTGTTCCGACATATCCACTGAACTCAAGCATCCATCCAACAACAGCGGTTCCAATACCTCCACCGATTTTTACACCAAGAGAAGTACAAGAGTACATCGTTCCGTCAATTCTCTTTCCCTGCGTAAGATAAGTGTATTCAGAGCAAGATGCGATAACTGCATTCATATCTCCCTGCCATGGTCCCTGACCTAAGGCTGCAAGAGCTGTAAATGCCATCATCAGCGGAACACTGCCCATATATCCGGCAACAACAACAAGTGCTCTACCGATGACTGCTAAGACGTAACCTCTTAAGTTCAGTTTATACATACCTTTCCACTTACCAACTAATGTCGGTGTGAAAATCAGGGAAATGATCAGTGGAATATTTACTGCCCATGCAAATTGTCCAAACAAATTCTTATTTTTCAGTACCCATGTCATGTAATAAATGCCAGCTCCAATCATGGCACCATATAACTGCTGTAAAATATATGTTCCACAAATCATCATGTAATATTTGTTTTTAACAAGAAGCTTGAATGCCTGTACCATTCCGTACTTTTCATTATCATTCTTTACTTCTCCTTCATTAAGTTCTTCCTCCGGAAGTTCCTTAACAGAAAGTGCTGAAATCGTATTTACGACCAGACCAATGATTGCATAGATAATAGCAACCGTTCTCCATGCCGCAGCATCTCCACCACATTTATCTACAAATTCAACTGTAATCGCCTGAATCAGAAGACTTGTTGAAAATGCAAAAATAAAACGGTAAGATCCCATCTGTACACGCTCTTTGCTGTTCTTTGTAATCAGTGACGTAAGTGCTGAATAAGCAATATTGTTTGCTGTATAAAACACACCATTTAACAGTGTATAAGAAATAAAGAACCATGCATATTTAGCCGTTGTTCCAAAGCTGACTGGTACTGCAAAGCAGCAGACCAGCGTAATGGCACAACCAATGTATCCGTATAGCATCCAGGGTTTCGCTTTTCCCATTTTACTGTGTGTTTTGTCAATCATTGATCCAAAAAATATATCCGTAAAACCATCAAATAGTTTTGATACGGCAATCAGGGTACCCACGACACCTGCAGCAAGTCCTACCGAGTCCGTCAGATAGACCATCATAAAAGATGTCAGGAACGCATAGACTACATTACCTGCAACATCACCTGATCCGTATCCAATTTTGTTATACCATTTCAAATACTTTTTTTCTTCCATCGAATTTCTTTGCTCCTCATCTTCATCGCACTTAGAATCTCAATATGTCTAACCGTATGATGTCTAATTCTAATTTTTTCTCTGTTTTTGTCTGATTGCTCTGTATATCCGGACTTTACATTGCAATCAGACTATCCTTCTTTGTTTACGGGTTACATGAAACTTTATTATCTCTTTACATACGGTATCAGCGTAAACTGGAACCGGAATAATACATCATCAAATCGGTACTGATCCAATACAACTGGACCACAACTATTAGAACCAATGCCATTTAATGCGTAGTCAACACAGAATACTACACTATCTGATTCTATTAATTCATAATTATGCGTTTTCTTCTCAAGTTCTTCCTGTGTATAATAAGAAGCATTGAATGAAAATGCCTTTTCTGCAGATGCCACAATTCCATATCGGCTGTTGTTAAGCTCTACATATTCACAATCATAATGGCTTCCATTTTCCTGTGGACGGATATAGTCCTCATGTAAATCCCCTACATCTGCCCGGTATAAACCGTGGCTCGCAGCCTGATGTTTATCACAATAACTTTCCTGTGGTCCCATTCCAAAGTATCTTACAGCTGAAAGTTTTTTATCCAGGAACATCCTCACACCAAATCTCGGAAGATCCGGGAATTCATCGTCTTTTGTTACTGCAATATCTGCATCAATCTTTCCAGCAGCTTCTATTTTCCATGTAATCGTCACATCAAGAATCTTCTGTACTGTCTCTGCCACAACGGAAGCATGGCTTGTAATCTTCACACCATGTTTTCCCTGCACAACCTCTGTCGTATAGGCTCTTGTGTAAGCCTTATCATAGTGGGCTTTCTTCCATTCAGACTTGATGTACATATCGTTATCTGTTGGAGCTCTCCAAATATTTAATTCCATCGGATGGTTCAAGTATTCCCGCCCTGCGAATTTCATCTCTGTAAAGAGTGCAGTACGTTTGTCTATGGTATAAGCAAATTCACGCCCCTTGATATGAATCTGTGTATCATTTTCATTTACCTGTAATTCAGAGTCCACTACTGTTTTTGGTATCCATTTCTCTGCAAGTTTACATTTTGTATCCTCTTTACTTACCTCAATTTCATCAAATCCAAGAATATGGTCTTCCTCCAACAGTGGCAATTCTTTTTTCAGATGGTAAATAAGTTTTAAATAACATTTCCCATTCTCTGGAACATTGATCTTCAGGTTTGTTTTTCCTTCTCCGTGTGGTGCCACAGAAAACTCCGGAAGTATGCCTTTGCTGATCACAAGACCATCCTGTGTCAGCTCATAACTAATCTTCACATAATCTTTCAAGTCATCAAAATCCATGTAGTTATGAAGCACCAGTTCTCCGCTTTCTTTGTTATAGGAAATAACTCTTGCCGGGCGATAAACATTCTTGTATTCCAAAAGTCCTGTATGTACCGTTCTGTCCGGATATACTAATCCATCCATACAGAAGTTGCCATCATGAATTTCTTCGCCATGGTCGCCCCCATAAGCATATATAGTCTTTCCATTCTCAGCAGTTCCATGAGCAATCGCATGGTCACACCATTCCCAGACAAAGCCGCCGCACATTTTATCATTATCCTGAATCATCTGGAAGTAATCTTCAAAATCTCCAGGTCCGTTTCCCATGCTGTGACAGTACTCTACCAAAAGGAAGGGTTTGCTTCCATCTTTATCCAGATATTCCTGAATTTCGGAAAGCGCCGGGTACATCCGGCTGTACACATCCAGATTGCTGTAATCATATGTTTCATCATAATTACGGTATCTTGCACTCTCATATTGTGTGATGCGGTCTGGATCAAAATTCTTTGTCCATTCCAGTGCTTTTTCAAAGTTGCAGCCATAAGCACTCTCATTTCCCATTGACCACATAACAATACAGAAACGGTTTTTGTCACGCTCCACCATGAGTTTTACGCGATCAACGATTGCTTCTTCCCATGCCGGATCATCTGCAATCATCTCATTCCATCGTTTGAACCGATTGTAATCGGTGTCTTCTTTTCTGTAGATCATAAATGGACCATGAGCTTCAATATCTGCTTCATCTATCACCATGAATCCATACTTGTCACACATTTCATAGAAAAATGGTGCGTTCGGATAGTGGCTGGAACGGATCGCATTAAAATTATGCTGCTTCATTAACGTAAGATCGGTTGTGAGCTGTTCCAGACTGATTGTAAATCCAGTAACCGGATCGGAATCATGTCGATTGACACCACGGAATTTAATCTTCTGTCCATTTAGGTAAATGACCTGGTCTTTAATCTCTATCTTTCTTAATGCAATGTGATCTACAATTACTTCATTCTCTGTTTCAAGAATCAGTTTATATAGATATGGATTTTCTGTATTCCAAAGTTCCGGACTTGCAATTTCTAATACAGCTGTTCCTTCTTCAGCAATACTTCCTAGTGCTACAACTGCTCCGTTTCTATCTTCAATCGAAATTTTTACATTTAAGGGAAAGTAGAATTTCATTTCAATTTCTACTTTCGCAAGCATATCCTCAATTCTTGTTTTAATATGATAATCACTGATTGCCTGTTTTGGGCGTTTCAAAATGTACACATCCCGGAAAATACCACTCATACGGAATTTGTCCTGATCTTCCAAATAGGAACCATCACACCA
>CAJJOP010000055.1:0-4926 GCA_905193415.1 uncultured Roseburia sp.
CCAGAAGTTCCTCTTTCATCAGCTGATACAGCGGTTTCAGGTATCTGTCTGCACAAGTTTATGATCCAGTTCGCCATAGTCTTTGTGGAAAGATCAAGATCATATCTGGCAAACTCTCTTTCCTGACGTGCCAGAGGCATTCCATTTACATATTTAACGTTCATGATACCGGCGACAAGGGAAGGCGTAGCGATACTTCCACGGATCAGGGAAGGTTCTTTTTCCGGACGTTTCATGGACCCGCATTCCGGGCAGCTGTATACATAAGTGATCTCTTCTTCAACCTCAAACTTTGCAGGTACAAAGCGCAGGCGTTTTACGGTCTCCTTTGTTACTACATTGTATTTTTTTCCGCATTCCGGACAGTAACGGGTTTCCCCTTCCAGTTTATAGGTCCTGATCTCAACGGTCTCAAAATTGGAAAGATCTTCTTCCTTCTTTCCTTTTCTTTTTTACGTTTATAAGAGGATGACCGGATCTCTTCAAAAAGTTCCTCTGTTTCCGCATCCGCATTGGCTTCTGCCTCATTGAACAGGTTCATCTGTTCATAGTCTTCGGCATACTTTTCACTGGATGCCCCAAACTGTTTTCTCTGCGCAAGGGTAAGACGGTCAGAGAGCATGGCATTTAAGAATTCGAGTTCTTTCTGTTTATCCTTCAGCAGCCGGATCTCTGTATCCTTCTTCTTTGTCTGTTCCTGTACGATCTTCATCAATGAGATCAGATCTTCACGGCTCATGTTATTCAGCTGTTTATCTGTAAAGATCGGTTCCATGTCCTGTCCTCCCTGCTTTAGCGTTATAAAAAGTATATCATGGTTCCAGCTGTTTTCCTATAAAAAACTGCGTTTCCGGATATAGGAAATACGCTGGGAAATGCCCTGTTTTTCATGATTTTTACGGGATTGACAGCTCCGCTGTCTTATGCTTACAGGATGATCTTTGGATGGTGTTCCTCAAATGCACCCCCTGGGATTTAAAGAGAGCCCGTCACACAGCCAGTGGATCTCTTTCAGAGTCACCTGACGGAGTTCATCTGGAGTATCCGGCCATTGAAAAGCATTACGGTCGAGCCGTTTCATCAGGCTCCAGAATCCGGATCCGTCTCATTGAAGGATCTTTATAGAAGTACGCCGACGGTTGCAGAACGCAAACATGCAGCGTGAGCATGGGTCGAGGTGAAATTTTAATTTGATGATAGCCGCCAGACCATTGTAACTTTTTCTCAGATCAGTGACACCACAGGAGAGATATACCGTTGTCCCTCCTGCCAGGTCAAGCATGGCGCTGCAGGAATCCCAGTATAGATTCCATCAGTTCCGGTCTGCAGGAATCAGATATTTCAATACGGATACTGTCTGAAATAAAAATACGCACCGATGAAGATTCCTCAGAGAGCAGCTTTCTGGCAGCTTCCTGTTCAGATGGAAGTCTGACAAAGACCATATCCTGTTCAGATTCGGATGCCGGCTCTTCTTTTGCAAATCTGCGGATCCAATATCCCATCGTAGATAAAGGGATACCGTTTTCTGTACACCATTGTTTACATGTTTGTCCACTGGTCTGGTATTGTTGGATACGGTCAGACCAGAGTTTTGCTTTTTCTTCTTTATTCATAGTGATATAGAATACCTCCTGAGTTTTAAGGAGATTGTAGCAGAATAAAAAACAAAAAAACAGATACGGATGATTACCTACTTACCTTGTAAAGGGCTTCCAGCGTTATCAGCCGAACTTCACCTCGCTCTTGTGCCTGAAGAAGTCCATCTGTGAATCCGCCTTTCGAGAAGATATAGTAGTGATAGTTGTTGCCCTTTCCAAAAACTGAGGCATAATCCCGAATCAAATCGAGTTCATCCACACCGATTTTCTCATTCCGGTATTTGCATGAACCGATGATATAGTCTTTGCCCTCAACAGGAGTTCCGACGATATCAATCTGTATCTGCTTTTTCTTCTTCGGGTCTGTCCCCCACCACTGGCCGATTTCACTCAGCTCAATAGGAAGGCTATCCGAATAATAGAGCAGGTAATCCTGACACATCTTCTCATAAATTAGACCCATGTAATCAGGAAGATACTGCTTTACAGCGTGTGGATATGTCTTTGCAATTCTGCCAGAGTCAATGGCACTCATATTGATTGGCACAAACCGATACCAGAAACGGAAGAAGTTATCAGCCAGCAGATAGATGGTTTTCTTACCCGGTTTTTCTGTAATCGGTGTTTCTTTCTTCGCAATGCCAAGGTCGATCAGCGTTTTCAGGTACTTCGATACGACCGAGTTTTCCTCGCCGACCTTCATCTTGATATCGTTCATTCGGGAAGCACCTTCTGCAATCGCTTTAATGATTGCATTATAAATGGCCGGCTCCCGGAGTTCCTGCTTCAGTAAGTTCCCCGGTTCCTCATACAGATAGCTGGAGCGGTCAAAGAAATTATCCAACAGAGCTTCATCCACACTATCTCGCACATCCAACTTATTGATATAGTGGGGAACTCCTCCCGTGATCCCATAAATCAGGGAATTGTCTTCTGCAGACAGATTTGGGTGGAACACAGCGGTTTCTTTATAGTCTAGCGGCTCAATCTTAAACTGGCCAGTACGTCTGCCATACAACGGACTTTCCTTTCCAAGCACCTGACTCTCCATGAAGCTCATAGAGGAGCCGCAAAGAATCAGGTACATCTTGGACTCTGTCCATTTGTGGTCGATGATGTGCTGCAGCATCGCTGAAATAGCTGGTTTTGCTTTTGCAAGATAAGGATACTCATCAATGACAAAGACAATCCTCTTTTCCTTTGAAAGTGCTGTCAGCTCATCCAAAGCTGCATCATAGGACCTGAACTCCGGTGCAGACTCCATATCCGGCCGCTCAAAACTCATAATCGACTTTGAGAGAGCTTCCAGATTTTCCTTTCCTGTCGTGTTCAATGCAGAAAAGAAAATGGTAGGCTTATCTTTGCAGAACTCGTTGATCAGTGCCGTTTTACCAACACGCCGTCTGCCGTAGATGACAATGCACTCAAACTTATCACCTGCATACCGTTTATTCAGTTTCCGCAGCTCATCCTCACGGCAATAGAATTGACTCATCTGCTTACCTCCAATAATTATACTCGTGAGTTAGTAACTCGTAAGTTACTTCTTTACGAGTATAATAAATCAGATAGTCTGCAAAGTCAAGTAAAATAAGTCGAATCTTTAGAATCGATCGAAGTCCGACTGACTTGCCAGCTCTTTGTACGAATAGCCGTCATTCTGCCGCTCCGTGAACATATCATTGACCAACCCGATGGTCAGCAGGTCGAGGTCGGCAATGCTGATACCGAGCTGTACACAGGTAAGTAGGTAATCATCCGTATATTGACATTTTATAAAAGCCATCTGATACTGTTCCTGGCTGTCTGCCAGATTCTCTATCAGATGGCTTTGTATTATTTTTTAGTTTAGTACGGCAGTATTCCGGAAGATCCTCTGACCATGGAAGCAGTTTCTTTAATTCTTCCTCTTTAGGAAAAGCTTCCTTTTTTCTGAGTTCATCCAATATATAGGTCAGATATGCGTATGGTTTCAGATGCTCTGGTAACTCAGTTGTCGAGTAGTTCACTACGATGCATATATAAGTCTTTCAAATGATAAATCTCATATATTTTTGTAACCGCATTGGTAAGAGATGTTTCGTGCAGTGGATAATACTGCTTATATAATTTTTCCGGTTTTACAATGTCAATTATTTCAGAAGACCAAAGCCTGTACTTCCATTGCAGAGTAATATAACAGTCAGACATCCATTCCAGAATAAATTCATCATAAGTATTACTTATTTCTGCATTTAAATCTACAGTAATTCCCATATTTCCCATAATCTGTTTCGGAGTTTTACATAAATACAGGGGATTCCCCATATCCATATATCTACGATAATCACTTTTCATATATTTATAGATTATGCCAAAACAGTCAGAACAGTTTCGAGCTATCAATTTAAATAAATATCTTCCAGATAGTTTTGCACTGTTCAGGTAACCTGAATCATATGCCGGATTATTCATAAAAATCGCCCTCCTGATGATAGAGTAAAAATTTCCCCATAGCAGTTCTCACCGTAATTCCCGGAACTTCGAATCCTTCCAGCAAAATTGCACGGTTTCTTGCAGAAAAAAATTGATTTACTTCTCTGCGAGCGTGAAAATCAGCTGTTACATCTGATTCGTCTTTGTATACCTGCCATGCATCTTTCCATTCAATCTGTTTAAATGCTTTTTGTGATTTCAAAAATATCTGATTACCAAGAGAACCTTTATAGAAAAGTTTCTTTATTTCTTCAATATTGATCTGATTTAGCAAAAAAGCTTCTATGACCTGTGTATAACTGTCATCTGCACGATAGCCTTTGATAATATCAAAATCTGCTGTAGAAATACGGTACATTTCTACAATCCGCGAACCTGTGATTTCAGCACTCTCCAGGCTTGTTCCCCTGTTGGCAATGACCTCTGCGATCCAGGCTAAGATACCATAATCGTTCAGATCCATTATTTTCAGACCAGAAGTATTCAAAATATACCGGTTAACAAAAGAGTATTCCGGATCACCATTTAAAACAGCCCAGCTTTTTGCACGGTCTTTATATTCAGTGGTATAAAATCCATTTCCATAATCATTATCTGTTTTTCCACCCTGATAAATTGGTTCTTTTAAAATATGATCAGAACCATGATAAACAATTACATTCTCATATGCTGTATCAGAGTCCATAATATTAACATGACTTTTCACTTTATACCCTCCTTAAATTTACTTTTCAGCTGATTTTATTATAACATTGTTCTAACATCTATGTCAGTATAAAGATTTCGACACAAAGCGTTTGATTTTTACCGACAAAAATGGAAGTGGTAAAACAAGTATATTAGATATAGT
>CAJJOP010000056.1:0-4889 GCA_905193415.1 uncultured Roseburia sp.
ATCACACAGTCTTATGTGATCCAGAGAGCGGATCAGACAGCCTTTGACATTCAGTTTTATATATATGCAGACAATGAGGTTCGAAAGCTGCCGGCTGATTCTCTGAAAAAGGTGTATAAATGGAACCGTCAGGGCAGATGCTATTTATCTGTCAGTGATCTTGCTGAGATTTATAGAGAGTTCGGCTTGAATGCAGAGGAAACACAGTCCGGAAATTATTTTCCATATACAGTCCGTGGTGAGAAGACATTAGCACAGGCGACAGTGGTAACTTATAAAGGACAGCAATATGTATCTTATAACCTGGACAAGCAGGAAGCAACTGTACCAACAGACGTTTATTATATGCCAAAAGGAGCATCTGATGGCGAAAAAATTCCGGATAATAATTCAGACCAGATTAAGCAGAATAAGAACAGTTTCTATTCGGTTACAGTGATCAATCCGGATGGAAATCGAACTGTGAGTTACTATAAGAAAGATTCTGCGGTCACAATTTCCGTTGATCCTGGAGATACGAAGGAAAGCGACTGGCTTTGTGCCAGTGAGGATGAAAATAAAACAATTTCTCCGGTGAAACAGGGCGATAAACTAACCTTTTCTATTGGAAAGATAGAGCAACCATATACGGTTGCATGCAACACTTTTGCACCAGCAACCTTGAACATTAAATTCTATACTTTTGTAAATAATGAGAGATATAATGTTCTAAACGAAGAAATTCCTGTTATAAAAGATACTACAACAAAGCCGGGAACAGTTTATTATTATATTTCTAATGATGAGTTAAAAAAGCATTTTGAAAAATTTCATTACGATGGTTCTATTCAAAATGAAGCAAAAGAGCGTTTTTATTATTCCAAGAGAGATTACGATACAATCCATAATGCAGGGAAATACACGATAGAAGGTCATGAATGTATTTATATAGGAAAGTCCGGAGAGCCGATGGATGTGTATTACCTGCCAAATGGAGAAAAAATTGATACCATGAGTGCAAAGACCTTATTCGAACACGACAATGATAGCTATAACGGTTTTTACAGTGTGACAGTACAGGATGAAGATGGACAGGTTTACAGCGAAACAGCTTTGCGTGATCTTCCGGCAATTGATTTTGTTGCAAGAAAGTCAACACTTACAAGAACAGTTAGTACAAAGCCGCGTGTAGAAGAACAAACGCAGGATATAAACTGGGAATGCAGAAAGGAAGATGGTACTCTTTCAGAAGTTACATGGAGTAAAAATGAAGCAAAGCATACCATGAGCTTTACTATTAAGCCAGATGATGCAGTACGTCCATATGTGATTGTTCCTGATAATACAGAAAAACCGGCAGCAACAAAAGAAGCAAATATTAGTTTTTATGTATTTATCGATGGACATTATAAGCTGATAAAAAATATTAATGCTGAGCAGCATTACATAATCAAAGCAAACAGTGGCCGAGCCAGTCGTTATTATTTGCGAGCTACACCAGATGATACGATTTCTAAAATTTACAGTGAGTTTGGTTTCACTCCGAGCAAGCTGGAGCCCGGCGCAGATCAGAAAGAGAAGATTCTGTTTGGTTATGCGACAGACAGCCGTGTGTTTGTACAGCACCCTTATAAGGACAACGATGGTACATGGTATATTCCTGTCCTGAAAAACGGGAAAGATGTATCTGTCTATTATTTCTCACAGCCAAACCCACTGAATCCAGACAGAATCGAAAATTATTTTGATCGTTTGACAGGACTTTCTTCTCAGGTTGGGCTGGCAGGAAGACATTTCAGTGTAGAGGGAAGTTTTCATCTGATTGAAGTGTTGGATCCACTGAACCTGACCAAAAGAGAGGCGATTAAGAGACAGTATGTAGGCCATGGGGAAGCATATACTGTGGAAGTACCAAAGAGGGCAAGTTTAGAAGGTGAGTATTATGGCAAGGAGATTGTCTGGAGTTGTACATCTAATGACAGGGACGAAAATGAGGTTCTTCCGGAACCGTCCGGAGATGATAAGGTAAAATTTGAAATTCCGAATGTTAACTCATCTTATGAGGTGATCGCAGACAAACCGCTGGAGTCTGGGGCAGTCAGGGTTATCTATAATACAACTCGTTATATGAAGAAACTTCCTAAGGAAGCTAAGTTGACCCCTCAGGTTGAGAATAAGACAAGACACACAGATGATTATGAGAATGAAATAGAAGCTGGAAAACATAACGTTAAGTCACCATATCCTCTGGTTTATGATCATGAAGATAATGACAGCAAAGAGTTGGAACAGTATGAATTCGATCATTGGGATTACAGAAACAAAGACGGAAAGTGGCAGGAATGCGGTGCAGGGGATTCTATTTCTGATCTTATAAATAATAATGCAAGACAGCCAATCACCCTCTATGCAGCGTGGCGTAAGGTGAGTAACCAAAATCGAAAACAGGTACAGTTTTATATCTGTAAGTCAGCGATGCCGGAAGATGGTTCGGTAGCATTACCAACCACGAATGTAGACGATTATACAAGTGCGGTTGCCGTGGCAAACTGTAATGTGAAGGCAAGTATATTGCATGATGTTCCAGTTCTTGGAAATAAGAATCCATCTACGTGGGAACAGTATGCGGATGGAAATAAGAGAGTGCAAGAACTTTTGCAGGGAACTAAACCAGATGAGGGATATATTGGAAATGGAGACTATATCTACAAGATAGATAGAATTCCTTCCGATGAAGAGGTATTCCAGACAATTCGTGAAAGCGGACGTATGATTCGTATCGGAGACAGGGAGATTCCGCCATCGAAATTAGATACCGAATTCTTCACCATTTATTGGTATTCTTTCAAAAGTGAAATGTCCGATGGGTGGCATATTGACGGACGTATTGTAGCAAAAAATGGTTACCTGACAGTAAAGAAAGATTTTGTCGGAATGCCGGAAGCAATAGAGGAAGTCAAGAAAGATTATTATATCCAGGTAGATATGGATGAAAAGCTTTTAGATGGAAAACCGCAGCCACCTGCATTTCATGAGCATATGAAACTTGTGCTTCCTTCAGAAGATAGCCAGAAACCGGATGCAGAAGCTCCGCAAGCGGAGGATGCTCCAATAGAAGTTGTAGGTACATGGACAGATGAAACACATACAAGCTGTACGTGGATCGTTAAGGCGGACTCATTCTGGAAATACACATTAAAAGAGTACAACTATAAGCCAAAAGATTCGAATGTGAAATTTTCAGGTTGGTACAATGTTCGCAATTCTCATGAAGAAGGAGATAATGTAAATTCATGGGAAGCATATCCAGAAAGTGGAATTAAATTCACAGGACGTGGAATTGGACGCGGTGGTGAAACTCTTACTATTGAATTGGAGAACCGTTATCAGAAAGAGGGAATACTCACACTGAACAAATTTGATGAGTCTACCGGACAAGGAATGGAGAAGATCAATTTTGCTGTTAGTAAGAACGGTGTTGAGGAGGAAGCGGTAACAACTGATAAATACGGAATCGCACAACTTCATATTCCGTTACAAGATGAGAACAAACAGAATCGAACAGCAACTGAGACGTATTTGTTGCGAGAGACAAACTTACCGACGGGATATGTAGACACAGGAGATATACAGATCACAGTTGAGATTGCCAATGGAGCATTCAAAATCACTGATGCAAAACTGGTGGATAGGAAGGCTAACGAAAATCAGGAGGCTGTTAAGGCACCAGTTGATGGTAAGATAGACGGAAAATCTGTTCTGCTTCAGCGGGGAGATACCAGCCTTAATATCCGAAATTTTGCTAAAACAGGCACTCTGCATATCAAAAAGACATGGGAAAATCCAAATGATGCACTGACGGAAAAACAGGTGAAAATCAGATTGTATCAGAATGGAATTTCTACAGGACAGGAATTCTTGCTGAATGAAGAGAACGGATGGGAACACACAGTCGACAATGTTCCACTATTCCAGGACAGAATTCCGGTGGAATATAAGGTGGAAGAAATCGAGATAGGAAAGACACATTATTCTTCGGAATACGGTGATGGTTTCCTATATTATGAAGTTATTTATCCAGAGATTCAGTATTTCGATTCAAATGGACAACAATTATTCCCGAAGGATGAGAATGAGTTCAAGGATGTTTCCAAGATGGAACTGGAAGTGCAGAATCTGCATTTCAATCTTGCTGAACGAAGTTTCTTAAAGACGGATGATCTTCCAAGAAACCGACTTGCTGGTGCAGGTTTTCTGTTCTACAAAGTACCGTATGATGATGTTACGAAAGAATATGCGGATGATACAGGATATACAGTAGATTATGACAATACACAGAGCAAGGACGATATCGTTCTGAAAAAGGATGGAAAAACGTGTACGACGTATCGTTCCTTAGAAACAGATGAAAATGGAATGCTTCAATTACCGGAGGACTTTGAGAACGGACGATACTGGATGGTAGAATCTGTTACTCCAAACAAAAAGGACAAAGCAGATAAAACCAAAACACAGTATCAGGATAACTTTAATTTATATATGGTCGATGTAGAATCCGATATTTTATTCCTATATGAGAAATCATCGATGACAAATACCTGGAGAGCTGTTTCGGACAGACATATCGTCAATCATCCGCAAAAAGGCGGGGTGACGGTTGAGATTACAAAGGAAGTCACTGGTCCACTTGGAAACCGCAAGAAGCCATTTGATATGGAAATTCTCTATTGGGAAGATGGTCAAAAGCTGCGTAGCAAGACAATTAGAACTTCTTTGAAACATGGAGATAAAGTTACATTAAAAAATGTAGATATATCTTCGGATATCATAATAACAGAAACTGTTGATACATCAAAATACGCTGTTTCGATTTCTAAAAAAGAAGAGAATGATAAGTATTCAAATCCAGT
>CAJJOP010000057.1:0-3884 GCA_905193415.1 uncultured Roseburia sp.
CATGAACCTTATAATTAAGGGAAAACATAAGAAAACACTGATATTTCCTGTGTTTTCAGGCGATTCAGTGCTTTACTCGGATTCATGTTTGGTTGTCATTTGGGTCTTATAATACTCGGTCAGGATCATGTTAATCTGCTGGGAACGTGTACGATAGTTCGCTTTCGCATCCTTATCAATCTCAGCAACCAGTTCTTTGGACAAAGTAGTATAGACCTGAATATTGTTGGAACTGATAGCCATGTGGCACCTCCGATTCAATTTAATAGAATTATTCTATCATACTTCTTCGGGAGGGGCAATGTGAACTGAAAATTGAAGAATTATTGTTACTGTAAAATTGGAACGGTCGTAAAGAAAATCTATGAATAGAGAACGATAAGAAAGGTAGAACAGACAATGAAGAAAACAATTTTTGAAGAGATGGGCGGTACTTATATCAGACATGGGGATTATCTTATCCCTGCTCTTACCTTACCGAAGGAAGAAGAACAAAGGGTTGTCGGTGTATGGGGACAAAGACATTTGCGGTATTTGAAGGAATACCGCAGATTGCTATATCTGAATATGCTTACAAGCGGCAGGCTGAATGGTTATTTGGCTGATATAGAAGAACAGGCACAGGAACGCTTTGAAAGACTTGTAGAACAGATGAAACAGGCACAAGGCATTACAGAACAGCTAAAGGTGGAAAATGTCTTGGAATGGATAGGAAGAATGAACAATATACAAGTATGTGCGAGGGAGATTGTGGATAAAGAGATAATTTATCAAGAATGAAATGTAAGATAAATAGTGTATAAAATGTAGCAGGGCATCATAAGATAAAATTGTAATTGCATTTTCCACATAGTTCGTGTAAAATGTAATTAGAAAAGCTGTGCATCAGCGGTGGGTTGACACCTAAAATCTGATACGTTTTCCGAACGAAGGTGTCGGAGGTTGGCAGGCAACGGAAAAACCTGATATTTTCCAGACGAAGGTGCTGGAGGTTGGCAGACAACGGAAAAATCAACCATGAGAAGGGAATGTTTAGTGCTGCGGCGTGAACATTCCCTTCTCTAAATTTTATGGGATAAGGATTAAGTTATGGACAAAAGACGTGAATTCAGATTATGACAAAAGCGGCACAACTATATAAAGAACATCTTGAGGATCAGAAGGTTTTGTTCCTATATGGCTTACCGAAAGAGGTGAATAAGCAATTACAGGAAAGTAATAAGATTTTGTCATCTGTACAGGGATATGAAGTTGTTTTCCATAGATACAATTTTTTACATTTGACAGGAGTTCGATTGAATAAAAAAGAGACAGCTTCTGCAATTCATTTTTACCAGAAATGCCTGGATAAGCGATTAACAGAAAATGATTTTGTTTTTGCAAAAGATGGCTCTACGGGGCAAAAATTGGATATATTGGAACGTATGATGCTTATTAAGAAAAACGTAACAATGATAGGAGAATTTACAGATCGAGGACCGAAATTATATACAGAAAAAGCTGCCGGGAATATATGTGGTTGTATTGGCTTCGTAAAAGATAAAAATACGAAATTAAATGTACCGAACACATTGCTGAAAAAGGACATCAGAGATGTAACAGCACAGCCTACATATAAAGTATTTGCTGTAATATCAAAACACTATACAGATGAGAAATATACAAATCTTGTGAAGATGGACAAAAGTATTGATTTGAAAGAGTGTTGTTTCTCAGAAACAATAGAAAATATGATAGATAGAGAAAATCTATAATGAAATAGAAAGAAACCATGCTACTGCTTTTTGTAACAGTATCATGGTTTTATTGTTTGTCGTCTATATTTTAAGTTGATTATTACTTTACAAAATTGGCAATGTTATAATTATCATTGATTTTAGAAGAAGGGAGTATCGAGGGAAATTAGTGGAACTGGTTTTGCAAGCATAGCGTTTGGATATCCAAACGCACTTTGGGAGCCCCCCAAACCCCATTTGTTGGCTTTACAAAGTAGGAATTTTTTGCTCAAGATAAAAAGAGAGTGCGTAAGCGGAAAGAAATCAAATTATGCTTACGCACTTTGTGCCTCACTTTTGCTCGGTGGTTAGCAGTTTGTGAATTATTGGGATGAAGCAATATAACTGTTTTGAGAAAACGGGATATTTTTCATGTTATCAGTTTAAACATTATAGTTCCGTGTTGTGCGATTTTTGCCTGGATTGAACAGGATGTTTTTTTTGCAATTCCTGTTTCCTCTGATATTCAAGTTCCCAGGTACGATGAGAGAAGCTATAGGGATCTTCCATATTGAGATCATCCACTTCATGGGTTGCGATATCACGATAGTGATAGTCATAATATTCACCAAAAGTACCTTTGAGCTGCTCAATCAGTTTCTCTCGGAAAGTAGGTCGTATCTGGATTCTGGCATCCAGTAATTCTGTATATTGCTCTGGTTTAGGCCGGAGTTTTTCCTCTTGGAAAGCGACAGCATCTTTTTCAAGCTTCTCTTTGAGAGCCATATCCTGAGAATCGAGAATATCCAGATTCTTATCCATCTGGTCGTATTTTCTGGAAAGGCTCGCCATATCTTTCTCTGTGGAGCATTCAGCCTGAAACAGCAGCTGTTCTTTGGCAGATTTCAGTTCCTCGATTTCTTCTGTTACGGTTGTAAGCTGCTGGTTTAACTTTATATGCTGGAAAGGATTTAGAATACTGGTTTTACTTTTTTGCACATTTAGTTCTTTCTTTTCAGTAACTTTCGCTTTGAGCTTTTTCTTAATGGTATCATATTTATTTAGGATAGGACGAAAATGCTGCATCCAGTCATGGATCACTTCTTTTTGCATTTCATTATGAAGTAAATGATATTGTGTAAAAATCATATGATTGCGGATTGCTTCTAATGTTTCTGCAATTACCGGAATAGATTTTTCGACAGCTTGAACCAATTTTTTTATCTGTGTTTTTAATTCCCGTAGTATTCTGTTATCCGCACGAATCTGACGGTTGATTTCACACCGGTCTGCTATCAAGCCTTTCTTTTCCATATTCTGGGCAATGTAGCCCTCATGGATGGTTGGCTGTTCGGTGATTCCCTGATCTGCAAAACTGCGGTGATCAATAGTGGTATTTATCTGATTAAGGGCAAGCATTTTATTTACGGCATCTGCCCAGTTTGCTCTCCAGAGGCAGAGCTGTTTCTCACTGTTCCATTGTTCGGAAATCGGGTTTTGTCTGCCATACCGGGTGCTTTTTGGATGTTTGTCGATACGTTCATAACCTTTCTCCTGTGCTGCCGAGGGAGTCAGATATACTTTCTTTTTCCCAGCTTTATAACGATACTGTTTTTCCCAGCCCTCTTTCTGAGCATCCTTAAATTCAGAAGCAGTAAATCCCTTTTCCTCTCCATCTTTGATGCATAGATATTCTTTTTCGGTTTTATACTGCCATGTTCCGTTTTCGTTTAATGGACGGACAGTAAGTAGAATGTGTGCATGGGGATTGTGACCATCTGTATCGTGAATGGCGAAATCGGCACACATTCCCATATCTACAAAATTCTTTTGAATAAAATTCTGAAGAAGAGAAATATTGCTGTCTTTATCCAACTCAATAGGGAGTGCGACAACAAATTCTCTTGCCAGTCGGCTGTCTTTTGTTTTTTCAGCAGCTTCTACAGCATTCCAGAGTTGCTCCCGGTTTTTCCATTTAGGCGGAGCCATAGGGGGAAGCATTACTTCCTGATAGATCAGTCCATGTTTTCGGGTGTAGTCATGCTGGATGCCATCGTAATCATTGTATATGCGGCTACAGCTCATATAAGCAGATGCAGCGACAGCAGACCGCCCGGAACCACGGCTGACGACCTTGGCTTGCATATGATAAATTGCCATATCTGGCAC
>CAJJOP010000058.1:0-3598 GCA_905193415.1 uncultured Roseburia sp.
GGGTATAGGATGATACAGATTGCAATTGTGGAAGATGAAGAAATTTACGTAAAACAATTAACAGAGTATATCCGGAAATATCAAACGGAAAGGGGAAAATCAATAAAGGTTACGGTATTTGGTGATGGAGAAGATATCATTGAGAATTACAGTGGCGGTTTTGACATTATTCTGATGGATATTCAGATGAGGTTCATGGATGGTATGACAACAGCAGAAAAAATCCGTCAGATGGATCAGAAAGTAATTATTATGTTTATTACAAATATGATTCAATATGCAGTACGTGGATATGAAGTTGATGCAATGGATTATGTAGTAAAACCAGTTGAGTACTTTTCGTTTTCGCAGAAACTGGATAAAGCAGTTGGACGTATGCGCTCTGAGGTTAAAGAATTTCTTACGATTCCGATTAGGGAAGGAGTTGTAAAGATAGATATAGCAGATATCTATTTTATTGAGGGGCAGAGACATAATGTAATTTATTATACTTCGAGAGGAGATTACTGTTCAAGAATTACGATGAAAGAACTCGAAGAAAAACTTGCGGCACATAATTTTTTTCGATGTGCAAAGGGATATCTGGTAAATATGAATCATGTAGAGGGATTTGTTGGTTCTGATTGTGTGATCCATAATGTACATATACCTGTCAGCAGAACCAGAAAAAAAGAATTCATGAATCTGCTTCTGCAAAACCTCAATATGGAATGATTTCATGCGAAATGGAGGATACTATGTTATATCAGGATATTCCAAGAATTTATACGGCAATAGCAGAGTGGGGATCATGTTTGGTTTATCTTTATATCCTAAAAAAAGAAAACATGAAATCTGTACATTTTCTTATAGGCAGTCTTTTCATGCTGGCAATGCAGAGTATTTTTCTGACTTTGACAGGCAGCGTAACTGAAATTTTGTGGATTCCCTGTATGATAATTGCTGTAGGTATGATGTATGGATTTCTTATGGTCGGAGGAAATATGAAGCCTCTGGGAGCGGCTTATTGCTGTGCCCGTGCATTTGTTCTTGCTGAGTTTACAGCTTCGCTGCAGTGGCAGATGGTATCTAGTGTACAGACATGGGGGAATCAGAGCATCTGGGTTGAAATTCTGATCACGATGGTTATTTTTGGAGGTTGCTTTACTATTGACATTTATTTAGAAAAAGATCTTCTGAAGCAGAATTATCTTGAACAGATGACAGTAAAGGAAGTAGCAGCGGCGGCAATCATGGCTGTTGCAATCTTTGCTTTTAGTAATCTGAGCTTTTTAAATGAAAATGCACCATTTGCGAGCAGAGAACGTGAAGATATTTTTTCTATCAGAACACTGATCGATTTTGGAGGAATTGCAATCCTGCATGCTTATCAGAGCAGGATCAGTGAGTATGTTGCCGAGAAAGAACTTTCAGTAATGAATGTGATGCTGAAAAGCCAATATGATCAATACCGAAATTATCAGGACAGCCTGGATCTCATACAAATGAAATACCATGATCTGAAACACCAGATAACGGGACTTCGTGCGGAATCAGATGAAGAGAAACGAAAAAAATGGATTGATTCCATGGAAAAGGAAATCGCCGCTTTTGAAAATATAAGCAGAACGGGGAATCAGGTACTTGATACGATTTTGGCAGCTAAGATTTTCCATTGTCGAAAAAATCATATACAGATTACCTGTGTGGCAGATGGAAAATTATTGGATCATATGCATGTAACAGATATATGTTCTATATTTGGAAATGCTTTGGATAATGCGATTGAACATGTAATTTTGATTCCAGATCCGGAAAAAAGACTGATCCATCTGACAGTATCCGCTCAAAAAGGATTTGTGTTCATCAAGATAGAGAATTATTGTGAAGCAGAAATTTCCAAAAATGAAGAGGATCTGATTACAACAACAAAGAAGGATAGTAAAAACCATGGTTTTGGCTTGAAGAGTATTCGTACAGCTGTAGAAAAATATGATGGTTCTGTAGTATTCGGAGTACAGCAGAACTGGTTTAAATTAAAGATTCTTTTACCTAGAGCATTGTGATGCTCTGGGTATTTTTGTTGCCAAGCATACAACAAAAAGGTCCGGTGGACCTTTTTTAGTATTTTGTGCCATATTTGCTGCATCTTGTGCCAAAAACGACACGAAATAATAATCATGTTATAGTAATGCTAACAGGAAATGATGCCTGAAAAAGACGAGAGAGTCAAAGGAGGAAGAAAGAGAATGATCAGTGTTGAAATGGAAGATGTTCTGGCGGTATTACAATTATGCAAACCGTATATTATCGGTATTATTGCTGCACTTGTAATTGGAATTGTAATTATGATCGCATGCCGCAGGATGTCCAGGGAAAAAAGATTTCTGATAAGAGGAGAAGCTGCGATCGCAATGGTTCTTGCAGTTGTTGTCTGCGTGAATATGATCTGTTTTGGACCAATGGCTACGTTGATTGGACTGGCAACGGGAAATGGAACTTTAAGCGATGAAACAAATGAAGAAGCTGGGAAAGTAGCGGAAGAAATTATGGAAGACGGAATTGTTCTTCTGAAGAATGAAAGCCTGCTTCCTTTAAATGAAACAAAAAAACTGAATATTTTTGGCTGGGAATCTATTAATCCGGCTTACGGAGGAGCTGGTTCCGGTGGAATTAATGATCTGTATGATATTGTCAGTCTGAATCAGGGACTTGAAAATGCCGGATTTTCTATTAACCAGGAACTGGTTGATTTTTATAACAATTATGGTGCAGATAATCCGGAAATGTCTATCCAGAAACAGAGCTGGACATTACCGGAGCCACCTGTAGATACTTACAGTGATGAACTTATTAAAAGTGCGAAAGAGTATTCTGATGTGGCAGTTGTGGTTCTTTCCAGAAAAGCAGGTGAAGGTCATAATGATATTCCTATGGATGTAAGAAAAGCAGCATATGATAATAATTCAGATGAATATGATGATTTTCCTGAGGGAGAGCATTATTTACAGCTTTCACAAACTGAGAGAGATATGGTGGATATGGTTTGCTCAAACTTTGATAATGTGATTGTGATTTATAATGGAGCAAATCAGTTTGAACTTGGTTTCGCAGATGAATATCCTCAGATTAAATCTGTTGTATGGTGCCCCGGAACGGGAAATGTGGGATTTAATGCACTTGGTAAAGTATTTTCAGGTGAAGTCAATCCTTCCGGAAAAACACCGGATACATTTATTTATGATATGACGACTGCTCCGTGGTGGAATAATGCAGAAAAAACGGAGTATACAAATCTGGCAGATATGGCCGTTGAAGGAATGAACGCAGGAACTGCGCAGGTGTATGCTCCGGCATTTACCAATTATGTGGAAGGCATTTATGTAGGATACAAGTATTATGAAACAGCTGCACAGGAAGGTTCGATTGATTACGATAAGACTGTACAGTATCCATTTGGATATGGGTTGAGTTATACGGAATTTGAACAGAAAATGGGTGAACTGGAGGAGAAAGACGGACAGATTTCTGTAGATGTAGAAGTAACCAACACCGGAGATGTTGCCGGAAAAGATGTAGTAGAAGTGTATTATAAACCGCCATATACAAATGGCGGAAT
>CAJJOP010000059.1:0-3267 GCA_905193415.1 uncultured Roseburia sp.
GGAAATGTTATGAGCAGAGAAATGATCATGAAAGAATATATCGATGCGATAAGATCCCGATACGATTATATCCTGATCGACTGTATGCCAAGCCTTGGTATGATGACGATCAATGCACTGGTTTCTTCCGATTCCGTGCTGATACCTGTACAGGCCGCATATCTGCCTGTTAAAGGACTTCAACAGCTGATTAAGACCATTCTTACAGTAAAGAAAAGATTGAATCGGAAACTGGCGATTGAGGGCATTCTCCTGACTATGGTAGATTTCAGAACCAATTACGCAAGGGACATTGCATCAAGAGTACATACAACCTATGGAAGCCAGATTGAGGTATTTGAAAATGTGATTCCGATGTCCGTAAAAGCTGCTGAGACCAGTGCAGAGGGAAAAAGTATCTACATGCATTGTCCAAAAGGAAAAGTTGCTGAGGCATATATGAATTTAACACAGGAGGTTTTGAAGAATGAAAAATAGAAGTGGTGAAAAGATTAAGCTGGCAAGTATTGATGAACTGCTCGGAGTAGTAAATGAAGAATCTGCAATGGAGATAGAGATCAGTAAGATCCATCCGTTTAAGAATCATCCGTTCAAGGTGTTGGACGATGAAAAGATGCAGGATTTGGTAGAGAGCGTAAAGATCAATGGAGTGCTGACACCGGTACTTCTCCGTATGGATGAAAACGAAGATTACGAAATGGTATCCGGTCACAGAAGAATGCATGCAGCACAGCTGGCAGGTCTTACAACAATTCCGGCAATCGTAAGGGAATTATCCGATGATGATGCCATTGTGGCTATGGTGGACGCTAACATTCAACGAGAGGAGCTGTTACCGAGTGAGAAAGCTTTTGCGTATAAGATGAAACTTGATGCAATGAAAAGACAGGGAAGTCGGACAGATATAACTTCTGGTCAAATTGACCAGAAGTTGAAACCAGTAATATCAAGAAATATTCTTGCAGATCAAGTAGGCGAAAGCTCTAAACAGATTCAGCGTTATATCCGACTGACAGAGCTTATTCCGGAACTTCTTGATCTGGTAGATAACAAAAAGCTTCAATTCACGGTCGCTGTTGATATCTCCTACATCGATAAGGAAGTACAGGGATGGATTTACGAATATATCTGCGACACAGGATTTATCAAACCAAAACAGATTGCAGCACTTAGAAATCAGCTGAATGATGGACCAATCAATCAGATCCAGATGTTATCGATTTTCAATAATTGTGTAATGGCAAAGAAAGTATCCCGGTCTCTTACTTTCTCAGAAAAGAAACTGACAAAGTATTTTCCGGATGATTATACAGCCAAAGATATGGAACAGGTAATTGAATCATTATTAGAAAAATGGATGCAGGAACAGTCCTGTTAAGGATAGAAAAAGCTAAGAAAACAAAGTCAAAGAAGTTTAAAAAGAGGACTTCTTAGCAGAAAATGAAAGGAGGAAATTATGGAGAAAAAAATGACATTTAATTATTTTTACGGTACCGAAGCTGATCAGTTCAGCTTCTACCGCATACCAAAAGCATTATTTACAGACAGCTACTTTAAAGATTTATCAAGCGATGCCAAAATTTTATATGGACTGATGTTGGATCGAATGTCTCTTTCCATCAAGAATCAGTGGTTTGACGACAAAAACAGAGCATATATCTACTTTTCCATCGAAGATATCATGGAATTACTGAACTGTGGCAGAAATAAAGCCATCAAATCCATGAGAGAACTGGATGACGAAACAGGAATTGGTCTGATTGAGAAACGTAGACAGGGATTTGGAAAGGTGAATGTTATCTACGTAAAAACCTTTATGCCTGAGAAAACAGATGAGAAAAAATTTGGAGAGGAATTAGAGAAGTTTAAAAAACAAACTTCTGTGGAAAATGAAGAGACTGCAGAAGTTTACAATTTAAACTTCATGAAGTCCCAAAATCAAACTTCTAGAAGTCCCGAAAACAAACTTCAAGAAGTTTACATTTCAAACCCTAATAATACTAATCTTAGTGATACTGAAATGAATGATAATAAATCTAATCATATCATATCTGTGGATGAGAAAAGATGTGATAGCGATAATCGCTCTGAGGATTATCAGGCTTATGAAAACCTTGTCAAGGAGACCATTGATTATGAATCACTGGAAGTAACCCATCATGACGATATGCGACAGGTAGATGAAATCGTGAACCTGATCGTAGAAACTGTGATGTGTAAAAATGACAAGATCTTGATTGCCAGCAACTGGTATCCGGCATCACTGGTGAAGAAAAAATTTCTGATGCTGACCTATTCACATATCGAGTATGTCTTACACTGTATGCGTGGTAACACCACAAAGGTGAAGAACATCAAGAAATATTTATTAGCAGCCCTGTTTAATGCACCGTCTACGATGAACGGGTATTATCAGGCAGAGGTGAACCATGATATGCCAGGACTGGTAAGATAGGAGGTGCACATGTTTATTTTAAAACTTGCTGGGAAGATATTATTACTGCCGGTATGGCTGATCCTTTTTGTGATCGGCCTGGCAGTGAAGATGACAGTACAGACTTATGCGGTTGTCAGAGGGATCCTTGGGTTTATATTCACTTTGTTGATTATAGCGACTGCATACTGTTACCATGACTGGGTACAGGTTGCATTTCTGTTTTCGCTGAGTGTAATTCTGTATCTGATCCTTTTTGCAGGAGTCTTCGTAGATACTGTATTGGACATGACAAGAGAATCTATTATTGATTTTATTTTATCTTGAGGAGGATATGAAAATGAGCGAAAAGAATGATTTTATTCAGTTACCACCGATCAAAAAAGACACACCTTCCGAAGTGGTCTCAATGATCTGGCAATATTTGAAATTACCCGAGGAATCCAGAAAAAGGGTGAAAGCAGAGTTGATTAATGTACATGAGAACTGTGGGAAAGAAGATTTTCAGATTCCTAATCTCTATGACATCGTTCCAAAAGAGGAAATCGCAGAATTTGAGGACATCATGCGTAAGATCATAACAGGAATTATTTCTGAGGCCAGTGGTATAGCCACCTGGGTGTATGTGCAGAAATATGAGAAACACAAAACTCTGGATGAAATGCTGCAAGAATGGCAAGGCGCAGGCCAGTTTATTATTGTCATGGATACCTGGTTCGAAAAATTGATGGCGGAATAATATGATACTGTGATAGAATGAAGAAAACGATTTGATGTGCAAATCGGAATTTATAAAGGAGAATATTGATGAAACTATTTTTATGTTCGCACTT
>CAJJOP010000060.1:0-3246 GCA_905193415.1 uncultured Roseburia sp.
CAACAGTCACCTGATAATCAGAAAACACCTTTGTGAATGTTTGATACAAACAGAATGTATCTGTCTTTTCTAATGTTTGATACTCCATGCTATAGTCACCATTCCCTGCATCTATTCAATAGGCAAGTTGTGCTGCTTCAAAAAGGACAGCTTATCCCAATATCCTCTCTGAAACAGGATTTTACCATTTACAACATGGAAGAAGCCGCATCCCCGCAGTCCCAGAGGATCCTTCCATTCTAAAATCGCCCACTGTCCATCTTCAAAGATATTCTCTACAATGGCGGTCATATCGGCAGTGGCAAATTCTGCTGTAAACATCTCACGAATTGCTTCTATCCCAATCACGGGATCATTGGTCACCTGATGGTTGGTTGCGTTATCATGGTATAAGCTCACGATTGCATCTACATCGTGATTATTGAAAGCGTCTACCCATTTACATACAACTTCTTTTGGTCGTAACATTTGTTTTCCTCCTGCAAATTCATATTCATAACTGGCTTCATTCTATCCGGTTTCGATATAAAAACCGATATTCCGTCATTTGTCATTTCTTCTCAATGTAATAACTGCATGGCATATCAAGCCAAATACAAGAGAAAAACAGCCACCGCCAAATAGTGATGCTCCCCACCCTGCACCCGACATTGTCATAAAACCGCCAACAAAGAAAATACCAATGCCAAGAAATATCCCGACACCATAAAAAAGTCCAATTGCCATATCATACTTATTAAATTGTCGTTTCTCTTTTTTTCACATGTTTCCATTTTTGTTATTACCTCCTTCGCAAAATCGTCCATGTGGACTCCAAAAAGAAAACAAATTTTTTTCAACGTATTTAAATCGGGTTCATTAACATCTCTCTCCCAATTCGATAGCGCCTGCCGGGTAACATTCAATTTCCCAGCCAGTTCTTCCTGTGTCATTCCCGATTGTGTTCGCAGATGACGTATTTGCTTTCCTGTTGTAATATCCGTCTGTTTCTGGTTCAAAATGGTTCCTCCTCTCTGATGCTGATTTTATCAATGATATTTCGCAATAGCCAGCAATGAACGTTTGCATTGCGCAAGATGTTACATTATCTTCTGAAACATATGCCGGATCTTGTCTAAACGGCTGTTCGGGCGGCGTGGCTGAAACACAGGCTCGCCGGAAGTTTCCTGATACCCTTTTAATTCTGTAATGCAGACACTTCTTCCATTTGTATAAAAATTCAAATCATTTCTATATTCACCAATACAACGGGCAGGGATTTCCCCCTTAAAAATAACTTCATCTTTTTCAAGTCTGGTTGATTCAATGATTGCGCAATACTTTGGTGCGTCATTATAAGCCCGTGAAAGATATTCCTGCGGTGCAAAAAGGGTAAAGGAAAGGTATGGTTCCAACAGTTGTGTTCCTGCTTTTTTCAATGCCTGCTCCAACACGACAGGCGCAAGAAAACGAAAATCAGCGGGGGTGCTGACCGGGCTGTAATAAACTCCATAATCAAAACAAATTTGGCAGTCTGTCACTCCCCAGCCATATAAGCCCTGCTCCATTCCATAACGCACACCCTCCATGACGGCATTTTGAAAACTTTGGTTTAAATAGCCGAGAGATACCTCGCTTTTATATTGTGTTCCGCTTCCAACAGGAAGCGGTGTTACAGTCAAACCAATAGATGCCCAAAACGGATTCGGCGGCACTTCAATATGAATCGTGTAGCTCGCTTTTTTTTGCGGTCTTTCCAGATAAATAACCGAAGGCTCTTTCATAGCCACGCCCACATGATATTTTTCTTCTAATAGCGAACAAATAACTTCTAACTGTACTTTTCCCAAAAAAGATAATATAATCTCATGTGTAACAGTATCAATGTCAAAATGCAAAAGAGGGTCTGTATCAGCAATCTCTGTGAGGGCATTTAACAGGGCTTCCCTTTGCTCCGGCTTTTGCGGCTCTACCGTTGTCCGAAGTAATGGCATGGGATTATCAATCCGTGTTTTGTGAGGCAGGAGTTTTTCATTTCCCAGGATATCGTTCAGTTTCAAAGTATCATCAGCTAAAATAACAATTTCTCCCGGACAGGCATGGTCAACCGGGACGATTTCACCATTTGACGGAATACACATTTCTGTAATCTTTATTTTTTCCTTTTTTGACAGCAGCAGGGTATCCCGTAAATGGAGCGTCCCATGATACAGGCGTAAATAAGAAAGCCGTTTTTTCCGCTCTGTATACTCAACCTTAAAAACATATCCACATAATTCAGACTGAATATCGTCTGTTTCTGTAATGAAAGTTTCTGTAATCGCTTCAATCAGTTTTTCTGTTCCTAAATTGTCTTTTGCACTCCCATGATAAACAGGAAACAAAGAGCAGCATCTGGTTCTTTTGCACTTTTCATATTGTAATTCCTGTATATCCAAAGAATCCTCTGCAACATATCGTTCTAATAGTTCATCGCTTCCGGAAATAATCATATCCCATTTGTCCAAATCAGAAATATCGGTCATGGTTATCTTTGGCGACAGGGAAACCTCCTGCATGACAATCATATCACTGGTAAGTTTATCTTTAATGCTTTGGTAAACACGCCGCAGGTCGATCCCATTTTGGTCTATCTTATTTATAAAGATAATTGTCGGAATGTCCATTTTCTGAAGCGCATGGAATAATATACGGGTTTGTGCCTGTACGCCGTCTTTTGCCGAAATGACTAAAACAGCTCCGTCAAGGACAGATAAAGAGCGGTATGCTTCGGTTAAAAAATCCATATGACCGGGAGTGTCCACGATATTGATTTTATAATCATTCCAGCAAAAAGAAGTAACCGCTGTCTGAATGGTAATTCCGCGCTGCCGTTCCAAAATCATAGTGTCTGTTCTTGTAGTTCCTTTATCCACGTTTCCTTGTTCCGCAATCGCTCCACTGGTGTACAGCAGGCTTTCCGTCAATGTTGTTTTTCCTGCGTCTACATGGGCGAGAATTCCAATATTGATTATTTTCATGTGATTGTCCTCCTTTTACAGCCCCAAAAGGGCATAAAAATCCCCAGCAGTAAAATACTTTTACCACTGGGGATTATAATTTGCGGACATACACATATACAGCATACACCTGTTTGTGATTGCTGTATATGTGTATGTCAAAATTGATAAGGCAAAAGTATTCTTAAATTGGGTACAAAAAACCAAGCCCCCACAAAAGGGACTATCATAATCCTTTGTTCCCACTATTTGATTATAGTTTTATTTA
>CAJJOP010000061.1:0-3213 GCA_905193415.1 uncultured Roseburia sp.
GGTGTATATTCCTTTGATTTCTCCTTTTTCCAGATAAACAATTCGGTCAGCCAACTCCGTCAGGTAGTACAGACGATGTTCCGCTATCAAAACTGTTTTGCCCTGTTTTTTTATCAGCCGCAAATGTTCCTTTAGTTCCTGGATCGAAGTCATATCCAGATTAGATGATGGTTCATCCAGTAGATAAATCTGTGGGTTCATGGCATAAACAGAAGCAAAGGCGATTTTCTGCTTTTCTCCGCCGGACAACTCAAAAATATTCCTGTTCCGTAGCTTTTGAATACGCAAATCTTCAGTTGTCTGCTCTACTCGCTCAGCCAATTTCTTAGGAGGGCGAGCTTCATTTTCAATTCCAAAGGCAATCTCGCTGTCTGTATCAACATTGAAAAACTGCGTCCGTGGATTTTGGAAAACGGAGCCAACTTTAGCGGCAATCTGATACATAGGGATATTGCTGATTTCCTGACCATCTACCAGCACACGGCCATGAAGCTCTCCCTGATAAAACTGAGGGATCAGGCCATTCACCAGCCTTGTAATCGTTGTTTTTCCGCACCCGCTGCGGCCACAGAACAGGACGCATTCTCCGTCCGAAATTTTCAAATTGATGTCATGCAGCCCACCATGTTCCTGCCCCGTATAGGAAAACGATACATTTTCAAACTCAATCAACCAATCACACCTCCCCGCACACATAATTCAAAAATCAGATAAGCTACGGCAACGGCCATAACACCCCAATCGGCAACTCCGCATTTTATCTGGACAAGACAGGTGCGTGGATTGGGATTTTCAATTCCACGAGTGACAGAAGCAACAGAAAGATCATCCGCTGCTTTTGAAGCTGCCATCAACAAAGGCACATAAATACACTCAACCGTCATGCCCGGATGTGCTAAAAAGCCCGCCAGAGAAGGTGAAACATCTCTCATCCGCATAGCGTCCTTGATATATCGCCAGTCCTCTTGAATAGTTGGAATGTACCGCAGCATAACTGCCATAGGAATTACTAACTTTTTGGGTGCGTGGACACGGTTCATAGCAGACAGGAACTCATTGACTTTTGTAGTAGTCAGAACAATCCCAGCCAAGGTTCCGCACGCATAGACCTTATGAAACAATCCTAAAAAGGCAATAAACATTGTCCGCAGCGTGCCTGTCATTTCTGCCATGATCCAAACTGTCAGGACACAGATGACCGCATAAAAGCATACAGCCTTAATGACATATTTCCACTTTCCAAAGAAAGCACCCAATATCGCAATCAGCATAACAAGGACAAATTGATATGCAAGTGAAGGAGCGAACATGGACGATAAAACACATATAAGAATAAGAAAGAGCTTGGCCCGTGGGTCGAGCCAAAGCCCTTTCTTGTGGCGTTTACCGCTCATTCTGTAATACCTGCTTTTTCAAACTGCTTTTTCAGCATTTTGCAGCCTACAAAAGCGCTGATTGCAGATGTAATGATAACAGCAGCGAACATGGCAATCAGGATGCCGGTATTTGCAGTTGCCTGCATGGTGTCGATGTAGCTCTGTTCGGTTCCGTTTCCCAGCATAGTCTGTGCCCAGCCGTTGGGGTCAACAAAGAACACGATATACGAACCAGTGCCGCCGAGGGAGAACAGGATATAAGACAGGCTGTTGAGTTTTTTGCTTTTGTACTGCCCTGCACCAGCAACAAAGTCCGCGACAATCGCCATGATCAGGTAGCCCAATGCAAAAGCCCAGTGCATACCGGTCACGAACCAAATAATACCCATGATAATGCCCATTATAGAAAGGCTCCAACGCTTATGTACTTTTGCAATCAGCAAAAGATAAATGGGGCCAGCAAGCAGCCCACCTCCTGCTGGCATGAAAAAAGTAAGTACAGGATTCGTTGCAAAAAAGACACCGCCCACCAATACAAAAACAAATAACAGCGCAGTAAAAACACCTGTTGTTACAAGGTCTTTCACTGTCAGACCTTTGTTCATAGAATTTACTTGATTACTCATTTTGACCTCCTACCTTTCATTGTCTTGACTCGACAAGTGGTTTGTGATATTCTTCGGTTAGATACCTCTAATCTTCGCCTAATACAATACGCATTTATCGAACAACATTCAATAGGTTCCGGCAATGTTCGTCTGTTCCTTTCAAAAGTTCGTCTAATCGTTGCAAAAAGGAGGAGGTCTGTTTTCATGTCTGAAATTATTGACCAGTTTTATACACCGCTACTGATTGAACACGGTTTTATCCGTGCCCCAGACAACCAGCAATATGGGGCATTAGGTGACTGCTGGAAACTTTCTCCCGAAGTTGGAGAAGGCACCTACTGGACTTATGGACAGAAAGACTTATATGATATTAAAATCCATAACTTTTCCTTCCACGAAGATTTCATGTTGGAATGCTCCATGCCGGAATGTCTGAGTATCACTCGGTATGACTCTATTTCCGGGGAGGAATTATCTCCATACCGTAGACTGTCTGCCGGTTGTATCAAAACATTTATTGGAGGCTACGCTCCATACAAGGCTTTGATACATAAAAATATTCCAATCCGTTCGGTTGGGATTGAGATTGCACCGGCATATTATGAGGACTACCTGAAAAAACTGTACCCGGAGGCACAGATCAATCCTGTGGATGCATTTCGGAAGATCGACCAAACATCCGACTTTCCAGAAATGTCACGGTTACTCACAGAAATCAAAGACTATCGCGGGGAAGGGATTGCAGCAAAACTTTTTTATGAGGGTAAAGTTGCAGAAGCTGTTTCAATGGTGGTGGAATATCAGAAGAAACATCCTGATAAACCAGCCCATAAGCTCTCTCAACAGGATATTGAAAATCTCCAAATAGTTGCCGCTTATCTTAGCGATCACTATGCTTTTGATATTCCTCTGGAACGGATAACACAGATTGCCTGCATGGGAACAACAAAGCTCAAAAGCTGTTTTAAGAAATACTACGACTGCACCATCACGGAATATGTTCAACAGCGGCGCATGAGCCAAGCAGAATATCTGCTGGCATATACAGAGCTGACAGTCGGGCAAGTTGCCCAAACAGTAGGCTATTCCACTTCAAGCCGATTTGCAGAATTATTCCGAAAAAGCACGGGATTGTTGCCATTAGAGTACAGAAAAAACGCACAGCGAAAGTAAAATGAGCGCCAGAGGGAACTCTGGCGCTTGTAAAATTTTTCACCCACATTCTAGTC
>CAJJOP010000062.1:0-3021 GCA_905193415.1 uncultured Roseburia sp.
ACAGATAATTGATATATGCGATAACCCCTGCATTTACAAGGTCATTATAATTACACCCTGTAAATCCGGCTTCTCCTGCATAAGCATAGCTGGCTGCAATGTGTGTATACACATACTTTTCATCTTCCGTTTTTCCAGACAGATAACTTCCTGTCAGATTTCCTGCCCCGCCATAACCATAATAAAGGACTTTCTGCAGATTTTTATTGCTGTCCAGTACCTGTGCTACATAACTTCCACTCGGTGGGGATGCTTTCTGGGACTGAAGGCAGTATGCAATTTTTCCATTGACTGTAAACAGGCAAGTAAGATAATTTCCAATATAACTTGGATAATAAATAGTTCTCCCCTTTGTCAATGTAACTGTGGAACCGCTGCTTGTAGCTCTTTCAGCCGCAGACAATACCATCACATTTCCCTCTTCGATGTCCTCTTTCAGTTCTTTGATTGCCTGTGCAGATGCATCTTCTTCGGATGTTTCAATTTCTACATCTGTGTAGTTCTGCACAGGCGAATCCGAATCATCTTCAGATTCTGTATCTGACTTCTGTTTCTCTCCACCATTTTCTTCGGAATGTGCCTGTCCTTCGGTATCCGTCAGAGTCACTTTACGGGTGATGGTATAGCTGTCACTCTTATCTTTTGGAACGACCATATAAGTGGCAATATATGTTCCTGCTTTGTCTGAATGATACTCTCCACCATTCTCATCTTTGATACTTACAAGCGTAACATCTTCTTTTTCTGCATCATAATGGATTCCTTCCATACTGGTTTCCACTGCAAATGTATCATCTGAAACTGCTTTTGTGATATCATCTGCTGTAACTGATGTATCTTTCTGGCTTGTTACCGCCTGTTCAGATGCCTGTACTTCCGTCTGCTGTTCCGAGCCTGTCTGTTCGGCCGCAAACGCATTCGCACTGCTCAAGGTACTGATGCCCATCAGGACAGCCAGTCCAAAAGCAGCAATTCTGGTCTTTAATTTTCTAACCTTCATGTGCTTTTCCTTCCTATTATAAATAGATTTTTTCAGTAAAATACCGCAGAAGATGTTTCCTCTGCGGTACGTTTTATCTTGCATATCGATTTTTTTCTTTTTTTACTTCCTGTCTGGTACGTTTTACCGCTTCCATGACAGACTCCGTTGGAATCTGGTTATCCTTACATCCTTCCAGAATTCCATCCAGATAAAATTTCGATGGCTTTGCCGGAACATCTTTGTGCGGAGCGTTCATCATATATACAAACACTTCTTTCTCCACACCATCCTGATTTTTTACCCGAATCGATTCTTTCCCATAAAAACTTGGGAATCCTTCATAAAAATCCAGACTCTTCTCACACGCTTCTGTGATTTTCCATAAGACTCCTTCGACATAGCTTCCTTTTTCCGGCAGAACCGTTGCTACCCCATTGCCCGGAGCCCTTCCCCGAAATGCCAGCCGATAATTTTCAAGCCGGACGTTTTCCACAACTTCCGCAGCCGGACACCTGTACTTCATCTGCTCCAGATTCATGTTGCTGCCATAAGCGAAGTAATATCTATCTTTCATTTTTTCTCACCTCTATCTGACTCCTTCTGTCCTTTGATTTTTCTTCAGACACTCATACGTGCTTTTATCATATCTCCACGCAAGATCACCATCCAGATTTGCCAGCAGATGTTTTCGAACATTTTTATATTCGTCTCCAATTAACCCAAGTCTCAATAAAAATGTACGAAATGTAAATGCCGGGTTTTCTGATATCAGTGTCTTTTTCATCTGTGTCGATCTCTGATTGATTGCCTGTGCGGAAATGGCTAATGCCAGTGTAATATTTGCTCTCACCTTTCCTGCATGTAGTGTGCTTTCAAAACAACGCCATTCCAAAGTTCCCTTGGAAAACACAGCATGAAGATTCAGAGCATAATAACGGGTATGATCATAATGGGTATGACTTCCATCCCTGCCTCCATACCAGACATTTCTTACTCGGTCCATTGTGATTGATTTATTTGGTATTTTTCGGATTTTCTCCAATACCTCCGGTCGCACCCTCTGACAATAACTATTTGCTCTTCTCTCCTGCACTTTCAGTGCTTTGAACAGGATATCTTCCTTTGCATACATAATTGTCAGTGCATTTTTCAGACTCTGCGGTGTATGATTCGATGCATCTACATGAACATGCTGACCACAGGACTCATTTACAAAACCTCCATGCTGTCGCAGACATCGTACTACTTCCTGTAACTTTCCCATTTCATCATAGGATAATTTCGGTGATACCATTTCTGTTGAATATTCTCCACCTGCGTCTACAATTCGACCGTATACTTTCCGTTGTGTATAAATGCTCCCATCAGACATAAATTTCCACTTTTTTCCTTCCAGATCTATCACTGACCAGACTCCATAAGTAGTGCCGTCATAATATGCTTCTGTTCCAAACATTTCAGCAACAACTTCTGCAGCACGTTGTCTGGTAATCCCTGTCATTTCGATTTCTGTGCCAAAGTATTGGTCTTTTATTCCGATCATGCCTAATGGATTCCTTTCTCAGACACTTTCTGTGTGTTAAGTTCGGAGTCTGCCTTTTGTAACAATCTGCCAATTGCCTCGATAACATTGACAGTTACTCCGTTTCCAGCCTGTTTATAAAGCTGTGCGTCAGAAGTGCTGTCTATGATCTTATCAATCTGCCAGTCGTAATAACCCTGCAGTCGCAGACATTCCCTCGGAACTAACCTTCTTATTCTGCCGTGATACAAGATGCCATGACGATCGGTTGCAGTAATTGTAAACATCGGTTCTTCGGGTTCTTTCATACGTCTGCCGTTCTGACGAACATTCTCTTTTGCTGGTGTTAAGACTGCTCTTGCTCCATCCTCTGCTAATACACCAGAACATTCTCCTTTGTATTTGTGGACACCGCATTGTCTGGTATTCAGGCTTCTGCATTCTTCCGTTACCACCGGCGGAGGTGAAAGATCGACAAAGTGCAGCGTTCCCTGTTGAACACCTGTTGTCAGGGTAT
>CAJJOP010000063.1:0-2831 GCA_905193415.1 uncultured Roseburia sp.
CTTTTTTCGTTAACATCTTATGAGAATTATTTTGAAGTATCTGCGGCATCAAAGGCTTCATACAAAATTGTCAATAAAAGACAAGTAAAACAGTATAAAGACCATAAGGCAGAATATCTCTATCAGCTTCCGCAATTGAAGGGAAAGAGCGCTGCTATAAAGAAAATTAACAAATCAATAATGACTGATTATAAGAACACATTTGAATATAAAAAAAATTTGTTTAATTATTTTGAGGGTTTAAAAAAATCATCATATACTTACATTTTTTATCTAAATAAATGTAAAGTTACATATAATCAAAATGGATATGTTAGTTTTAAATTTACAAGTAACTGGTATGCCGGAGGGATTGGTGAGACAAAGGAATACGGTCTAACCTATCGATTAAGAGATGGTAAGAAAATGACAGTTCAAGATGTGGTTTATGGAAAGAAATCTTCTATTAAGAAAAATATCGCTAAGGCTTATGCAAGAAAAATCTCAAAAGAAGGCTACAAATATATTATGAAAAAGAAATACTCAGACATTGATTTTGTAAGCGCAAAATAATTCGACGGATTGTGTTGCCCTAAAAATCAATTCATAATAATCATTAGAGAATGCAAGCATTTCACTTCATTTTCTCTTGCTTGAAATGATAGATGCGAGCATTTTACTCTATTCAAGTTATCCCTGTGTGTTAGGATAGTTGTCAGTGAAAGATAATTACTTTTGTGGTAGTATGTAGCTATCACAGGAAGGGAGCTTTCGCTATGAACTATGACGAAGAAGGCGATGGATAAACTGATTACAAGGAAGGAAGCAGCCAGTATACTGGGAATCAGCGTAAAAACACTGGATGCTGTAAGAACAGACGGTTTGATCTCCTATGTTCAGTATGTGGAAAACGGCTGCTGATGCAGTCAGCACAGATTAGGATGACAACGCTGATTGACTATACATCAAAAGTGAAGAACTTGGCTTTGTTGGCAGTAGTCTACCAGAATTTTTCATTACAGTGTTTTGCTAAAGAAATCCGATGGAGCTATACCCTGGATTTTTCTGTATTCTCTGGGTGACATTTTGACTATAGACTGAAAAGCGCTTGAAAATTTTCCCTGGGTTTGGTAGCCTACCTGGGAAGCAATATCCGCGATAGTGTCATTTGTTTCCCGTAATAATTTCATAGCCTGACGCACTCGAAATTCCTTCATATAGGTGGCGATAGGCTGGCCGTAGACTGCCTTGAATATCTCCTTTAGAGTGGGGGTATTTATCAAATACTGTTTGGAAAGTTCTGCGATCGTAAATCGTTGATCCAAGTGCTCTGTCAACTGTTGATGAATTTCTTTTATCAATTCGGTTTGCTGGGAGAAGTATTGAGTCAATTCTTTATGCTCCGATTTCATGTTGCTCAAATAAATCAAAATTTCCAGCACCTTCAATTTCAAGAGGGAAATTCGAACGGATACAGGAGCAGAAAAGAGTGGGGCAAAAATGTGCTCTAAATCGGAACAGGACGGGATTGCGGATGGCTTTCCGGAGCAAAATCGATCCCGTAACTGGTCTGCCTCCACACCGGCATTCTTTAAAACTTCCGGGCAAATGGAAGAGAGCTGTTTCAGATCCACGGAAATGGAAATTCCCTCTGCATATCCTAGGGGAAACATCATGGCGGAATCCGCGCAGCAGGCCATACTGTGTGCTGTCACATCACCTGTACCTAAATAGACGGCAGTACCGTCTTGCATATTCCAACCCACGCGACCACTGCGACAATAGTAAATTTCTAAAACAGAATCCGAAGCATCATGCTGAAACTTGATCTCTGAAGCAAGAAAAACATTGAAGGATACCTCTATTCCAGGAAAAGTTTCATATGCCTCCATAACCCCTTTTCCAGCGGTAACCGCTCGAAACTGTTCTCCAAAGAGTGTGGTACCCGTTCCGCCAGCCCGGCAATGCTTCAAGGCGAGGGTGCCGTTTAGAATTTTTTGAAATTTTTGAGCGATAACTTTGGATTCTTCTTTTTTCATGGCGTTCCTTTTTGTTTTTCTACTTGCGACGGACAGGCGATTTTTACAAGCCACTCAATCATGTGATGGAAATTTCGGGTCTGCTCGGTATCGGCCGCTTTATAATAGACCTCTTTTCCGTCCCGGCGGCTAACGATCAGACCTGCTGATTTCAACTGCTTGAGATGGTGAGAAACTGCAGGACTGCTCATATTTACCATGGCTGAAAGATTGATAACACATTCCTCACAGTGGCAAAGCAACCAAAAAATGCGAATACGGCTGCCATCCCCCAGCTGCTTGAAAATATCAGCTACGGTTTGAAAGTTTTCTACGCGGGGCATATGTTCCAGTTCCTGCTCGATAGTTTGTCCGTGGTCGTGTGGTAAGGGGTTCTGAATCATTTAGCACTCCTCCTTAAAGTCTATCTTACCATAGGCTGAAGGAAAAAGAAACTTTACTTCTGAAATATTTCTGGTTCAGGACCAGCGTCATGGGTGTAATCCAAGATACGGACACCATCACCTATCTCTTTCTGCACCAGCTCCCGCATACGTTTGGCAAAAGGACAGGGGTAACCAATGGGAGTCATGTGATATTGTTCCAGCACATCTTTCAACGTGATTCCTTGCATTCTTTGTTCCGCTGCTTTTTGAATGTCCAAGTAAAAATCCCGCAGCACCAGTTGAATATTTACACCCACGCCACAGGCAGGATTGGTGTGGATGTCCTGATGGAGCAGGGGCTTGTTGCCCTCTACTGCCCGATAGGCATCCAGTAGAGTGATTTTCTCCGGCTCACGAGCCAGAGCAGGTCGGGGATGTCCCTTCACGC
>CAJJOP010000064.1:0-2810 GCA_905193415.1 uncultured Roseburia sp.
GAAAACCAGAAAACATCGCAGAGACAAAAGGATAAGATGGGATAATGCAAAAAGGGATCAAATTCAGAATCTACCCGAATAAAGGACAGAAAGCCTTCATCCACCAGACGCTGGGATGCTGCAGGTTCATCTATAACCGGGGACTTGCCATGCGTAAGGAAGGCTATGAAAAAGGGAAAAAAATCGGCTATGGCCAGACTTCTGCCATGCTGACGGAACTGAAAAAGCAGGAAGAGTTTGCTTTTCTGAAAGAAGTCGATTCCATCGCATTACAGCAGTCATTGCGGGATCTTGACCGGGGATTTGTAAACTTTTTTCAAAAAAGGGCGTCCCATCCAACTTTCAAAAGCAAACATAACCATTTTCAGTCGTACAGAACGGTAAATCAAAAAGACAACATTCGTATCGTGGGAAGATATATCAAACTTCCGAAGCTCGGATATGTGAAAGTGCGTCAGTCAATGGAAGTGGGAAACATTCATCACGTAACCATTGAGCATACGCCATCCGGAAAATATTTTGCGGTTCTGAATGTTGAATTTGAACCGGAACCGCGACCTAATCAGGGTGGAACGATTGGAATTGATGTTGGAATCAAAACGTTCTATTCTGACAGCAACGGAAATACAGCAGCGAATCCCAAATATCTGGAACGCTCGATGCGAAAACTTGTAAGGGAACAGCGCAGACTTTCCCGAAGAGAGAAAGGATCCCATAACCGGGATAAGCAGCGAATTCGAGTTGCCAAAGTACATGAAAAAGTAACGAATCAAAGAAATGATTTCCTGCAGAAACAGTCAACGATGCTGGTGTGTGAAAACCAAACCATCTGCATCGAAGACCTGCATGTAAAGGGAATGATCCGGAACCATAAACTGGCAAAGTCGATAGCCAGTGTTTCGTGGGCAAAGTTTTTCGAGATGCTGGAATATAAAGCTGTGTGGTATGGAAATGAAATCCGCAAAGTACCAACGATGTATCCGAGCAGCCAGACCTGCAGTTCCTGTGGCTATCGGAATCCGCTGGTGAAAAATCTGCGCATTCGTATCTGGGAGTGCCCCGGGTGTCATGCAGTTCATGACCGGGATACGAATGCAGGCATCAATATTTTGAAAAAAGGACTGCAGCTGCAGTCGGCATAAAGATAAGAAAACTGTACCGCAGGGCATGCGGGAACAGTATAAAGATAGCCTGTGGACACCGTGTAAGACATTGCAGTACCGTAAGGTATTTGCCAATGCAATGGTGGAAGAAACAGGAATCCCCCTGCTTTAGCTGTGGGGAGTGTCAATCAATGATAAATCCCAGCCTGTAAAATTGAAAATAAATTGAAAATCACGAAATCGGAGGAGTTAATGATTATGTGGAATAAATTAGGCATAAGTGGAGGAACTGCAATTGTTATTTTGATCGCACTGTATTTCGTTATCAAATGGGCAGTGAAAAATGGTATCAAAGAAGCCTACAGTGCTATCACTGGAAAGAAAAAGAAAACGGATGAAGATGTCAGAAACGAAAAAGAACTGAAAGAACTTGGATTTGAGTTAGAAGATAAATAAAAGTTTTCAGGGGGGGGGTTATGAAGAAAAAAGTACTTGCAATTATGTTGGTTACGGTATCAATAATGTTGATTTCGGCGTGCGGGAAAAAAGAAAAACTGTACGAAATTCCTAACCTGTCGCAGTATAAGACAGATTATGTAGGAGATTCTTCGAATGTTATAAACATTGTAAGCGGTCAAGAGTATCCGGAGGGATACTCATATGACAGTATAGAGATACAGTCTGAAACAGAGCCTTATGGATTAACAGTTTTTCTAAAAGATGAGCCGTCTGCATCCAGGATTGCAGATGAATTGCAGGTCAATGCAGATATGACATTTAACTTGATTGGTAATTTGGGAACACTTGAGTATAGAATAGCAGACAGCAAAGAAATCATTGCATCGTATGAACGGTAGAAAGAGTATTCTTCAACTTTCAGTTCTATTGATTGAATAAGAGATGATATGGAAAGCATTTGTCAGGAATGGCAGGTGCTTTTTTTGTGCCCGGAGTGCTCCGGGTATTTTTGAGCCTTTTTTTATGAGATTTATGGGGAAGCTGCATATTCCGCAAGAACTGCGCATCCGTTCCAGAGGAACGGAGCGCCATTCCGCTTCAAACTGAGCAAAGCTCAGCAGGTTTATTAGTTACCGTTGTTTACTCTACGATCTCTGCCAGGAAATTCAAGACGATATGCCTTGGATGTCATTCGGCTTAAGCAGGCATCTGCATAGGTGGAATCTCCAGATTGTCCCTGATAAATAAGAGGCGAAATGACCATGTCCTTTTGACGTAGTTCATGCTTTGTCATGTTTATACCAGCTCTGGACGAAGACAGACATTCCTTGTATTTGCGGTCTGCAAAGACAGCATCGTAACGGTACTTGTGAGCAATGGAACAATGATGGATGGCTTTCGGACATCCATTACAGACGTAAGGAGCCTTATCAAGACGGTTACACTGTTCTTTAACGAAATCAGGACAGGTTTGGTTACAGGTTGGACAGGAAGTACACTTAATGTTGCAGAGTATGATTTTCCTGCATACATTTGTTTTTCTGCAGTGATATCTATGAATGCAGAAGTTGTGAGCGTTAAGGAAGGATCCTTTATAATACCAATCACTTACACGATGGAGTTTCACTTCCTTCGAAATAGTTGTAGGATCTTTGCATAAGAAGCGGGCGATATCTTTAAAAGTGCTGCCGTTATTCAGGGAACGCTCAATGTATTTACGGTCTTCAAGGGAAAGATGTTTCTGGTTAC
>CAJJOP010000065.1:0-2609 GCA_905193415.1 uncultured Roseburia sp.
TCTTCGTTCCATGGGGCAAGCCTATCTAACTCTTCATCGCTCATCCTATCATTCGGGAGTTTTTCCAGAAGATAGGTTAGATAGTGATAGACGTTTACTCCATTTGCTTTCGCCATTTCTACCATTGTGTAGACGATAGCACTGGCCTGGGCGCCGTTTGGAGTATCACAGAACAGCCAGTTTTTCCGGCCTACTGTAAACGGACGAATAGCGTTTTCACTGAGATTATTAGAAAAACTGCAGTGACCATCTTCCAAATAGGTCATAAGATAGGATCGGCGATTCTGAATATAGGTAACTGCCTTATCCATCCTTGATCCACGGACTGGATTTTGTTTATCAAGCCACGACAAAAAGCCTTCTACTATCGGCTTTTCTTTCTCAAGACGAGCTTTCTTGATAGCATCGAAGGATGAGTACTTCGCTTTAATGACATCTTCCAAATGGAAAAGCTGGTTGATATACATCATGCCTTGAACAGATGGCTGTGTATAATCCAGTTGCTTTCCTTTCGGAATCGCATCTGTCAGATATCTGCGGATGTGTGCCCAGCATGCTGTCCGTTTGGCATCAGGAACTTTGTTGTAACCACTGTAACCATCACACATCAGATATCCCTTGAATCCCTCAAGGAATTCTACTGCGTTATTCCCGGCACGGGTTTCTGAATATTTATAAAGGATGATTGGGAATCCGCCATCTTCCCCGCTGCGGAATAACCACATGTAAGATTTGGTCTGTGCACGCCTACCGGATTCGTGTAATACCTGGAGTGGTGTTTCATCTGCCATTGCGAATTCCCTTTTTAAGAGTTGCCGGTGGAAGTAATCATACATCGGGGTGAAATAATCCAATGTATTACGGATTACCCAGTTTGCCATCGTTGCTCTTGTGATAGCAACACCGTACTGTTCCCAGTCTTTTTCCTGCCGGGTATAAGGAAGACTGTTACAAAACTTCTGATACATGACCCAGGCGATAGTATCTGCCGCAGCCATACCGTGAAGCATATGTGCATGGCCGTCTTTTCCCTTTTTGATAACAGTAACGTCATCGTTATTACATTCCGGGCAAATATAATTTAAGCTGTATATTTCGATCACTTTTAACTTTGCCGGTACGAAGGAAAGTTCGCGGCGTACGAATTCTTCACCGATTTTTACCAGAGGAGCGTTGCAAACAGGGCAGACTTTTTCTGCATCCGGAAGATCCAGATATTTTTTGACTACTGGAATCCCTTTGAACCGTTCTGCGTTAGTTGCACGGGATTTCCGCTTTTTTGTCTCTTTCTCAGGCAAAAGACTTTCCAACGCTTCTGGTTCTGCAATAGTTGGATTCTGTTCCAGTTCGGCTTCATTAAATAAATTCAATTGTCCCGGAACATCCATGGAACGTTTTTCGCTGGAAGAACCGAAAAGCTTTTTGCGAAGCAGATCCACTTCTTCCTTTAAATTATCCCGTTCCTGAGTAAGAGCCTCTTCCCGTTTGTTAGCGGCATCTACAGTTGCCTGAAGTGTTTTTATCATTTTTTTCAGATCGTTGATCATGTCTTTCAACTCACGGAGTTGAAGGTCTTTAGAACTGTCTGCCACTGCGTTTCCCTCCCGGTTTTTGATACTTTTATTATACCAGAAATCATGGAAAACTCCTAGGAAAACGGGTCAATAAGAGGCTTGAAAAACGCTGAATTTTCAAGGAAATCCAGTGCTTTTATGTGTATTTTTTTGCCGTACAGTTTAAGTGGTTTTAATAGCTTTTGGCTGCTCGATATCGATGCCTGACATCAGCCAGTCGAACTCTCTCCAAGTGAGATTCCGGACTTCTGATTTATCCCGGGGCCACCGGTAAGAGCCTTGGGCGGTGAGTCTTTTGTAGATCATAACAATTCCGTCAGGCTCTTTTAAGATAGCTTTAATCCTGTCGCATTTGCGTCCACAGAATAGATAGAGCGAATGGTCGATTTCCATAGAGAACTGCTCCTGAATAATTGCGCATAATCCATCGATAGATTTACGCATATCTGTTCTGCCACAAACGATATAGATTGCATCGACATTGGAAATGTCCGCTAACATAATGGCTCCTTTAATGCATCCATTAAAATTTTTAGAAGCATAGGCTGAACAGTATTGCTCATACGGATTGTTAATCCTTTTGCTTCAATCTCAATCGTATGTGAATTGTCAAGGTACATAGAACTGCTTCTTTCATCTTGAAACAGTTCTGCCGGAGAAAGTTCCGGTTCTATAGCAATCTGAACGACATCCTGTTTGTGGGATGTAAGATCAAGAGTGCTGGCTTTGCCAATCGGATCTGGTATCTGACAGGCTCTTTTGCGCAGACGGGAAACGGCATTATAGAAGCAACTTGGAGAAATACCTTGTGCTTCACACCATGCAGCGTCTGTTAATCCACTTTGCCTGCATTCAGTTACCAGCTCCATCCAATCATCCAAGGAACGCCTTGGTGCACGTTTATCACTCATAATGAAACCTCCAAATGTAGTAAATTTCTACTTTCTATCAAAGAAGTGGAGTAAAAATCTATCTTCTATTATTATGAGTTAGAAAAGGGCGAATATCTAGTTACCCAAAAACTAAGCGCTTACG
>CAJJOP010000066.1:0-1962 GCA_905193415.1 uncultured Roseburia sp.
TATAACACAAAATAAAAGTGACATGGTGAACTGATTGAAATGCTTCTGATTTTTGCAACAAATGATTGATTGAACGATAAGGAGATTTGATACGATGAGAACGATATTTGCAGAATACAATCCACAACGCAACAGCATTGATGTTTATACTTCTGCTGGCTATATGCTCCGCATTGACTGCTGGGAAGCGGAGAAGAATTTAACAACTACTCCCGGATCTGACTGTGCATTAAACGCACTTGCCATTGATGAACCACTTGAGTATGCAAGATTGTATCTTGATGGAACGATGCAAATGTGGATAGATGCGGAAGATTCCTTTTAGGTATACGCAAGAAACGGCGGCTCTGATTTCTCAAAACCGCCGTTAGGATAATAACTTAAAATAGGCGCGCAAAATCACCTGCCCCAGCCAGCGTTTTTTTTCTTTCCCCATAGTCGGGGCAGGTTCATGCGCTATGCAATTATTCTTCTTTAGCTTCTATCAAGCCGATATTTTTTGCTCTGCGTTCCACATAGCAGCATATTTTCCGCCTTTCGCAAGCAATTCCTCGTGGGTTCCAGATTCGGCAATCCTGCCATCACCCATTACAAGAATTTGATCAGCGTTTTTGACAATGGAAAGGGTATGAGCAATCATTACCACTGTCTTTTTCTCTTTTAATAGATTAGCGATGGCCTGCTTTACGGCAAGCTCATTTTCAATGTCAAGAGATGCTGTTGCTTCATCCAAGAGCAGGATGGGGCTATTTTTCAGTATAGCGCGGGCTATTGAAATTCGCTGACGCTCACCGCCAGAGAGAAGATTTCCGTTCTCACCAGTCGGCGTATCATATCCCTTTTCCATCTTACGGATGAAGCTGTCACAGTTAGCCTCCCGGCAAGCATCCTCGATTTCCGTGTCCGTAGCATTAGGGCGGGCGTGTCGGATATTATCCCGGATGGTATCGTCAAAAAGAAATACGTCCTGGTCTACCATAGAAACTTGTTCCAGTACACGCTCTGCGGCAACATGGTTAATGGGTTTACCTCCAATAGAAATCGTCCCGCCCGTTGCTTCATAATATTTTGCAATCAGATTCAAAATAGTAGATTTGCCAGAGCCAGAGTCTCCGACAATGGCCGTGAGCTTTTGAACTGGCACCGTAAAGGTGGCGTGTTTTAGTACAGGTTCACCGGGAACATACTCAAAATCTACATTGTCAAATGTGATTTCATGGGTAGCTGTGTGAAGCGGCTCCATGCTGCCAGTTTCCTCCGGATCATTCATTACACTCAAGATTTTGTTTTTCGAGATCATCAGGTTCTTATAACTGGTAAGGTCTACAAAAATCGAGTTAGCCAGCTTTGCACAGAACAGGGGCAGCATACAAATCAAAAGGTAGTCCACCGTGTTCAGTGTCCCTGCGACCCAGGGTGCATAGGCCAGCAAGATAACCAGCGGGCAGGACAGCCAACTCAAAATACCAAAGGCCGCACCAATAGGAAGCACTTTTGATTCGTACACAAAGCTGATCCGGGAAAACTCCCGCATGGCGTTGATAACAGTTTTGTTCTTCATACCGCCTACACCATAAGCTCGGAAAGTCTGAATACCAGAAACATACTCAACAATGCTGCTGACGTTCTCCGCACAAATATCGTTCTTTTCTTTTCCATATTTCCGTACCATGCGGAAAGAAAGCCATAGGCCGGGGATTAAAAGAAGATCGGCTATCAGTAGGATAATTCCTGCCGGAACATAGAGCGTCATAACAAAGACAATCAACATCAATGACAGGGCAAAATTCTTTGCAAAATCTCCGACTTTATGGGTCAGGATTTTTTCGTAGTTGTTTACGTCACTTGTAATGGTGTTGATATAATCGCCGGTCTGCCCCTGCGTAAAGCGGGACAGTGGGATGCGTTTCAAATGGTCACCCATAAAAAGCCGAATATTCTTACTGACCTCCGCACCGCCAA
>CAJJOP010000067.1:0-1770 GCA_905193415.1 uncultured Roseburia sp.
TGCAAGCAGGTAAACATGGGCTGTTTCTTAATATCTTTTTGTTTGGGAAACACCACGCTCCCATTTGGATACTGCCCTGTCTGTAATGTGTAATCGTTCTGCCACATCCTTCTGAGTCAGATTCTGTTCTTTTCTCGCTTCTGAAATTATTTTTCCGCATGCTTCTGCCGTGATCATACGATGCCCTCCTGTGCTTGATCTGCTTTTATTTTTTTGTGAAAATTTTCGGAATAGATTTATATGCAACAACATTTCAACATTGCCAATATCATATACACACCAATAGAATGGCTACTGTATATCCATATTTTCTTTTAAAAATCTTCATTTCACGTATAATTTTCAAAATACATAAAGCTTGTTTTCTGTATTCAGAATAGCACAGTGGTCTGTATTATCACAACAAACTTAAAGTTGAGTACTGCAAAAATAAAATTCTTTTTAACAGAATTCCATATGCTACGCTGTCCGTATTATAAAATTTCATTAAGAAGAAAGATATTTGTTTTTTTGCTTTATTCATTATTTCAATGCTCTACGCCAGAATCAGTTCCAGCACAAGCCTTGCACTCCTCTCCAGCTCATCCACACAGGTATATTCCTGACAGGAATGCACATTTTCCATGGCGCAGGCCGGTACGATGCCTGTAATCCCATGCAAGGCAAAATTGTTATTATCACTGCCGCCATAAGTATCCACCAGCTGCTCGGATAAGCCTGCTGCCTGACATGCTCTTTGAAAGCGCTGTACAACAGGATTATCGGCTTTCACACGATAAGCATGCACTTCCTCCGTCACTTTCATTTCTGTCATTCCACCATAAGCATCAGCCTTTTCTTCAAAAATTTTTCGGATGTTCTCCGCCTGAGCAAGCGCATTTTCATGATCCATACTACGCACTTCCCCGGAGATCACGCACTGCTTCGGCACGATATTTTTGCCATCTCCGCCATGAATGGTGCCAATATTAACCGTTGTCGTATCATTGATCCTGCCATTCTGGATTTCAGCAATCGCTGCCGCTGCGATCGCGATGGAATGAATGCCCGTCTCCGGTGCAAATCCCGCATGAGCATCTCTTCCATTTACGCAGATATCCAAAGACAGAATCGTAGGCGCTGCCAGCGCTGCTGTGCCCACCGGACCACTAAGGTCAAATACGTAAGCCTGTTTCGCACGAATCTGACTGTAGTCAAACACCCGGCTTCCCAGCGAAAACAGTTCCTCTGCCACAGAAAATAATATTTCAATATCCGGATGTGGCAGCTGTTCCTCATGAATAACCTGCAATGCTTCCAGAATGCTCACAACACCGGACAGATCATCCGCTCCAAGCACTGTGCTTCCGTCGGAAGTGATCTTCCCATCTGCATGTAAAATCGCCTGTTTTCCCTGTCCCGGTTTTACCGTATCCATATGGGCAGCCAGAAGAATCGGTTCTCCCTCGCAGTTTCCCGGAAGGAAAGCGTAAAGATTACCGGTGTACGGCAAGTTTTCTTTTTCTGCAGGATTTAATCCCTGTTCTGTCAGCACTTCTCCTGCATTATCCTCACTGACAGTAAAGCCAAACGCCTCCAGTTTTTCCTTCAGATAATCTGCGATCTGACGTTCGCAGAAAGATTCCGAATCCATTGATACTAATTTTTGAAATTCATTTATGATACGTTGTTTTTGAAGCATGATGATTGTCCTTTTCAATTAGTTTATTTATCATAAATTATATATGTCTTTTTGACTATCTTTTTATATCTCCTTAAATGTCCGCAAAG
>CAJJOP010000068.1:0-1769 GCA_905193415.1 uncultured Roseburia sp.
AACGAGAAACATTACAGAGAATAATTCCTAAACAAAAAGCGTTAGTCTTTGTAGAGTTTGAATAGTTGGAGCAGAGCTTCAAAGCCTTTATTTTCAAGGGTTTTGAGGCTCTTTCCTTTTAGAATTGCATTTTGATTGCATTTTTTTATTCAATGGCTCTGTGATAGATTGCTGTATGCTGATTGCTGGTGTAATCGGCAACACTGGTTGTTGCCGGAGTATAAGTGAGAACACCAGTTAATTTTTTGGCAACTTCCACGTTGGTGTTGGGATATAAATGTCCATAGGTTCCTAACGTAGTCTGTATCTTTTCATGCCCCAGACGTTCTTTAATCAATAAAGGATTTTCACCCATACTGATGAGCAGGGAAGCATGGGAATGTCTGAGTGCATGAATCTTGATACGGTGTACGCCTGCCAATCCAGCAAGTTTTTCTAATGCCCGTGGGAGGGTGTGCTTACTGGTGGGAATCCCATTGTAGCTTAGTACAAGGTCGCAGCCCTTTAAAACCTTTTGCTGTACTTCCTGCCATGCTTTCAATTCTTTGATGGTATCTGTGTCAATATAGATAGTGCGAATACTAGCTTGTGTCTTTGGCTCCACAAATTTGTATTCGTCCATTGTTTTATAGTACAGCGTTTTTGTTATACTTAAAAGTCCGGTTTCAAAGTTGATGTCCGACCATTGCAGGGCTGCGGCTTCTCCGATTCTCATTCCGGTCATAAACAGGAGCCAGTATGAAATGAAAAGGTAATGTTCGTAATAATCTCCCTTGTAGAGCAGGGAAATTACCTTTTGAAATTCATCCAGTGTCCAGAAATCCACTTTTGTTTTCTTGCTCTTGATGTTTCCTATCATTCGTGATGGATTTTTCTTTGCAAGACCGAGAACAACTGCTCTGTCAAAGGCAATAGAGAGCATACCCTGTACAATACGGATATAGTTTGGACTAAATTCTTTTGCGAGTTCAAGCTGCCAGTTCTGGACGTTAATGGGTTCTATCTCATCCACCGTCATTTTGTAAAAGTATGAAAAATGCTTCTGAATGGTAGAACGGCGGTTCAGATAGGTGCTTTCCTTTACTTGTGTTTTATACCAAGGAAGATAAGTTTCCTCAATAAACTGTTGAAAAGATAGCTGCTGTTTCTTTTCTGTTAATTCCTCTGTGGATGTCAGCATAAGTTTTGAATATGCTTCTCTGGCTTCTTTTTTTGTCTTGAATCCACTTTTGTATTTCTGAATCTGTTTTCCGGTAATCGGATGAAAACCTAAGTTTGCTCTAAAATAATAAGTTCCGTTTTCTGCTTTCTTAATAGGGTCTTTTGCCATGATTTCACTCCTTACATAAATGTGCAAGAAGTACAATCAGTTCGATTTATCAGTAAAAGTAATCCCTAGCAATTCTTCCACAGCTTCTCTGGGAACCCTGTCCAGTTTGCGTGACTGATAGTAGGTATGCCCTTTTGAAATCATAAGTTTTTTTGCTTCTCTTATGATGTCTGCTGCGAATGAAGTTCCATAACCCAGTTCTATTAAGTCTTTTTTTGTTACTGTAATCATGTTCCTCCTTTCCATAGACCAGATATGGAACCCTCAATATCTGTCTATATTATATCAGATTTTGTGGCAAAAGTAATATTAAGATTGTATTTCCTGCAAATAGTTATTTGATTTTGAATGAAAAATTCTAATTCAAAATGGTATCTAAGCAAGCCGAACAGCTTTCGCTAAAGCTCATGGGAATCTCACCCCTGCATGGTTCTCATCC